>CAYXDO010000112.1:0-35219 GCA_964463485.1 uncultured Myxococcales bacterium | reverse complement strand
CGGCCGAGTACGTGGGGCTTCTTGGCGCGGAGTCTTTTCTCCTCCTCTTTGACCTCGCGCTCGATCTCCTGGGCGTCGACGCCCGCCGGCAGCGGCGCGAGTTCGAGGATCTCGGTCTCGATGAAGTCCTCGCGCTTGGGCTCGAGGCTGGGCTCTGCTTTTCGCAGGACGCGAGCGAACGCGCGACGGTTGAATCGCTTGAACTCGCGTCCGGCGTTGAAGAGCGGCCAAGCGACGAGTCCAGGCCAATCACGATATTTCGCCACCAACCTGGCGTCCGCGGGATTCAGGAGAGTGTAGCGGATGCGGCCTGCGAACGCTTCGTCATCGAGGATCTCTTCGGCGGAAAATCGTCGCGGGAACACGGTGCCGGTCCGTCCCCGAAGTACATTTGTCGAAGCACGAGGCCCCGATTGCGATCAGCCTCTCGTGTTTCGCACGGTCGCGCGGCGCTGGACGTTTTCAGAGAGGCCTGAGCGATCGTCCTCCGCGCGATGAGGGCTCCGCATGAAGCTCGAGCTTCGTGCGAAGCTCGAGCTCCCCAGGGGTGCGCTGCGATATGTCGGCTCAGTCCTCGAGGTCGCGATTGCGCGAAGCCAGAGGCGCCCCGCCCGCGGCGTTCGTAACAGGTGAGTTGGTTCGCTGTCGAAGTCCAGCCCCGAATCGACGACTTCCTCTCTGGCGAGTCTGAGCGGAGGGCTCGCCGCTCGCGAACGAGCTCCCGCAGGGATCGTCGACTCGTTCTGAGCTCGCTTCGATCGATTCCACGCACTCGCGGCGCCCTCCGAGCCGTTGCTCGCGCGCTCGACTCGGTCTGAGCTCGCGCAACCAGGCCGAGCTCAGCTCGACAAGATGCGAGACGCCATCACCAGCGCCAGAATGAGCAACACGACGAGGAGCGCCACGACCAACCACTCCGCTGCGCGATGGACCTTGCTTCGCTCGGGTGGCGTAGACTGGCTCGCCGGAGGAATCGGGGACATCGGCACCAAGAGCGACGGGCCCACGTCGATCGCTCGAGGATCGAAGCGCCGCTTCGAGGGTGTCGGCGTCGGCGCGACCTCGGATTGAGTCGCCGTGACCTCGTCGTCGGCCACGCCCGGCCCGGTCCCTTCTACCGAAGGCTGAGTTCTCTCCGTCGTCTCCGCGAAATCAGTCGACGGCACGGTGTCGTCGAACCCAAACTCAATCTGAGTCTCATCATCCCTCGACGCCTTCGAGACGACCGGAGCTCGATCGGTCGTGGGCGGCGCCTCCAGCAGGTCGTCCGCTCCCGGAGTCACGAAGGCCGCCGCGAATTGATCCGACAACTCTGCTTGGGTCGTTTCGGCGGTCGTGCGCTCCTCGTCGACCGCGAGCGTCGAGTCTTCGTCCAAGCCCGCGGAGCGACCTGCGTCGTTCGCGGTGGCTCTAGACTCCTCGACGCTCTTCTTCGCCTGCGCGGCCGCCACAGGAGACTCTTCGCGTCGTGCGGAAAGAGCGGCCAGCGCAGGATCGACGACGATCAATCCAAGCGAGTCTGGATTTGGCCCCGACGATGCCCACGCTCCTTCGGCGTCCTCGGTCGGCCCGTCCCACGCGCCATCCGCACCTCGGGCGATCGCGGCCAGCACGTCCTCGCCTACCCCCCCAAGCTCGAGGTCCCCGCCCTCCAGCTCGAAAAGTCTGCCCATGGCCGCATCGAGCTCCAAAGCCGGAGAGTCTGCCATGGGCTCGAAGGGCGCGACGATCGGCGGCACCTTGCGACTCCCATTGGAGGTCGAGCGAGCCTGGGCCTGAATGAGTTGCAGGACCTCGTTCATCCGATCGATCACGACGGACACGGTCTCCGGCCGCTCGTCAGCCTCCTTCTCCAACATCAGCATGACCAAGTCGGACAGCGCCGGTGGGACGTCGCGGGCGAGCGGCCGCTCCGAAAGGGACACGGGCACCTCACCCACCTGGAGCCACATGAGCGCCAAGGGACTCGGATCCGTCGTCGAGAAGAGGGGCTCGCCGGCCAGACACTCGAGCAAGATCGCCCCAAATGAGTACAAGTCACTCCTGGGTCCGACGCGCAGCCCCTGACACTGCTCCGGAGACATGTACGCCGGAGTGCCGAAAGTTTGATTGGGTTGGGTGAGTGTCGGAAGGTTCTCGTCCCTCGCGAGCCCGAAGTCCAGCACCTTGGCGATCTCTTGTCCCGCGATGGTCTGGACGAAAATGTTGGCGGGCTTCAAGTCCCGGTGTACGACCCCGGCGGTGTGCGCTTCGTTCAACGCGCCCGCGACTTGAAGGGCGATCCGGAGCGCCCGCGCGGGCTCGAGCCGCTTCTCGACCTCGAGGAGCTCGGCCAGAGTCCGGCCTTCGAGCAGCTCGGTGACCACAAACGGCCGCCCGTCGTCGAGCGTGCCCGCGTCCAAGAGCTTCAAGGTGTTCGGGTGCTTCAGGCTCGCGATGATTCGAATCTCGTTCTCGAACCGCTTCTGCCGCGTATCGTCGCCGAGCGCGAGCGCCCTGAGGACCTTGATCGCCACCGGGTGCTCGAGCGCTCGGGCCGACTGTACCGCTCGATACACGATCCCCATGCCGCCCTCGCCGAGACGCGCGGTGATACGGTAGCGCCCAGCCACCATCGATCCGATCAGCGGGTCCGTGCCCACGGCGGTTTCTGGAACGCCCACCGGAGCCAAAGCTAGCAGACATCGAAGCGCGGGGGGAGGCGGGCCCAGAACAAGCCTGGGAATCGTCAGGGAACAAAGAACGCCCGCGGACTCGGCATGATCAGCATGGGCGTGTCCCCTGGCTCCCGTTCGACTACGGATCGGAGGAGGTTCGAGACCAGCTCGCGGTTTTATCGGCTTCAGAAGCTCGCCAAGCGCCGCGAACACGGCACAGCGGCTGAGGGCTCGAGCCCAAGCCCCTTCCACTCCACCCGCTGGCTCACCGCAGGCCCGAACTCAGTGGCGATGCCGATGATGCCCGTCAGACACATGCGGGTGGTCGTGGACGAGCGCCGGGTGCGTGTGAAGATGGCTGTGAGGCTCGCCCGCCGGATCCGCCGCGCGGTGCTCATGCTGGTGGTGGGCGTCGTGCTCATGCAGGTGCTCGTGTTTCAGCTCCTCGTGCGTGTGTTCGTGAGTATGTCGCTCCCGAAGGAGAAAGACGACCCCGAGTCCCATCGCCCCCATCGAAGCGAAGTCGCCCCACTCGAAGCCCTCCCCCAACAATGCGGCGGCGAAGAGCGCGCCCACGAAGGGCGCCGTCGCGAAGTACGCGGCCTCGCGAGCCGCGCCGATCAGCCTGAGCGCGTAGGCGTCGAGCACCACACTCACTCCGTAGCTCAGTGACCCGAGCACGAGCGCAGCGGCCACGAACGGCGGCTCCGGGAGGGGACCGAAATTCGTCGTCAGCCCGAGCACCGTGTTGACGAGGCCCGCCACCAGCGTCTTCACGCGAACGATCGCAAATGGGTCGCGGAGCGAGAGCCTCTGGGTGAGGTTGTTGTCGATCGCCCAGCACAGACAAGCGACACCCAACAGCGCTACTCCGAGCGCGTCCGCGCCTACGCCTCCGGGCTGGAGCTTCAACACCAAGGCTCCGCCCAGAATCAGCGCGACCGCCACCGTCCCATCGATCCCGAGGTGCTCGCGGAAAAACAGGACGGCCACCAAGACCGTAAACGGCGCCTCGAGATTGAGGAGGAGCGACCCGGTGAGCGCTCCGACCCGACTCAGGCCCACCAACATCGAGACAGGCCCGGCTACTCCTCCCAGAATCACCACGAGCGCGAGGTTGGGAACGTCCGCCCGGCCAAGCGGTGCTTCCTTCGTGGCTCCCTTCAGCCCTCGGTGCAGCCAAAGGCCGATCGCCGCGCCGAGGTACAGCAGGCCCGCGAGCAGCACGGGTCGGACTTCACCCAGAAGTAGCTTCGCGAGCGGCGCAGACAACCCGAACAGGGCCGCCGCGCTCAGACCGAACACGGCCCCGCGAACCTTCTCGTTGGCTCCGATCATGTCGGCCGCGGCAGCTCCGCCGCAGAGGGAATCAGAACGGCCTCGGGCGTGTCTCTGGTCGACTTCAGAGGCGGCTTCCCGAACAACTTGAACAGCACCGGCACGACCACCATGTTGAGAAGTGTCGAAGACAACAGGCCTCCCAGAATGACCACACCCATCGGCGCCTGGATCTCGTTCCCCGGCTCATCGCCCGCGAGCACGAGGGGGACCAGCGCCAGCCCCGCACACAACGCGGTCATGAGGATGGGCGCGAGTCTCTCCACCGAGCCCACGACGACCGCCTCGGCCAGTGACTTCCCTTCCTCCTCGATCAAGTGCTCGAAGTGACTCACCATGAGGATGCCGTTGCGGGTCGCGATCCCAAACAGAGTAATGAATCCTACGAGCGAGGCGACACTCACGACTCCCGAAGTCAGCGCGACCGCGATGATCCCTCCAATCAACGCGAGCGGAAGGTTGATGAGTGTCAAGAGCGCATTCCTCATCGAGGAGAGCGCCAGCGCAAGGAGAAGAAAGATTCCGGCAATGGCGAGTATCGACAAGAGCCCGATCGTCCTCGTGGCCTCCTCGGCGCTCTCGAATTGTCCTCCGAACACGATGTAATAACCCTCCGGAAACTGGACGCTGCTGGCGATGCGGGCCCTGATGTCGTCGACGACCGAAGTCAGGTCGCGACCGGCCACGTTGGCCTGAACGACCATCTTGCGTTGTACACCCTCTCGGCTGATCGTGTTGGGACCGGACTCTCGGACGAGGGTCGCCAACAGACGCAACGGAACCCGGGGCCCCGCCGGAGTGTCGATGAGTGTGGATCCGATCGCTTCGAGGTCGCTTCGGGAGGAGTCGTCGAGCCTCACCACGAGCTCCACGGAGCGCTGGCCTTCGAGCACGGCGCCGACGGTCTCTCCAGCGAAGGCACGCTCGACGGTCTCGGCGAGCTCGCCCGTGGTCAATCCGAACCGCGCCACGGCGTCGCGGTCGGCCCGAATCTCGATTTCGGGGATGTCGATTTGTTGCTCGATCCCGACGTCCACGGCGCCAGGTGTGCTCTCCGCGACCTTCTTGACCTGCTCGGCGAGCGTCCTGAGTTGGTCGAGGTCGTCGCCATAGAGTTTGAGCGCGACGTTGGCTCGTGTACCGGACAGCATATGATCGATGCGGTGAGAGAGCGGCTGCCCGATCGTCACGGCCGCGCCGGGGACCTGAGAGAGCGCCCGTCGGAGCTCCGCGAGCAGCTCCTGCTTGGTGCGAGTCCCTTTGCTGAGATCGAGGCTGACATCGACCTCGGCGGCGTTGACGTCTTGGGCGTGCTCGTCGAGCTCCGCTCGACCAGTTCGACGAGAGGTCGAGACCACCTCCGGAAAGGACAAGAGAGCTCGTTCGACGCGCTGCCCGAGCCGATCCGACTCGAGGAGCGACGTGCCGGGAAGTGTGATGACGTTGAGGGTCAGCGTTCCCTCGTTGAACTCAGGGAGGAAGGAGCGACCCAGGAAGGGGAGTGTTCCAAGCGTCGCGATCAGCGCTAACGCCGCCGCGCCCAACACGAGCTTTGGATGGGCGAGCGACCAAGCGAGCGTGGGTTCGTAACGGCCCTTCAACCACCAGAGCAGCGGACCGTCGCCGTGCGCGAGCGTTCGTCCACCTCTCAGAAGGTACGAGCAGAGCGCCGGCGTGAGCGTCACCGCGACGACCAGCGAGGCAAAGATGGCCACGATATATGCGAGCCCGAGCGGCGCGAGCATTCGACCCTCGAGGCCAGCTAGGAAGAACAGGGGCAGGAACACCAGGACGATGATGAGGGTCGCGAACACGATCGAAGTCCTGACTTCGATCGACGCCCGAAAGATGATCTCGTCGAGAGGGCGACGCTCTCCGGGTGGAGCGTGAGCGTTCTCTCGGAGCCGCCGGACTACGTTCTCGACGTCGATGATGGCGTCGTCGACCAGCGCTCCAATGGCGATCGTCAGCCCGCCGATGGTCATGGTGTTGAGTGTGACTCCCAGCGCTTTGAGCGCGAGCACTGCGACGACCAGAGAGAGTGGGATGGCAGTGAGTGAGATGAAGGTCGCTCGGGTGTTCATCAGGAAGAGGAACAGGATGATCGCGACCAAGATCGCGCCGTCGCGCAGCGCGACCGACACGTTGCGGATGGCGACCGAAATGAAATCGGACTGGCGAAAGATGTTCCGATTGACCACCATGCCTTTCGGGAGGGTAGGAGCGAGCTCGTCGAGCACGAGGTCGAGTCGGCGAGTGAGCTCGAGGGTGTTGGCGGCCGGCTGCTTCAAGATCGCGAGAATGACCGCTGGAGCTGCGTTCGCGCTGCCTTCGCCGCGTTTTATCTTGGCACCCAACGCTACGTTCGCGACCTGACCCACGGTGATCGGCTGACCGTCGCGGACGGTCACGACGGTGCCGACGATGTCTTCGAGGCTGGTCGCTCGACCGACCGCGCGAAGGAGATACTCCTGACCACTCTCGACATAGAATCCGCCCGACGCGTTCTGGTTGGTCGTTCGAAGCGCGTCGGCGACTTGTTCGAAATCGACATCGAATCCGTCGAGCGCTTCTGGGCGTAAGAGGACCTGATACTGCTTCACCGCGCCGCCAATGGGTATGACTTGCGATACTCCGGCGACCGACAAAAGCCGCTTCCGAATCACCCAGTCCGCGGCGCTCCGCGCTTCCATCATCTGCGACAGGCGCCCGGCGTCGTCCGGCGCTTCCTGATCCCACGCGACGGAGAGAAAGAGGATCTCACCCATCACCGACGAGATCGGGGCCATCGCGGGCGGCAGCACGTCTTTGGGCAGCTGAGCGCCGACCAGCTGGAGCTTCTCGTTGACGACCTGTCGCGCCACGTAAATATCCGTGCCCCACTCGAACTCGACCCACACGATCGAGATACCGACGCCGGAGGCGGAGCGTACGCGTCGGACGCCGGTGGCGCCATTCACCGCGGTCTCGATGGGAAAGGTCACGAGTGTCTCGACCTCCTCAGGGGCGAGGCCATGGGCCTCGGTGAGCACGGTGACCGTGGGCGCGGTCAGGTCGGGAAACACGTCGACCGGCATCTTCCTCGCCGTGTCGAAGCCAGCTACGAGGAGCAGCACGGAGAGCGCGACGACGAGCAAACGATGTTCGATCGACCAGCGAATGAGGCGGTTCATTCTTCTACGCCTCAGTGCTGGTGGCCATGCTCGGGGATCGTCCCCGAAGCCGTGGCGAGCTTGATTTCGTAAGCACCGCGAGAGACGACGCGGTCCCCTTCGCGGAGCCCCTCGAGCACCTGCACGTAGCCCGCCGAGCGAATCCCGATCTTGATGACTCGCTTGAAGAACGACTCACCGCCATCCATGACGAACACGATGGGCTTGCCGTTGTCGTCGACCACCGCAGACTCGGGGACCGAGAGAGTGCGCACGGTCTCTCCAGTGAAGAGTGTGACCTTCGCGAACATGCCTGGTTTGAGCAGGCCCCCGGGGTTCGAGAGCTCGAAGATGATCGGCACGGTGCGCGTCGCGCGATCGACGACCGCGCCGACGGCAACTCGGCGACCGTTCTTTTCGTCGACGACGAACTCTCTCTGAAACCCAGCGACGGTGAAAGCGGCGCCTGGGGAGCGTTCGATCAGCGGCGCGTCGGGCTCGTAGACCTTGGCCTCGAGCCACAGCTTCTCTGCGTTCACCACGGAGACGAGACGCGCGCCGGCTTCGACGACGGCGCCTGGAGTGACTCTGGCGAAGGAGATGACGCCGTCGAGCGGGGAGCGCAGCTCGAAGGTCGCTCCTGCGCCGGGTGCCTTGCCAGTCTGAGTGCTCCGAAAGAGGTCGCGTTGATGCTCGGCGGCGGTCACGCGCGCCAGCGCGAGCTCTCGGGCGACTCGGGCGGTGTCTACCTGCTTCTCGGGGACCGCTTTTGCGGCCAGCATCTCCTCGGCGCGCGAGAGCTCCCGCTCGGCCAGGCCGAGCTCGGATTGCGCACGACTCCATTCGAGCTCGATCGCCGCAAAGTCCGTGGCGCTGGCCACCGACGTCGGCACCAGCCGGACCAAGAGTTGGCCGCGCCTGACTTGCTGGCCAAGGAAAGGCACCGCCTCTCCCACCTGAACCCTTGCCGCGACCGGAGCCGACAACTCAGCAGACTGCCCCGCGACCGGCTCGAGCTCCCCATTCGCCCGCACGCCCCCCTGAAGAGCTCTCTGCTCCGCCAAGGCTGTGGCGTAGCTCGTCTTCCACTGTTGCTCCTTCAAGAACGGAAACGCTCGCTCGGTCCCGGCGGCCTCCTCTGGAGCCGCCTTGATGGCCTCCGCCACGCTCGCGAACACCATTACTTCACCGACCTCCACCACGCCCGAAACTTGGGGACCCTCCAGAGTGAGTACGAGCGTGGCAGGCCCGGGGCGCGCGGGAGTGACCTCCGGCTTGAAGATCCCGTCGCGAAGCAGCTTCTCGGCGACGAACGTCTGCTCCGACCCTGGAGAGCTCAGCTTGACCGTCACGCGCCCCGCGGTCACCACTCGAAATCCGCCTGGGTCACGCGCGTCCGTGAAGTGAGCGACGAGCCAAGAGGGCCGGCCGACCACGAGCGATGGATACTCCATGAACAGCTCGAGACCGCTCTGGTAGCTCGTGACCGACAAAGTCGGAGCTTCAGGCTCGGCCGAACCGTGAGCTCCCTCGCCAGCAGGGTGGGCGTGCTCGTGCTGAACGCACCCGAGTAGAGCGCAGAAGAGCGTTCCAAACGAATATCTCATGGATGAGTGCTCCCAGCCGAGCCGTCGAGGACGCCGGCAAGAAAGAGGAGCTCGGTCTCCGCGTCGACGAGCCCGCGGGCGAGGTCTATGCCAATGAGTTGGGCCTCCCGCGCGGCCCGCTCCGCGTCGACGAGCACGAGTAGATCCGCAGACCCGCCTTCATAGGCGGCCTTCGCGATCGCGCGAAGCTCCTCCGTTCGAAGGACTACCTCGGTCCGGTGCAGGTCCAGCTGCTCACGCCTGCTCGAGAGCGCCTCTGCCGCCGCACTCACTCGGGATCGAGCCGAGTGCAGCAACTGAGTCCGCTTTGCCTCCAAGAGCGAACGCATCGCGGAGGCTCGGGCGGCCTCGCCCTGACTTCGCTCGAACAGCCGGAGCGGGACGGCAAGACCCGCCACGTAAGCGGTCTCGAGCCCTGCCCCTGCATCCAAGAGCAGGATTCCTGCGCGCACCGTGGGTTCAGGAACCCATCCGCGATCGGCCCGTTCTAGCTCCGCGTCCGCTCGCTCCGCCTCGAGCGCGAGCGCCCTGAGATCTGCGCGGCGAGACTCGAGGCCCTCGAGCAACGAGCCGAGCGACAGGGCTGCCGACTCTCGAGGCAAAGCGCCGCGAAAGTCGGGAAGTACGCGTGTCGAAGGCCCCAGCATTTGCAGGGCAGCCAAAGATGCGCTCTCTTTGGAGGCCAAAGCGCCGCGAAGGAGACCCTCCACCGAAGCCCGCTCGACTTCGATCCGCAGCGTCTCGTAGCCCGCCGCCGAACCCGCTCGCGCCCGCGCCTGCACGACCTTGGCGAGCTCGACCAACGCGCCGAGCGACGCCTCGAGCGCCTGCACGCGCGCCTTCTCGGCGATCACTGCGGTGAACCTCCGCGCCGCCTCTGCATGAACCTCTGCGCGGGCCTGATCTCTGCGTGCTTCGGCAGCCCGCGATCCTCGCTCCGCCACGGTCTGCTCGAGGCCAAGTCGTCCGGAGATCACGAGGGGAACGGACGCGAACACCCTGTCCTCGTGACCACCGGGTCCTGCCTGCCGCTCCCACTCGATGGATGGGTTTGGCCACAGGCCCGCGCCGGCCTCGTCCGCTCGAGCGAGCGAGACTTCGCGCTCAGCCACTCGCAGCTCGAGCCCCAGCGCGAGCACCGCCTGGACATACTCAGGCTCGCCCATCGGCTCCGCCTGCGAAAGGCCTGGGAGCAGCAGGACCGCGAGCCAAATCTTACTGGCGATAGTAGGCACAAGGTCACGACGTGCATTTCCCACAGTCAAAGCATCACAGACGCTTCGAGCGGTCAACGAGGCCCTTCGCCCAGCCGCGCTCAGGACGGTCGCCTCGAGCTCACCGAGCGCTTGCGGTCGGCGCGTTCCCATTACGGTCGGAGCTTACAGAGCATCGTCCTATTGTCAATAGTAGCGTTGCGAGCTCGAGTTGCGGGCCGCGACGTTGCACATGATCGGCATACACGAGCCTCGGCATACACGAGCCGCGGCATGAGCTTCGAAGCCCTTTTTCAGCGACCCCCAACGATGGACGGACCACTCACGAGCGGCCTCGCGTCGGATGCCTCCGCTTCATACCGATCTCCCCTGTTGCGTGAGCCTTCTTCGTCGGAGGCTTCATCGACTTCGGTGTCCGCTCTTCGGCCTCGTCGATCGCCGCAAAGCCCAGACTCACGGCTTGCTTGGGCTTGTCCCCCAGTGCGCTGATAGGTTCCGGCTGCTCTCTCACTGGCTCGAGCTCTTCGATCTCGATACACAAATCGTCTTCGAGAGAGGAGTCGGGTTTTGGCGTCTTCTCGTCAAATTCTCGATAGCCCGGGGTCTTCTGATCGTCGAAGGCAGAAGGCTCGACTGGGTTGATCACGACACTCACGGCTGGAGCGGCCTCGGTCCGGTTCTGGTGGGTGTCGAGCTCCTCGAATTCCACCCTTTGGCCAGGCGAGGCGGGGCCCAGCGTCAATCCAGCGGCGAAGGCGGTTTGCGTCGCGACTTGGTCGACGATGAAGTCTCGGGCCAGGTGAGCGTTCGCCGAGAGCGCTGGGGAGCTCGTGGTGGGTTGAGACTCACCCAAAAATTCGTCCCCTACGCTAGGCTCGGCAATCTCTGTGACTTCACGAGCTCGGACGCGTCGGAGCGCCTTCGCCGGAGGAACGACGGCCCGGTTGGCCACGGAGCTCGTGTGGGCCTTCTCTTTTGGCCCGTCGACCTTGTCGAACGCCAAGGCCATGAGAGCCATGGCGAGGCGCCGGGCTTCGGGTTTGGATTTGATTCGAAGCCGAGCGAGCCCGAGATCCTCGGGATCAGCGTTGAACTCGACCCCCTTTTCGACTCCCTCGACTCCGATGACGAAATCCGTGCGGCTCCACACTCCCGAATCGCCCTTGGCGTCGACCATGAAGGCCGAGTGAGAGCGAAGCTGCTCGACCACATAGTGGACCGAATCGGCGACCACCACGATGCGGTTGGCCAAAAGCACCGGCACCTTGGAAGGGTTCGTCACGGATCCGTAATCCTTAGCTGGAGCGGACGCGCGACACAAGCTGAGCGCTTCCAGGACGAGCCCCGACGTGCAACCCAGGAGGTAGAAAGAGTCCGAGTGCGGCGGCGAACGGTGGCACCTTCATCGGCCGCATTGACTCCTCCCTGAGTCTGGAGATAGTGGCGTCGTCCGGCTCGCCGGGCGGATGTAACGTCAAGGCGTCGCACGACGCGACGAGAGAGGCAGTGCCATGGCCGAGAACGTCCTTCGTCCCGCTTCCGAGGTCCTCTATCGAGACGAGCTCGCCGCGCTCGAGTCCGTCGACGAGGCGCCTCGCCCCGCGAGCTGGCGTCTCTCGCCGCGGATGGTCGCCACTTTCATCCTCGGGTCTCGCGGAAAGAAGGTGGGCAAAAAGGACCTCGAGATCTCCCAGAAATTCTTCGGCGACGACGCGCTCGTGGAGCGCAGCGTAGTGACCCTGGCCTCGCACCGCGGCCTCATGTTGATCGGCGATCCGGGCACGGCGAAATCGATGCTGTCGGAGCTCCTCGCCGCCGCGATCTCGGGCACGAGCCTACTCACGATCCAGGGCAGCGCGGCTACGACCGAAGACAACATCAAATACTCGTGGAACTACGCAACGCTCCTCGCGAAGGGCCCCACGCCCGACGCGCTCGTGCCCTCTCCGCTCTATACCTCCATGTTGGAGGGCAAGCTCTGCCGCTTCGAGGAGCTCACCCGGTGCCCGCTCGAGGTCCAGGACAGCCTCGTGTCGGTCATGTCCGACAAAGTCATGCTCGTCCCCGAGCTTCGCGCGGAGTCCGCGGTCGTCTTTGCCAAGGAAGGCTTCAATCTCATCGCCACCGCTAACTCTCGCGATCGCGGCGTCAACGAAATGTCCGCCGCACTCAAGCGGCGCTTCAACTTCGAGACCGTCCGATCGATCAGCGACCTCGACATGGAGATCGAGCTCGTTCGCCGTGAGTCCAACAAGCTCCTGGCTCGATCCAACGTGAAGGTCGACATGCCGCGCGAGGTGGTGGAGATCTTGGTGACGGCGTTTCAGGAAATGCGATCAGGCGAGAGCAAGGAGGGCGTGCGCGTCGAAAAGCCGTCCACCGCACTCTCCACGGCCGAAGCGGTGGGTGTGGCGTACGCCGCGGGGCTCCACGCGTTCTACTACGGAACTCACAAGGTCGAGCCCGCGCACATGGTCCAGCACCTCTCCGGAGCCGTCGTGAAGGACGCGGTCGACGATCTGCCGAGGCTCGCGAATTACTTCGAGGTGGTCGTCCGCGAACGCGCCAAACGCCACGGCGGAGCTTGGTCCGCGCTCCATGAGGCCTCCGCGTTGCTCCCCAAAGCGCCCAAGACCTGAGTACCTTGGCCCGACGAAGGTGAGGAATCCGGGTCGGACGAATCTGGGTCGGACGACCCATGTCGCGGGAGGTGATCGTGGCGATCGAATGGAAGACTCCTCGGGAGCTCGAGAAGCGAGTCGACGAGATTCTCGGTTGGTCGACGGGTGTGGCGCTCTTTCCGGTCCGCCACCATAGCCCCACCTGCGCTCGACAGCTCGAGCGGTGGCTCCGAAAAACCAAACCCACCGCGATCCTCATCGAAGGACCCTCCGCGTACAATGATCGCATCGAGGTCTTGAGCGACCCCGAGCACGTCACGCCCTTCTCTTTGGTGGCCACCGCCCGCAGAGACGGTGAAGTCGTAGGCCGCGCGTATTACCCATTTTGCGACTACTCACCGGAGCTCGTCGCGCTGCGAGTGGGCAAGTCGCTTGGCGCCGAGCTTCGCTTCATCGATTTGTCTTTCGGAGAACGAGGCGGGAGGCACGAGCCGATCGACGACGAGCACGCCAACGCGCCCGAAGAGACCCTGGGGAGCGCCGAGGACGGCCCGCTGGCGAGGAGCAGCTTCACAGAGGCGCTGATCGCGGAGTCCGGCTGTCGAGATTTCGATGAGGTCTGGGAGACTCTCTTCGAGCTTCGCGGTTGGGACCTCTCCCCTCACGACTGGGCGGTCAAGGTCACCGCCTACGCACTCCTCTCGCGCCAAGGGTACTCGGCGAAGGAGCTCGAAGCTGACGAAACGCTCGAGCGCGAGGAGCTCATGGCCTGGCACCTTACGGACGCACAGAAAAAGCACGCGAAGATCGCCGTCGTCACCGGCGCGTTTCACACCGTAGCGTTGCGCGAGAGCAAGCCCAAAGCCAAGAGCCACAAGGACGCGGAGGTCTTCCTGGCTCCGTACACCTTCCCTCGCCTCGACGCCCTGCTCGGCTATGCGTCCGGCATGTCGGGCCCCGAGTTCTATCAGCTCGTCTGGGATCACCGCGACAAGCTCACCCCGTTCGCCCACGCCGCGGAGCGTACGCTGGTCGAAGCGAGCAGGTTGGCTCGGCGCGACGGTGAGATCCTCGGGACCGCCGACGCCATCTCGGCGACGGCGTTTGCCACGGAGCTCGCCAGCTTCCGAGGTCGCCCGCACGTGGGGCGCGTCGAAGTCATCGAGGCAGCACGATCGTGCTTCGTCAAAGGAGACACTGGCCTCGTGGGCGCCCGAGTACAGAGTGCGCTCGCCGAAGTCATGCGAGGCACTCGGGTGGGTAAGCTCGGGCCTTCGGCCGGACAGAGCCCCCTCATCCAAGACTTCAATCAGCGCCTCCAAAAGCTCCGGCTACCGCTCGAGCACGGCAGGCCACAGGCCCAGGAGCTCGAGATCTGGAAGAGTGACTTGGCGCTTTCGCGCTCGCGCTTCTTCCATCAGACCAACTACCTCGAGATCCCATTCGCGCAGAAGCAACGCGGACCCGACTTGTCGACGGGAGAGGATCTTCACCTCACGATCGAACATTGGGCCCTTCAATACGTCCCCGAAGTGGAGACTCGACTCTCGGAGTTGTCGCACTTGGGCTCGAGTGTCGAAGACGTCGCCGCCGCGCTCCTCGTGAAAGCCGTGAAGGAGGCCGAGGGCAAGAGCGCCGAGCTCGCCAAGAGTCTCCTCGGCGGCCTGGTCATGGGGCTCCACGGCCACGCCGAACGACTGGTCCCGCGGCTCGCCGCCAGCATGTTCTCGGACGACGACCCAATCTCCCTCTTGAGCGCAGCGCAGCTCCTCCGCACCGTACTCAAAGGACGCGAGCGACTCTCAGCCTCGATGGTTCGAGGGCTCCCACAGCTCGCACAGCAGGCCTACGTGCAAGGCGCACTCCGCCTCGAGAAGCTGGCGAGCGTCAGCCCCGATCGCATCGATCAGGTCCTCGAAGCGCTCAGTGGGCTGCTCGATGTCGCACTCACCGACGCGAAGCTCTCCCCCTCCAGAGAGCTCCTGCTCGATCACGCCAAGGCCGCTCGCGACGTCGCCCGCGCCAAGAGTCCGTCCATCTTCGGAGCGCTCGATGGATTCCTGTTGCAGCTCGGCGTGGGCAACCTCGAGGCGCTCGCCAAACACCTCGAAAGTCTCTCTCGCGGACGTACCAAACACGACGGGCTCGGCGCCTACCTGGAGGGAGTGTTGGCTGTTTCGCGCCAGGCCCTCCTCGGAGATTCCGCGCTGCTCACCGCGCTCCTCGAACACATCGAAAAGAGCGAGTGGGATGATTTCCTCGCGTCACTTCCGTCACTCCGCCGAGCCCTCACGAGGCTCACTCCGGCGGAGACGAACGCCGTCGCCGAACGCGCCGCCAAGGAGCTCGGGGTGTCCAAGGAAGACGCCACCGCGATGCTCGCCGCACCTCCCGAGGTCGTCTCGCGCCTGTCGACCTGGGAAGAGAGTTACGTGGACGCCGAGCGCGCTTGGGGAGGCAACCCGTGAGTGAAGCGAGAAAAAGACTCAGGCTCGTGCTCGGAGCCTTCGCCGACCCCGCCCTCAATCAGCCGCTCGCCTCCGACCCATCGATGCTGGACCTCGATCGACACCTCGGCTTCTTGTACGACCGAGCATACTCCCAAGGCCGAGGGATGCGACGCGAACGCCGCGGCGGCCTGGGCGCCAGCGCACTCACTCCCCCCGACTGGCTCGCCCACGTCCGCGATCTCTTCCCCAAAGAATGCCTCGAGATCGTCGAGCGCGACGCCCTCCAGAAATTCGGCATGACCGAGCTCCTCAGAGACCCAAAGACCCTCGAGTCCATCGAGCCGTCCGAGGAGATGCTGAAACTCTTGGTCCAGTTTCGATCTCAAATCCCCACCGAAGCCCGTGAACAGGCCCGCCGAATCGTCGAAAAAGTGGTCCGAGACCTGTACCAAAAACTCTCTGTCAGCGTCCGGCCCGCGCTCACCGGCGCGCTGGATCGAACGAGGCGAAGCCGACTCAAGATTGCCTCGAACCTCGACCCCTGGGGCACCGTCCGGGCGAACCTCAAGAACTACGACCCCCAAACGTCCACCCTCGGCATCCAACAGCTCCGCTTCCACGCCCGAAAACGCCGCCACGCCTCCTGGAAAGTCATTCTGCTCGTCGATCAATCAGGGTCGATGCTCGACAGCGTCGTCTACAGCGCGATCATGGGCGCGATCTTCGCGTCCGTCCCGGAGATCGAATTTCACTTGGTCGCCTTCGATACTCAGGTCGTCGACATGACCGAGATCGCACACGACCCGGTCGAGGTCCTCTTCTCGGTCCAGCTCGGCGGCGGCACGCTCATCCAGCGCGCCGTCGGCTACGCCTCCAAGCTCGTTCGCCAACCACGAAACACCATCGTGGTGGTGTTGTCCGACTTCTACGAGGGCGGACCCCCCGAGCCCCTTTACGCCCGTGTGAAGGAGCTCATCGACGGCGGCGTGAAAGTGTTGGGCCTCGCCGCTCTGGGAAGTGATGGCTCGCCTGACTTCGATCGACAAATCGCCAAGCAGCTCGTCGCCCTCGGCATGCCGGTCGCGGCGATGACCCCCGCCCACCTCGCCGAGTGGATCGCCAAACACGTTCGAGGTGCCGCATGATGGAAGCTTCGTCGGGGCTCGAAACCGCGCTCGCCTCCTGGATCGTCTCCGATCGCCGAAAGAACGCTTCGTCTCTCCACGCGATCATCGAGCGCAAGAATCCCCAGGCCCGATTCGAGTTTGAATATTCGTTGGACGACAAACGAGCGACGGTCGTCACGCCGACCGGTCGAAGGCTCGTCCTCGAGCTCGCTGAGTCGCCCGAGACGGATGCTCGGTCGTGGCGCTGCGACTGTCCTGTTCGCGACCGTGTGTGCCTGCACACCGCGCTGGCCGCACGAGGACTCACCGACCCCATCTCGGAGGGTGCGCCTGCCGAGGAGCTAGGCGCCGACCCGCGTTTTGCCGTGGAGCTCGAGCTCTCGCCGGGCCTCGCAGCAGCGGCGCAGCGTTCGAGCCTCCGAGCGGCGAAGATCGACGACGACTCACTTCGCGTGGGCGCGGCGAGAGTTCGGCGAGTCCAAACGAAGCTCGAGTGTGACTGTCCGATGGGTTCGGCCTCGGCGTGTGTCCACCGAGCGGTGGCGGTCCGCTGGGCCAGAGGCGAGCAGGGATCGGTTCGGACCGAAGCCACCCGCACAAAATCCGCGTCGCTGACGCCCCCCGAGGCCGTGGCTACCCCCAGATCGGGCGAGAAGCTGCCGGATCAGGATCTCACGCGGTTCCAACCGATCCTCGACCGAGTGGACCGGCTCGTGGCGGAGTTAGTGAGCTTCGGGCTCTCGAGGACCAGCCCCGCGACGCTCGAGAGAGTCGACGGGCTGATCATTTCTGCTCAAACGATCGGAGTCCGAGACGGCGCTCCTCGAAACGCCGGGCTGGGTCGCCTTCGGAGGCGACTCGAGTCGCTTCGCGAGGTGCTGGCGCAGTTTCAGCAGCGAGTCGTGACGACCTCGGAGCTTCGAGTGCTCCGCGAGCTCGCGATCGTGCGGAACCTCGCCCGCGCTCTGCGGGCCAACACTGGACATCTCCCGTTGTTCGACTTTGCCGGAGCAACTCAGCAGGAGTACGAACCCATCGCAGTGCTCGACGTTCAGGGGCTCGGGTTCGAGGCCTGGACGAGCGACGCAGGGTTCGTCGGCGTGACGGCCTATGTCACCGATCTGCGGACGGGCCGGATCCTGACCCGAGGAAATGCGCGCCCGGTCGAGCAAGTATCGACGCCTGACGTGCTGGCCGCAGAACCCGCGTTCGGCGGCGCCGCGGTCGGCTATGCCGAGCTCGCCCGCGGGCGATTTCTCGTCTCCGGCGCGGAGCTCGCCCCTGATTCGGGCCGACTCTCCGGTTCCAAGAAGACTCAGCTGGCCAAGCGCTCTGCCCTCGCCCTCGACGATCCGAAGCTCAGAAACGCGAGCTTCGCGGGCATCGCAGACGCCGTGCGGATCGCGCGCAGGCTCGGCTTCGACGCCCTCGGTCGTCCACCCGCCTCGCCGCCTGTTGCGCTGATCCCGATGTCGGCGTGTACCCCGCCCGAGTTCGATCGCGCTACTCAGCGGCTTCGGTTCTTTATCGCCACGACCGCCGGACCGTTTCTGCCGATCGTGACACACTATCGAGACGACCGGTCGCTGTGGATCGACAACCTCGAGAAGATGGCGCGAGCGAGGGCACAGCCGAAGGTGCTGTTCGCGAGGTTCTCGCTCGACTCGAGCGACCTCTGGATCGAGCCGATCACCGCATACTACGACAAGGGCGCTCCGCAGCACCTGACTTACAAGTCGCTGGAGATCCCGTCATGAGTATCGATCGATTCGTCGGTGACACGCGCTCCGCGTTGTCGGCCCTGGTCGGCACGGGGGCGGTCTCCGCCGGGGCGGACTCGGTCCGCGCATGGAGGTCGCTCAGTGCTCGCGCGGAGTCCTTGGGGCTCACGGATCTGTCGCGATCCATGTCGGAGCTCGCTCGGCAATTGGAGCACCGGGGGGCGCTCGCGTTCGAAGCGAGCCCACCTTTGGCGAACGTAGCCTTGACGATCTTCGACCGCGTGGAGGCGCTCGCTTCCACCGCGGCGCTCTGGAGGGTGGAAGAGATGTTCGAAGGGGACAAACAATGACCATGAATTCGACCGAGACCCAAAGACCCTCGCTCGATGAGTTGATCGCCGCGCGAGGGAGCGCGTCGCTGGCCGAGCTCGGCCTGACCGGCAAACAGGCGATCGAGCTAGCTGGCACGCGGCCGGACCTCGAACCGATCTACCTCGTCCGCTTTCGTTCGCGGCAGGACAAGGTCAGGGTGGAGGAGATTCGCGGTTACGCTTGGCCGAGTCAGAAGATCGCGCTCGATCACCTGGGCTACAAGGCCGAGGACGCGCAGCTCCTGAGGCTCGAGTCGCGCCAGCCGGTGCCCTTTCCAGCGCGTCTTTACGCGAGCTTCTCCAAGGACCCAAAGCAGCTCGAGGAGCTCCGCAGCGTCGAGAAGGCTTACTTGAAGGCCATGAAACAAGCGCCCTCGAAGCCAGGGCGCGCCGAGCGAGACGTCATTCCTCTCCAGGTCGCTTTCAAGAAGCTCGGGGCCGAGGTCGCCTTCGAGATGTGGGTCGACGCCGCGTCGACCTTCCAGCGCTACGACAACGCGACCTACGCGTCCAAGATGCTCGGCAACTTGCTGAAGCTCGTGGAGAAGGACAAGAACATCGACGTCTCCGCCCTCGCTCGCACCGTGCTCGCCGCGGCCGACGACGGCGTGTTCAACACGAAGCTCTATGAGTTTACGTGGGACACCGTACAAAAAAAACACTCGGTCGAGACCGCGCTGGGATTTGGTTTTCGTGTCTTTCGCCGACTCATGGAGTCGGGCCGGCCGCTGCCTGGTGACTTCATCAAGGACCTCCGAAACGCCGCGGTGAAGGGCAAAGTCACCGGATTCGACGCGCTGTACGAATCGAACGTCCTGTTTGCCTCGGGCCTCGCTTCGTTCTGGAACACCGCCAAAAAGTCCGCCAGCTGGCGCGACGCGGCCACCGCGGACCACGGCGAGACCTCACTCCTCAGGAGGAAGCTGAGCGAGCTCTGGACGCGCTCGCAGGCGTCCGCCGACGGGGAGGTGTGGCGGACGAACGTGTGGGAACGCATCGCTCGACTCAACCCCGAGCTGACGCCCTACGGGAGAGTCGTGCTGACCGAGACGATCGTCGATATGGCTTCGTCCGCGCGCCCGGAGGCCGAACGAATTCTCGGCGCGACCCTCTCGATGTTGTCGAGAAAACCGAGAAGCGCCGATCGCGAGAGACTCGAGCTCGCGGCCGATCGTGCGCTCTCGCGCGTCGCGGAGATCGATCGCGACGTCCTCTGGGACCGCTCCGCATCCCTCGAAGAGGCCCTCCGGACCGCCACCGGAGACTTGAGCTCCTTCGTCGTCTTGTACGACCTACTCTCCGACGTGGCCGACGCCATCGGACCGCGACAAATCAACGGACAGACCACCTCGGTCGTTCGGTCGCTCCCAGGGCTCGAGGCCGCGTGGGTCGGTGCGCTCGTCGCTTGCCTGTCGCGATCGGAAGGGGTCACCGAAGCCGACGACGGTGACGGTGACGACGGTGACTCCTATCGCGCGCCGATCGTCCCGCTGCTCGGTGAGGCGCTGTCCCTTCTGTCCCCAGACACCGCAGCAGAGCAGCTCGCCGAGCTCGCGCCGCTGATCGGCTTGCGCCTCGCCCGCGATCTCCAATCGGGCAGCGGGCTCGAGGCGTGGGAGCGTGTCCTCGCAACTCTCCGATCGCTCGGACCCGTGGGCGTGGGAGCCACGACGATCGCCACCGAAAAATTCATCGAACGCGCGGCCGAGGACGCTGAGTTTGCGAACGCAGCGCGCCTCGCTCACCAGCTCGATCAGGGAAAGCTCCGCGAGGCGGCCGAGTGCCGGCAGGTCGTCGACGAAACGATCCGCGCGGCCGCGGGCAACATCTACCTCGACCCAGTCGTCGAAAAGCTCCTTCGACCGGAGAGTGAGCTCGGAGACGCCATCGATCTCCTGAGTGTCGAACGCACCCCGACCGGCGCTTACTCGCTCTTGTGGGCCAAGAGCCCCAAGGATCGATGGTCGGACGACCCGGTCAAGGAAATCGCACTCACCGAAGTCTCCGCCGACGGCAAAACACAACGCGTGGTCGCGAGCGGAAACGTCAAAGGCGCTTCGAAGGCGACTCAGTGGGTCACCTCGATGGGCCTTCGAATCGTCACCCTCAAGGACCGAACCGTCACCATGTTCGACACCGACCTGACCAAGCCCGTGGCCAAGGGGGTCTTTGGCGAGGAAGGGGGCTACGCCTGGAACAGCGGGCTCCAACCCTCGCTTCGTACGATGGTCGTCTCGGTGAGTGGGGAGAGTTACCTCGTCGACGAGTCCTTGAGCGTCATCCAAGAGCTCGACGACGCGAGCTCGAGCGTGCTCGAAGGCCCGCCTGGAAGCTTCCCGGTCATCGTTCACGCCAACTGGCGCGGCATCGAGAGCATTCACCTCGGGCCGGACAAGAAGACCGCGCCCCTGAAGCTCCCTGACTTCGACTCACCTTCCTTCGGCCTGCGCACCGACCAAGGCTGGGCCATCGCGTACCAGGCGAAGAAGACGCACCTCCAGCGCTGGGCGCGCTACGACGAGGCCACGAGCTCATGGTCTGCGAGCGACGCTGCGTCGGAAGGCACCCCCATCGACTTCACTTCTTACGGCCGCACCGTTCTCCCGGCGGACGGTTGGGAAACGGTCGGCTTCGTCGAGAACGGCGGCGACGCCGAAGTGATGGGTTTCGATGGAAAGAAGCTCGCTCTCGCGGGCGCGGGAGGCGAGGACGTCCTGCGGATCGACCTGCGGACCGGAGTCATGATTACGAATTCCGAGATCCGCATCGAGCGCTCGATCCCGGCCCGAATCGCGGCAGCCAAGCTGCTGCTCGCCAGCATCGGCGCGACGCCGGGCGCACCACTGCCGCGAGAGCTCTACGGAGATCAGACCAAGCTCGAGCAGCATCTCTTCGACGCGATCGCCGCTCGAGAGTCGGGTAAGGCGGCGTTCGAGACCCTCGGTCCTCATGCGCGTCCGCTGATCTCCGAGACCGTCAAGTGCATCACGATGCCGCTCGTGGAGAGTCGCTCGAGAGTGCTAAAGGCGATGGAGTCGGAGGCTCCGGCGGTGAGGAGTGTCCCGAGGCACGCCGAAGGTGTCCGCAGAACGTCGGTCCGCCGCGCCGTCCGAGAGGGCTTCGAGGCGCCGCTCGAAGGGTTGTTGTTCTGGGCGCTCGATGGCAACGATCCTGGACCCGTCGTGGATCACCTTCTCCCAGAAGGCCTCCCCGTCTCGCAGGCTGCGTTCGGCGTCGCCGTGAGGCTCCTCTCCCTTGCTCAGAACTCCAAGACCGACGGTGCGCTGGCGTCGCGTGTCCTGGCTCTCGCCGAATCGGTAGTCTCCGGATTGTCGCAGCCAGGACGCCTGTTCGAGCTCCCGGCCCGTGAGTGGTCCTTGGACAAGAGCGACGTGGACGACGACTGGTCCGCTTCGTCCGAGAGTCTGAGCTTTCCGCGCGCCATCGAGGGCCGTGGGTCTGGCCACCTCCTCTGGTACCCGGGGGGCGCGTACGCAAAGAAGGAGCTGCCGTTCCCTTGGAAAGAGGACGCCGACGAGCGTCGTGTCGCACTCTCGAAGTGGGTCGAGCGGGAGCTCTTCGGCCCCATGGATCCGCGCAGGGTCAGTCTCAGCATGGACGCCGGGAAGGCCAAGGTCTTCGAGATCGAGTCTTCGATTGGAGACCGCAAGATCACTTCGAAGGTCCTCACCCACCACCGTGCCGACGGGCTGGACTGGCGGCTCGTCGACCTCGGCGGAGTGGCCACCTTGAACGAGTGGCACGAAGTGTTCGGTCGCTTCGAGCGGGGGGCCGAGTCCACGCGAGTATCCGACGAGACGCCGGCGACGCTGTGGCCGGCGGTGGGGGTCGTGCGACGCGAAGACTTGGCTGCGCTCGCCTCGGGGATCAAACTCACTCGCGACCACCTCGACCGCCGCGAGGCCCTGCATTGGGACGCCTGGCCGGCGCCAGTGATCAAGGGCGTGGAAGACGCTCGGCACGCACGCCTGGTCCTGCTGTCGTGGTTGCTCAACGACATCGACGCGAGCAACGTGGGCAGCACGAGCTCGGTGTTCGAGAAGATCCGCAAGGCGACGAAGCTCGTGACGGGCTACTCGAGCCGTCTACAGCCGCAAAAGGACGGCCAAAGCGGCACCGACATTCGGCGCTCCGCGAATTTCGCCAAAGTGTGTCTGACCGGAGTCATCAAGACCGGAGGTTGGAGAGACGTCGACATGGTCCTGTTGAGACACCCGCAGGAGTTGGTGGACGCCTTCCACGAGGAAGCCGGACCCGCGCCCAAGGGAGGTCGTGAACGATGAAGGTCACACTCAGTTTCCAGGAGGGAACGAGCAACAAATTCTACACGCTCGACCTCGACGACAAGACCTTGAACATCACTTACGGTCGGATCGGCTCGAACGGCACGACGCAGCAGAAGAAATTCAAGACTTCGGCCGAAGCGCTGAAGGAGTATGAGAAGCTCCTCGCGGAGAAGAAGAAGAAAGGGTACGTGGAGGCCTCGAGCGACGCGACCGATGCGGCCGAGCCCGCGCAAAAGCCCAAGACCAAGAAGGCGGCCACGCCCGCTGAGGAACCCGCGCCAGACGAACCGGGCGAGGCTGCGCCGCCGAAGAAGACGGCGAGGGACGCGGCGGCGAGGGACGCGGTGAGGACGGAGGCTCCGAAGGGGAAGATCGAGGCTACCCTGCCCTTCCCCGCGCTCACCGACCCGCCCGTGAAGGGTCTGGACTTAGAGCTGTGGCGACACGGCACGGTCCCCGTACCAGAGAAGGATCCGAGCCCTTTTCCGAGCGGTGACTTCGTCATCGAAGGGTACAAGCTCACCTTCGGGGACGACGGCGAGGTGCAAGTCTCCGACGCCAAGGGAAAGAAGCTCAAGAGTGTCCCCGACAAGCTGAGAAAGAACGAGGACTATCAAGCCCTGATGCGTGGGAGAAAAGACGACCGCGGTCGCGAGCGCAAGGCGCGCAGGGTGTTGGAGGACCGAATGATCTCCGGCGCTCCCCTCCTGGCCGAGGAGCTGCGTTGGTTCGTGGAAGACGACGCCTTCGCCCCCTTGTTGCGCGGGCTCGTGATTCACCCGGAGTCCAAGCCCAACGACGCCGGCGTGTTGGTAGCCTGGGACGAAGGACGCGGCCTCGGAGTCCTGCCGCTCGATTACGACGCCAAGTGGGTGGGCTGGGAGTCCGCCCAACTCGCGCACCCCATGAGACTCTCCGACCTCACGAGCTGGCAAGATTTGCTCGTGGACGTGGGCACTCAGCAGAGTCTGGTCCAGGCGTTCCGCGAAGTGAAGACGGTTCCCATCGCGCAGAGAAAGCTCACCGAGAGCTCCATGCTGAGCGGTCGCGAGACGAGCGCTGCGTCTGCCATCGAGCGGACGCTGATGGAAGATGGGTGGGTGACCCGGCGCGGCATGGCCAAGAGGAAAATGGCCCTGCGAACACCGGATGGCGTGACTTCCGTCGAGGCCTGGTTCGACTACGGTGAGTATTACATGCCCGCCGAGCCTACGACCTCCGGGTCCTTCGGCTTCTTCTCCGTGGGTACGACCAAGCCCTTGAAGCTCCTCGAAGTCCCCGACGTGCTGCTCAGTGAGACGATCAGGAGCCTGGACCTCTGCTTGGCTCAGGCCGGAGCCAAGAAGGACGAGGACTCGGACGCCGAGCCAGACGGCGAAGAGTCGGCTGGCGATGGAGACGACGCGGCCTCGGACGATTGAGTGCTGGATTCTCCAGCACTTCCCCGATTCATCAGTACCTCCGCAGGCCTGTCCGCGTGCTGCTGACTAGCTGTGCCGTGGCCAACCCGTCACGTCAGGCCGAGCAGCGGCCGGAGAACGCTCCATCGTCTTCGTCGGTTGACCCGATCGATCGATCGATGCTCCGTGATCTCATGCGACGAGGAGTGGTCAGCCTGATAGCCTTTCCGTTCTTTCTGGCTTGCGGTCAGGACGAGATATCCAGCCTTTCGGACGCGAACGTAGACGCCGCGGTCGGCCCGCACGACGCCGAGCCGCACATGGACGCAAACGGCGCGGACCGAGACGGCGATGGCGTGGCGGACGCCTTCGACAACTGTCCTCAGCAACCCAACCCGGCTCAGGACAACGCAGACGGGGATGAGTTCTGCGTGCTGGATCTATACCGATACGACCCTTCGATCGCGGTCAGTATTCAGCCCGTGTACGGCTGTAGCAACCAGGGGATCTCGGTTGGTTGGGCCGACATCTACAGCGCCGGCATTCCGTGTCAGTGGATCGACATCACGGGGGTCGCGGACGGAGACTACGACCTCCGGGTCACGACGAATCCGGTCCAAGAGCTCTTCGAGTCGGACTACTCGAACAACTCTGCCGAAGTGCGGGTTCGTCTCGCGGCAGACTCGGTGACGGTGATGGAATGAGCGTTCAAGTGGACCCTGCACGTGGTCGACTAGCAGGTCGCTGAAGAAGGCTCCGAAACTCATGCCGTGCCCGTGCCCGTCCGTGCCCGTGCGGCGTCGCGGCCGACAAGAAATCGACTTTTTCAGCGACCTGCTAACGCTCGAAGACCTCTCTCACCGAGGAGGCCGAGAGTGCGCGATCGAACCAGCCTCTCAAGGTGGACAGATCGAGGCACGAGTTGACCCGAGATCTCGTCGCTTCGTCGACCTGGAACCCACGAGCATCGAGGAGCCGCAACAGCCCGAAGGCCACGCCGCGCGCTTCTCCCCTTGCCTCTCCCCTTGCTTCGAGCGCCGGGCCGAAGCGCGCCTCGTATTCCTCGTTCAGGCGCTGGAGGGCTGGATTTTCGATACGTTTTCCCGGTTTCATCAGGACCTCACGCAGCTTCGCCACGAGCTGCTCATTCAACACGTCAAGGATGCTCCCGAGCAGCCGCTTGCGCAACAGGTCGTCGGGCTCTCGATCGATGATGACGACCGCCTGTTCGACGACCTTGATCGCCCGCGGCCCGTGCGCTGAGTTGGCCGACCAGGCCGCGAAGAACGCGAGCTCGGGTGCTCCTGTGCTCAATAAGCGCATCGCCGTTCGAACGGTCAGACAGAGAATCACGGGTCTGAGAATGCTCTCGGTTCCGAGCGGACCCCTGGCATGACAAAGTTGACGAGCCCAAGAGGCGACCGCGGCAGACGAGGTAATGATGACCAAATCACCGTCGATTCGGCGTTCGTTCGCCATCGCCGCCATCGCGAGAGGCCATCGGCGGCGCTTGACCTCGTCTTTGTCTAGCTGGAGCTCGACCAGGGCCCAGCTCCCCGTCGCGTTGTCTACGAAGACCAAGTCAGGTCGGACTTCGATCGGGTCGACCACTCTGATCGTCGAGTCCGCGCAGGCCCATCCGGTCAGGAGCTGCCGACCCATGAGCGTCGAAGCGAGAGAGCTCAACCACGCCGGATGCTCTCTCAGGAGGTCGAGGGGAGTCTCATGAGCCGCGCTTGCCATCTCGTCCGGCTAGTCCAAATTCCGTGCCTCGCGGACCTTGCGAGGCACGCGCTATTGGTCCGCGCTATTTGTTAGGTTCGTCCGAAAATCGAAGAATCGCGTTCGATTTTCGGAAATCGCGGCGTTCGATTTTCGGATGATCGCGCACACGACAGTGAGAGCACCGAGCGAGGCCCATGAAACGAGAAATTCTCGGTGTCCTCAGAGCCCTCTCTCTGCGTCCTCCGTGGTTTCGGCATCGCCACGAGTTTCTGGAGACGCGTGCTGAGTGCTCGGAGATCGACGAGACGACAAACTCACGAACAGCCGCCGCCGAGCGAAGGCAACGGGCTCGCCGACACCGAAGATGAGAGTGTACAGGCTCGGGCATTCAGCCGAATCCGCCCGAGGCCGCCGCCGCCACCGCCGCCTGCCTCCACCCCACTGACCGCGGCAGCACCTCCGACGGGCAGCGTTCCCTCGATGGCTCCCGCGCCGCCGTGCGTCGTTCCACCCTGCGCGGGCACCAACTCAGCCAGGCCATTCTGCCCGGGCACTCCGGCCCCGGTGGGAGTTGCGCCGCCGCCGCCGCCGCCGCCGTTGGCCATCAGGAATGCGGCGCCGACCTCGAGGACATCGGCTTCGAGGAGAATCGCACCTCCGCTTCCGCCTCCCGATCCCCCGAGTGCAACTCCATCGACGACGCCACCCGCTCCGCCCCCGCCATTGGCGAGCAGCCGCGCGCCGTCCGCGATGGTGAGTCGCCCACTCACAGAGAGTTGAATCGCGCCGCCGCCTCCACCCGGCGTGGCCGGGCCCGGCGGTGGCGGATGCTGGCCTCCGCCTCCGCAACCTGCGCGGATCGGATCCAGGAGAGCCGACCCGGCGACGACTCCACCCGGTCCTCCGAGGTTCGATCCGTCTCCGCCCCGCTCGCCCCGCGTTCCGAACCCGCCGCCGCCGCCGCCCGAGCCCATCAAGCCGTTGGTGCCGAAGCTCAGCGGTGAGGCGCACAGGGGCGGGAAGTTGGCGCCGGCACCCAGGTCGCCTTGACCCGAGCTCACGTCGATCGTGCCTTCGATCGTCGCGTCGCCATCGACGAGAAGGATGATCGGCCAATTGCCGACGACGCGCAGCCGAGTGCTCGGCCCGAGCGTGAATCCAGACGCGAAGATCACGACGGCGCGTTGAACCGCGAGCGTCGTGTCGTAGAGCGTGGGCGTTGGTCCGCACAAACTCAAGAAGACGCGGCTCGTCGTGTCGATGATGGCGCCAGCGCAGTCGAGGACGACGGCAGGCTCGGGCCGCAACTGAGCGAGACCAGAGACGCTGCTGAGAGTGAACGGGAAATAGTCGGACACGCGCGCGGCCGCATCTTGGCCCGTCGCGTCGATCGAGCTGGCGTCAGGGACTGCCGCATCCAGGCTCGCGTCGGTTCGTGCATCACGAAGGCCCGCGTCGTGCGGGCCTGTGTCGGCCCGTGCGTCCTCGAGACGCTGCACGTCGTCCACGAAAGCGTCGAAGCGAACCGTCGCGTCCTGGCAGCCTACGACAGAGCAACTGAAGTCCGATAACGGGACGTCGCGCTCGACCGAGCAGCCGAAGAATAGAGCGGCGACGACCGCCGCGGTCGCGCGAACCCGGCGAGTCTCGTTTTCGTCACCCACGTTCGCGCATCTTGCGCCGAAAACGTTCGTCGGGGAAGCTAGCTGTGCTTGAGACATTCATGACGCGCGGCCCCATGGCAGACCTCCCCGAAGGCTTCGTCGTCGGCGGACGTTATGTGATCGAACGTCCGATCGGTCGGGGCGGCTTCGGCTTCGTGTATCGCGCCGCCCATACAGCGACCGGCCAACACGTGGCGATCAAGATCCTCGCGCGGAGCACCGACCCTGTCGCGGTGAAGCGTTTTCTTCAGGAGGCTCGGATCACCGCCGGCCTCAAGCACGCCAACACAGTCCGCGTCTTCGACGTGGGCGAAGACGAGGGCGGATTTTTGTACCTCGCGATGGAGCTCCTCACCGGGCGCTCGCTTCGAACTGCTCTCCAGGAACGCCTCGCTGCGGGGACCGTTTTCACGGAGCGCGAAGCCATCGAGATCGGAACCGAAGTGTCGCGCAGCCTCGGTGAAGCCCACGCCGCCGGCCTGGTCCATCGCGATTTGAAGCTCGACAACATCTTTCTTCATGAGGTCACCGGAGACGATCGCCCGATCATCAAGGTCCTCGACTTCGGGATCGCGAAGCTCGCAGACAGCACGATCACCTTGGACAGCGACTCCGGAGCGCTCGGCACACCTCTGTACATGAGCCCGGAGCAGGCCGAGAGGCAGGACGTGGATTTGCGAAGCGACCTGTACAGCCTGGGCATCGTTCTGTTCGCGTTGGTAGCGGGTGACGTCCCGTTTCGAGGCGTGAACGCCATGGCGACCATGTACCGACATGTTCACGAGCCGGCGCCGAGTCTCCTCGGGATCGCAAAGACTCACGTGAGCGCGCGTTTCGCTCGACTGATTGCGACATTGCTCGAAAAGCGACCGGAAGATCGACCTCCGAGCGCGAAGGCGATGCGGGACGCCCTCGCTGCCTGCCTTGCCCCGGACGGTGCGGACCTCGTCACCGAGCCACGCGCGCCCTCCATTCCGATCATTCGCGGTGTACCAAGCGTGCCCGCCCGGGTCGAAGCGACGGGAGAGTCGTCGAACCCGTCCCTCCTCACTCAGCCGATGGACTCCGGACGCACCAAATGGGTCGCGTTGGGAGCTTCGCTGACGGGAGTGGCGTTTGCGGTGACGGTGCTCGTGAGTGTGCTTCGTACCGAGCCGATCACCACCGCGCAGCCCTCCGTCGACGCTTCGGTAGCGGTCGGGAGACTGCAGCCGGGCGGAACCGTCCAAGTCGTCGTACCTTCCCCAGCGAGCAACTCATTGGCCCAGATCGAGACTGCGGACGCCACGTCGACCGCTCCACTCGACTCCTCACTGACGCCTGCGGCTGACGCGGGAGTGGAGTCCCTGCGAGCGCCGACGCTGGACGCTGGACGCGCGAGAGTGAGCCCCCGGCCCCCTGTTCACAAGTCCTCGCCCCCTTCGGATGAGCCCGCGCCGACCTCTGAGAGCAGAGACGCAGGGGGAAAGAGCGCGCTCGAGGTGAAGATTTGAGAAAACGACGATCGGCTTGCGTCCTGTGCCTCACCGCCTTTTGGATCTGCTCCGCGGGCACGAGCCTCGCAGGGCCCGAGCCCGGCGGCAAGAGAGTAGCGGCCGAGCTCGCCGCCAGCGCTGAAGACGCTGCTGCCAAAGGGCTCGAGGCCTTTCAAGCGGGGCGCGACGAGCAAGCCGCTGAGCTGTTCTTGCAGGCCTATCGAATCTCCGGTCACCCGAGCCCTCTTCGGAACGCCGCCAAAGCCCTCGAACGCGCGGGCCAGCTCGAACGGTCGCTGTCCCTGTGGCTTCTCTATCAGAAAGAAGAAATCACCCCGGACGAACGCGCAGAGGCCGATGCCCACCTCGCGTTGATCAAGGAACGCCAGCGATCGGCGGCCCTTGAGCAGGCCGCTCAGGCCGCCAAAGCCGACGCCGCCGCGGCCCGCGCCGAAGCCACCATGGCCAATCGACCTGATGTCGTCGCGGTCTCGCCCATCGAACCTGAGCCGACGAGTCTCCTCGGTCCGCTCCTCGTCATCGGGAGCGGCGGCGCCTCCACCCTCGCCGGGGCTGCGCTCTTCCTGGTCTCGGCTTCCCGATTGTCCGACGTGGATGCGCGACTCGCCGAGCGGGATGAGTTTGGGAAGATCAAGGGTATCAGTCCGTCCGAGCTCACGAGCGAGCTCGACGGCGTGAACGCGCAGCGCACCGCAGGGGGAGCTCTGCTTCTCCTTGGCATCGCCGCGCTGAGCGCCGGCGGAGCCTGGCTCTTGTATTACTGACCTCAGGAATGTGAGCCTCAGGAATGTGAGTCGTCGCGCAAACATTTTCCTGCATTTTCCTGGAAGGTGTTTCGTTCGATCTTGTTTTGCCGTCGTCGGGCCGGTTCAGAATCCGACCTTCAGCCTAAAGTCTATAGTCTACGGTCTGCGCGGCCCGTCTCGAGTCGATGCTTTGGTTGCGGCCACCGGCCGCGCTGTACGTCGGCCGGCCCCACTCGAGCACCCTCGCTGAACCTAGGGTCCACGCGAACCGTTGACCTCGACGCTACAGCCAGCGCATGGAGTCGCATGGCCGCCATGCTCGATCTCGAGGGTCGCAGAGTCCTCATCACCGGCGCTTCCTCTGGCCTCGGCCTGGAGATGGCTCGCCTCCTCGCCAAGAACCAACGTGCCCATCCCATCCTGGTGGCCCGGCGAAAGGAGAAGCTCGAGGAGCTCCGTCAGGAGCTCGCAGGCCTGGGCGCCAAGGCCGAGGTGATCTCGGCCGATCTGACCCGGCCCGACGACGTGGCTCGAGTCTATGACGAGTCCGTCGCTGGCGGTGAAGTTCACTCGGTCATTCTGAACGCGGGTATTACTCACTTCGGCCGCTTTCGGAATCAGGATGAAGACTCCATACACGCCCTCTTCCGAACCAACGTGGAAGCCGTCGTCCGCCTCACCCACAAGTTCGTGACTCACATCCTGGGCCACCGCCAAAACGGTGGAATCATGATCGTGTCGTCCATGGCCGGCATGCAACCCATGCCCTTCCAGGCGATCTACGGCGGCACCAAGGCCTTCCTGAATAGCTTCGCCGCCGCCGTCGCCGAGGAGCTCCGCGACGAGCCAATCTCCATCAGCGTCTACTGCCCGGGCGGCATCGACACCAACATGGTCTCGAGCTCCGCGATGTCCACGAAGTACAAGAAAGGTCACCCCATGATCATGGATCCCGTGGAGTGCGCCCAAATCGGCCTGGACGCTTTTCGCCGCCGCAAGTCGCTCACCATCCCCGGCACCGTGAACAACCTCGCCGCACTCGGCTCCAAGCTCGGCCCGCGAGGCTTGGTGGCGAGACTGGTCGCCAACGACTACGCCGAAGCGCTGCCCGAATCCGATCGCTCCAAGAAGCGCTGATCCAAGAGGCGATGACGCCCCGACTCCCACCACCGACCCACCACCGAGTGCACGGCGCGAACGAGCCCGTTCGACATGAAAACAGAAGGAGAACAAGACATGGTATCGAAGCACAACATCTCACCCTGCCTTTGGTTCGACACACGAGCCGAGGAGGCCGCGAATTTCTACGTCTCCATTTTCCCAAATTCCGAGATCGCGAACGTCTCTCGGTTCGGAAAGGAGGGCTTCGAGTTTCATGGTCAGCCCGAGGGCTCCGCGATGTCAGTCTCGTTTCGGCTCGATGGACTGCCATTCACCGCGCTCAACGGACGACCTCAATTCAATTTCACGGAGGCGGTGTCGTTCCAGGTGTTCTGCGACACTCAGGCCGAGATCGACCACTTCTGGACGAGGCTCACCGAAGGCGGCGCTGAGTCCCAGTGTGGCTGGCTCAAGGATAAATTCGGCGTCTCGTGGCAGATCATTCCATCGATCCTCCCGAAGATGCTCGTCGACCCGGATCCCAGGAAGACCCAACGCGTCACCATGGCCTTCTTGCCCATGAAGAAGCTCGACATCGCCACGATCGTCCGCGCGTACGAAGGACTTTGAAAAGTCCTCTCTGCGTCGACCGATCGTCCAGAGGCCCCGCCGAAGCACTCGGCGCGCCTACCGCGCGGTCATCGGCCTCAGCCAGAGCGCGGTCGCTGGGACGCTCCTCGCTGCGCCGTCGATAAAGTCCGCGACCACGATCTCATTTCGCGCAGTCACCGTCGCCAATCGTGGGTAGCTGTTGCCTCCGGGAATATTCGCCTCTGGACAGAACCCCCTCCCCTCAACCCACTGATCGAGCCCGCTGCCGCTCACCGCGAGAAAACGACCCTCGCCATAACTGAACATGACTCGACTCCCGCTCCTCAAGGTCGCTCCTTCTTTCGGCAACGGAGTCACGCCCTGTTCTCCGATCAAGAAGTATGACCCGAGCTGCGTCGAAACCGGCACACCCACGCCTTCCACCCAGGTCAACGCAAACACCCCTTCTTCACTGGAGCCCACTTCGAACGACTCGAGGTTGGACGGAGTCCAACGCACGACGCGACTGCTCCCGGCGGACGCAATCACCGTTTCCGGAGAGATCCACGCCACTCCGCCGTTGGCAGTTCCGTGACCTCCTCCATGCTCGTAGTCGTACTGGTCGTTCCTGTTCAAAGACAAGTCCGCGAGGTGCCTCCAGCCCGCCGTGTCTCGCCGATCCAAGCTGCCGGTCGAGGAGAGTACGAACAGCTCCTCGTGATCGGCGGACGTGGCGATCCACAGCAGCCGCTCTCGGTGCACAGCCACGTCCGTCGTCATTGCCAGATTCGCGATGACCTCGCAGGTGCCAGCGTCCTCGTCGATGCTCAAGACGTCCACCCGGTTGGAGCTCGACGCGCCGTAGATTCGGTTCGATCCGGACGCCGCGGCCAGAGCTCGATAGCCGGAGCTCGAACATCCAGCGATGCGAGTGGATGAATCCGATGAAACTCTGAAAAGGCCGTCCGGGAAGCCGACCAGCACCGCGCCCGAGGCGAGCGGCGCCAGGGACTGAGTGTTGTAAATGGGCGAATCGGAGCCGCGCATCGTGATGAAGTGGGCCTCGAACTTCAGACACCGATCACATCTGGACGCGAAATCCTCGACCAGAAGCCCCATGAGCCACGAAGGTGGCTGTGCTTCACTCCGAACGAACGGGGAGACCTGGCCCGCCTCGATCGCCGCCAAAAAGGTCGCCTGCGGCGCTCCCAGAACGCACTCGCGTGTGCTCGACAGCACCGGACCCGCCGTCAAGCCCAGAGCCCCCAAGGAGAGTCTGTAAGCCAGAATCGTGAGCACGCCCGGCTCCGATCGATCGATGTCCACGCGGAACAGGGCCCCATCCGCCGGCGCTGCGATCGCATACGCATTCCCACCTCCCGAGTGCCCCAAAACGATGGACTCAGCGCCGTCCAACTCCGGCAAGCTCAAGGTGACGGGCTCACAACCCAAGGACGCCGCCACGACGACGACGGCTGAACGACGGCCGACTCTTCGAGCTTGGACTCGGATCATCTCGCGGGCCCGCTCTGCGAAATCGGAGACCAACGCCCACAGAACGTAACCGAGCCCGCTGAGAAAGGCCAAGAGCGAGCGATCGGGACATCGCGAGCACAGACCCAGGCTCGGCCAGGAGCGGCTCAGTTCTTTTCTGGCCGCAAGAACCTCGCCTCTGGTGAGAAATGTCCGTATGAGCGAGAGATGGCTCGGGAGCCAGCGTCCGCACTTCGCCGTGCCGAACCGGCGGCGCGTCGAAGGAAGCATCGGACCCTCGTCCTCCTTCTCCTCGTCGTCGGATGCGGAGACGGCGACGACCAACCTCGCGACGTGGGTTTCGTCGAGGGTCCCGGCTACCGCCTCGACAGCGGCGTCTTCAACGACGACGGACTCCCTCCGGGCCCCGACGCAGGAGTGACCGACGTCGGCGTGACCGAGCCCCACGAGGGCCCCGCGGGCTTCGTGGGCGGTCCCTGCGCTGTCGACGCTGACTGCCCGTTCGAACAGGGTCGCTGCCTCGTGGCTGGCTTCCCAAAGGGCGCCTGCGTTCGCCCGTGCGATCGGCTGTGCCCCGACGCGGACGGTTATCCGGTGACTTTCTGCGCCGACACCCAAGACCTGTCGTCCGCCGCCGCCATCGGTGCCGGCGTGTGTGTCTCACGCTGTGACTTCGGTGAGTTTCCGGGATCCGGCTGCCGTCCCGAATACGGATGCCGCACCGTCCATCGCGCAAATGACTCCGCGGTACGCCAGCAAGTCTGCCTGCCTGGCACCTCCGAGCCTAGAGACGCCTGCTACGCCGAATTATCCGAGCTCGGTGTCGCGTTCGAGCCCACACTCATCGCCGACGACACCCCGACCGACCACCCCGAGCTCTCGTGCCACGTCGAGGCTCCCGTCGTGCTCACACCTCCGCTCCTCGGCATCGACCTTCGAGCGTTCGACAACTCACCTACACCCCGAGTCAAGATGGCGTGCCAGATGGCCAAGGCCCTGGCTCGATCGGCCGCCGATCTCGCGCCGCTCGGGGTCGTGAGTATCCTTCACCTGGGCACCTACAACTGCCGAGTCATCGCGGGAACCAACTCGCTGTCCCGTCATGGGTATGGCGACGCCATCGACCTCTATGGGTTCGAGCTCGAAGACGGCTCGGTGTTCACGGTCTCCGATGATTGGGAAGATGACACCGACATGCCCCTCGGCGAGGGCGGGTCCTTTCTCTACCAGACAGTACATCGCTGGCACGACGACGAGATTTGGAGCATCATCCTGACGCCCAACTACAACGCGGCCCATGACAATCACTTTCACGTCGACCTGACTCCGGGAAGCTCATTCCTCCGATTCTTGGGATCAGGTCCCTACCTCGGCCGTTCCCCGCACGGAGACTGATCTACGACTCCCGAAAGCGGAAGCTGGATCTGCCGCGGGGCTCCCTACGACGGTCTGCGTGGCCGGGCCGTGAGTTGTCGCCCTTTGGTTGCGTCCCATCGGCCGCGCTATGGTACACTCGATCCGTGAGCGCGCCCCGTATCCCGATGGCCCATCGCCCCCACCCGTGGCACGGACTGGATCCCGGGCCGAACTTTCCAGAGACCCTCGTCGCCTACATCGAAATCGTACCCACTGACGGCGTCAAGTACGAGATCGACAAGGAGAGTGGGTACCTCCGCGTCGACCGACCTCAGCGATTCTCGAGCTTCTGCCCCACGCTGTACGGCTTCGTACCTCGAACCTACTGCGGCAACGGCGTGGCCGCGCTCGAGATCACAGGCTCGCCCGAGGTGCACCAAGGAGACGGGGACCCGCTCGATATCTGTGTGTTGACCGATCGCCCGATTTCACGCGGCGAGATCCTCCTGGAGGCGCGACCCATCGGCGGCCTTCGCATGGTCGAGGCCGCCGAAGCAGACGACAAGATCATCGCCGTGCTGGTTGGGGACCCGACCTATGGCTCGGTCAACAACATCTCCGAGCTCCCACGGGCGGTCATCGACCGGCTTCGTCACTACTTTCTGACCTACAAAGCCATCCCTGGTGAGTCTCGCCATCGCATCACCGTCGACCCCGTCTACGGCGCGTTCGAAGCCCGTCGCGTCTTGCTGGCCGCACGGGAAGACTACACCGCCGAATTTGGCACCAAAGCCGAGTAGCATCAGGCCGATATTGGAGCTGGCGCAGGGTCGGGAAGGTGGGTTCGGCCTTTGCAGTGGACATGCGGATGAAAGAGCAATTCGGCTTTCCCATTCGTTCCTCACTTTCGTTGTCTTGCAACTCCGAGAATGCCGAACGAATGGGGAGCGCGCATCGGAATTTGGTTTGGGTGCAGCCGGGCCTGGATCTGAGTGCGCTTCGTGGGAGTTGGTCGAAAAAAGAATGGATAGAACGCTGACTTGCGGCGATCGATCGGTGGGCGACGCGTTGCCGTTCGGAC
>CAYXDO010000111.1:0-35544 GCA_964463485.1 uncultured Myxococcales bacterium | reverse complement strand
TTTGCGAACAACTTCCCCGCAGCGCACTCAGATCCAGGCCCGGCTGCACCCAAGTTATTTCCTTACGGTGCCTTAGTGCGGGTCTCCGCAAACTCGTGACGACCAGAGAAACGACAGCGCGGCCGGTGGCCGCAACCAAAGCATCGACTTGAAACGGGCCGCGCAGACCGTAGACCATAGACTTTAGGCTGGAGGTCGGACGCGGAAAATTCTGCCCGACGACGGCAAAACACAAGCGAACCCAACACCTTCCAGGAAAATGTTTGCGCAACGACTCACATTCCTGAGGTTAGTAGTACAGAGAGCACCGAGCCGAAGCCCACAGAGGGCACAGATGACGGAATGAGCCAGTCCTTGTGTCCTCTGTGTCTTCTCTCTGCGTCCTCTGTGGTTTCAGCTTGTTCACGAGCTACTTGAGTACACGTCCGTGCGGACCTAGACCGACGACCGCGTACACATGAATTCGATTGATGCCTCCGTCTGGGAAGGTGCGCACCCGAATTCGGTCGAGGGGCGCTGCGTGCTCGACCAGGATCTCCTTCCGATTTCCAGCGTACTCTTTGACTGAGGTTCGAGGAGCGAGCTCGATCCAGGGCGCTTCGCCGTGCGCCCCGTGGACGCTCAGCTCTCTTGGGTTGTTGTTCACGAAGTGCTGAAAGTCGACGAGGATGCGAGCGATGACGATCGGCCTCCCCAGCTGGATGACGACCTCCTCATGGTGGTTCGGATCCCGGCTGCGTGCGGACTCGAGCCCGTCGAACATGTGGATGGGAGGAAACGGAGAGATCACCTGCTTGGCGGGCCCATAGTGTTCGTTAGTGACACTCAGGAGCTTGGCGCCAAAGGCGGCGCTCGCCCAGTCTGGGTACGGAGTGCGCCGGACGTTCTGCTCGATCTCCTCCACGCTCGGAGAGTAGCCTAGACTGAGCGGCTTCTTGGTTCTGGGGATGGGGTCGGGGTATCGAACGCAGACGGCATCCCGCAAGAACGACGGTGCCACATCGGGCGGGAGCGACTCGAAAAGTCCAAGCCGCGTAAGACCTCCGTCGGGGTACATGAAGACGCGTACCCGCGACATCGGCGGAGTCTGCGTCTCGAGCTCGGCCGCGAATTGGGCGTGGCCGGCCAGCGGCGTCTTTGGGAGGACTTCGGACCACTCGCCGCGGGCCGAGTCGAAGCCTTCGAGCCGAACGTGCTCGGCTTGATTTCCATCGTGGTACTTCGTGGAGAGGCTCACGTACCGAATCACCGCCGGCTTCTCGAGCTCGAGCTCGAGCGTCTCGTAGCTCGAGGGATTGTGGCGAGCGCTCTCCCAGCTATCCATGACTTTGCCTTGCCGCCCGAACAGCTCTGGATCGAACGTGGGTTGGAACGGGTTGATGAGGTTTTCGGCGCGCGCGAACTTTTGATTGCTCACCGACCTGATTCGCGCGCGCGTCGCGACATTGAATTCCGCCAGAGGATCTCGGGGGCCCCTGACGTCGATCGGTTCGGGCAGGTCAGGCCGGAACGAATCGAGAATCATGGCCTTGTATCCGAGGTTGACGACTTGCTCCTGAGGTAGCCCGTCGAGGGAGAAGCTCGAGAGCCTGTCGAAGTCGACGCCGTCGACCTCTAGAGCGGTCAGGATCTCGCGCACGACCGCGCCGATGAACGGCACGGCGCGATTGTCGCCGTTGCAGAGTACGACCAGACCCTTGCCTCGATCAGGACCTGCGAAGCACTGGAGGTAGATGGCCCGGAACCCTTCGTTGGCTCCTTGATGAATCGCGAAGCGGTTGCGTCCGGCCTCGGCGACGAACACGCCGAGTCCCATGTCGCAACCCATGAAGGCACGACACCCTTTGTCGGACCCGTGCAGCATCTGGACCGCCGTGTCGTGACCCAGCGCGCGACTCCCGCTCGGGCGTTCGTAGGCCCGAGTCAGCTCGAGGAGAAAGCGAGCCATTCCGCGAGCCGATCCCAGCGCGCCGGCGGCGAACGCGGGGAAGTCTAAGCGACCTCCCGAGACCGCGTCTCCGGAGTCGAAATACCCACTCGCCACGTCACTCCGAGGGCGAGGCTCGAAGGTGAGCTCCCCGAAGCGAGACATGAAGGCCTCCCGGTGAGTCCTGGCTTCACGACCGAGCAACGCGTCGACCAGATGCTCGAGAACCAGAAATCCCGCTCCTGAGTACGAAAAAACTCTCCCAGGCTCGTGAATCACTTCTACCGCCGGATAGCCATGGCGACCGCAAATGAGCTCCTGTACCCTTGGCACGCCCGGATCGGATGGAAATCCGTTCACGTAGTGCATGTTCAACGCCGAGTGACTCAGCAGGTCGCGCACGGTGACCCGATCGGCCCAGCCCGGTGTCGTCGAAGTGAGCCGGAAGGTCGAGCTCATCCGCGAAAGCAGCTCATTGACAGGCGTCGTTGGAGGTAGTCGGTCGCGAAGCTTCTCGAGCACGAAGGCGCTCGCGAGCGTCTTGCTGAGGGAGGCGAGCTCGAAGCGTGTGGAGGGCGTGACCGGACGCTTCCCTCGCTCTGCGTCTCCCAGACAGATCTCCTGGATGCGATCGCGATAGGTCACGGCGATCGCGACGCCGACCACGCCGTGAGTGAGTCTGAGGTCGTCCAGGCGTGACTTCGACAACTGCGCCGAGCGCAGCGAGGCTGCCGGTCGGCGGGATTCACTCCCGCCGGGCACCGGGAACCGTGCGCCGAGCTCGAGCCGCTTCCTCGAAATCTCCCAGAGCGCGCTTCGGGCGTTGACGAGCTCCTGCGCTTCTTCGTTTCGTTGACGGGCCTCGAGCTGAGTGAGGAGCTCCGGTCCGGACTTGCCTTTTGCCGATACCAGGAACTTGAAGCCAAACTTGGCCTGATAGCTTTGGCCCAGCTCTCGAAGCCGACCGAGCACGAGCTCCTCACTCCGGAGCGCTTGGGCCTGCTCCAAAGCCGCACGCGCGTCCAGGGTGCTCTTGCTCTGCCCGATGTCTCCGTGAAATCCTGCCGCGGCGACAATCTCGGCCTTCGAGAAGGAGCGAAGCGTAGCCTCGGCCGAGTCCAGGTCCTCCACGACAGCCGTCGCCATGACGGCTGCAAAGCGAGGCGCGCCGCAGATTTCGAAGAAATGATCGTAGTCCTCCACGTACCTGCTGAGTCGGAATTTCTCTGGATCGACGGCCTTCGCCGCCTCCCATGGGTATTCGGCGTCGCGAATCGAACCGATCGTGAACGGCAGGAGGAGCTCGGTGGCAAACTCCACCGGAACCTCCGCGGTCATGAGTTGCAACATCAGCTTGTGGGCGACTTGGTACCAGCGGGCCGATCGCTCGTTCCATTTCACCTGGACGACCTTCTGGTCGTTCGAACGGTCGCGGCGGATGAAATCGAGCTCCTCGCGGGCGATACGAACGAGATCTTCGACCGAAAATCGGCCGTGATGAATCTCGTGCCAGACCTCCCACCGAGAGCGCTCGGCGGTCGCTAGATCGTCCATCACACGAACAGCGACACCATCGATCGAGGTGGGAAGGGCGACACAGCCGTTCCCACAGAGCCAGTCCGTCAGATACTGGAGGGCCTGGAAGACGTTGTAGCGAATCTCCTCTGGATCGTCGTTGCGAATGACGTCGGAGCGCTCGATGTCGGCGACGATCAGCGAGCGCACGGCCACGCTTTCGGGCAGCCCTGAAGCGGGGCTGGGCTGACTCCGGGCGCGCGCCTCGTCGAGGAGAGTCGAGATGAACGTCGTGAGCTCTGCCCGGTACCTCTCGTCGAGGAGAGAGCCGACCAACTCGTAAAGAGCTGCTGAGTCCCCTTCCTTGCAACGACGCCAAGCTTCGACGATGGCAAGTCCAAGACGAACGAAATCCGGGTGAGCGACCCAGAAGCCATCGAGGTCACGGGAGAGTTGCGTCAGGACGTCCTTGAAGAACCCTCTGAGTGTAACTTGGAGCGAGCGGCGATCTCCCGCGATGGGCAGGATACCGTACATCCCACCGACCTTGATGCCGCCGCGCGATCCGACCACGTCTGCCAACAACCGGTGCGATGCCGCGATGTGTTTGATGACGATGTTGGGATCGGCTTTTACGGGGATACGGTAGCTGGAGTCCTCTTTGAAAAGCCGCGCGGTGCTCGCCAGGTAGTCGTGCCACCCGAGGCTGGCCCCAGCGAAATAGGGGTACAGAGCGTCCATGATCTCGTGGGTTCGCAGGATCGCACGCGGATTTTCGAGGACGACCATGAGGCGGATGGTGCCGAGTGAATAACTCGGCCAAAGCCCGCGGAGAAGGCTCTCTGCAGTCGACACCATCGAGTGTACGTAGGCTGCTTCCTCCTCGTTCTCGAGCTTGGGTACGTAGAAGACCAGCGCGCGAGGATTCTCGCGATTGCGAACGACGTGCAGCGCAAAGTCATACAAGTGCAGCGGAATCGGACTCTCTTCGTGAAAGAGGAACGTGCAGGGGAGGGCGAGGCCCGGAAAGCGCTTGATGGGGAGCGCGCGGCGGACCGGCTCCAGCGCGTACGTTTTTCCTTCGTCAAAGAACGAGAGAGTACCCTCGAAGCAGGCGGTGAGGTTCATCGCGGCTTCCACCAGATCTTCGTGAAGCGGTGTCTTCGAGTCTTCGTCGTCGGCTCCCCACATGGGTGAAAAGGTCTGCCCGGCGAGGAGCTCCTCCACGAATGGTGGCTCCGCCGGAAGCCTGCGGTGGTAGGCGTTTACGGCGTTTATGGCCAGCTTGGCGGTGTCCGGCGGACCGAAGAGCGTGACGTGAGGCCCCTTCAAGAACTCCGGGAGGGGCGCGATGCGCGCGCCCCCGGGGCGGTCGTAGGCAGTACTCTTCGGGCCGAAGACCACCCGGCCCTGACCGTCCTCGAGCCCGAGCACGGTGGCGTAACCTTCGTCCTTGACCCCTCGCTCGAGCGTCTGATTGAAGGCGTTGCAAGCCCGCACACGTTCGTCGACGAACCTCCGATCTTGTCGCCGCCGCCGAAGCACGAGCGCGAGCTCGTCACGGACACCGAGATACAACTCTCGAAGAAATCGGAGCGCCTCCAGAGTCTCCAACCCAGACGGCCCCTGACCCACGTAGACGAGCCCCTCTACACCGTCGATGGGCCGCGCGGACTCGAGCACCTTCCGCGCGAGCCGCGGGGAGATGAAGTCGTGAAACTCCGGGATCGTGAAAAACGGACTCATCAGCTTCCACGATAAGTGCTGTAGCCAAACGGGCTCAGCAGAAGCGGTACGTGATACTTGCGGCCCGTGTCCTCCACGATGAAGACGACGGTCGCTTCTGGAAAGAACGGCTGTTGCCCCCTCTGTCGAAAGTGAGCGCCGATGAGAAAGGTGAGTCGATAGGTTCCCGGCTCGTGTTCGATCGCGAACGAAATCCGACCGTCCTGATTCGTCTCGGACTGAGAGAGCGACGCCCACTCGCCTCCGCCCTCTTTGTCCAGACGAACGGTGACTCCGGCTGCGGGCGCGCCGATGCTGATGTCGAGGATATGAGTACTGATCAATCGAGGCTCCTTTGGCGCTGAAGAATACCTGGACGGCGAACGCGAAAGCGAGGCCCCGCGGCTCGAAATGCCACGCCCCCAAGTTTTCATTCCGGACGTTCGTTGATGACTTTACTGCCCATGCGCCGCGCCCACGGGTCGCGCCTCGGGCGCTTCGGTTTCGAGCTTCGCAGCTCCACCCAAAGTCGCAGTCTCGCGCGGGCGCTGATCGTCCGGCAACGCCCGGGCATAGATGTCGTGGATATCCGCGATGTGTCGGTCGAGGGTCTCGCGCGACCACGCGCTCGTGTCGATGGGTGGAAGGAATTCGATCTCTACGGTGGTGCGAAACAATCTCAAGGTTCGGTTTGGCCAGGCTCGATGAGAACCGCGGAGCACGATCGGAACCATGGGGAGCCTCGTTGCGAGGGCGAGGTGAAACGGCCCGCGTTTGAACGGGAGCAGGCGGCCGTCTCTGCTGCGCGTCCCCTCCGGCCAGATGTAGACCGAGAGCCCGTGTCGCTTCACGAAATCGACGAGGCCCTCGAGCGCGGCCACGCCGCGTGAGTTGTTCTTGCGATCGATGAGGAGGTGGCCCGAGAGCCAGTAGAATTGACCCAGAAATGGGTAATACACGATCTCTCGCTTGGCCACTCCGCAGGTGCCGATGCGAGACATCCAGACGCCGAGGAACACGTCGAGGATCGACGAGTGATTGCACACGTAGAGAGTTGGCCGAGCGGCGACGGCGTGCTCCTCGCCGCGAATGACGAAGCGACTGCCGGTGAGCCACGCGCAGCCTCGGCCGACGAAGCTTCCATACACATTGCCGATCTTGATGCGGGTCGCGCGCGACGGGAGGCAGAAGAGGAGCGCGATCAGAAACAGCGACGACCCGAAGCCAACCCAGAGCATTCCGGCGGAGAGGCGGAGCCAAGTCTCCGCGAAGCCGACCGGGCCATCGACGACCTCGGAGGGGCCCACCGTTCGTTCCATGAGCACAAGATCGCGCGTTCGTGTCACCGAAGCGTCACGGAAACGGGTAGCGGGAAGGTTCCTGAGTCCTCGAAAATCGTGAGCGTGCTCGTACCCTGCTCGAGTATGAGTCAGCCCGCGCCTCTGTCGCTGCCGGTCGCGGCGACGAAGCCGACGAGCGCGTCCGCCACCCACTCGGGATCGTCGAGAGCCAACTCATGTCCTGCAGAAACGGCGATAGGTGCCTGATATCGAGCCGAGATCGCCCTCGAGCACTTCGACGAGACCATCCGATCCGCGGCCGAAGTCGAGACGAGCAAGGGAACGCGCAGGGTGGGGGTGATTTCGACGTCGCCGCGGCAGACAGCTGCCGTGCGAACACGGTCGGGCGGGCACCGGCCGACGAATAGCGAGGGCTAGTCGTCGTCGGAATTATCGTAGTTGAGTCGAGTTGCTCGGGGCGACTGAGGGAACGGCACCTTGACCACGACGCGGGCCTGACCCTTCGGCACTTCGACCCGGGCCCTCAGAAGCCGATACTCACCCCGACGCCGCCGCCGCTCGGGTACACCAACGGCAGTATGGCCACGGTCGACGCCGACTCGACGGTGGGTCGTGTGAAGATGTCGTACGTCTCCCAGACCTTGAGCGCGAGGAGAGCGGTCGCTCCGACGCCGATCATCGCGAGGTTGAGGGGGTCCTCGCCAGCCCCGGAATCGGCCTCGTTCCAGGCCCGCACGAGCCCGGCGCCGAACAAAGCGCAACTCGCGGTCTCGCCGACCGTGAAGATCCATCCTGTGCTGGTGTACTCTCCGGCGACCGCGTGGCCAATACCCAACGAGAAGAAGATACTCACGACCCCGGCGGTCACGTACCGACCCTGGGAGATGGGCTCGCCCTCGGCCCCTTGCGCTGAGCTCGAGAGGAGGAGGTATCCGACGAAGGAGGTGAGAAGGGCACGCATGGAGAGACGAGTCACGCAAGCCGGGGTCGACGTCGTTTCGCGGGGCTTTCGGGTCCCGGCTACGCAGAACGTGCCGGCTCAGGCGCGACTTGCGCAAAAACGATAAACAGGCTCGAGCAAGATGACTGCGCTCCCAGGGCCGGATGTCGGCCCACGAGCACGCGGAAAGTTGAGTCCGCGAAGCTTACGCGCAGGTAAGATGCCTGCGCTCGGCCGGATGATCCTCGCGCTCGTCGTCTGTTGAATCTCGGACGAACAAAGGCGAAGCTGCCCCATCGGCTTGCGCTCACCCACTCGGCTGCTCTCGGCGGCGTTGCTCCTCTCGTCCTGTCGTGCGCCCTCGCTCGGCGCCGATGCGCGGAGTGACCCGACGATCGACGCCGCTCTCAGCGACGCCAGCTCCGCCGACGCGGCAGCAACGGACGACCTCGGGTTCCTCGACGCCGACGACGACGTCGCAAAGTTCGACGCGGCCGAGGTCGACGCTGGTCTCGATTTCGACGCTGGTCTCGATTTCGACGTTGAAGAAGCCGCCGATGCGAGCCTCGATCGCGATGCCACCGCGTCCGACACCGAATCCTCTCCTCGAACGACCTGCGTCGTCGACGTCCCTGCACGGTTCTCCGAGCTGCCCCCGTCGGTGCGAGCAGATCAGTATCTCGGCGCCAACAACTCAGGAGTGATTCCTTGGCCGCGTTATACGTCGTCCGTCGAGAACGCGTTCGGCCTGGGCGAGCACTTTCAAGGCATTCAGCGGATCGGAAATCATTTAATCCTGACGGGTGGGTTGAAACACGACGCTCAGGCGTCTCAGCTCATCGTGATCGAGATGGGCAGTCGAAGCGACAGCACCGCTTGGTCGCTCCCTACTTACGGGCTCGCGACGTCTCCGCCGGCCGAAGATCGGATCGTCCGGACGATGGATCTCGATCCCACACTTTGGCACGCAGGCGGGTTCCAAGTCGCCGACGGGTTCGCCGCCGTACCGCTTCAAGGTGACTCTGGGTCCGAGATCCGCTTCTACGACGTCCGAGATCCCGACGCGATCGTCGAGCTCCCGATGCGGATCACACGGGCTCAGAATTTGTATGTCACCGCGCTCGCCCGGCTCCCCGGCGGTCACTTTCTCATGCTGGTGTGGGACGACCACCAGCTCGAGCTGTTTCGATCGGCCTCTGAGGACCTCTCGGTGGGATTCGTCGCCGAAACCTTCGTGCTGATGCCTGACGCCGTGGTCGGTGGCTTTGGCCAGGGTGGCTGTGGAATCACGGGGTGCGGAACCTATCAGGCGATGAATTTCGTAGAAGACTGTAACGGGAGAATGTTCGTCGCCGCGATGCGCAATACACAAAAGGGCGCACCAACCCTCCCAGGCGACAATCTCGCGAGCCTGTACGAGTTGAGTTGGACACCCGATGGCACGCCGCAACTCGGCTTTCACACGCGACGGACGTTCGAATGCGCGGACAGTCAGTGCAACTTCGGAGCCGGCGCGGGCCTGTACGTGATCGACTCGATGCACTTGGCGCTCTATGGCGCTTCGCACTGGCTCCACGACGGGAACCAGTTCTTTCATTTCAACGAATATGCGGGTCCATGAAGACCGCGCCAAACGACCACGAAAACGGCAGATCACGTCCGAGTTACTCTCGCACGGCCTCCACGAAGAGTGAGTAGTATCTGCCGTCCACCGTCAGCTTCGCCCAGCTGCTCGCCTCATCCACCCGGAGCTTCGGATCGATTGACGTTTGAAACCCAGAGCGTTCGATCTGCGAGAACCCGCCCTCACGAAGCACTCGCTGGACGGTCTCGAAATCGTAGCCCCACTTGTGAGCGAGCCCGAACATCCCAGGGTAGGGGCCCACGCCCGCGAAGCCGAGAAACATTTCGAGCCGGGTCGTTGCCTTCCAGTGCGGCCACGCCTCTTTGCGCCCTTCGAAAAATCGATCGTCCTTGTCCACGTAGGCGCGGAGGCACGCTTCGATGTCTGGGACGATGAGGCGCACGCGTCCCCCAGGCGCGAGGACGCGGTGAATCTCCCGCAGCAGCCGAGTGACTTCTCGAGGATAGTACAGATGCTCGAGCACGTGCGAGAGATAGACTCGGTCCGCGCTGCCATCGCGGAACGGCAGACCTGTCCGGAAGTCCATCGAGAGCTCCGCGGGCCACACGTCGATATTCACGAAGCCGGTCAAGCGCGCCGAACCCGAGCCCAGGTGCAAAGACAGTCCTCTTTCGGGGAGTCGAAGGCGCGTGACTTGCTCGCGAACCCATCCCTCGGTGCGCGATTGGATCGCGGACTCGAGGCCGGTGAAGGCGACGAGCGCACCGACGAGGCGCTGTTTGAGTCCCACGCCGGTCTCGTCCCTGATCTGCTCCGCCACCTCCGGTCCGATCCCGCTCAGAGCGCCCGCGAGAGCGTCGAGCGAGCTCGCGAGCGGCGAGAGGACTTCGGGCACGAGCGACCCCGGCGAGGGTTCCGGCGCCGACTTCCGCTCGCCTGGGTCAATCAGCGCACCGATCTTCTCGAGCTCCCCGATCCAAGGACCGGCCGATGGGTTCGCCTCGATGACTTTCTCAGCCATCGCCGCCGACCGAAAGGCCCCCAACACGGAGAGCACGCTGGCGTCGGGAAAAGTCGCCAGTTGATTCGTGTCAGCCACGAAGACCCAAACCCGGCCCTCTCGAAACCCAAACACGGCTTGGGGACTGACGGTTCGAAGCTGGCTCATGTCAGCTCAGCTCAGCTTCGCGTCCGAGATCGCGATTCGAACTCCTGGCATTCGCATACCCACCGTCGATAGTTGTGACAAGATCTGAGTAATCGCGCGTTCGGCTTCCGGCGGGAACAGCACCAGGACCATCTTCGCTCTCGCGTCCTCGAGGTCGGTCTTCGCCGCCGCGCTGAAGAGCTTGATCACCTCGCGGCAGTTCGGAAAGCGCTGCTCCAGGGACTTCTGAGTCGCCCCGCTGACGAACATGTCCAAATCCACCGGGATCTCGGGGTTGAGCGAACGCGGCGACGGCACCGGCTCGGTGAGATGTTTTCGGACGACCTCCGCGGGGTCGTCGGACTGAAAGGGCTTGCGGCCCGTCAGCATTTCGAACGCCATGATACCCATCGAGTAGATGTCGGCACGACCGTCGATCTTCTTGTCTCGCAGGAGCTGCTCCGGAGAACAGTAGCCAAGAGTCCCCAACGTGGAAGTCTCCTCGCGCACGTCCGACACCGTCTTGGCGATTCCAAAGTCCATCAACTTCACGTTGCCGGAAGGCTCCACGATGAGGTTCGAAGGCTTCACGTCGCGGTGCACTACACCTCGGGAGTGAGCGAGCTCGAGCGCGCTCGCCAGCTGGCGCAAGATAGAGCGAGTGACGTCGAAGGGGATTGGACCGGCCTCGATCATCTTCTGGAGGAGAGTCCCGGACACTTTCTCCATGATGATGAAATACGTCCCAAACGCCTGCTCCACGTCGTGCACTTGCACGATGTTGTCATGCTCGAGCGACGCGATGATTCGCGCCTCGTCCTTGAAGCGATCGGCGAACTCGGGATCGTAGACGAGCTCGTGGGATAACATCTTCACCGCCACGGTCTTGGAGAGAGTCGGGTGGAGCCCCTCGTACACGATCGCGACGCCGCCGACGCCGAGCTCCCCGATGAGGCTGTATTTGCCGACGCGGCGAATGCGATCGCCCTCCAAAAGTCGCTTCCCGAGAATGGCGCTCAAGAACGCGGCGACCTTCGGATGGGCCGAAAGGAGCTTCTCGAGACGCTCTCGCTGAATCTCTAGCGTCTCGGTGGGTTCCATCGCGTACACGTCGGCGGCCCGCGGCTCCCCAGTGAGAAGCGCCATCTCGCCGAAGAAGTCTCCCGGCCCGAGCTGCGCCACCAGACGTTCCCGACCATTCAGATCGGTGACCGGGACGCGGACTCGGCCCGATCGCACGACGAACATCGTGTCGCCGGTCTCTCCCTTCCCTACGATTCGGGCTCCGCTCTCGTGATGGGTCACGCGAATCTCATCTGCGAGCAAGCGCGCCGCGCTGGGGCTCAGGGAAGCGAACGGGGCCAGGGATAGGAGGAAGCTGGCATTGGCGTCAGCGGTGTCGCTCATGTGCGGCGACGCTAGCACTATCGGGTGACGACACGATACACCTGTCGAATGTTCTCGTCGGCCGAGCTCGCTCGCTATCTTCGACCCGCGGGCAACGGACACCGTCCTTCTGCACGCGGACTCGCTACCCAGCTGCCGCTGCAACGAGCGGTCTATCGAGTTTCGAGGGATGAAGAGATCCCAGAGGCGTGGCTGAAGTCGCTGCATGAGGTCGAGAGTGCCTCGCTCGTGCTCATCGGGGTCCCGTCGGATGCGGGTGCGGGCGTTCTACGGGGGGCCAACTACGGTCCCGAGGCCATCCGGCGTGCGCTGCTTCGGAGGAGGTCATGGCTTTATCGGGATCGGCGGGTCGTGGACGTGGGAGACGTTGCCGTCATTCCGTACTTACTTCACGACGAAATGCTCGCGTCGGCCCAGCTCGCCGAGTGTCGTCGAGCGCTTTATGGAAGTGAGTTGCCGGTCCGTCCGGTCGCGCCGCTCTCCATTCTCGAACGAGTCGTGGAAGTCATTCGATCGCGATCGAGCGCCGCGCTGCTCATTCTCGGCGGGGACCACTCGGTGTCCTGGCCGGTCGCCAAGGCACTTGCCCACCCGAAGCTCGGCATCGTACAGCTCGATGCCCATCCTGATTTGCTGGAGTCGAGCCTCGGCGCCCGGTTCACGTTTGCCACTTGGGCCCGTCATGCGAGCGCGTTGCTGCCGCGCGGTCACCTGGTTCAAGTGGGGCTTCGAGTTTCGGAGCGCTCGAAGGAATACTGGGAGCACGAGCTCGGCGTGCGACAATATTGGATGGACGACGTCGGATCACTTGGCGACGAGTTGGCGGGCGATGTGATCGGCGAGCTCGAGCGACGCGCGGTCGAGGACGTCTACCTATCCAACGACATCGATGGTACGGATGCCGAGCTCGCGAGCGCGACCGGCGCGCCCGCCGCGGATGGCTTGAGCCCAAAGACCGTGAAGGATCTGATCGCAGCCCTCGGCCAGCGTTTTCGGATCGTGGCTTCGGACGTCGTCGAGGTCGCGCCGGGACTGTCCCGTCGAGGAGGAGAGCCCAAGAAGACCCTCGAGGTCGCGGCTGACTACGTGGAGGCGCAGGCCGCCGCGGCCCTTCGCGGAGGCTCTTCCGGCGCGAATTTTCCGGACGAGTCCGAGGTCATCTACTACGACAGCGTTCGCCTCTGGGCCGAAGAACAGGCCGAAGAACAGGCCGAAGAAAGGGAGGATCCGTGACCCGCGAGCTCCATCGTTGGATCCCCGAGCGAGCCGAAGAGCAACTGCGCCGAGCGTTCGCGGGTGACGTATTCCTCGCCGAGGCGAGTCACGCCGCCAAGCAAGTCACCGAGGAGGTCGCTCACCTTCTGCGTCAGACCTATGGAGAGAACCTCCAGGACCCTGCGACAGCCAATATGCCGGACTTTTGGGGTCGAATGGTGGCGCTCAGAAGGTATATCAAGCTCTCCCCACGATTTGCAGCCCACGCCGTAAACCTCGCCCGATCTCTGGGGCTCGATCCAAACCGAACTGTATTCGCGCCGTTTAGGCTTCGCGCGATCCTCCATCGCGGGCACGAGCTCCCAATCAACGCCTCCGGGTACGTCGTACATCGCGACACTTGGTACGCCCACCCCGCCAGCGCCGTGGTGGCGTGGGTTCCGCTGTTCGACGTGACCGAGGAGGAGACTTTTTTCTTTTATCCGGACTTCTTCACGAAGCCAGTGTTCCCGAATGACTCGGAAGGCTTCGAGTATGCCTCGGAAGCGTCGATCGCGCTCGACCGCAAGGTCGCGGCCGAGGCCGCTCGCGCCAACGAGCTCGCAAAATCTCCGGAGGAAGCGACTGGCCTCGACCTCGGCCAGCGACTCAGCTTCGACGCGAAGGCCGCGGAGACTCTCGTATTCTCCTGCGCACAGCTTCATGCCACCCAACGGAGCGCGTCGGGCCGCACGCGATTCTCCATCGACTGCCGATTCGTCAATCTCGATCAGTACGAGCGGGGCCTTGGCGCACCGAACGTCGACAATCGAAGCGTGGGCACGGCGCTGGTCGACTACCTGCCTTGCAGCGTAGTGGCGTGAGTCGCGCCGGCGCAACACCCGCAAAAAAAAAAGGCCGCTCTCAAAACTCCCATCCGACCGCCGGGAGCTCCTGGATACTCTGCAGGTCCTGGTGTACGCGGTCGAGGTACGCTTTCACGTTGTGGAAGGAATGAGTACACGTCGCACAAGGATGCTCTGGTCTGAAGTCACCTGACTTGAGGGCCTGCCGGAGCTGCGTATACGCTTCGTTTTTCCAAGTCTCTCTGGCCTGAGTCTCGGTCCACGAGCCCATCCTCATCGGACCGCTCGACCGCAGGCAGCACGCGTGAAGGTCGCCGTCCACGGTCGCGACCGAGGAGTGCCAGGGCCACGTGCAGAGCTTGAGGGACGTCCAGTCCCCCCGGAGCTCCTGGTACCTCGCTCGGCGCTGCTCGAGGTGATGTTCGTGGATGCCAAACGGGCGGACGTAGACGACGTCGATGTCGCGTTCGAGCCAGAAGGACATGTACTCATCTCGTTCCGCTCGATTCGCGTTCAACGAAATCATCCGAACGGTCGTTTGAACGGGCCTTCCGCGCTCGACGTTGAGCTTGGTGAAGTTGTCGATGTGAGTGAGACATTTTGCCAAATCGGCCTTGCTCCCGCGGATGTGACGGAACGTGTCCGCGTCGAGCGAGTCGATGGAGAAGATGATCGATCTGAGGCCCGCGTCGATGAGCTTCTCGGAGAGCTCGGGGGTTAGATCGACCGGGACACACGAAAAAGCGGGCCGCAGTCCGGAATCCGAGGCCATCTTCACGAGCTCCGGCAGCTCGGGGTGGAGCAACGGCTCGCCGAGCCCGTAGAGCTGGACGACTTTCTGTCCCGAAGCCTTGCACTGAGTGAGGCCGGCGGCGAGACGCTCCCGAGACATGTCGCCGATCTTCCGCTTCAGCTCGGCCCGATCACAGAACGAGCAAGTCATCTGGCATCGATTCGTGATCTCGATCCAAGATATTTTGGGGTCGCTCGCCAAGCCGGCCTCGAGAGCGGCCCAATGGTCGTCTTCGTCGTCTTGGTCGGATCGAGTGAGTATGCCGAGACCGAGCAGCGTTCGCGACAGCACGAAATCGTCGTTTGCGCGTCGCGGATCTTTCAACACCGTGTTCAGAAAGCGCTCTATCCGCGCATCCACGAAGATCCCCGCGGAGAAGGGCGTTGCGTGAAAGTCGTGAGACCGTCGGAGCGCGTTGAACAAGTAGCAGCTCACCTCGGACTTTGCGAGGGAAGGGCGCCAGTCCTCACGAACCCGTTCGGGCAGCGGGTAGACGGACAAGTCGCTCGTAGGTTCCCGCAGAACCCATCGAGATACCCGAAGCTCCGCGTCGGACTCCATGCTCAGATAGTGCACGAAGCGAACTCGAGAACACCAGCGAGTTCCCTCGGCCAAACGGGATTGCCTTCGGAGTCTTTCTGCACGAAGAGTTTGGGTAGCCGTGCCAGCCCTCGAGCTCGTCCTCGACTTTCTGCCCGCGGACCCCGCTGTGTCTGCGCCCGTCGACCCCTGGGTTCGTGACATCGCCCGCCGTCTTCGCGAGGATGTTCCGGCCCCTCCCTCGGTGATGCCGTTCGAAAACGACACTGCCTTTCGTCCTCCATCGAGTCATCGCGCGTTCTACCTCTGGCCCGGACTGATCGACCCAACCCACCGTCCCGTGGTTTCGCTGAAAGGCATGGAGTGTCTGGCCGCAGATTTTCCCGCGCTGCTTCGGCACCTTCGCCGACCGTCCTACTCACCTCACAATCAGCTGGAACACTTGGTCTTTGAAGAAAACAAGGTCCCCGGATGCCTCACCCTCGAGGAAGCGCGTGTGGGCGCCTCGCGGGCGGCGGAGCTTCAGGCGGCTCATGCGACGGAGTTCGGCGAGGTCGCGCGGCTACCCACGCCCATCGCGGTTTTCCGGCACACCGAAGCGGCCGAGACAGCCGTCCTGAGCGAGCTTCGAATCATGCTGTCGAGACCGGCCCTGGATCGCGTGACGCCCCTGGTTCGCTCGGGTCTCGGCGTGTACGCGTACGGTTATTCATGTCCACCGCTTCGCGTGAGGGACGTCGAGTACCTGTTGCGCGGGCGCTCCTTCTGGACTCGAGCCGAGGATCTTTCGTCCCTGCTCGACGTCGAGCTGGTGCTCGGACGATGGATGAGTTTGCTCGCGCGAATGCTCTGGCTTGGATTTCTACCTGCGACCCTTGGTTCGCTTCGAACCGGGACCATCTGCCAACCGCAGAACGTCTGCGTCGACGGTGGCTTCGTCGATCTGGACTCAGTCGTGCGGGTCGAGGAGCTTCCGGACGACGCGAGCGTCGAGCTTGGCCTCGAGCTCACGCTCGATGGGATGCGAGAAACGGTCGAGTCGTTGGTGCTCGGCCGACCCGCCAAGGGCGGCCGTGGTCACTCCGAAGCGCACGAGGTGTCGCGGTTCGTGAGCGCGCAACTTCGCGCCGCGATCGAACGTGAAGCTCGGCCAGGCTTGACCCTGGATGCGCGTCTCGTTCGCTTCTTCGATACTCCAAAGTCCTTGTCCGAGCTAACTCAGCGGCTCGCTACTCACCAACAAGCCCCAAGTCCAGCGTTCGACTTTGCGACCCGGAAATTCGCCCCGCTCGGGTCGAAGTTGTTCGCGGCCGCTCGTGGTTGACCCGATCGGCTGCGTTTGTTCGAGTGGAGCTGGGACGCCGCCTGGCAAGGTCGCCCGTGGGGTGTCGCGTCGAAGCCGGGCCGCGGCGTCCTCAATCCGGTTGACCTCTAAAGGCTCTTTCAGGCACACGGTGCCCGGCGAGCTCGCCTCGCAAGAATCGAAGCGCCGTGCAACCCTCTGGCGAGACTCACACCGACGTAGCGGCGCGCGCCTCGTTTCGCGTCTTGGTGGCCGAGGACGAGCCGATCGTTCGTCGTACGGTTTGCGATTCACTCGTCGATCGCGGATTCGTCGTCGCGGAGGCCGTGGATGGCGAGCAGGCGCTCGCTCTGTTGGACGCGGAGGCATTCGATTCGGTCATCACCGATCTCAAGATGCCGGGTGCCTCGGGTTTGGAGGTGCTGAAGCGGGCGCGGTCCGTCAATCCGGCGTGTGCAGTCATCGTGATGACCGCCTACGGGACGATTCAGACCGCGATTCAGGCCGTCCGGCAGGGTGCGTTTCAGTATCTCACGAAGCCCTTCGAGCTCGCCGATCTCGTGCTTCAAGTGGACCGAGCCCTCGCGCAGCGAAAGCTCGTGACCGAGCTCGAAAACGCCCGCATGACCATCGCGCAGTATGCGGACGGGCCGATCGTGATCGCGCGATCGGCGAAGATGAGACGCACGCTCGCTCTGGCGCAGGCGGTGGGGGCCACGGAGGCGAGCGTGCTGGTCTTGGGCGAGACGGGCGCAGGTAAGGAGGTCGTGGCCAGGACCATTCACCACGCGAGCGCACGACGGGCTCAGCCCTTGATAGCGCTGAATTGCTCCGCGATCCCGGAGTCTCTCTTCGAGGCGGAGCTCTTCGGCGTGGAGCGCGGAGCTTTCACGGGGGCGAATTTGCCACGCGATGGTCGTTTCCTGGCCGCGCATCGCGGGACTCTGTTCCTCGATGAGATCGGAGATTTGCCGCTTTCGATGCAGGCGAAGCTCCTGCGCGTGTTGGAGGAGGGAACGGTTTGTCGATTGGGGTCGAGCGTACCCATCCCGGTGAACGTGCGAATCGTCGCCGCTACCCATCGCGATTTGAAGAGTATGGTCGCGGCGCGCGGTTTCCGGGACGACCTGTATTTCCGGCTCAACGTGGTCTCCGTCCAGGTTCCGCCGCTTCGCGAGCGCCCTGAAGACCTGCCGGGGCTCGCATCACATTTCGTGGAGGCGACGTCCGCCATCATGACGCGGAGTCCGCCTCGGGTCGCGATCGAGACCCTCGAGGCGCTCACGGCATACTCATGGCCCGGGAACGTCAGAGAGCTCAAGAACGTGGTTCATCGCGCGTTGGTCGTCTGCGGAACCAGCGACATCATCGAGCCCCATCACCTCCCGGACGACGTCTTCGACCAGCAAGATTTGGAGTTCCCGACGCCTCCGGGCGTCGAGGCAGCGAGGCTTCAAGGGACCGCTGGCTCAGGCGTTCGACCCTTGGTCGACGTGATGGCCGAGGTCGAAAAGCGCACGCTGCGACAGGCGGTGGAGGCTACGGGTGGAAATCGCTCCGAGGCGGCGAGGCTCCTGCGCATTTCTCGCAAGCAACTCTGGCAGAAGCTGAAGCAGTACGGGATGTGATGGTTCGATTCGGTAACGCGAGGTGTTTCTCGATCGCGCACGTGTAACCAATTCGAAACAGGTCGGCGACTTGGAGGCCGCAGCGGCGCCTGAGTTGCGCTGGAACGCACCTTGCTCTGGCCTCCGGTCGTGAGGAAACCGCTCGCGCGTCAGCTCCACCTACTTCTCCTCGCCTGCGGAGGGATTGCGGCCTGCACGGGAGATGTCGGCCCGACCGGACCTGCGGGTGCAGCTGGGCCGACGGGATCTGCCGGGCCGGCGGGTCCTACTGGCCAAGCGGGTACGGCCGGAGCGGCAGGCCAAGCGGGTGTCGCCGGTCAAAACGGGACTCAGTGTTGGGATCAGAACGCCAATGGCACTCCGGAGCTCCCGACCGAGGATCGAAACGGAGATGGCGCGGTAGACGCCCTCGATTGTCTCGGCATCGCCGGGCCGAGCGGACAGGACGGTCAGCCCGGTCAGAACGGCCAGCCCGGTCAGAACGGCCAGCCCGGTCAGGACGGTCAGCCTGGTCAGGACGGCCAGCCTGGTCAGAACGGCCAGCCTGGACAAGCCTGCTGGGATCTCGACGCCGACGGTGTTGCCGATCCAGCGACGGAGGACGCCAACGGCGACGGGGTCGTCAGCGTGGCCGACTGTCTGGGCGCGGCAGGTCAGCCCGGCCCTGGAGGAGTGAGTTGCTGGGATCTCGACGGCGACGGCGTGGGCGACGTCTCGACGGAGGACCTCGACGGCAACCTCGTAGTCGACGCGCGCGACTGTGCCGGGTTGAGCACCGGCAACGTCGTGGTCGAAGTGATTGACGCTCGCACCAACGCTTTGCTCGGGCCCGTCGGAACTCAGCTCGTGGCCGCCGAGGTTTGGGTCGAGCCCGAGCGGGCGAGCGCGGTGGCGGTTGATCAGTCGGGTCGCGCGGCCTTCTCGCGACTTCCTGTCGGTATCTACTGGGTGAGTGCCCGGGCGCCTGCGCTCGAGCTGAGCGGGTGGGACGTCGCAGCCATCTCGAGGTGGGCCGACGCCAGCCCCATCGCTGTTTCCGTGACGGCTGGTAGCAACCAACTGGTCCGGATGGAGCTCGATCGCGGACCCGCTGGCGTCCAACTCGTGAGTCAGCACGATTCGGCGATCGCCGGAGGTGCTCATTACTCCGATGCGAACTGCAAGACCTGTCACGGCGACCGAGCGAACGAGCGCGCCTTGGATCCGAGCCGCATGAAATGGCATTCGCTGCGCAATTCGACCGGAGCGTTGGTGCACGTGGCGCTTGGCTGCGTCGTCTGCCATGCCACCAGAGTCGACGTCCTCGAGGAGTCGAGCGCCTTTTTGCGCGCCCAGGTCGACTCCGCCCGATGCCAACTCTGCCACCCTAATTATCCGACCGTCCCATAGACTCGAGCTCGAGGAGGCATGATCATGAGTCTCAATTCGCAGAAATCCGGGACCAACCGACGCTCGTTTCTCAAGTGGACGAGCGCGGGTGTCGCCGCGTCGCTCTTCCCCCTCTCCTTTCGGAGGCTAGGAAGCGCGGAGGCAGCCCAACTCACAGATTACCTCGGCGGAGCTTGGGTTCCGAGCTGCTGCAACATGTGCGGTGGTCAGTGCGGGATCTGGGGCTACGTCAAAGGCGGGACCCTTCAGAAGATCGAGCCCACTTCCGCGAACCCGTACGGCCTCACCGACGCGGTCAATCCCAATAACGTCGCCAACGTCAACGCCCCGACCACCGCGTTGGGAACTTTCTCAGCGAGCGGTCGGGACGCCGCCCCGCTGGGTACCTACTCGGCGGCGATCGCCGCGAACGACGTCGGGCGATTGTGCTGCAAAGGCAACTCCGCGCTCAAGTCGGTCTATGATCCCGACCGACTCAAGACACCCATGAAGCGCGTGGGCCCAAGGGGCTCCAACCAATTCGTCCCGATCTCGTGGGAGCAGGCGCTCGAGGAGTGCGCTCAGAACCTCGGACGAATCAAGAACACCCACGGCGCTCGCTCCATCGTGTGGTTTGGCGAGGATCACTCGTTCACTCACATTCAGCAGGACATCATGGACGGGCTGGGTAGCCCGAACTACCACAATCACTCGAACCTCTGCGACACTTCGCGCAAGGCCCACTACCTCGCGACCATCGGCGCGGACCGGCCCCTCGCCGACTTCGAGAACGCCGACTTCGTCCTCGTATGGGGATGGAACTTCCTCTCGGCGCTCAAATGGATCCACCTCGCCGCCATCTTCTCCCGGGGGCGTCGCGACCGCAGCTTCAAGTTCGTGTACGTCGATCCGGTCTTCAACACGACCGCCTCCCGCGCCGACCAGTGGATCGCGCCCAGGCCAGGGTCAGACGGCGCGCTCGCGCTCGCGCTCGCCAAGGAGCTGCTCGACTACGACGCCGGCACAGGCTCGAAATACGACCGAGCCTTCGTCGACCAATTCACCACGGGGCTCACGGCCTACCGCGCGTACCTCGACGGCGCGACCGACGGACAACCCAAGGACGCCGCCTGGGGCGCCGCGCAGTCGGGCGTTGCCGCCGCTACGATAACCGCGCTCGCGCACGAGCTCGGGGACGCTTACGCTGCCGGCAAGCGGATCTGCATCGACACGTGGTCCGGACCGGGTCACCACACCAACGCAACTCAGGGCGGACGGGCCATCAATTGCCTCAATCTCCTCCTCGGCGGCGTCGACCGTCCCGGCACGCTCGTGATCCCCCAGCGGAACGGCCCCGGACGTTTGCCCGCGCACGCTTCCTGGAAGGACGCGAGCGGAAAGATCAAATACGACGGCTGGAGACTCGACGGACGCGACGATGTCACGATCAACGGGCCCGCCACCTCCAACCGCGACCTCGTCGACTCCAACGGAGTCGCGTACCCGGCCGGAACGACGATCCCCGTGGGCACCAAGTTCCACAAGAAGTACGCCATCTCGCATGGCTCCGGCATCTACGTCGAGGCCAGGGAGAGTATGATCAATCAGCGCGACTTCCTCGGCGTCGAGTACCCAGTGAAGGCCGCGGTGTTCGTGTTCCAGAACTTCCTCATGTCGACTCCGAATACCTATCGGAACATGCAGGCCCTGAACATGATGGACTTCATCATGTGCCTGGACACTCATATGTCCGAGACGGCCCAATTCGCGGACATCGTGATCCCTGGGAGCAGCTTTCTCGAGCGCTATGACTACAACGCCAACTGGGGGACCTTCCGCTCGATTGGCTTGCGTCAACCGGTCATCGACTCGTGGATCGGAGGGATGAGTGAGGCGCAGTTCCTGATGCACCTCGGCTCAGCGCTCGGCATCGGTGGGTTCGATGCGGCAAACTATCGAGACGTCGATGAGCGACTCACCCGCCGGGAGTGGGAGATCTTCCGTACCCAGTGGTCCAATCAGATGGACTTCGATACTCTCAAACAGAAGGGAGTCTGGATCGAGAGCGGCTCGAAGGGCGGAACTCGGTACCACAAGTACGCGAGCTCGTTCTCGCTGAAGTACGACTCGAAGTGGATGCACGTCGAGGGGACCGCTGCGCCCTACGAGGTGCGCCTCGGCGTATCGGGGCCCGGCGGTCTACTCATCGGCACGGCCTCGGCTGCCGTGCTCAAAGACGGCGACTCTTTTACGATCGATTCGGCATACGCTGGCGGGGGGTACCAGAGCGCGTTCATGCACGTCGATGCGGTCAGCTACGGCGGTGACCCGCGGTATCTCGTCCGGTCAGGGACGACGTCGGGATCGGGAGTCACGCTCGGCATCGGCTCGGCCACGCTGGCCAACGGCCAGGCCTTCCCGGTGGGATTCAGCACGGAGACGAAGTTCGGGCAGTTTTGGTCGAAGAATCTCAACGACTACTTCGTGACCGGTTCGGCCAAGCGGCCGGCCGGCGCTTCGGTGGTCGGAGACGATCGATACCACCCGCTGCCGTTCTATCTGGCGCCCGAAGACGGACCCACTCCAGAGTACCCTCTGTACTTCGTCTCCTGGAAAGAGGTGGAGCACACCCATACGCGAACCTTCAACAACCCGTGGCTGATGGAGATGAAGGGGGAAAACAAACTCTACGTGCATCCCAGCCTCGCCGATTCTCTCGGGCTCGATGAGGACGACCTCGCCTGGGTCGAGACACCCGTCAACCGCCTGCGCGTCAGAATTCATCGCACGCCCGGCATTCACTACGAGTCCACCACGCTCGCGACGGTCGGCTTCGTCCGAGGGTTCGGTCACTGGGCCCTCGGCGAGACCGCGAAAGGAAGGGGCGCGCACGACGGATGGATCCTGCCTGGCAAGGCAGAGATCCACTCCGGCCAGGCCGTGCACAAAGAGGTCCCTTGCCGAATCTACAAGGCGCGGTTCTAGGGGGCGGGAGCATCACATGTCGCAATTCGGATGGGTCATCGATCTCGACAACTGCATCGGCTGCCGCGCCTGCGAGGGCGCGTGCAAACAGGAATGGAAGCTGCCCAACGGCGTCAGGAGACGACGCGTAGTCGTTCAAGAGGGTCAGAAGACGGATGGGCTCCCCTTCCGCCGCTTCGTGACTTCCGCCTGCATGCACTGCGAAAATCCCGCGTGCATAATGGCCTGCCCAGAGAGCAATCACACGAACATCAACGACCCCAACGGTACCGCCATCTACAAGGACGCGGTGACCGGGCTCGTCATTCCTCAATCGGAGAACTGCATCGGCTGCCGGCGTTGCGCTGCGGCCTGCCCATACGGCGCTCCGCAGTACGACCCGGCCAGCGGGAAGATGGACAAGTGCAACGGGTGCTATCACCGCCTGGACAATACGGAGCTCGCGGCTACTCAGCGCATGCCGGCGTGTGTCCTGACTTGTAGCTCCTACGCACTCACCTTTGATCGGAACGCCGCTTTCTCCGCGGCCGGGGCTCGCGCCAACGGGCCGAACGCCCCTGCCTCACTCAAAGACGTCGCGGACCCGAACAAGACCCATCCCATGGTTCGCTTCCTGCCGCAGAGGGGACTGTGAGCCGTGGACGTTGCAGATTCGGCCCTGGAATGCCAAAGAGACGCGCTACGAGAGACCGTGTACCGCGTCCTCCAAGGTGTCTTCCGGGAGCCACCCAGCTCGAGCCTTCTCGAGCAGCTCGAGCGTGAGTGCCTTTTCGAGGAGCTGTCCAAGGAGTCCGAGCTCGTCTTCGGCCGTTCGATTGGCGGACTCACTTTGATGCAGAGCGGTGCGCGACCGGACCTCGCAGAGGCTCTGCGTCTCGAGTATGCGAAGCTGTTCGTGGGCCCAGACAAGCTCGAAGCTCCGCCCTGGGAGAGCGTGTACCGATCGCCAGACAGGTTGGTGATGCAGAAACCCGCGCTGGAGGTGCTCGAGAGGTACCTCGAGGCCGGACTCGGCTACGACGGAATCACCTCGTGTCCGCCGGACCACGTGGCGCGAGAGCTCGATTTCATGGCGTCCCTGATTTCGCGTTCGAGATCGGGAGAGTTGGACCCGGCCCGAAGTGCGTCCATGCAGCGAGAGTTCGCAGCGGCCCACTTGTGCTCTTGGCTTCCCTCGTTCGCGAGAGATGTCACTCGTGCTGCGACCCTCCCCTATTTTCTAGGAGCCGCCGAGCTGCTCGCCGACTTCACAGCCCTGGAGTCCATCGCGCTGGGCGCGTCCTGAATTGGCACGCAGTCACTCCGTCATCTGATCGGAACCCGACGTCGGCTTGGGCAGGCCGATGCGAACGATCGTGCCCGCTCCCGAGCTCTCCACGGAGATCCGACCCCCGTGCTCCTCGACGATCATCTTCGTCACCGGCAGCCCGAGCCCAGTGCCCTCGCTAGGTCCTTTTGTGGAAAAGAACGGCTCGAACACGAGGCGAAGATGTTCCGGCGCGATGCCGGTCCCCGTGTCGCGGACCTCGAGTCGAATCTCCTCGTCGAGCTCTTCTCCGACCACCTCGAGCCGACCTCCGTCCTGCATGGCGTCGAGGGAGTTCAAGAACAGATTCACGAACACCTGAGTCAGTCGGTCCTCGTCTCCAAGAGCCCAGAGCGCTGGAGGAACGCGGACGTGCACCTTGATGAAGGAGCTCGACAGGCGATACGAACAGAGTCGCGAGGCGCGTTCGATGACGGCAGCGAGCGTCACTGGGTCCGAACGCTGAGGTCGGCGGCGCGCGAAATCCAGGAGCCCCCTGACGACTGACTCGATGTGCTCGGTCGCCTCGCGCATGAGCTTCACGTAGGCGAGGGTCTGGTCGAGTCGCTCGGGCGCCGCTTCGATGCGTGTGAGGCAGTTTCGAATGCCCGCCAGTGGGTTGTTGACGTCGTGGGCGACGCCGGAGGCCAGCACCCCGATCGAGGCGAGCTTCTCGGCGTCGAGCAGTTGACCTTGAGCGACGGAGAGCTCGGCGTGGCTCACCTCCAAACGCCTCAGCGTCTCGTTCACCGACCGACCCACTGCGCCGATCTCGTCTTGGCGTATGACTTCGTGCGGCTCGAACCGTCGATCGAGACGAAATCGATCAAAGGTCTGGATGATCGCTACCAGCGGCCGAGTCAGGCTCGCTGCGTATGCGACCGCCCCCGTGATGGCGATGACGAGAAAGACGAGCACCATCAAGCCCAGAATCTTGACGGAGTCCTGCATCGACCGCGCGACACTCTCCTCGCCCACGCCGAGTCGAAGTCGGCCCAAGTGCCCTCGAGCGAGAGGCACGGCCACGTCGCGAACTCGCGCGCCACCGATCGAGAGCGGATGGCTCGGACCCTGGTCATCTTCTCCGACATGCAGGAGCGCCTCCGGAACGCCTTCGTCGAACGTGTGGCTCAGCACGCGTCCATCCTGCGCGACGATGAAGGCGTACCGAATGTCACTCTGGCGAAGCGCAAGCTCCATCCTGCGGTCGACTTCCAGGAAATCGTCGACGAGCAACGGCTCGATGAGAGTCGCCGCGAAGCTACGTCCGATCTCGACGCTTCGCAGCTCCTCGACTGCTCGCAGCCGAGGCTCGACCAGCCCGCGAAGCACGATCAGGTGGGTCGCGCCGAACGCAATGACGACGAGCGCAACCCACCCCGAGAACTTGTAGGCCAGAGGCACGCGAGCCCTGTTCATTCGCTCTCCGGCACCGAGCGCAGGATCTCGCGGACTCCCTGATACATCTCGTCGTGGCCCGAGACGAAGGTCTCGATACGCAACTCACCGAGCACGCCTCGACCGAGCGCGTCCAGAGGCATCTCGAGCAAGGCCGTCCGCACGCGCTCCCGCAGGGCTGGATCTACGGCGGAGCGCACGACGACCGGTGGGATCCCATACTCCGGTGAGCGCTCGAGGATCTGAATTCCAGCGATCCGATCCGGGTCCCGCTCCGCGAAGTAGTCGAAGACGAGGCTGTCGATCGCGGCGGCGTCGACTCGCCCGCTTCGGACCGCGGCAATGGAGTTGTCGTGCCCGTGAGTGTAGACCGTGCTCGTGAAGAAGGTTGCCGGGTCCAAGCCAAGCTCGCGCGCTCGATGAGTTGGGTAAAACCGGCCGGTGTTGCTGTCGGGGTCGGTGAAAGCAAAGCGTCGGCCCCGAAGCTCGGCAAAATTTCCAACGTCGAGCCCGTTACGCACGATGATGAGGGATCGATACGTCGTGTGTCCGGCGATTCTGGGTACGACGAGAATCTCTGCGACGTGTCGCGTCGCAAGCTTCACGTAGGCGCCCGAACAGACGAAGGCCACATCGGCCTCGCCCCGCACGAGGAGCTCGTTCACTTCTCGATAGCTTCGGCGTAACACGAGCGTCACCCGTCCATCGAGTTTCCGCTCGAGGTATTCCTTGAAGCCGACGTACGAATCGAAAGTCGTCGCTGGCGAGGTCATCGCGCCTACCGCGAGCCTGAGCACGGGCGCGCTTCGCTCGACGGAACCGTGATGAGTGACGCGGGCGTCGAGCTCGAGGCTGGGCGGACTCGCCGGGCAGCCCGGCAATGTGATGCAGAGGGCCAGGCACGTTGGTCGTCGCCACATCGGCGGAGTAGTCGAACGCAGGAACCGGGCCGCCTCGAGAGAACGCAGAAAAGGTCCCTCACGCCGCAAGGCCTGCGCGAGGCTGGAGGCACATCAGATCCGGGACCGACACTTGGCGCACTCGACCGCGCTGATGGGTGCCCGCTTGCCGCAAGTCATACACACCTTCGAGCTCTCCGCGCGCGGCTTGAGCCTCACATTGCAGCTCGGGCAGCGCACGGGGAGCGGCGAGGGCACGACATGCCCGCAACTTCGGCATCGCTCGATGGTCTCTTGAATCTCTTGAACACCCGCCGCAGAGTTCTTGGCTCGAATCACTTCCGTGAGTCGTCGGCCGACGAGGATGCGCGGTGCCGAGGCTTGCTGCTTGGCGTCCGCGAAGCTCGTCTTCTCGATCACCTCGAGCGTCCTCGAGATCTCGGGGTCGTCGCGCCGAGACTTGGCTCGAGACTTGGCTCGAGACTTCCCTCGAGGCCTCGGCGGCGCCCGCTTCTCGGGATCGGGCGGATGAGTTGACGATTTTTTGGCGATCGACGCCGCTCTTCGCCCGATCATGTCCAAATTCAGCGGCTCGTCGTCCCCTCCAAGACTCACCCCTTCGAGCTCCTCGTCCTCGTCCAAGACGGAGCGATCGAACACGAGGAGCTCCGTGGCGAGCTCGTCAGGCTCCGGAGGAATGACGTCGGCCGTCTTCAGATCGACGATCTCCTCCGGAAGAGTCGAGAGCTCGTCGACGCTGGCGAGGTCGCCCAGCAGGTCCGAAACGAGCCGGCGTCCAACCTCGGTTCTGGACTCGACTCTTTCGACCGTCGGCTCAACCGCGCGACGAGAGCCGAGTTTTTTTCCGGTGTTCTTCGTGCTCGAGCCTCGGACGGGCTTCTTGGTCTTCACGGGCGGACGCGCCCTGAGCCTTCGGGTCGCAGCCTTCGGGCCCGGACACCCCGCGGTGACGCATCGTTCGCCGATCATCGCAGCTCCGCATGTCGAGCAATTCACGACGCCATTCTAGCGCGGCCGACCGACCGCAGGGAACTTGGCGCCGGCTTCGTGGACCTCAGACATGAGGCTTCCTTTTCACGGAGCGACACGGATTTCGGGCGTCACGAGAGCTCGACCGCGGCTCGACGGCTGCGACGTCGGCGGGGGCGTGGTGCGTACCGCTCGAGCCAGGCCCTTTCGGCCGCCGTCAGCAGACTCGTTTCGATGAGTCTCCAGTCGAGCGGTGAGAAGGTGAGGGGAACGACCTCCAAGAACCCTGGCCGCGACTGCGACTTTCTTATCGTGCATAGGTTCTCGATCCGAATTCCACCGAAGGACTTCAGGTACACGCCGGGCTCGATCGAAAAGACATGTCCCTCTTCGATGACGACTCCCGCGTTCGGACCGACTCTCGGGGGCGCCTCGTGAACGTTCACGCCGACGCCGTGTCCTGTTCCGTGGTTGAAGTCGAGGCCGGCGGCCCACAGAGGTGCGCGGCAGATCGCGTCGAGCTGATATCCTTTCACACCCTCCGGGACGACCGCTGACATGCCGGCGATGGCTGACTTGAGGACGAGAGTATAATAACGTCGCTGATCGTCGGAGCCCCGAGCGTCGCTCGCGTCGACCAAGAAGGTCCGCGTCAGGTCAGTCGCGTAGCCCTCGGCGTAGTAGGCTCCCGTGTCGAGCAGCATGAGCTCGCCGCGTTTCAGCTTTCTGCGCGGGTTGGGTTCGCTGTAGTGGATGATCGCACCGTTCTTTCCGGCTGCGCTGATCACCCGGAAGCTGAGTCCGGTGGCGCCCGACGCTTCGAAGAGCGCTTCGACCTTCCTTGCGAAGTCGGACTCACTCACCGCTCGGCCACTCACGACCTCGTCGCAGACCCAGCGAGTAGCCTGGTCGACGACGGAGTCGGCTCGGGCGAAGGCGTCGACCATGACCGCGAGCTCCGCCTCATTCTTGCGTGCCTTCATCGGTCCGACGGGACTGGTGATTTCGACCGCGGTCGCGCCGGTGGCTTCGATCGCGAGGACCGCGGCGCGTGTATTCTGGCTCTTGTCGTAACCGATTCGACGGAGTTTTCGTCCTTTTCCCACCAGGCGATAAATGTCGTCTTCGGTCGTGAAATCGATGTCGGGGCGCGCCGAGGCGAGCTCGGGCGTGACGCGTCCGGGCGCGATTCCGACGTGGAGCTTCTTGGGGGTCACGAGGGCGAGGGCTCTGAAGGTCGCTTGATACGGCAGCTCGTCGCCGCGCAGGTTCGAAAGGTAGGCTACTTCGTCGAGCTTCTGGATCAAGATGCCATCGACCTGGAGCTCTTCCAATTTGGGTGCGAGGTCTTCGAGCTTCTGGCTCACGGTGGATCCGACCTTCGTTTCGTCGAGAATTCGGATCGAGCCGAACTCCGTCGCGGGCGCCGCTTCGGCGTGTTTGAGTCGTTCGGCCGGGGAGGGGCTGAGGGGCCGCAGCCTGACGTTCGGGCAATCTTTTTCATACAGTGCCAACTCGGCGGGCGTGACCTGAGTTGGGTCGTAGCCGACCGCGTAGCCGCGCTTCTTTCCCGTCGAAAGCTCTGCGAGCTTCTTCGAGAGCGTCGTGTCGATCGGGCTCGCCGGCGGGACGCGTAGCACTTCGTAGTCGGCGGGGTCGACCTCGTCGTCGGCTTGCAGATAATATCGGCCGTCTACGGCGAGGTACGCTCGGTCCAAGGCGATTAGCACTTCTCCCATCGATCCGGTGAAGCCAGAGACGAACACACGTACGGACTCGGCGGTGGGGACGTACTCGTTGAGCCACCGGTCGGTCGACCGAACGAGCAGCGCGTCGATCTTCGCTACGCGCATCTCCGCGCGTATGCGCTCGAGGCGCCGGCGCACCTGCGCCTTTGTGTCGACATGGGATCTCTTGGCCATGAATGTCTGGCATGCCTCCGGCCGGAGGGCGGGTCAAGTGGGTCGATCGCTTTCAGGCTTGCCAGGTTCCTGCGTTCTCCGCCCTTGCCAGCCGCGTCCGATCGTGACTGATCACGGCATGGCTGATCACATCTACGAGGACGTCCCGCTCGTCCTCTCCGAGATCGAGCATCGCTACGGCCCTCGTGTTCACTTGCTTCGGGACCGATTCCTCCTGACTTTGCTCTCGGAGCTCTGTCGGCCGGAGACGATTCAGCCCGAGATCAACCGCCTCGTGCGCGAAATCTATACTCAGCTGACCGGGATGGTCGTGGCCGCCGAGTTCCCTGCTCGGCGCGTAGAGGTACCCACGCGGATGGTGTCGAGCACGCCCAAAGGCGTCTTCGTGGGACAGGTCGTGGAGCCCGCGACCCGCGTCGTCGTCGTCGACGTCGCGCGTGCCGGAATCGTCCCGTCCCTCGTCGTCTACGAGGGGCTGAATCGAATCCTCGAGCCCCGCGGAGTGCGTCAAGATCACATCACGATGAGTCGAGAGACTGATCCGTCGGGCAAGGTCACCGGAGTCACGATGTCGATCAGCAAGGTCGCCGGTGACGCGGCCGGCGCGTTTCTCATCGTGCCCGATCCCATGGGAGCTACGGGTGGCTCCATCTGCTCGGCCGTGGACTTGTACAAGAAGCCAGAATTCATGCCGCCCAAGAAGATCATCTTGATGAATCTCATCGTCACGCCCCAGTACCTCGAGCGAGTCAAACAATCCCATCCGGAGGCCATCGTGTACGCGGTGCGGCTCGATCGAGGCATGAGCTCCTCGGAGGTGCTCGCGACGGTTCCGGGGACGCGCTGGGACGAGGAGAACGGGCTCGATGATCACCAATACATCGTTCCGGGTGGGGGTGGGTTTGGCGAAATCATGAACAACGCCTATGTTTGAGAGTCATCGATCGATCGAGAGGTTTAGACAATGCATGCTGCAGACCGTCCTATGACCACGTTGATCACTGCCGAGGCCATTCAGAAGCGCGTCGCCGAGTTAGGGAGTCAAATCCGAGAGACTTACTTCGCCGACGCGGACCGCGAAGGTCGAGAGCGCCACGAGCTCACCGTGGTGGGAGTGCTCAACGGGAGCTTCATCTTCATGGCCGATCTCGTTCGGCGGATCGACATGCCGCTGCAATGCGACTTTCTCGGCTTGTCCTCCTACGGCTCGGCGACGGAGTCGTCCGGAGTCGTAGCCATCACCAAAGATCTGTCGCTGCCGATTGAGGGTCGCCACGTCCTGGTGGTCGAGGACATCATCGACACCGGGCTCACGATGGCGTACCTGCTCGAGAATCTGCGGACCCGTCGGCCGGCGAGTGTGAAGATCGCGGCGCTCCTGTCGAAGCCGGCTCGCCGCAAGGTCGAGGTCGGAATAGATTTTCTGGGGTTCACGATCGCCGATCGCTTCGTCATCGGGTACGGACTGGACTTCGACGGTCGCTATCGAAATCTCCCAGACATCACCGCGCTCGACTGAGCGCGTCCCAGCTTCGTGGATGAGTAGGCAACTCTCGCTCGCGTTTCTCCTTGGTGTCTCCTCGGCCTGTCTGGGCACGACCGAGTCCGAGCTAGGGGCCTCGCGCGCGATCGTGGTGGCGGCCCGCATCGTGGACGGGGTCGTGGCGGAGGCCGAAGCGAGCTTGGGCGTCGTGGGGCTCGTGGCGCTCGCTGAGGACGGCGTGGTGATCGCGACGCTGGCGTCGGAGGACCTCGAGTGGATGGGCGACGGGGCCATGGAGCCTCGGGCGTTGCTCGTCGGGGAGAGCGCGCCCGCGGGGAGCTGTGGGCGTTGCTTGTTGCCGGCCGAGTTGCGCCCTTGGCTGGTGAGCCCCGGGGAGGTCTGCCGAATTCCCAAGCTTGCCCAATTTTCCGTGCTAGGGGGCGTGGCCGCGGATGCTGAGGCCGCCGCGATCGTTCGGCGAGACGTTCGAATTGCGTTTGGCGGTGACTGTCGATCGCCGGAGCCCGAGCTTTTGCCGTCGAGGTCGCCGCGAGCGGTGAGTCCGATATGGCCGCTCGACTGGGATGGTGGCGGCGTCTTCGGATTCTCCAGCGGCGGGTCGATCTTGCAGGCCGGTCCCGCCGAAATCGCCTACACTTCTACTCTCTCGGTCATTCGCCTCCCCGTTCCAGGGCTCGTCCGGAGTGTCATATCACTTGGCGGAGAGCGATTCTTGTTGGCCGTTCCTGCGTCCAAGGAAGGGTGGAGGGGTTTTGTGTTCGATCCAAAGGAGGGGTTGTGGGAGCTCGGTGGGTTGAAAAAAGTCGCACTCACTCGGGTCGAGGCCGACGAGTCCGTTCCCAATCGGTTTCGAGTGTTGGCCCAGCCCCTCGGCGCGTTGGACATCGCAATAGGCGGGGACGTTTGCGACATACGAGAGCGGGAGGCTGCGTGTGTGCCGCTCACGGCGAACAATACTCTGTCTCAGAGCAGCGGGTTCCGTCATACGGTCCGAATCGGGGAGCTCCTGTTCGTGCTCGCAGAGACCTCCGCCCGCGACACCGTCGCTGTCGCGGTTGGGCGAAGCGGTCAGCCTTCGACCTTCGTCGACGCAGTGCTCCCGCAGGACTTGTTCATCGAGGGCTCCCCGATCAGCGTGGCGGCCGCGCTGGAATTTCGCGGCGAGTTGGTCCTCGTCATCGAGCAGCGGGGACAGGTCGAGCTGCTCGCGCGGGCGGTGGCGCCTGACGATCTTCCGGGGGCCGGTACGAACGAGGAGCGAGCTCTTCGGCTTGGCTTGCGCTGGCGAAAGCTCCTTGATTTCACCCAGCCGGGTGGGTGGTGCGACTCGGCTGCGGTGGTCTCGGGTCGCTTGCTGGTCACTTGCAGAAACGGCCGTTTCATCGAGATCGACGAGCGAGGAGCCGCGGAGCTCGGCGAGTCTCTGGCAGACAAGCTTGGCGCTCAACCGTTCGAGCTCCGGCGAGTCGAGCAAAGGGGTGAATTCGTGTTCGCGACGAATGGGCCCGGAGGGACGGTGTTCCGAGCACGCTCGGGTGAGGCGGTCCGGCGGGTCCTTGGTCCGGACTGGGTACCCGAGGGTCCGCTGTACCCAGCGCTCGACCCAGGGCGAGGATTCGTCGCGTTCGGGCATGGCGGACAAATCGTGCGAGTCATCGAAGGCGTAGCTACCGCCACGGTCAGCGCGGCGGTTCCCCGCGCGTTGAGCGCGATCGCGACCGGGGAGGACGGGCGAGTTTGGCTCGCCGCGGAGGGCGACTCGGCGGACTTCGTCGTTGGAGAGTGGGCAGAGGGTGAGTTCCGGCCCGCGATCGAGTCGAGCTCCCCGTTCGTTTCGATCTCACCCCCGCTCGCCCTCGACGAGGCGGGGACCGTTCGCTCGTTGGAGGACGGAGCCGAGGTCGCGATCGACGGAGCGACAGACGCCATCCGGGTGTGCGCCTTCGGTGAGTTGATGACTACCGGGCCGTTCAAACACGTCCGGGTGAGCGGCAGGGTGGGTTACGCGGTCGGCTGCGGCGCGGCCATCGTTCGCCTGTCCCGACCCGACTCCGGCTGGAGAGGTGAGCTCCTCGAAGTCGACCTCGCGGGCGAGCTGATCTCGAGACACACACTCACCCGGCCGAGAAAGCATTGGTCTGCCCTGAAAGTCCTCGCTCCTGACCTCCTCCTCGTAGGGACGGAGGGGGACGAGCTCGACGAAGAGCGGGGCGAGCTCTGGCTCGTGACGATCGAGGACGGAGAGTCGGGTCCCAGAGCGGTCGGTCGCGCGTTGTCCGACGAAGAGAACCCTTCTCCATTGCCGCTGTCGGACGTGGACGCGGGTCACCCGTGGGTTTTGGACGGTCCCCTCAGTGACTTGGTCGTCGCGTTCAACTCGGACGGGGAGCATACGGTCCGCACTTTGGGTTCGGCCGCCCGCCGAACGGGCCCCCGCTCGTTGGTTGATGGCGCGTACGATCCAGTCAGCGGAGACGTGCTCTTGGGCACGGTCTTCAGCGGGTTGATCGTGTCGCGCCGCTCCGAGTGAGTGTTCCGGGGACAGATCCTTCGACCGCAGCGAGGATGTTGACCACGCGCGCGTGCTCCCGTCCGATTGACGTTCCCGATCGCGCGGGTGAGGGTTCGGGCGTGAAGGCCCGCACGTTCTTGATTTCGTTCTCCGCCGCGTGGGTCGCCTGCACCGACGCAACGGACACTCGGAGCCTGAAGGACGCAGAGGTCGAAGATAGCCGGGCCGCGGATGGGTGGGCGGTCGACGGCGCTGGAATTCCAGACGCAGGCACGCCGTGGACCGATGCCAGTCGGGACGGAGACGTGGGACCACCGGCCGATTCGGGACCAGATGGTGGCTTTCCGTTCGACCCCCTTTGTCCACCAGAGCGTCCGCCCTCTGCACGCGAGGACTCGGGGGTCTCGACCGAGCGCCCGGACGGCGGGCCTTTCAGCGGGAACTGCGTGGGCTGTCGATTCGACGGCGAGACTTGTGTGTTCAGCATCAACTGCGCACCGGGAAGCATCTGCAACGAGGCCACGGAAGAGCTGTACGACCCTGCGCAGCCCCTGGGTGTGTGTATTCGCGTCGTTTGCACGTCCGATGACGAGTGCGACTCACCCCGAGTTTGCGCGATGTCCAGGCTGTGTGAGTTGCCCGAATGTGCGCGGGGCTCCGACTGCGCGACAGGGGTATGCGCGTTCGGGACCTGTCATGCGGTCGCAGATCCGTCCAGCGTCGCGAGCTGCGTACTCATCGGCGGCGCGGCGGCGGTTTCCGTCGGCCACACGCTCCTGCTGGCCGCGATCGCCTTCGACGGGTATGGACGACCGCTGGGAAATGCGCCGTTCGAGCTCACCTCGAGCGATCCGCTCGTCGTCGCGACCGCGGGCTCGGTGGTTAGCGCCGCCACCGGAGTGGGTTACGCGAGAGTCACGGCGAGCTCGGGGTCGGTTTCGTGCAGCGGCGAGGTCTTCGTTCACAACGTTGGGGCCGACGAAGGCATGGTGATCGTCGACGCGGACTCGGGTCGACCGGTCTTTGGGGCTGCTGTGTCCATCTTTGCGGCCGGCGCGGAGGAGCGGACATCCGATGCCAACGGGAGAGTTCCGATCGACGGCCGACCGACGTCGATCACGGTGGTCGCCGATGGGTTTGTGAAGCTGAGTATCTTGGCTCCTCCGGCTGGGTCTCTCGTGGTTCCTCTTCGAGCGCTGGCCGACCCGACCCAGGTCGCGGCCGTTTCGGCTTTCGTCGACGTCTCCGCGATACGGCGGTCGGACGTCGGGATCGTCGTAGGTGGCCCTTCCTTGGATGAACGAACGGCTGGCTTCGGGTTGTCGTCCCTGATTTGCGACGGCCGCGAGGCCGCCATTCAAGCGCCGGAGCTCGGACTTGAAGGCGACCCCGTTCCGATGAGCGACTCGCTCGCGTGGTCGCTCGGCTCGAACCAACTCACCGCGAGCCGCTGTGGCTGTCGAGCGCCGGGTATCGGAGAGGTCGGTTGCGTGCTGGGTGAGGGACGAGTCGGCTCGACTTTCGCCTGGGCGATGGGTGCTCGGATTCGGCTCTCCCGACTCACGTCGATCGCGGGCAGACTATCCCTGCTTCTTGGTGGCGGCGAGCCGGAGCCCGCGTGTCCAGCGAGCTGGCTGACTTCATACTTGCCTCTGGTCGGGGCAGAAGGCGCCGTCGGATTGGGGGCGACGGCCGCGCTCGAGGCTCATGCGCGCGTGGCCCGGCGCGCCGGAGTGGATTGTTCGGACTCCGACCGTGTCGATTATCGTTCGGACTGCGGAGCCGATGCAGCGTCGGCGAGGAGAGTCGTTGTGACGGCCAAGGGCGAGCTGCGCTCCAAACACGTGGTGCGGGTGCCTCAGTTGCCCTCGGATCCGAGTGGGGGTTGCGCCTCGAGCGTCCTGGGTCTCGTGCTCGAGAGGGTAGGGCCCGCGCTGAGCGCGCCGATTGGAATGGGTATGGCCACCGACGACCCCGAGGCACCGGATTGCGTCGTCGATGGTGTGGAGGAGCCTTTCGGCTCTCAGTCGGCGCCGATTTCAGACGGGTCGCTCGCGATCTTCAGCACCAGCGCGAGTCACGAGGAGGATGAAGTGTTGGCCCTTTATGCCGTGGACTCGACTCGGTTGGTCCCGGGCCGTGAGAAGGTCTCCGTGGTCTTTCGCGCGGACTTTCGAAGCTCACCGACCGGGCCAAATTTCCTCGCTTATCCGAGCTCGACCTTCGACTCGACGACCGGATCACTCCGTTTCGACTCGGCGCCCGCGGCCAGCACCGTTCGATGGGAGATCCGTCGTGGGCAGGAGCTGTGGCAGCTTTACGCTCCAGGCGGTGCGACCGAGTACCTGGCCCCGGACGTGGCCGCCGCGCGAGCGGTGTTGGGGAGCGGAGTGAGCGTTCGCGTCGAGACGATCGAGGAGACGGAGGGGTATCAAGGTCGATTCGCCGCGATGGGTTGGACCGAGCGCAGGCCGAGCGCGGTCGCGTCGGTCGGCTGTCGGCCGACGGCCTCGCAGTCGCGGTGCGAATAGGTTGAGTCGGAAAGGCAGTGACCACGACCTCACCGCGGGCGACCTCGCGGTGAGCCGAGGTGCCACCGAGCTCTTGGCGGGTCGGCTATTCGGTGCGGAGTAGCGGGACGCTGAAAAGACACCCACGCATTCATTTGCGTGCAGCCGGGCCTGGCTCTGAGTGCGCTGCGGGGGAGTTGGTCGAAAAAATAGATAGAACGAGGACTTGCGGCGATCGATCGGTGTGCGACGCGTTGCCGTTCGGACTCATAGCCACGC
>CAYXDO010000110.1:0-35643 GCA_964463485.1 uncultured Myxococcales bacterium | reverse complement strand
CTCTCGCGGGCTGGCCGCCCTGGAGCTGCCTGCCGAACGCGTCGAGCCCGTCCCAAACGATTTGCTCGACTTGGTGGGTTGCGGCGGACGAAGTTCGTGTGATTTTCTTCCCCGCGATGTCGAGCTCGCTCTCGATCCCTAGCAAACCCACCGGAACCGTGGCTCCGGAGAGCGGGATGTCGAGCGTTCGCGGCGCCTCGAAACCGACGACACGATCACTCTTGTACACCAGGTGGAACGTCGTATCCGCGAGGTCTACTGTTTGCTCCACGACCTCCGGACCTGCGGGTGACACCGGCGCAGCCTGAGTTGGATATCTCGCGGACACCGGCGGCGCGAAGCTGAAGCCGAAGGCCCAGGTCGAGAAGTGCCGCACGGGCACTCGCAGCAACGACGTGGGTGAGCCGTAGAGGCTCGCCAGCGCCTCGCGCTCCTCCAGACTCACTCCGATGGCGCTGCCTTCGTCGGCAGCTCCGTCGCCGTCGGTGTCGAGCTCGGCTTGGCCTTGGGCGTCTGTGCCCACGCAACTTCGATGTGGAAGCTCCGCCTCGGTGGACGCCCTAGCCCGCCGAGTCTGGCGCCTCGTTCGTTCGGCCACCACGGGCTGACCGTACCCACGCCCAGGATGGGGCGATCGACGCCAGGGGGTCGATGGTGTCCATGACCAGGGACGGAGCGATCGACGCCAGAGGTCGACGGTGCCCATCCCAGGGACGGAGCGATCGACGCCAGGGGTCGATGGTGCCCATCCCCGGCGATGGAGCGATCGACGCCAGAGGTCGATGGTGTCCACCCCCAGGGATGGAGCGATCGACGCCAGAGGTCGATGGTGTCCATCTCCAGGGATGGAGCGATCGACGCCAGGGGTCGAGGGGCCCATCCCCGGGGATGGAGCGATCGACCCCTGAAGCAGGGTTCTCAGCCTGTGACTGCTGTGCGACAAAGTCGCTTTTCGACCCTTGACGTCTGCGCTGATTCGTGTCACGCGCAAGGAGCAGGAATGGGGGTAAACCAACGGACGCGCTCATCACAGGCCTTCGCTCCCCGGGGCCGGATGTCCGTGAGTCGCTTGGCCGGCAGCATGCGGAAAGTCGACTCCGCGAAAGAGTCCTGCGCTCCCAGGGCTTCGGTGACGGCAGCATGCGGAAAGTCGACTCCGCGAAGCTTAGGCGCAGGCAAGATGCCTGCGCTCCCAGGGCCGGACGCAGGGCGCGGCGACGCGTCAGGACTTCACGAGCTCGACCGCGCGAGCCACGATGGCGACCTCCTTGGCCGTCCCGTCGGGCATGAGGTTCAGCTTGGCGCCTTCTCCTGCAAGGTGATCAGCCGTTGCTTTGTCGAGGACCTTGACCTCGATGTTCCCTTCGATCTTCGCCGTCGCTCCGACGGAGTCGAACGGGACGAAGAAGGCGTAGTCCTTGAACGTGACTCGCACGCCCGTCGGCGCTCCATCTGCGCGAAGCTCCATCCAGCAGCCCTTTTTCTGGCAAACGCGCTCGACCTTGCCGCTCACGAGCACGACCTTGCCGGAGTAGTCGTCGGGCTTCGCGAGCACGTTGGCCAGGGGCTGCTCGTCCTTCAGCTCGAACGGAGCTCCGAGCTTCACGGGGCCCGCGGCCCACGGCCCCGAAGGGTTCGTCGAAGTGGCCGGTCCGCTCGCCGGGGCTTCCGGCTGAACCGGCGCGGCGACGTTCTCCGTGGCCGGCGGCGAGGCCTTGCACGCGAACAAGATGGAGCTCGAGACGATGAGTTTGCTGACGGTTCCGAGGCGCATCATCGGCGCTCGTCTAACACGCCGCCCGAACCTGCGGGAGCGCCACTTGTCGCACCCGCTCGGTGGTCCCGCGATCGCCCTGTCACGAACGGCATGCGGGGGTGGCCAGGTCAACGCGGCGGCGGCGAGAACCGGAACCTGCGCTCGTCCGAGGAAAATAGCCGCAGGCAGGATGCCTGCGGTCCCAGGGAACGTCAGCGGCGGGCAAGATGCCTGCGGTCCCAGGGAACGTGTTGGATCGGATCCTCTGCCGAGGGCGGAGCGCGTGATTCGTGCAACAGTTCCCCGAATGCTCCCCGAGCGCCCAGCGCGCACCGTGGGCCGGTATCACCTCGAGACCGAGCTCGGCGCGAGCCCGACCACCGAGGTGTGGTCTGCGCGAGATCCCAAAGATCCCGAGCGCGAGCTGGTCTTGAAGATCTTTCGATCGCTCGACGACGCTGCGGTCTTGGCGGCTGGTTTGGCGACGGCCCAGAGCCTGGACCATCCGGCGCTGTTGCGCGTGCTCGACTTCGGCCGCGACGGTGACCTGACCTTCGCGGTCATGCCGCGCGTTCGAGGCGCTTCGCTGGCAGAGATCCTTCCGAGGTTGGCGGCGCAGCGGCGGCCGTTTCCTGCCCACGTGGTCACCTACGTCGGCACGCAGGTCTGTGATCTGTTGGCGGCCGCGTCCAAGGCGCGGCTGGACGGGAAGATCGCACCGCTCGTGCATGGGCATCTCTCTCCAGCGGACATCTTCTTGGACACGTCCGGTTGGCTCGGAGTCGCAGATCTGGGAACGCCCGCGACGGAGAGCCATCCGGCGCCAACCGGGGCTCGCATCGTTCGAGGCAAACCTGGCTATGTAGCTCCGGAGCAGATTACGGGCGCGGTCGCGGATTCGAGGAGCGATCTGTTCTCTCTCGGCGTGATCTTGTTCGAAGCCGCCACGTTGAAGCCGTTGTTTGGCGCCGAGGGCCCTCGCGCGACCTTGGAGGCCGTGCTCGAGCGGCCGGCGCCTCGCGTGAAGGACGCGGTGCTCGGCTTTCCGGAAGCGGTCGGAGCAGTGCTTGGTCGGCTGCTCGAAAAGAACCCCGGCGATCGATATCCGACCGCGGAGGCAGCTCGCGAAGGCTTCGTGGCAGCTGAGCGGAGCCTGACGACGAAGGGCCCGGAGGCCGCTCGAAGCTCGCTCGCCGAGCTCGTGGCCCAAGCGCTTCCCGAGCTCGGCGTTCGACCCCGTGTGGCGGTGGATCGAGCCATGACCGAGCGTTCAGAAGCCCCGGCCACGCACCCCCTGGAGAGGTCAAGAGTGACAGAAACCAAGAAAAGCGGCGCCCTCGAAGGGGTGCTGTCCGAGCTCGCGCGCGAAGACGGAGAAACCGAAATGACCTCGCCCAAAGACGTCGATGGGCCGACGCAAACGATCAAGACCGAGCCCAAGTCCGACACCGCTGAAGCGAAGGCGCGCTCCGACGACGGGGTGGTCCGAATCGAGAAGGTCGCGGTGTCCAAACCGAAGGCTGCCGACAAATCGCCGGAGCCGCCCAAGGAGGCCCCAAAGGTCGAGGCAGCGAAAGCCGAGGCAAAAGCGGAGGCGGCAAAGGAAGCCGAGTCCGGACGACCTCGCCGCGCGCCGGAGCGTCGCGCTTCCAGCTTGTCCGCGCTCGAGCCATCTCAGGTGGAGAGGGCCCGGCGCGAGCTCAGCACGTCTCGAGGCGATCGTCCCGAGCTCCCGAAGCCCTCGACGCAAGAAAACGGGATGGTCGAGAAGATCGGCGAGGCCCTCGAAGATCCAGTGCGCCAGAAGAAGATCTTCATCGGCCTCGGCGCCGGGATCGTGATCTTGCTCGCCGGGGTGGCCTTGATGCCTGGCTCGGACGTGCGCGACCGGGCGCTCCAAGCCAAGGTCACGGCGGGTGAATACGAAGCCGCGGAGACGTACTTCATCGAAAACATCGACGACTTCGCCTATCCGAAGAGCGCGTTCGAGATCGCTGCGCTGGCCCGAGATCGCAGGCTCGGTCTGCTCACGATGGAGGAAGCCGTCGCCAAGCTCAAAGCCGACGCGGCTGAGCGCTCGATCAAAGACGAAACGAAGCCCAAGGCCCCCGAAGAGATCTTGGAGATCGTGCTCACCAGCGACCTCCCCGAGGCCCCTGAAGACGGAGCGCAAAGAGCCAAGTTCGGAGCCGCTCGAAAGCTACTCCAACAAGGGATCGCGGCGATGGACCGGGCAGATGACGCGAACGCCCACAAGGCGCTGCAGGACTGCCTCCAAGTCCTGGAGCTGCCGGCCTGCCACCTTCGCCTCGCGGTCCTCTACGACCGCCGCAACGAGATCGGAAAGTCCGTGCGACATTTCCGGCGTTACCTCGATCTCAAACCCGACGCCTCCGAGCGAGAGATCATCGAGAAGAAGCTGCTCAGGGCGGAGGGCCGCTTCTAGCTAGCTAGAGCCTGTTACGAAACAGCTGCTTCACACGAAATCCCCCGCGTTTTACGAGCACGAGCACGAGCACGAGCACGGCATGAGCACGAGCACGGCATGAGCACGAGCACGGCATGAGCACGAGCACGATTTCCTGCGAGCGGATTGCCAGACTTGTCGAGTTCTTGAACTTGAACGCACAAGAGTGAAACTCGTTCGAATGCTCGAAAGCCTTCGTGCTCGTGCTCGTGCTCGTGCTCGAAAGATTTCGAGGACTTACAAATTTGACACGGCAGTGCTAGCTTGGTCCTCAAATACCGCCCGAGGCGCGCCGATCCGAAGCGTTGCTGTTCGGTGCGAGCCTCGGGATTTGGGTACTTGACTCTGCCCGTCCGGTCGACCGTTCTGCCCGCGTGGGCCTGTTCGACTTCCTGAAGAAAAAGAAGCCTGCCCCTGCTCCCGCGCAAGCCTCTGTCTCTCAACGCCCGCAGCTTCGTGTGGCGGACGTGTTGATGCTGCCGGCCGGACCGACGACCTGGGCGATTCGGCGCGACAACGCATCGACGCTTCGGCTCGAGAGCTCCGACGCGGCCATGCTCGAACGGTGCGCTCGCTTTCGATCGATCGCCGACCATGCTGGCGCTCTAGGCGAGACGCTGGGACTCGATCGACGAGAGGTCGCGGAGCTCGAGCAGCGGCTCTCTGCGTGGGCCGACGCAGGCTTCCTCGTCTCGAGCCGATCGATCGCGCGAGGCCAACCCGGAGAAGGCGTACGCATCGACCTCGTTGCGATCCTCGGAGACGCCCGATCGCGAGTTCGAACGGACCGTAGGATCGTCGACGAGGATCCGGCCTTCTTGGCCCGACTCGCCGAGCGCGCTCGCGTGCCCAGAGAGTCGGTGACACGCGCGATTGGTCCCGGAGACCAGGGCCTGATGAATCGCGCGATCCTGGCGGGCGCGGGCGCGGGCGTGGCCATCCTCGACGGCTCGCTCACGGGCCGCGCTGTGCGGATGCCTTCGTCCGAAGGGACCACGATCGCCGACGACCCCCGGGAGTGGTGGCCCAGCGTCGAGATGGCGCTCGAGGACGTCGATCTGGTGGCCGCGCTCGAGCCCGCGCTCGGCCGACCGCTCGGATCGGCGATCAGCGAGCCGCTCTCGATCCCAGAGCTTTCGAATCCCGTGCTCGCCGCCGTGACGCGCGATCGACTCGTTGGCGCAGTAAGCCTCGGCGTGATCGGTCCGAGCGACGGGTCGCAACACGAGCGAGCCACCGCAGAGGGAAGCTCGCGCGCTCGCCTGGTCGACAGCCCGCACCTTCGCGATCACGTGCATTGTCGGGGCGTCTCGCGCAACGCCATCGGCCACCCCGTCACGATCGCGGCTCCGGCGATGGCGTTCGACGCACGAACGATCGTGCCTCCGTTTCTCGGCGAGGACGCGTCCTCGTACGGGTGGCTCTACGCGTACGTGATGCAAAAACGCGCCGTCGTGCACGCTCCGCTGATGGCTGAGACGAAGCGTCCTTTGTGGACGCGAAGCCCCGTGGATCTAAGCAGCGGGCGCGTGCTCGCGCTGGCCGCAGCCTCGGCTGGGACCCTCGCGCTGCTCACCGAGCCGGCCGATCGCATGGTCGAGCTCGGCGACCACCTTCGCGCGGTCGCGCGGTCCGAGGACCTCGAGCGACACGTCGAGGCGGCGCGTCTCGAGTCGCTCTCCGCGTGGATCCGGCGGCTCGACGCTGCCCACGAAGCCCACCGCGGCGAGCCCAAAGACTGGGACACGGTGGTGAGCGAAGTGCGATCGAGCTTCGCGGACGCTTCGGTGGGCTCGTTCACGCCAGAGGCCATCGAGGCGCTGCGGGCCTCGCTCCGATCCGCGAGCGACACGCTCTCGATCTGGCCCACGTTGTTCGAAGCCGCCAAGGAGCTCCGATGAAAGAGAAACGGTATGCCACCGGGGACATTCTCCTCGTGGAGCGCAACGCGCGAAGCGCGCGGGTCTTGGACGTCGTGTCGAATCGTGTGCACGAAATCTCCGCGTTCCACTTGTCGCTGCTCGAAGGCGCTGGTCACTTCGCGGACCTAGAGTCGCATGCGAACGCCGCGTGCCAGCGCCTCCAGATCGATCCAGGTCAGGCCGAGGTGGTCATGAGCCGCCTCGAAGAGCTGTCCAAGCTCGGCCTGCTGCCAAGCGAAGACGACGCCCGCTCCTGGCTTCGCGAATCTGCGGCGACCGACCAGCAGACCGCGGACCAGCCGATCGAGGTCAGCGACGCCCTGCCCTCCCCCGATCAGCTTCGGGAGCTCGAGCAGAAGCTCGCCCAAGAACACCCAAGCCTGCGTGCCGAGATCACATATCTGCTGTCAGGTCCTTCTGCGAGTAAGAATGCAGCGCTGCTCGATCGATCCGTCGCCTGTCGATTTTTCGTGCCCCCAGGCTTCGTCGAGGGTGCGAAGACGGCGAGCGAATCCGGCAAGGCCCGAGCCCTCGTGGTGGTCGAGCACGCGCCGAGGACCGAGTCCCAAGGGCACGCGCTCGAACAGAGAGTCTTTCTCGAGCAGCTCGGGCTGGTCGGGCACTCGGTCGCGTCTTTCGTCGATGGCTTGGCGTTCGACGCGGCTGCGCCTCGCTTCTTGCACAGGTTGCGGGGAGGCCGCGTGAGGCTGGTCGCCTTTGGTCAGCTCGCGGACGATCGCGTCGTGGCGCCTTCGAATATTCTCTTGGCCCGCTCCGGACCGTTCAGCGCCGGAGCGGTCGCCGTAGACACCCGCGGCGGCGTCGCCCCTTTCTTCGGCACCGGATCACAGAGCTTCATCGAGGCAGAGCTCCTGTCGCACCCCAAAGACGTCGTCGCGTTCCCGACGATCGGCGGCCCGTCTCCTGAGCTCCCGCTGCTCGACGAAGACGATCGCCTCGCGCTCTTGATTCGCGCGACCGAGCCGCCACCGGACGAGACCGATCCGCTCGCGCGACTCGCCGCGATCGGCCGGCAGCTCGTCGGTTTTGCCAAGCGCTCGGCGCAGGAGGTCGCGACCGAGCTGCGGGTGCTGCACCTGACGAGGGTCGCCGAAGCGGTCGCGGAGCTCGAGATGGTCGGACCGGGAGACGACGAAGAGGGCTTCGAGGAGGCGCTCCAGGCCTTGACGGATCAGCTCGACGGCGACGATCCGGCCCTAGATGGCGAGCAGATCCGCCAAAGCGTGTCGGCGGCAGGCAGGGCGCTCCAGGCTTGGGCGAAGATCAACGCGGCGGCCGCGCCATGAGCATCTCCTCCGGGCCTGGGAGCATCGACCTGGGACTGGGAGCATCCGGCCCTGGGAGGATCCGCAGGCTGAGTCCGCGAAGCTTACGCGCAGGCAAGATGCCTGCGCTCCCAGGGCTGCTCCTGGCCGATGCTCCGGGCCCCAGCGTCGATGTCAGATGTCTTCGTCTCGCGGGCGATCGTCACCCAGAACGTCATTGACGGATGGGAAACGCATGATTTCCGTTCGCGCGATCCGCCAAGCTTGTTGAACGATCCAGGAAAGAGACCGGTCCTGGCGATTCGCCTCGTCCTGAATCTCCTTAAGCATCTCCTCTGGGAAATATAGGGACTGCTTGCGCTTATCCGTGTTCGCCATGGGCTCCTGACGACTCCCCTTCACGTGGTTTCCAGCTCATGTCTGTAACCGCCACACATGAACCGCAGGTTGGCGCTCAGTGGTCTCATGAAGGGTGTGAGACCCGATTTACCGACCCGGTCGCATGTTTGCCCCCATCCGACGCTGGTGTCAAGGCATCGGGGGGCTGGTACGCTCATATCCGTCGTGGTGTGCCGGAAAGCTGCGTTTCTCGTCGCTGTCTGCGCGATCGGCGGCTGCGGGGACGAGCCTCTCTCGCAGCTTCAACCGAACATCGACGTCGACCCGCGGGTCGTCGACTTCGGTCCCGGCGTGGTCGGCCAAGAGAACGCTGTGGCGCTGCGCGTGCTGAATCGCGGCGAAGGCGTCCTGGTCATCAAAGGAGCGTCGTTCCGCGGCGCGGGTGCGTCCGTCTTCCGGACCGGCGAGCTGCCCGAAGCGGTGCGGAGCCTGTCCGAGACGAGCCTGGTGTTGCTCTTCGTCCCGTTGCGCGCCAAAGAAATCTACGAAGCCGAGCTGTTGATCGAGTCGAACGATCCCGAGCGACCGGAGGTCGTCGTACCGGTTCACGGCGAGGGCGGGATCCGCGAGATCGAGGTCTTCCCGCCGAACCTCGACTTTGGCGTGGTCGACGAAGGTACCGAGCGGCGCCTTCCGATCGAAATTTCGAACGTCGGCGGGGATCCGCTGACGATCTCGAATGTCACCCTCACCTCCACCGCGATCGATCTCGCGCTGGCGCCTGGCTTCACGTCGGGGACGATCCTGCCCGGAACCTCGACGATCGTCGAGGTTTCTTACTCTCCCAAAGATCTTGGCGCTGATCTCGGCACGGTGGAGATCTTCAGCGATGACGAAGACGAGCCCATCCTCCCCGTCCCCGTGGTCGCACACGCGAACCTGGCTCCACGCGCGATCGCTTGGGGCTGTAAGACCGCCGCGGGTCAAGACGGATGCTTGGGCGTCGAGCGCGCCTCCCGGCTGACCCTCAAAGCACGCGACCGCATGGGGCTCGAGGCCCGAGAGAGTTACGACCCCGAGGGCGGTCCGATTCAGTCGTACGAGTGGCGGATCGTCGAACGTCCGCCAGGCTCGATCGCGACCGTGTTCCCTGATCGCCGCCGCCCTACCGGAGACATCGAGGTGGATGTCCCCGGCACTTATGACCTTCGCCTCATCGTGAAGGACGAACGTGGCCTCGAGAGCCTGGATCGGCCCGAGAGCCATGTTGCGATCACGCCCAAGGACCTGACGGTGACGCTCGGCTGGGACATCGGCGCCGACGTCGATCTGCACTTCGTTCGCCCCGGAGGCTGGGTCGGCGACTACGGCAGCGGCCGAGTTGGGACGTCTACCGGCAGCGACTGTTCCAGCTTCAACCGAAGCCCAGACTGGGGCCAAGGCTCGGACCCCGACGATGATCCGAGCCTCGACATCGATGTCGTGTCGGGCGTCGGCCCCGAGATCATCTCCGTCGATCGGCCCGAGCCGGGAGATCCGTACATCGTGTACGTGCACTACTGCGATAGCCAGAACGTGCGCGTTCCCTTGGGGGACGTGGTCGTCCGCGTGCTCGTGCGCGGCGACGAGGTCGCGCGAATTCCGCCCGAGGGCTCTCAGTTCGCGATGGCTCCGGGCGAGCTGTGGAAGGCCGCGGAAATTACTTGGAGCTCAAATGGAACCGCGATGGCGTCCGTCGTAGACGGAAGCGGAGCGGCCCCGGAGTATCGACCAGACCTGTGCCGCAGGTAGGCCCGCGCCGTTCGTGACAGGCGAGAACCGCAGAGAGCACAGAGGCCCACAGAGCACAGAGAGCTTTCTGCATGGTCACGAAGTGCTGAGGACGTGTACGGGAAGCGAAGCTTACTCACTGCCGGCGAGGGTGATCTCACCCGTCTGCTCGAATGGGATCGTCGCCATTCTTTTCATCTCTAGCTTCGCCTCGACTCGGTACGAAACTCGGCCCGCGCTCAGAATTTGCCTCAGGTCTTCGGGGCTCCATTTTTTGCCTTCGAGGACGACGCTCACTTCGTACTCCTCGGCGGCGCCGGCGATGATTCGTTCGCCGAGCGCGGTCTGCTCGCTCTTCACCTTTTTGTCGGCGATGAAGAGCGTGTAGCGAAGACGCTCGACGACGACCGGAAAGACGTTCTCGTTGATCAGCCTCAAGAACACGGTGACGTCGACTCCGCCTTCACCGTAGCGCGCGGCTTGAGCGTCGTAGACCGTGAAGTTCGGAAGTGACGGTACGGAGACCTCGCTGGCGCGCTCGAACGCGAGTGATCGGCCCCCCTCCAGCACGAGCTTGCCTTTGATGGTGACTGGAAAGGACCGCGCGTCGATGAGCGCCTTGTATTTGGCCTCGTCCTCGGGGAGCGGAATCGACTGAGCGAACTTCACTTCAGAGACCTGAGCGATGTCGACCGCGGCGCCGATGTTGGCCACGCCTTCGATCGTGCCGGCGACCTCGTCGCCGGTGACGACCTCGTATTCGACGCGATCGAGGGGCAACGCCGAATCGGTCGGATTCTCTACGCGCAGAACGACTTCCACGGCCGACGTGAACAGGTTTTCGTTGGCCGGGATGATCCGAGCGACCTCGACGCTCACCTCTTGGGTGTCTTTCTTTTCGCCTTTGGGCGCGGAGGCGCACGCGGCGAGGAGGATGGGCAGAATGGGGATCGAGTTTTTCATCTTGGGCACGCTGCGATGCATTTCTCCGGGCCTTTGCAGTTCTGTCCGTCGGCGTCGCAGATGCGCGCGTCGCAGACCGAGTGGGTTCGGCCGTCGAAGTCGCTGAACTGGGCGAATCCGTAGCCGGGCACGAGCCAGTAGAGCGCGAGCTCGTCACCGCGGGTGTAGCCGAGTCGGATTGCCTTTTGAGGTCCGTCGGTGGTGGCGACCTCTTCGTCCTCGGCTTGAATCACCCACCGATGGAGCTCCGGGGTCCCTTCCTTGAATCCATTGCCGTCCGGCACTTTGGGCGTCGAGGTGACCTCGAAGGCGCGTTCGGGATAGATCACTTCGCCGGATTTCAGATCGAGCGCGGCGAACAGCGGCTTGGGATCGGCGTCGTAGCGGCGATCGTCGAGCTCGGCGCCGGCGCCTTTGGTGGCGCGACGGATCCGCACTTCGCCGTTGGTCTCCGCGTCGAGGTACGTCTTGATGCCGCCGCCCAGCCCGGCGCGTTGATAGTCATGAACGTAGACCGTCGCCCCGGCGACGACGGCGTCGTTGGGTCCCGAGATCCCCACGGTCGCGTAGCCGCGCGTGCTCGACTCCTCGAACGAATACGTGAGGCAGCTTCCGGGCGTCAGGCCCAAGAACGAGCGCATGGCCCGCGAGTCGGGCTTCGGCTTGTCGTTCGCTGGGTCACTACCGCCGCAAGCGGACGGGGCGAGCATGGCCAAGGCCAACATGGGCGAGGCCAACATGGGCGAGGCCAACGAAGGGCGCCGGAGCCACACCAGGAGCTTCAACACGGTCTCAGGTAGACACCGCAAGCCCTCTCGACACAAGCGTAACCAACGCCCGACAGTTGACTCTCCGTCGCATCGGGGTTGGATCCGGCCGTCCCAGCCCCGCGCTGGATCCGCGTATGGCCGACGACGACCGTTTGCGACGCCAAAGGGAGAGCGACGCGTTCAACGCGAACGGAATCGAAGCCGCTGACCGCAAGTGGTACGAAGAAGCCGAGCGCTGCTTTCGGCGCGCCATCGAGCTCGACCCCGGCTCCGCGCACGCCCACGACAACCTCGCCACTGTCTACAGCGAGCAAGGAAAGCTCCTCCCTGCCCTGTCCGAGTATCTGGAGGCCCTGAAGCTCGAGCCCGAGAACCCGATGGCGCACTACAACTTAGCGTGGTTCCTGTCGTCTCAAGGCCCGCTCATGGCCATCCAGGAGTATCAAGAGGCGATTCGGATCGAATACGACTACCCCGACGCCCACGTGAATCTCGGGCTCTGCTACGCGGACGGCGGCGACATGGAGAACGCCATCGCGGAGTTCCGTATCGCCATGGAGCTCGACCCGTCGGACGCCGGTGCCAAACAAGAGCTCGCCGCGGCCCTGATCGACGTCGGCGAGTTCGCTGAAGCCATCCGCCTCCTTCGGGAGGTCGTTCGCCTCAAGCCGGAGGAGATCGACGGCTTCATCGACCTCGGCATCGCCTACATGGAGCAAGGCTTCTACGAGGAAGCCGAGCGAGCGCTCAAGAGCGCGGCCAAGCTCGGCCCCGCCGAGGTGCTCCCGTTCTACCACCTCGGCGCCCTATACGCGTCGTGGGACCGCATCGACGAGGCCCTCAAAGAGCTGACGACCGCCGTCTCCATCGACCCCGCTCGGGTCCGCGAGTGGGCCCGCGCCGATCGCCTCTTCGACCCGCTCCGAGAAGACTCGGAATTCATCCGCGTGCTCGGCGAGCAGTAGGTCCCTTCTCGGCTTCGCGCGGACCCTGGGTAAGCTTCACGGACCCCTGGGAGCGCAGGCATCTTGCCTGCGCCTAAGCTTCGCGGACAAACGGCGATTACGGAGCGCACACCAGGTCGGGCGCACGGCGCTCCCGAGGGTCGGCGCAAAGCTTAAGTCGGGGTCCGCGAAGCCTAGGCGCAGGCAAGATGACTGCGCTCCCAGGGATCCGCGAAACTTAGGCGCAGGCAACAGAGGCCCGATCCAGAGTGGATCGGCGCCCGATCCGGGTCCGACGTCTATCCATTGTGGTGTGTCGCGACCTGACCCCCTACGGAATGGTTGCCAATCCCCTCCGTCCGCGCCTACATGCGGGCTGGACCGATGCGCATCAAGCGGCTCGAGATCCAAGGCTTCAAAAGCTTTGCCGATCGAACCGTCCTCCACTTCTCGGACGGCATCACTGGCATCGTCGGCCCGAACGGCTGCGGCAAATCGAACATCGTCGACGCGCTCCGCTGGGCCATGGGCGAGCGATCCGCAAAACACCTGCGCGGCGCCAGCATGGAGGACGTGATCTTCTCGGGGTCCGACAGCCGCGGCGCGCTGGGAATGTCCGAGGTCACCGTCACATTCAAGAACGACGGCGCGCTCGTTCCGCCCGAGTATCAAAGCGTTGCCGAGATCAGCGTGACGCGCAGGCTGTTCCGGGACGGCACGAGCGAGTACCTGATCAACCGGACCAAGTGTCGGCTCAAGGACGTCGAGGATCTCTTCCTCGGCACCGGCGTCGGTACCAAGAGCTACTCGGTGATCGAGCAGGGCCGAATCGGCCTCGTGGTCACCGCCAAACCGGAGAACCGTCGCGAGCTGATCGAAGACGCCGCGGGCGTCACCAAATACAAGATGCGCCGCCGCCAGGCCGAGGCTCGGCTCGAGGCTTCGGAGCAAAACCTCCTGCGCGTCACCGACATCTTGGCCGAGCTCGACAAGCGGATGGGCGGGCTCGAGCGACAGGCCAAGCGCGCCGAGCAGTACAAAGTGCTCAAGGCCGAGCTCAAGACGCTCGACCTCGAGGCCGCGGTCCATCAGTTCCTCGAGCTGACCGTCCGCGAGCGCTTCCTCACCGCGGAGGCCGACACCGCGCGCACTTCACTGGTGGAGCAGGAAGCGCTCGTCGTGACCGAAGACGCCAAGCTTCGGACAGCGGTCGAATCCCTCGAGGCCGATCGCGAAAAGCTTCGCGGAGAAGAAGCGCAGCTCTCCGAGCTCGAGCAAGTCTTGGCGGTCGGCTTGGCCACGATCGAGCTCACCGACCGCGAGCTCGCGGGGCTCAAGGATCGCACCGCCGAGGCCGGGCGCGAGCAGGCCAAGGTCAGCGAGACCTTCGACGCACGTTCCAAAGAGCGCGCCGAGGTCCAAGAAAAGAGCGCCGCGATCGGAGCGGTGACGGCCGACGAGAAAGCGCGGCTCGCGGCCGATCTCGCGCAGGTCTCGGCCACAGAGGATCTGATCGCCAAGAGCGAGGCCCAGCTCGAGAGATCGCAGCGGATCCTCGTCGAGTGCCTCACCAACGTCGCGCAGCACGAGAGCAACCTCGATAACCTCGCCAAGTCCAAAGACGACCTCGAGCAACGCCGAGGTCGCTTCGTCGCCGAGCGCGATCAGATCGTCGCGACGATCGCGGAGCTCGATCAGCGGGCCAAGGACACGCGCAAGAAGCTCGACGAAAACCGACAGCTCAAGCTCGCCCTCATCGAGGCCAAGAGCAGCAAGGAGCAGGCCCTCGAGAAGCTTCACGGCCAGCTCGTCGAGAAGGAAGCCGAGCTCCTCGCGCTCCGCGAAGAGCTGATGGACAAGCGATCGCGCCTCTCCTCCCTCGAAGAAATTCAGCGCAACTACGACGGCTGTGAAGGAGGAGTCCGCGCGATCATCAAACGCAGCAAGTCCGAGGGGTCCTTTCTCGAGCGTGTACACGGCCTCGTCGCCGACGTGATCACGTCCGAGCCTCGCCTCGAAACCGCGATCGAGTCGGTGCTCGGAGAGCGCCTCCAGTACGTGATCGTGCGCGATCAAGAAGAAGGTATTCGGTCCGTAGAGTACTTGCGGCGCACGCAAGACGGGCGCTCCAGCTTCATCCCCCTCGACGTGCGGCGAAGCCACGTCTCCTGGGCGCCGAAGAGCGCTCGCACGAAGGTTCCCGTCGCGGCCGGCGGGGCCGTCGTCGACGCCGGAGGCCTTCAAGCTCGCATCGAGCCCGCGCCGATTCTCGTCGACTCCACGAGCGCTCCTCCGAAGAGCGACTCGGATCTTCCGATCAGCGACCGCCCGCCGCCGTCGGATCTGGTTCGAGAAGCGCAACGCCTCGCCGTCGCCGCCGCGCGAGGAAAAACCGAAGACGCCGCGCTATCCCTGCGCGGCCTCGGAGGCTCCCTGCTCCCCGTGCCTGAGCTCGTCGAAGAAGACGACGTCTGGCCCGACATGTCGGCCCCGGGCGTCCTTGGGCGCCTCGTCGACTTGGTCGAGACGCCCGCGGGTTTCGAACAGATCGCCTACGTCCTCCTCGGCGATGTCGTGGTCGTCGAGGATCTCGAACAAGCGAGAAACGTCTGGCAGGACGGGCAACACCGAAAGACTCTGGTCACCCTCGACGGAGACGTTCTCGACCCTGTCGGCGTACTCACGGGTGGATCCGGCGCGAGCGTCGGGGCCGGCATGCTGGCAAAAAAGCGCGAAATCAAAGAGCTCGAGAGAATCGTCGCGAGCCTCCAGAAGCGACTCGCCTCGGTCGAAGGCAGCCACAAGACCCTCGCCAAGAAGATCTCGGACCTGGAAGAGTCCATCAAGTCACTCTCCGACGAAGGCCACAAGGAAGACCTGAGTCTAATCACCGTCGAAAAAGACCTCCGATCGCTCGAAGAGCAAGCCGCTCGGCAGGCCGAACGCAGGCTCGTCGTCGAGCGCGAGATCGAACAGGTCCAAGAGAGTATCAAGGCGGTCGAAGGCGAGCGCGAACGATCGAGGCTAGCCATCCAGAAGCTCGAGGAGCGTCGTGGCGAGCTCACCAAGAGCGCCAGTGACGACACCAAGACGCTCGCCGAGGCCAAAGCTCAGAAGATCTTGGCGCAAGAGCGAGTCACTCAGCTCAAAGTCTCCGTCGCCCAGCGAATCGAGCAGCACGAGGCAGCCAAGCGACACCTCGACCGACTCGACGTCGACGTCACCGAGCTCGCCGCCCGCCTCGTCAAGCTCGAAGAGGGGATCAAGAGCTCCAAGGAAGAAATCACCCGACTCACCGAGTCCCTCCTCGCGACTCGAGAGGGCGGCGCCGGACTCAGAGAGAAAATCGACGGGAAAAAAGTCGTGATCGTCGAAATCAAACGGCGGCTCGGCACCGGCTCGGAGACCGTTCGAGCCGAAGACGAGCGCCTGCGGACCGCGCGACGAGCCATCGAGGCCCTCAAGGACACTCTCAACGCCCGTCTCCTCGGCGCCAAGGAGCTGTCGATGGCTCGCGACACGATCGAGGCGCAGATCGAAGAGCGATACCAGCTCGAGCTCGTAACTCAGATCCCCGAGCTCCACATGGCCCCCCTCCACGGTCCTGACGAAGACGAACGTCGCACCCGACTCCGAAAGAAGTTGGACTCGATGGGTGAGATCAACCTGACCGCCATCGCCGAGTTCGAGGAAGTCAAGGAGCGGCACGCATTCCTCGATACTCAGAAGAAAGACCTCGAGAGCGCGATCGCCGATCTCAAGGCAGCCATCAAGAAGATCAACAAGACCAGCCACGAGCGCTACCTCGAGACGTTCAAGCTCGTGAACGAGAAGCTCCAGATCGTCTTCCCCCGGCTCTTCGGCGGCGGATCCGCCTCGCTCGAAATCACCGGCGGCGGCGACCCTCTCGAGGCCGGCGTCGAGATGATGATTCAGCCCCCCGGCAAGAAACTTCAGTCCGCCAGCCTCATGAGCGGCGGAGAAAAAGCGCTGACCGCCATCTCGCTGATCTTCAGCATCTTCCTCATCAAACCCACGCCTTTCTGCCTCCTCGACGAGGTCGACGCGCCGCTCGACGACGCCAACGTGGGCCGGTACAACGACCTGGTGAAGGACATGTCGTCGATCTCGCAATTCATCCTCATCACTCACAACAAGCGCACGATGGAGGTGCCCGATCGGTTGTATGGCGTGACGATGGAGGAACCCGGGATCTCGAAGCTCGTGGGTGTCGATCTGCAGGCCGCCGAAGCGGCGATCCACAGGGCCGAGCCCGCCCCGCCGTCCGCCGCGGACAGCTGAGCGCCACCCGATCGCAACCCGTGCTGATGACACGTTCCAAGAGCTCGCGAAGCGTGTGCTGAGCCCGCTTCCTTTTCTGTTCGCCATCGGCCTCCCCTCCTCTTCGGGGGCCCCGTGGTTGGATCGCGTGCCCGTCGATCAGGCCGTTCAGTCGATCGATCGAACCGTCTACGCGAGACGCGGAGGTCGCCTCGCCTTCTACGAAGGTGAGGCTTGGCGGCAGGTCGAGCTCGCTCAGGACTCGTCGGTCGAGGTCATGACCACCGACCCTTCGGGCGGAGCCGTCGTGATCCTTCGAAAGAGTCAGAGTTGGGAGCTCTGGCGCTTTCGCAGGGGCGATGGACGCCGTATCGCCGCGAGCTCGCTGCCGGTCCCTGCCAAGCCGCGACTCTATGTGACGACGAAGGGTGTCGTCTGGCTGTTTGGCGACTCGCGAAGACTCATCGAGGTGAGTGCCCGCGGCCGAGCCCAGGTCCATCTGCTGGAACCGGACTGGCTCGTGACTCCCGAGAGTCCGAAGCTTCCGCGCTGCAGCGGACTGACCGCGGAAGGGTGCTGCGAGGCGACCTCCAGCACGGGTCAGGTGTTTTGCGGGAGCGTCCGACTGTTCGAGGCGAACGGTGCGATTTGGGTCTGGGCGAAGGGCGCGAGCAACGCGTATGTGTTGCCCGGACTCCTTCGCTACGCAGGTGGGTTCGAGCCCTGGGTGAGTCAGGGACTGCCGGCCGGAGTGACTCGTGCGGTGCTGCCGCTCGAAAGACGCGGGAGCCCGCCTTCGGCGCTGCTTTCCACTGACAATCGCCTATTTCGCCTCGACCTCACCACTCGCACCGTGGCCCCGGAGCCCTTTCCTCCGCTCGTCGAGCAAACTCCGCAGAATATCCTTGCTTTATACCGAGCGCAAAGCTCGACCTGGGCGCTCGTCGAGCGCTCGTTTCAACAAGACGCGGGCATTCTCTTCGGCCGCGCCGACGGAGCCGCGGCGTTCGAGAGAGTCTTGCCCGGCGTGGGCGGCCGAGTCTATCAGTTCATGGACGACCCTGTCTTTGCTTCGGCCCCGGACCGAGCCAGCCGCGAGCATGTCTGGCTGGCCACGCCCGACGGCCCGGTTTGGCACTTGAGTGGGTCTACGAAGGAACGCCTCGACTGGGGTCGTGGCGTCCCAGTTACGAGCGTCACGGGGATCTTCCTCATCGACGCCGACACACTCATGCTGACCGATTCGAGCGCGGGCACCCTACTCATGCCTGCATGGACGTCTGGGGCAGCGCCGAGCTCGGTCGTCACGAGGCTCCCCTTCATGAAGCGCGCACTCACCTGGACGGCTGATCGCCGTGTCTGGTGGCTCGAAGAGAAGGATCCGCTCTCGCTGCACGAATGGAACGGCGTCCGGCATGACACTCACTCGCCCTCTCCCGAATTCCGCGACCGAATATTCGCCTCCAACAGCACGCTCTTCGCCGACTCCAAAGACCTGCTCTGGGTAGTCCCTTCGCCGAGCAGCGGGTACCCGGACGAGGGACCGCCCGTGCTTCGAATGGACGCGCGTACTCACGCCTGGCAAAAGGCCTCCTCGTACATCGAAGCGGTCAGGGACGCCTCCGGAGCTGCCGTCGCGGGTTGGGACACGGAGGCCTTACCTGCCGTGAAAGCGGATGGAACTTGGTGCCTGAGCGACCCCAAGCGCTCGGTGAGTTGTGTCTTCCCAGATCGCTCGTGGAGACGGTGGTCACCGGACGAAATCGCTGGGGCCACCGGAGCCAGCGTGTGGACGAGCCCGTTCTTGGCGCCTGATGGACGTATCATCGCCACGATCAATCGCCTGGGGAAGAATACGACCTGGGCTCTGAACCAAGGCACTTGGCAACCCACCGAGGTCCCACCGAGCCACACTCCGCTTCCGCAAGCGCCGGATCGATGTGGAGCGACGACGACCCCGGTGATGGGCGAAGACGGCCGGTGGTGGCTCACCGTGAAGGACCAACTCGTCGTGGCCCGAGGCCGGCTTTGCCAGCCTCGCATGACCGAGGTCAGCATGCCGCTGACCGTGTCCCTCGCGCGCTTCGACGCGACGCACCATGATTTGCTGGTGGTGGGGAATGAAATCATCGTCCTCGTCGATGACGAGTCGTTTCCGGAAACACGGCTCGGGGCACCGCGCATCGACATGGATTCCGTCGCGCTCGCGATCAAAGACCGACCGCCGATGGCCGAATATCGAGACAACCTCGGCAACTGGCAAATCACGCGCCTCCCGAACGACGGAACGTTGGTCATCGAGGGACTCGAGCCCGGACCCCACCGCATCGACGTCCGCAGCGCTGACGGCCACCTGAGAGTCGATCCGACGCCCGCGACCGTGAGAGTCGAAGTCTCCCGATCCGCGCGATGAGCACGACCCCTGCACGAACCCCTGCACGAACCGACGTTCTTCGCGCCCTCGACCTCACCTGCACGAATCGTCGGACCGAGGGTGACCAATCCGCGCACTGGCATACTCCCAACTCCGGCGGGACTACGCCCCCGCCATCTCATGTCACTAGCAGATATCGAGTCATCGGTTCGTCGTCCGACCGGCAGACTCACCCCACGCTCGAACGAGCGCGAGCAGAGTCTCGGCCATGACTTCGCGTGCCACCTCGGCGCTCAGGCCAAAGTGGCGACGCAACGTGTACCAATCGCGAATCTCCGTCGCCACGAAGAGCGCCATGAGCCTTCGCTCGCGCACGAACCCAGACTCCGGCAGCCACGGGGCAAAAGCCCCCCCGAGCCAGCGCCGGTGACTCTCGCGCGAGCGCTGGATCCACTCCCCGACGAGCGGAACTCTCTCGGCCAGTCCGTCCACGTAAGGCGTTCGGTCAAACATGAGCTCATAGCGGGCGGCGAGGACCGAGACGACGCCTTCGACGTCCCCGGGCCGAACCAGCCGCGCAGATTCTTCGGCGCGTGGTCCGGCCTCCATGCAGGCCCGGACCAAGTCCTCCTTGGTGCCAAACGCCCGAACGACCGTCTTGAGCCCCACCTCAGCCTCTGCGGCCACCGCCTTGAGCGTGACCTTCTCGTAGGGCAGCGAGCCAAACAGCGTGAACGCCGCCGAGAGCATACGGGAGCGGCGGTCTTCGACCTCCGCGGCTCGTTTGCCCATGACGTACGAACGCGTCATTTGGTGACCATGTCATGGTCACTAAAGCTCGTCAACGGGTCAGCGACGCATTTTTTGCTGGCCAACCCTGCCGCGCGCCCCCTAGGAGAGCGAGTGCGTTTTGACGGACTCGAGCTGAGCGCGCCAGACGACTTCGTGGTCGAAGAAACGACTATCGCCCTGCGGGCCCCGCCCGGACCCACCGAATCGAGAATTTTGCAGAAGCAGTTCCCGATTCGACCCAACCTGATCATGAACCGAAAACGAGTCGGGCTCGGGGCTACGCTGGCGCTGCTCACCGCCGAAGTCACCGCCGAGCTGGCGAGCACGATCATCGGGCTGCGAGCCTTGGCGACGGACGAGATCCGCTTCGACGACGGGTGTGAAGGTATCATCGTGTCCTTCGAATTCCCGATGCGCGAGGTCGCGTCGGTGCGCCAATTTCACGCGCTGCGTCTGGACGACGGGATCTTCACCGACGTGACGCTCACGGTGGACGGCATGACTTTGAACGAAGCCGCGAAGGCGAAGTGGCTGACCGTACTCAGCTCCGCGCGAAGGGAATCGAAATCATGAAGGTAACATCGAACGGGCTCGATCCTCGGTTTCACGAGATCCCGTGTCCCGTCCTGCGGACATTGGTGAAGGAGCAGGCCATTTCGGTCGGACCGGAGGGTCAGGTCGACCTCGCCCAGCTTCAGAAGGCGTTGCGAGGGATCGGGGTCAGCGATCTCGTATCGAAGATCTTGGCGCATGGAGGATCGGACGCCTCCCCCGTTCGGCCTGAGCTTCTACGGGACTCCGGTCGCAAGGAGCTCGACATCTATCGCTTGCGGGGCTCGTCCCTCGACCACCTCGGCGACACGCGAATCCTCCGAGACCCGTCCGTTCCGTTCAGTCAGGAACGCCTCGATGCACTGTTGAGTTTGAGCACGGACGGCAAGACGCTCACCACGAAGGACTTGGCGCTCGCGAACAAGCTGAACGTGGGCACGGAAGGCGGAAGCTTTCGAGCCGTAGGAATCGGCCTCGCTGAGTTGGGTGCGCTGCTCTTGGTCTTCGGTCGACGCAACCAAGACGGCGTGAAGGCGCTGCAGAAAGATGATATCGTGGCCCTTTATCGGGACTCGAAGCTGCCCGATGGGTTCGAGGCCGGTAACGTGGGACTCATGGATGTGGTGGGTACGATCGCAAAGATGGCTTTTCAGCGCACATTCTCGGTCGGCGGCCGAGCGATGGCGGGGCTCGAGGCGGCGACCGGAAAGCCGCGAATGCTGAATGAGTCGGGGGTCGAAGGGCTCAAGCGCGGACTCTGTCCGGCCGGAATGCGACCCGACGTGTCGGCGGCCGTTTCTGCGCGTGATATCGAGGAGCTCCACCAACCCGTACAAACTCGAAGCTGACTCTACTGTGTCATTGAGAATTGAGGGCCTTCAGCCCCCGGCATCTCAGGAACGGCTTGGGTTCCCGAGTTGTTGACTGAAGTCCTGAGGGCCGAAGGCCCGTCACGAAGCAAACCCTGGGCGGATCACCAGATTCGGCGAATGCCGCAGCGCTCGAACAGCATTTCGTTGGAGACCAAGATGAGGTCCTCGGCCTGGGCCTGCGCGATGAGCATACGGTCGAAGGGGTCGCCGTGCTCGAACGCCAGCGAGCCCGCGCGCTGGGCGTGCTCGACGGTGATGGTCAGGGGGCGAAACCGTTCGGCGAGAACGACGGTGTGGACGTCCGCCGCGAGCTCAGCAAACTCCTGCAACCTGCCGCGCCGGAACTTCGTCGTGATCTCCCACGCCGACGCCGCGCTCACGTAGACGTCGTTCGCCGGGTCGGTGATGGCGCGACGCGCGGCCTCCGGGAGCATTGGATCTTCGGCCAGCCACCAAAGGAACGCGTGGGTGTCGAGCAGCAGCCTCACTTCTCACCGTTCCAGGCTGCGAGCTCGTCGGCGGGCAGCGGCTCGAAGAACGTGTCATCGACGTGCGACCCTTTGTACCGGCCCGGCTTGCGGTCGGTCGCGGGCGGCTGGAGCGCGACCAGCCTCACGACGGGCTTCGATCCTCGCGTGATGATGACCTCGTCGCCCGCGAGGGCCTGCTCGATGAGGCGTGAGAGCTGGGTCTTGGCCTCGTGGACCGAGAACTGGGACATGACCATAAAGTTAGCTAATCAGACCTGCTTCCGTCCAGACTCCCTACGCGATGACCCGCGACCCGCTCCGGTGACACCGTGGCCGGCAAGGCGACTCTGAAGCGGCTCGATCAACAAAACCGAACCCCCGGATGGTTCCCGGCGGCCCTCGGGAGAACCGCTTGCCCCCGGAACAACGAATCATTCCGGAGGCTTAGGTGTGTCGGGGTGACTAGATTCGAACTAGCGACCTTTTGGTCCCGAACCGGGCCAGGATAGCTTGCAGAGCTTGTTTGCATGGTTTCTTGGTGGTTTCCCCGGGGCGTTTTCGTGCCCGAAACCTTGCCAACCATACCAGCATTGCGGACCTTGTGCCCGAGATCTGCCCGAAGGTTTGATTTGTTTGGGCTCCAACCATTCGAGATGACCGCCGAAACGTGTCCCCTTCAGCCTCTTCACTCAGATCGGCGATCCGGCCGAAGAGGCTGAAGATCCCGAAGGGGACAACGGAAGCGACCACTCCCAGCCACCGAGTCCGAGCTTCCGTTTCGTTCCTCCGAGCTTCTCGAGGGCCCGTCGAAGCGCCCGCTCCTGGAACCCGTTCTCCCTCCCGGCCTTGAAGATGTGCTTCGCCATGCGCGCGCGGTTCGGAGCGTCCTCGAGCTCGGCGCGGAGCCACTCGATGGCGTCCTCGGTCGCAGAGGACTCGCTCGGATCGGGTTCGGCGAGGAGCTCGGCGGCGCTGTAGGTCCCGTCCTCGAGCCACTCAACCTGAGTGACGTCCCCGACTGGGACGAGCCGGAAGCGCTTCGCGGGCAAGTCATCCGGGCCCGCGTTGCTCTTGAGCTGCTTCACGACGCGAGCCTTCGGGTCACGAGGATCTCGAGCAACGAGGAGCTCGCACCTCGAGGCGCCGGTGAGCCCGATCGAACCCATGCCGCGGTAGAGCGCCGGCCCTTCGCCCAACGGAAGCGTGGACGTCCACCTGCCGAGGATCCCCGGCGCCATGTGACTTTCTACTTCGACGAGGCGTTGCACCTGCAGTTCAAGCTCCGCTGCGTAGCGGACGGCCGCAACATGAGCGACGTGGTTCAAGAACTCGTTCGTGCGTGGGTCGAGAAGGATCCCAAGTCGAAGCCCACGAAGAAGCGTCCCACGAAGAAGAAGGCCGAGGGCTCGGAGCCCGTCTAGGCCTCGCGAGTTGTCCGGCAAGGCACATCGGATCGGGCTTCGCAATCTTGCGAAGCTTGCGAGCCAAGCCCAGAATCCCAGGATGCACGCAAACGAAGGACAGGCGTTGACCGCTGGTTTCGTGCATTCGCTGCGCGAGACTCCGATGCACTTTGGGTTCTTCCCGATAGCTCCGCCCGCGGGCGAGGATCTCGCCATCCTTCTTTGGCGGCGAATTGAGCGCGACTACCTGCTTCCGGCGCTCGATTCTCGGTCGGGCGCCGAGTTTGTGAGCAGGGCCGGCGAGTGCCTTCCGAACTTCGTGGGGCCAAGGGTAGCTCTGGGACAGGTGCTACTGAGCCCGCTCAAGTCTCGCCAGTCGGTGGAGTCGGTGGAGGCGCTGCTCGCTGCGGTAGAGGCCTTCGGCGGGGAGCGATGGGTCGATGCGGTCTCGGATGCGATCAACATCGTCCGGCGAGCGACTCGGTGCTTCGAGGCTGTTCAGCCGAACCTCACCGCATCGCATTCGGAGCGTATCGCAAGATTCGGAGGCCGTCTGCTTCTCCACTCCTTCGCGATGTCCTGCTTGGCGGCTCTGCTTGCGGACCCACGAGCCGCAAACGCCGAGGTCCGCGAAGCTGTGCGGACGACTCTACGATCTGCGGCGAGTGACGCCCATACGGCGATTCGGTCCATCGAGATCGAGTTGCAGGCTCAGCCGGAAGACGAAGTCACGACGGACGAGCCGCTCGCGGGTGAAGCGCGAGCCTTGGAGCAGGAAGCCGAAGAAGCCTCGCGGGAGCTCCTGGCTCGGGTCGAGCGCGCGTAGTGCAGCGAGGCGAGATCTACCTCGGCTCGGTCTCCAAGGCTGAGGCGCGAGGGCACGAACAGCGCGACACGGACGACAACGCTCCGAGGCCTTGGGTGATTGTCTCAGACCCTCGAATCGCGGCGAGAGCAAAGTTGGTTGTGACCTGCCCTCTCACAAGCAAGACCGCGAAGGACGAACGGATGGATCCGTTCCGCGTGCTGGTCGACGAATCGATGATCGCCACAACGCCTCAAGCATCGGAATCGAGCGGGAACGCGCCCTCGCGGACCTTGGTGACGGACTTCAGAGCATCATCACGTTCGTCTTCGCGACCTTCCAGCGCGAGAAACCAACCATCATCTGCATCGAAGAACCGGAGCTTTACCTTCACCTGGCGATGCAGAGGACCGTACTCACTTACTTCATCAAGCAGACCCCGCATTGGTACTTCCTAGCGACTAACTCGAATCATCTCCTCGACGTCGCGACAGACCATCCGGGCGACGTTGCGGTTCACCGTCTCTCGAAGGTCGCCGTGTCCCATGAAGGCGCAGCCGAAGCGCGGGAAGTCGATCCAACTGTGCGCGTCTCGTCGTCGGCCCAGCGCGACATTCAGGTTCTTCGGGACCTCGGTGTTCGTATGTCGCTGCACCCTGCCAACGCGGTCATCTGGGTCGAAGGGATCACGGACCGGACTTACCTCCGCCACTTCATCGAGCTCTATTACGTTCACCGAGGGAACAACCGCCGGCCGATGGAAGACCTTCACTTCGCACTCATGATGGCCGGGGGGTCTAGCATCGAACACCTGACGTTCGCCGGTAAGTCTGATGACGAGCGCCTGTCGGTGACCTCGATCGCTCCGCACTCGATGGTCGTTGTCGATGGCGACGTCGCAACCAAGGCGGAACTGTGCTCTCGGCTGGCGGCCGAACTGGGCGACAGGTTCCAGATGCTGAGCGTGCCGAGTGTTGAGAACCTCCTCCCCGCCGACATCATCTGGGACGTGGTCTGCAGCTTCGAGGACAAGCCGAGCTCAGCGCCGCCGTTCACAGCCGATGACTGCGCGACCAGCAAGTTGAGCGAGCTCATCCACAAGACCCTTGAGTCGCAGGGCAGCAGGGAAGGGAAAATCAAGCATCTCAGGCACCGGAATAAAGTCGCCTTCGCCGAACGAGCGGTCGCGAGATTGAAGACCTACGAACAACTCACCCAGCCGGCAAAGGACCTCGTCGACAAGATGGTCAGTTTCATCTCGAAAGCCAACCCATGATCGAAGCGCTGAACTCGCTGGTATCCGGGAAGCGCGCATCGATGTCCGAGCGAGTCTGTTCGCTTACGTCCGTTCGACATCGACTCGATGGAACTTGCTGTCGTCCCTTGCAAAGATCCCGATGCCCGGCACACCCACGGCCGTCAGCGCGCGATTGATGAGTCTGACCGTGCGACCCACGGTGTTCGGAAGTGACTCCTTCCCCCACGTGTCGAACACTACGACGTGCCTGATTGACGCTCGAGTGAGTCCGGTGATCACCGAGTCGATGACTTCGACGGGCGTCTCCTTGCACCCTTCGCCTGCCTTGGAGGTCTCAAGTCGATGCGCCAGCTCACCCTTCTCGCGCAGGCATTCCGCCATCTCGCCGTACATCAGCACCTGCTCGAGGCACCCATGCTTCGCGCCGCCGTTCGTCTTGAGCTTGCACTCGACAATCGAGATTCCAACGCCCGCCTTCACCAGCACGAGGTCAGCCTTCGACGCGAAGCCGTCGCCCTTGGTCACTCCCGGCTTCCACCTCGGGTCGAGGTTTACTGACCGAAGGACATGAGCCCCGATGAACTCAAGAACTTCACCTCGTGCAACGGCGATAGCGAAGGGATCGCGAACTCGCTTATTCTCGTTGTCACTCATACGTCGGTCCTTGATGGGAGCGAGATCTCAGTCGAACCCGCGAAGGCCTGATGGTAGTCGGGGTGCTTCCTCAGCAAGAGCCGCTCTCCTTCGGCGTAGCGTCGGAACTGACTCCACAGCCGCCGCACGCGGCCGACCGGAGCAAGTTCGTCGTACCCGTAGTCATGCTGAACAACCACACTTTCGGCGTGATAGATCGACCAACCCTGTTGGTTGGCGCGGAAGCAGTAGTCGATGTCTTCGGCTGCGGCAATCTTGAAGGACTCATCGAACCGAAGGCACCGCGCAAGTTCCCCGCAGAGCGCAAGGTTGCATGTCGGCCCATAGAGCAAGCGGTCCTCCCCGCGAAGCCGCCGCCCGTTCAGGGTCCCGTTCCGTTCTTGGTACCGACCAAGGGCGGTTCGGTCGAGTGACCAAGTCGCGCCGGAGATCGCGTGCGCCCGTCGTTCCGTGTGGAAAGCCGGGATTATGTTGGCGACCCAGTCCGGCGCAGGAATGCAATCCGAGTCGATGAAAGCAACCACGTCCGCGCCGAACTCGAGCGCACGTTCAACCCCGCGGTTACGTGCGGCCGCCGGTCCGAGGTTTCGGTCAAGTCGTATGACTTCAACCGCCGGCGCTCTCCATCGCGGAGATCCGTCGTCGACAAGCAGGACGTGACACCGGCTGCTCTGAAGACCCAGCCCGCCAAGAAGTGCCTCAACGCTCCGGGCGTCGCGGTCGCTGCGGCAGTAGACGGGCACGACGACCACGACCACGGGGTCGATCGGTACGGTATTCGGAGGTCGTTGTGACGCGTGTCCCAGAAGCGGCTGCGCGGTCTCAGGCGCCTTGCTGTGGCCTCTCATGCGGTTGCCGAGGAACGCAGAGACCTCGAGCGTCTTCACCGTCATGAAGCGTATCCGCCGCGGGTCGCCGTCGAGCTCGCGCCACCAGTACGCGAACGTGTCGGCGAAGGGCAGGACGGAGACGAAGCTCACGCTGTCCCTCCGAGACATGCGCAGTTCGAGCAGTACGGATGCTCCTTGTGGTTCTCGCTGAACCAGCGGAAGCGCTCGCCGCGTCGGATCACGTCGAGAGACGACGTGAGAATGTTCCCATACGCGTAAGGATTGAACATGTTGCACGGCGTTACTGTCCCGTCGAACAGCACGCACAGTTCACGATCAATCGCTGGGCACCGCGCAAGCGCGCCGTTCGTCGGGCGAGTCCCGTCCTTCGTGATCTGCGTCCCCTGAATGGAGTCAGGCAGGAAGCACGCGACCCGTTGTCCGAGATAGATCTCAGAGACCTCGGCGAATGCGCGCCGCAAGTCGTCGACACGAGCACGCACAAGCTCTTGGAACGGTTCGATGCCTTCGTCACGTCGAACCGTATTCACGAGGAGATGCAACTCTCGCTCGACGGCGAACTTGGCGATCGGTACCACGTCGTCGAAGTTCTGCTCTTGGAGTGTGAAGATAATGAAGGGCCTCGGAGTATGCGTGGCGAGGCGCTCAATGTTGGCCACGATCTTCGCGTACTTGCTCCGCCGACGAATGACAGCGAGACGCTCCGGGTCCGGACTGTCCATCGAGATGAACAACTGCACATTGCAGTCAATGAGTGCATCAGCCACGCCTGGACGGGACCACGAGAGATGCGAGAAGAGGTTGATCTGCACGTCTGGGAACCGACTCCGTACCTGACGCAAGATCTCGACGAACCTTGGATGGATTGTACTCTCTCCGCGGCCGTTCAGCCGAATCACTCGGGGCGGCGGATTGATGGCGTCGAGGATGAGCGATACCGTCTCGGGCGCCATGAACCGACTGGGTTCGACGTCCTTGTCCCCGAACCCACACATCACGCAAGCGAGGTCGCAGTTGTAACTGAGCTCGAGAATCAGTTCGTTCAACGCATTCATTGATTGCATCTGAGGACCTTGCAGGGCAGAGCACAGCTTCGCATGCGTCGAAGCACGGCCTCGGTATACTCGGACCGGAGCATCTCAGATACGGGCCGCTCGCCCAGCTTACCTATCGGCTTCGCGCTGTTCGGTATGAGCGTTTGTTGGAAGCATGTGTACACACTGCCGTCCGGCATGATGGAAAGGTTGCGGTCAGCCGCCATGCACGGCCCAACATCATCGGTGACCTTCCGAGAGCTCAGTGCCGGCGTCGAAAGAGGGGTCCACGAGCCGTCGAATCCGCCCTGAACGTAGCGCTGCACGGAGTGGTAGATGCCGCGCTCTCCGCACCAGCGTCCAACTGCAGCGACATCGTCTCGCGTCTCCTCGGCGAGGACCGATTGTATGCTGAGTTGTTCGGGCCTGAGTGTCGACCTGATGTACTCGAGGTTCCGGAAGACTTTGTCCATGCTGTTCGTGCCGCGGACCCAGCGCCAACGCTCCGCATCGAGCGTGTCGATTGAGAACACGAAGTGGATGTTGAGGGACCGAACCTCATCAACGAAGCCGGACGTGCAAGGGACACCGTTGGTGACTACCGTTGTGCGGACGGGAACGTCAGCTATCCCTCGCAAGATTGCGAGTACGCGGTCACGGTACACGAGTGCCTCCCCGCCGACGATGCAGAACTCCTTGGCCGACGTCACGCTTCGCACTGCGTCCACGACGAGCTCGGCATCGACCATCTCGGGATGCTCGCGGACCTTCCAATGCGAGCACTTCGTGCAGCGCTCGTTGCAGCGCAGCGACGTGAGATAGAACATGTGCGTCGGCGCGAAGTTCACTGTCATTCCCCGGAGCAGGCGGGAGTGTACAACCGAACCCGACCGGACTCCACCCCGCGCTGCGAAAGGGCGAAAGGACTTGTTCCGCCTATTCCCCATTCCCCTCGCCAAGGCGGATTGCGGCCGTGGCGGGAGCGCGGTACGCACAGCGTGGTGACAACGCTTCTCGGGCATCTCGCTTTCCGCAGGTTTACGGACCACACCGAGGATCTTGCCACCGAGGCTCTCGCGTTCATTCTGGGAAAGAGCGTCGTCGCTCGGAAGGCCGTCGCCGAGCACCTGGCTCGCGCAGGCGTTCAGGTTCAGAGTGACTTGACGTACGTCACTCAGGTGGCGGGAGAGGCCCTTGATCGCCCCGATCTTGTCGGAACCTACCTCGACCGAGAAGTGTTACTCATCGAAGCGAAGTTCTGGGCGGGCCTTACCGAGAACCAGCCCGTCACGTACATTCGTCGTCTTGAATCAGGCGGAGCCCTGCTGTTCCTCGTCCCCGAAGCGCGCGTTGTCTCCATCTGGAGTGAGTTACTGGATCGGTGCGTGCGCGCGGGCATGTCGAAGTGCGGGCGCCCGTCGGCGGCATGCGCTCAGCGATTCTTGACGACGGTCGCAACCTCTTGGTTACTTCCTGGCGAAGTCTGCTCGGAGACATGAACCATCAGCTCGAGCACGCTCGCGAGGTCGAAGTCGCCGCCGACGTGGCCCAGCTCGGAGGCCTCTGCGACCGCATCGATCAGGAGGCCTTCCTGCCTCTCACGAATCACGAACTGACCAGCAAGCACTACCGACGCATCTTCGACTTCGCCGGGTTGATGGATGACTTGCTGAAGTCACTCGAGGAGCGCGGCGTCGCGGAGCGTCGCGGATTGAAGCAGGGTTCTGGGTTCGGGTTCTCGGGTCGTTACTTCTATCTCTTCGGCTCGGCGGTGTTTCTGGCATGTGACCTTCGATTGTGGATGAACCACAGCATGAGCCCGATCTGGCTCACGGTATACGGGGACAAGGCGTCGTGGGACGCCGACAAGAAGGCCGCGTTCGCGGCCATGGAGCCGCTGCGGCACCAGATCCCGCCCGTTCTGTTCGAGGCCAACGGCTTCCCGGCGACGCCTCTCAAGGTCCCTCTCGGCGTTGAGCGAGATCAAATTCTGGTTGCGCTGTTGGAGGAACTGTTCGCTCTCCAACCCATCCTGGCGGGACTCGCCCCGAAGGAGCCACGGGCGGACGTCACCATCCCGCCAGAAGTCACTGCAACGTAACCTACGAGCCGTTACGAGCCGTTAGTCACCGTGAACGACTCGTACAGGTCGACGAGTGTCTCGACATCCATCGCCGCGTAAGTCTCTTGTTCCGAAGTCAGCGGTTGCCGTGTCCAATCCGACGTCTGGTTGCGCTTGTCGATGGGCGGTCGAGCTCCCGCCGCGCCGCGGCGAGTAGGCCGTGCCCGTCGCCGACTTGCCCAAACCGACGACGTGGCTCCATGAGTGTGTCGTTGCGCCAGCAACTCGGCATTCTCTGCAGTCACGGGCAGGGTTCCAGCCGTCAGATTGTCGCAAGCACAGATACGACATAACATACCGTCATCATTATGTATTCTGGCATGTCAGCCGACATGCCGGGTGCTATCCAAGCACGTGGGCATCACCTCGCGAGGAGCTCGAGATACGTGGGATCGCTTCTGCCACATGGGTTCCGGCCCCTGGCATCTCCGGGTGGCCGACAGGGTCGGCCCGACCTTCACGCGGTTCCGAAGCGGATCGGGGCGCGGAACTGCCTAGCGCACAACGCCGTTCTCATGGTCTCGACCGACGCAGTCGCTCAGGCCACAACGCTCCGTTCGACGCGTGCTCGAAGGCCGCATTCGCCGCGAGCCACTGCGTCAAGCACTTCCGCAGACGCGCGAGGGCAGCCTTGTGTTGGGCCAAGCGCGGGAGTAGGGGGATGGACGTGACACAAGGCGGGGTGGCGTTCTTCAGACAAGGGGGCAACATGCAACAGATGGTCGCGTCTCCATACGACTCGGGTCGATCCTCCAGGCACTGATCGCCGAGCATCCGCAGATCCTAGGGCCTGAGCAGATGGACGGCGACGACCCTCCGCGATGGCTCCTCATCCGTCGCGAAGCGGGCGTCCCTGATGACGAGAACTCCGGTGCGCGCTTCTCCGTCGACCACCTCTTCGTTGACCACCGAGCTATTCCGACGCTCGTCGAGGTCAAGCGAAGCTCGGACTCGCGGATCCGTCGCGAGGTTGTCGGGCAGATGCTCGACTACGCCGCCAACGCGGCAGCTTACTGGGGCAAGGGCCACATCCGCGCCGCCTTCGAGGCAGAGTGTGCGAAGCGAGATCTCGACGTCGACGCACGCATGGAACTCCACATCGGCGACGAGTCCGTCGATGAGTTCTGGGAACACGTCGACGAGAATCTCGAGCAAGGTAAGCTGAGGCTTCTGTTCGTGGCCGATGAGATACCGCGGGAGCTTCAGACTGTTGTGGAGTTCTTGAACAAACAGATGACTCTGACACAGGTCCTTGCGGTTGCCATCACTCAGTATCGGTCGGGGACTGTACCATCTACCGGTGAAGTCTTCGTGCCTCGCGTTCTCGGCAACACGGCCGCTGCGAGCCGAACCAAGCAGCCGGATGGCTCCCGCCGCACGTGGACACGCGAGAGCTTCATCGAGGAAGGAACTGCCGCGGCCAGAGCAGCCTACGCAACCCTCGAGCAACTTCAGAAGGACCTGGGCGGCCGAATCGCCTTCGGGACGGGCGTGTCGAAGGGCAGCGGGAGTCGTTCAGATCGCAGCGGAGTCCAAATGGCGGCAGGTCAAGGACCGACCAACTAGCGAGTTGATACCCCGACCTCATTTCTCGCTTCTCGCACCCACCATCGAGGACATTTTCTGGCAATCAGCCCTCGACTCCATCTCGGATGCCGAGTTTCGTCGAGAGCCGGAGGTCTTGCGAAATGTCCTCAGATTCTCGCGCCTCTGCGGCGTCGATGAGATTACGGCAGATCGCATGCGAAGGGTCCTCGAACACGCTCTCGCGCACAGAGGAGAGGCGTTGATTCGCGAAACCGCCGAAGAGTTGGTCAGGAAGTCGAACAACGCGAACGCTTCAAACTTGTTGGCCACCTACGAAACTGTACTCAGGGCGATCAAGACCGGGACCAATCCAGACCATTCCACGCTGTTGGATGGCGACCCGATCATCGAGGCGGTAGTGCGCCTACGACCAACCTCTGAACCCTGGAGCAGGTTGGTTCCGTTGCTGGATGAAATTCGGGGGACCGTGGGCGAAGAGAGTCCTGAGTGGAAGAGTCTCGATCCCAGCAGTGGAGGTCGACTCTCATTCGTCCTGTTTGATGGCCGGCTTGATGGCCAGTGAATTCAGGCGGGCGTAGGGGTCGGGATCGCCGTCGGAGCTGAGGCCTACTGGTGGTCACCCTTTGGTTTGGTTGCAGCGTTGCAGCGTCGAAACGCTTGAAGTACGCCGTTCGATCGAGTGCGTTTGTAGCGGCGACATGTTGGGCTTGTGGTCATGACACGCTCTTCGAAATCGTCGATTTCTCGCAGGGAATCCAGTCCGGAGGCAGGAGCCGCTTTGCGCAAGGCGATCGATGAGGCGGGTGTGCTCAACGCGATCGATAAGACCGTCGAAGGGCTGTTCGGCCCAAATCTGACGTTTTCTCAGCGCGAGCAAGCCTACCTCATGATCGCCGAAAGGGCCGTGTCGGAGCTTGAGGAATCGAGCGATGAGTAACGCGCGATACGGTCTCCTACTCCCGGATGGCAGAACAGAGGAACAGCTAAGCGCGAAGCAGTTGCGCTTGCTTGAGCTGTCGAATCGAGCACACCGCCGTGCGGTCGAGGGGCTCGCGGGCAGGTCCTTCACAGAGCGCGAGAAGATTTCGCTCGCAGTCGCCAACGAGTCAACTCGGAAGCTTCTTGAGAAAGATCTGAATGCCGTCGAATATCCCGAGTATATCCGCGTAAATGGGCAGCTCTACAAAAAGCATGAGACGGGCGCCGTCGATTACCACTCGTTGTGCGGAGCACTGGGCGTAACTCGGGCTACGTTTCGACTCACAGGCAAGCACAACGGTTCGACAATCGTTCCGTTGGAGCTCGAAGCGGGCATCATTGAGAAGATGACGCCCGCGCTGGCGTACGCAGTTGCGTCGAGTTGTGCCGATGGGACGGATCGCCAGTGCGAAGAGCAACTCCAGTCGGCTCATCGCAGACCTCCCTCGCGCAGCACCATCGAGCGAGGTGTCAAGGAGATGGGAGGAAGTTGGAAGGACCAAGCCGAAGCGATCGAATCCAAGGTGAGAATGGAGGAGGACTTGCCACCGGAGGCTCATGCAGTGTCGGTTGGGCTTGATCGCACAACGGTGCCTATGGAGGAGCCCAGGCCTGAAGATGAGCCGGTGCCTTCACGGCGCCGAAAACGAACTAAGCCCTATGTTCGAAAGGCGCCGCCCCGTGTCGATGTCAACTATCGCATGGCGTACGTCGCAACGGTCAGTATCGTTGATCTCGACGGTCAGTCGATAATCGTGAGACGCTACGCGGCATCTGCCAGTGAAGGTCCGGAAAGGGTCGTCGCCCGGATGTGCGCCGATGTGCAACACATTCGTGAGCTGCAAAGCGACATTCCCGTTGGAATCACCCAGGATGGTGCCCCTGAGTTGTGGAATCTCGTTCGTTCTGCCTTGGACTCGATCGCGATCAAACCCTCCCATGAGTGCGTGGACAGGTACCATTTTGACGAAAGAAAAAGCCTCGTCCTCGGGATCCTCGAGAAAACGGAGGAGAAAGCAAATTCCACTCCGAAGTCGACAGAATCTGAACCCGCTAACGAAAAGCGACCGGTTCTCCATCTGATACTCCCAGACCCGATCGCCGATCCTACTCATGGGCCACCATCTCACCCAACTGCCAGACCGGCGAATGCCAATGCCAGCGAATCTCCCAACGAGTTCAGCGGCCCGAACCACCAAGGGTCCGCATCGCTAACTCCAATACTGGCCACAGTCATCGCCCTGAGAGAGTCTTCGTCTCCCGAATCCGACCCGCTGGCAGCCCTCGCAGACCGCGGCCCATCCGTGTTGGAAGTGCAGTCAACGAACAGCACGTCGAAGCGCTCGAAAAAGCCAAAGGACTCCCGGTCGAAGGAACGCACCAAGAATTCAAAAGACTGGAACGATCGCTTTGACACTGACGACACAGCAATCGACAAATTTGAGCATGAGCTTCTTGCTCAGCTGGCACATCCGAATAGGGAAAAGTATACCGACAAGGAACTCGAGACACTGGAAGAAAATCGCACGTTCATCAAGAACAACAAGGATCGGCTTCGATATGCATCCATTCGAGAGGCGGGACTTCCTGAGGGCAGTGGCGCAACAGAGGGCTCGTGTAAGTCGCTCGTGTCGCTGCGTGCGAAGCGATCGGGACAGCGTTGGCATCCCGGAGGTCTCGACGCAATCCTGGCGATTCGATCTACGAAAATGAGCCAACGTCTACCCCCATTCTGGGAGCACTTCGCGAAGGGATACACGAAGGATGTTCAAGACGCTGCATAGTACTCGGGATCCGACGTCGTTCCAGACCCCCATGGACTTACTCCGCACTGTGACAGTCGCGAATGCGGTGTCCCAAATGCATTTGGGTTGGAACCCTGGACCTCCCACATTTCCGGGGCGTCTGGCTCATAGGACATCGATCGAAGACTAAAGTGGCAGCCTCCACTGTACGGTTCCTGGCAGTGATCAAGGGACGAGGTTTCCATACATACAGATACGGCACTTTCTTCGAACCTTGCAGCTGACGACTCAGACGTCGTCCATCCTTCAGGTAGGAAAGTCCTATTCGCAGCTTCGCAACTCAGTTCAACCCGATCCGGCGAAACGTCATACTCCCCAGCTGGGTCCTTCGGATAGTGATGCACCCAAACAGGCAATTCGACCTCGCCGCTCGCCGGGCTGGCCCGGCTTGGCGAGGTCGCTACCTCCCCGGACTCATACTCCACGAGGATCGGGTTACCCGCCAAATCAGCCACAATCTGAAGGTACCGGCCCAACTCCGTATCGAAGACGGAACCGACGAACCGCACGACTTCGCCCAGGTTTTCCGAAACCGTTTCCAAGGATGCGCGCGGCGGAGGTGGAGGGAAGAGCGACGGGTCCAGCAAGCTGGCCGACACGCTGTTCAATCTGTTCCCACGAAAAAAGGCCTTGAATTGAGCACCATCGATAATTATCCCGTTCACCGTCTGGGCGAACAGCAAATAGTACTCGTTGGCAAACTCCCCCGGGATGACAAGATCGAGTTGTGTCCGGACTGGCTCAACTCCCTCTGGCTCGAACAGCGCCCGATTCTGGGCGAGAAAACACACTGCAGCGGCCTCGAGTTGATCTGGCGTTGGTGCGTTTGTGGGGATCTGGCAAGGTGGCGCCAGAAGCTGTTCTCCACGGACGTACTTTGCAGAAGTGCGCCCACCATCAAGCGCCAGCATGAAGGTTGAAGGATTTGCTTCGAGCAAGACATCGCCCTGCATGCTAGCTTCGGTTCCTAGATTTGCGAGGAGCTCTGCCATCCGCTCCGAACCCGGTCGATGCACGAGGTACGACACTTCGTGATTCAGGAGCGAACCCTGCCCGTATGCAAAGGAAAACGTGCCACCCTCAGCGAGTATAGTCGAAGCGTATCCCTCAGAGTCGAGCGCTACTTCGACCGAAGAGAACGGCGCCGTGATTATTAAGTTCGATTCGGAGAGGCGTGCTATTGAGACCAGAACCGCGCCCCACGTATCAAGTACAAGTGATACGCCTCCCCGCTCGTCAAACGCGAAGTCGTATAGCGAGGATCCCGTGCTGGAACTGACGGATCCCGTGTGTCGCCCGAAGGCGTCGAACCGATGGACGAGTGCTCCGTCGAGGCTCTGAATCTGCAAACTTCCTGAATACACGTGGCCGGTCCACGGCAGTGCAACTCGCTTGATCGTACTCAGGTTCGAGTCCGCGACGAACACGCTCTTGTCATTATCCGGCGCGACCCACACACTCTTCGGCCCAAGCACCTTCACGCGGTTCGCGGGCAAGAACCCATCCTCGGTCGCCGTGGGTCCACCGATGACCGTCTGAATCTTGCCGTCCATCCCGACGACTCTCACGGCGTCGTTGGCCGTGTCGGCGACGAAGATGGCTCCGTCCTTGCCCACCGCAACTCCCT
>CAYXDO010000109.1:0-35859 GCA_964463485.1 uncultured Myxococcales bacterium | reverse complement strand
CTTCGCGTCCAAAGTCTTGCCAGATCGTGCGCGAACTTTGGGAGAAAGAGACTAAACGTGCCCGTGCCCGAGCCCGTGCCCGTGCCCGAGCCCGTGCCCGTCCGTGCCCGTGCCCGTTTTGGGCGCGTCGTAACAGATCTTGACCGTCTTTCGACTATCGGTGGCTCGGCACGACGATGATTCGGGCACGGGCACGGACGGGCACGGGCACGGGCTCGGGCACGTGGGACGGCGCGGACACGTGCCTCCACGCCGTTGACTAGACGTTTGTGGCGCACTCGCTACTCAGGCGGTTGAGTTGAGCCCGGCGCGGCCGCGATGATTCGGCCTCAAGCGGTGTGCGTTGCGCTGATTCGAGTGACTCGCATCTTTCGCTTCACGAGCTCCGCGAAGAACGGCTCGGCGGGAACGGCGACCTCGGGCGCCAACACGCCGCGTGCCGTCACGTCCCCCCGAAAGAGCATCTGCATGAGAATCGACGGAGGACAGCCGGTGTCGACGTCCACACCCATCCCCCACTCAGGAAGCCCCGGGCAGGCACAGTCGATGATCTCTTCCACGCGATGACTTCCCTTGGTCCCTCGAACCACCGCCCTCAGCACTTCATGCTCGTCCGGGACCGGCTGGATCGTGACGTCTGGCAGCGGCAGCGCCTTGGCCAGCGTCGACAGCACCGCTCTGGGTACGACTTTGGCCTCTCCGACCGAAATCGCTTTCGTCTCGAGCAAGCCCAGCGCGCGAAGGAATCGGAGCTTCATGTCGAGCTCGTCGGGGAACGCGATGCGGAAGCTGACTTCTTGGACTCCTTTGTGGGCGTAAGAAAGCGGGAGCGTCGCCACCTCCGAGTGGATCGTATACGCGGGTCGCCGCTTGCCGACCTCACCACCAAAGTCGACCTCGATCGCCCCGCTCATGGCCTCGACGAAAGTAAACTCCCCCCTCCTGAAGAGCGCGGCCGGCATGGACGCCTCGTCCAGAAAAGTTTCGAGCGAGTACGGCGTGCCCAAGATGGTGCTCGGCCGATTCCGCGTGCGGTCGACGTTGCCGACCATGATGTGGATTTCGGCGACGGTGTCGAGGTTGTCCGCAGCGCTCCGCGCGAGCACGTTCACCACGCCCGGAGCTGCACCCATACCCACGACCGCCGTCAGGCCCGCGTTCTCGAATTTCGGATGCAGCGGGAGCTGCTTGCGCGTGTAGTGAAAGAGCCCGCCGAGGTCCGTGTAGTGGGCCTTGGCGGCGAGCGCGGCCTTCATGATCGGAAGGTTGAGCTCGTGACGCACCGCCGCGATGACGCCGAACGCCCCGGCCCCCACCAGCGCCTTCGCCGTCGCGTCCACGTCGGTCGCGTCGACTCGAATCGCCTGCACCGCTCGCTTCTCCGAGTGAGCCTGAGCCTCCCTCTTTGCGAGCGCCAAATCATAGTCGGCGACCACGACTCGAAGCTCCGGCGGCGACGTCTCGACGAGATCTCGGATCGTGATGCGACCCATCGCACCTGCTCCGATCACCACGATCGCGTTCTTGGGAGCGTCGGGCGTGGGCGTCCGCTTCTTCGTACTCATTCCTTCGGAATCTCCTGACTTCGGTTCTTGTATGGGAACCAATAGGCCTTCTTCTCGGGGATGAAATCGAGGTGCACGTGTTTGGTCTCGCGGAAGGCGTCGAGGCCCTCCTCACCGAGCTCGCGACCCAGGCCGCTCTTCCTCATCCCTCCGAAAGGAGCCGCGTCGTTGTCGGTCAGCGGGTCGTTGATCCAGAAAGTGCCAGCCTTGATCTCGGTCATCGCTTTCATCGCCCAACTCAGGCTATGAGTGTAGATGTTTGCGCCGAGCCCGTACTCGGACCTCGCCGCGAGCGCGATCGCTTCGTCGCCATCTTTCACCGTCTGGATGGACGCGATCGGACCGAAGACTTCTTCACACACCACGACGTGGTCGGGCTTGACGTCCCGGAGGACCGTCGGCGCGTAGAACCAGCCAGGGCCTGCGTCCGAGAGCTTCTGCCCACCTGCGAGCAGCTTCGCACCCTGGGCGAGCGCACGGCGCACCTGATCGTCGACCCGATCCCGCGCGGTGCGCGAAATCAGCGGACCCATGTCCGTCTCGACGCTCATCGGGTTGCCCACGCGAATGGCTTTGGCGTTCGCGACGAATTGGTCGATGAATGCGTCGGCGATCTTCTCGACGACGTAAATCCGCTTGGCAGAGGTACAGACCTGGCCCGCGTTGAGAAAACGCGCCCAGGCCGCGCCGGCTGCGGCGACTTCGACGTCGGCGTCGTCGAACACGATGAATGGATCGATGCCACCAAGCTCGAGGTTCACTCGCTTGAGCTTCTCCGCGCATCGCATGGCGATGCGAATCCCCACGCCCGTCGAACCGGTGAAGGCGATACACGCGACGTTCGGATCGTCGACCAGCGGCTCACCCACGTCCGAGCCCGTGCCGGTCACGACGTTCAAGACACCCTTCGGCAGGACTGGAAACACCGTCTCGCAGAGCCTGAGAGTCGCGAGCGGCGTGAGCTCGGACGGCTTGATTACGACCGCGTTGCCGGCGGCGATGGCTGGGGCGATCTTCCAAACCAAGAGCAGCAGTGGGTAGTTGAACGGAACGATACATCCGATCACGCCGAGCGGCTCTTTGATCGTGAAATTCACCTGGTGCGGTGCGACCGGAGGAATCGAGCTTCCGTGTGAGTTGCGCGCGATCTCTGCGTAATAATCGAAGCAGGCGGCGCACCACTCGACCTCGTCGAGGGTCTCGATCCGCGGCTTGCCGCCCTCCAGGGTGAGCAGACGGGAGATCTCGGCCCGATCCTCTCTCATGAGTCGAGCGACGTCGTGGAGCAGCTTCGCGCGCTCGATACCTGGGTGGTGACGCCACGCCCGCTGGGCCTCCGCGGCGACTTCGCACGCCAGGTGAACGTCGGGCGCGGTCGACTCGACGACCTCGTCGATCACCTCGAGCGTCGCCGGGTTCTCGATTCTTCGGACGCGACCCGCCGCGCCCTCCGTCCACTGCCCACCGATCCAGAGCTTTCGCATGCTTCCTCCGTACCTCGAGGCCAGAGCGACCTCGAGTCGGCCGTCTATCGCACTTTCGAGCCGCCTTCAACGCGTCCAGCCACGAAGACGGTTGGCTCGCGCGCGCCACGCCGCCACACTGCCACGATGACGCCGCACTCCGACCCGAGCTCCGACCCGAGGTCCAGGGTGCTGCCGAGTGACGATCGCAAAACAATCCTATCGGCTGCCCGCAGAATCGGCTTTCCCGTTCGGCTTCGATACGAGGCGGTCGCGCTTAGTGGGCTCGATAGCCCATTCGATCTCCTGGATGCGCTTCGTGTGCTCGAGCTTCGCTTCCCGCCCGGGATCGACGTCGTCCTCGAAGAGCATCGCCATGAAGCTCCTCCGGTGAGTCACACGGGGCATCATCCCATCGCCGAGCTCGCGCTGTCTCTCCTCGCCGAGTCGCCCGGCGACGAGCCTCTGGAGCTTGGGCCCCTAGGGACCCGACCGCTCGAGGTGGAGCTTCGGGCCCTCCGAGGATCGGACCGCGCCGCCGCGATCACCTCACTCACTCAGCTCGCGGTCTTCGTCGGAGATCGTGGAAGGTCTCCGCTCGCGGCCCGCGAGCTGCTCGCCGCCGCGGCTCGTGGCGCACCCTCCACGGGCCCTTCGAGCCATGACGAGCGCGATCCGCCTCCACTCTCCGACGAACGTGAGGCCGCGGCCGCTAGGAGCGGCGGACGAGCTCCGCTCGTCCCTGCGCGCGACGCGATGCTCTGGGTTCTCGGCGACGACGTCGCGCCCGCGGTGGACCTCCTCCGGCACTGCAGCCTCATGCTCCCGATGGGTGAGCTCTTCACCGCCGAGAGGCACGGCGGTCGCTTGGTGATCACCGGGGAACGCGGGCTCGCCCCCGGCGTGACCTGGGACGGTCGACCCATCGGTCCCGGCGACGAAGATCTCGAAATCGCACTCCTGGAACGGTCCGCCGAGATCACTACGCTCGTCCTGAGACGTCGCGAGTCTCCCCTCAACGCCTTCCTCGACCCGAGCCTCGACGGCTTCGAGAAGATCGCGAAGGCGGCGTGCGCCCGCGCGCCAGCCCACTGGTGGTTTCGTCCGCGTGTCCTCGAGCTCGAGCTAACCCACGTCTGCAACCTTCGCTGCTCGGGTTGCGCCGTGATCGACGAGGTCGAGGCCGGGCTCGAAGGTTTCGACGCTGACTCTGCGCTCGCGCTCATGACCGAGTCCGCGGACGTCGGAGTGTACGGAGTCACACTCACCGGCGGCGAGCCCTTCGGGCGCAATGAGCTCCTGCGGGAGCTCGTGGCGCGCTCGCCGCTCGATATTCAGAAGATTCAAACCAACGGCAAGGTATTTGGAAGCCCCAAGCGCGCCGAACGACTCATCGGAGAGTTGGCCGAGGCAGGCCTCGGCGCCCGGAATCGGTACACTCGTCCGGCGATTCACTGCTCCATCGGAATGCAGACTGACGCTGGAACACCCATCGAGAACGTCGCCCACTTGACTCACGCGATGCGCTCGATTCTGGAAGACCGCGTAAATCTCGTACTTAATTTTCTGGTGTGGGACCGGGCGGACCTCGAGAAATGGATGTCGGCCCTTCAGCGAGCGTACGAACAGACCTACGGTCGAAGATATCCGCTGGACCGAGTGGCCCGAATGACACGCTTCGAATACCACGCGACGCCGCGCCTCGAACGGCTCGGGCTCATACCTATCGCTCGCGCCACCGTGAAGGAACGAATCGAAGCCCTGCCGGCTGGGTATCGGTGCCAGAACTTCGAACGCGAGGTCGTGTCCGCGCTCCCCAAAATCCTCGTCCGAGCCGACGGTAGACTCTACCCATGCTCGTGTTTCGGTTTTGCGCGGAGCCCCGGCTCGGTCGCGGCGCGCGGGCTTCGCGCTCTGCTCGAGGAGGTGAACGGAGACGACCTGTTTCGGAAGGTCGAGCTCGGCGGACTCCAAGCCCTCTTCCGCGAGGCTGAGTCGCGAGACCCAGAAATCGCCAACCTCGTAGTCCCCAAGACCTCGACGATCTGCAAAGTCTGCAAGGCTATCCGCGAGCCCAACGCGCCGCTGTTCGACCCGAGCTGAGTCGGGGGCGACGAACGCGGTCGCGGAGGTGGACCGCTTGGCTACCGAGCGCGCGGCCCACGCTCCGTGGGCGTCGCGCGGGGAGAGTTGCCTGAGTACCGAAGCAGAATCGGACTCACTCTCTCACACACCTCCCGGGGCCAATCACCCGGCGGGGCAACCGTCCCGAGATACGCTCGCGTCGGCTCCGACAGGATGGTCTCATCTGGGTGGTACCACAGCGTGACGAGCGTCCTTCGCTCGCGCGATGAGTTCGCGTGAGCCGCGTGAAGGGTTCGAGCGTCCAGCACGACCAAGTCGCCCGCGCGGACAGGGACGTCAACTTCCCCGTCCAGGTCGCAAAATGGGAGCACGCTCGGATCGTCCATCCTCCGAAGCGCTCGCTTGTCGAGCCGCATGAGCTCATCGTGAATTTCATGACGGTTTCGATGAGAACCCGGCAGCACTCTCAAGCAGCCGTTCACTCGCGTCGTGTCCGTCAGATAGTAGAGCAACCCGACCTGAGGCGGAAACTCTCCGTCACTCACCGGGTCGTCCCAGAATCCCCAGTCCTGGTGCCAGAAAGCCCGGGGGTCGGCAGGCGCCTTCGAGAAGACGTACCCTCCAGAGAGCCTGGGAAACTCACCGATCGACCTCAGGACTGCCAAAGCGGGCTCGAAAGTCATCAACTCGGCGAAGAATGAGTCCCTGAACACGTCGATGAGTGTCCCGAGCGATCGCCACGTCTTTCGATCTTCTTGCGAGTAGGCGAGGGCGAGTCGGTTCGTGACGTCTCTGGCGTGCCTCAGGAACTCCTCGGACAGGACCTCAGGGACGAGCGCGAAGCCGTCGCGGGTGAGGCGATCGAGCACTTCGTTCGAGGTCATGGCGGCGCAGTATGCGCCGGCGCGAAGCCGCCCGGAAAGCCCATGAAGCCGGCCCGTCGCATATGAGGCGCACATGTCGTTTTTTGCTTACTCTTGCCTACGGACTTGCCCTCGCGGCCCGTGACCTGCTATGCAGGCGGTCTCTCACCCTATGAAGACGACATCGATTCGCGACACCGCCGCGGCCTGGGCTGCGCAACAACCGGGATCGCCGGCGCTCAAGGGCCTCGACGCCCAACAGCAGAACGCGGTGATCGGCCACGTCGCTCAAAAGCTCGGCGTGCCGGCGTCCAAGGTCGCCGACCAACTGATGAGCCAATGGAACCTCACGAACGAGCAGCGCGGCACGATGCTCTCGTCGTTTGGCGGCGCCGGAGCCTACCAGGGGGCCAAGGAGTCTCGCCCGCTCCAGAAGGGCGCGGGCACGTTCGGCGCGATGGGCGCGCTGCTGGCAAATCGGACCGGACAAATCAAGCTCCAAAGCTTCGATTTTCGGGCCGTCGATTTCTCGAAGTCGATGAACGTGATCTCGAGCGCGCAGAAGTTCATCATTCCCGTCCCGAGCTTCGCCGGAGGCGGCGAGCCGCTCGTGTATCCAAAGGGCCACGAAAAGGCCGGCCAGCCGATCGCCGACTGGCAAGGCAAGCCGATCGGCGACAAGGGCCTCGTGTTCTTCAACGAGAAGGACCAAGCCGTTCAGGCCGTCAAAGCCGATGGGCAGGGCGTGGTGATCCTGAATCAAGTCTCCGAGGATCAAGCCAAGCAACTCAGCGCGAAGATCGGTGATCCGAGCAAGCTGACTCTGGCGAAGTTCAAGGAAGTGCTCGAGTTCGCCAAGAAGGAGCTCGGACTCGGAGACATGTACAACTCGGACAAGGGATTCATCAAGAGCAAGATGAACCCGCTCGCCAAGGAGAGCACCGGCGTCGAGGCGTTTGGGCTTCATCGTCGCGACGACCGAGATCTCTGCCAGGCCGTGTTTGTCCCGGGTCGCGGTGAGCTGAAGGGTACGGCGACGACTCACAAGTTCGAAAATGGCGCGGTGATCCTGAAGCAGGGCAAGGACGTCCGATTGGTTCAGCCCGAAATCTTCGCACAAACCTACAAGACGCCCGACGGCGAGGCCATCGCACTCACCAGCATCCCGCGTCAGGATCCCTCCAAGCCCAAGAAGATCGACTTCAAGAACGTGGACTTCTCCCAGGGCGTCGACACTGTCTCGAGCGCCCAGAAGTTCGTGATTCCGGTCCCGTCCTTCGGCGGCGGCGGCGAGCCGTTGGTGTACCCGAAAGGACACGAGAAGGCCGGCCAACAGATCGCCGATTGGCAAGGCAACCCGATCGGCGACCAAGGGTTGGTGTTCTTCAACGAGAAGGACAAAGCCGTGCAGGCCGTGAAGAGCGACGGCAACGGCGTCGTCATCATCAATCAGGTGTCCGAGGAGCAGGCCGACAAGCTCCGCGCCAAGTTCGGGGACGACCCCTCGAAGCTGAGCCTGCAGCAGTTCAAAGACGCGCTCCAGTTCGCCCGAGAAGAGCTCAGCCTCGGCGACATGTACAACTCGGACAAGGAGTTCATCGGTAAGAAGATGAACGCGCTCGAGTCCAAGGCGACCGGAGTTCAGGGGTACGGCCTGCACCGTCGAGACGACCGCGACCTGGTGAAGGCCGTCTTCGTCGAGGGTCAGGGACAATTCACCGGGACCGCGACGACCCACAAGTTCGATAACGGCGCTGTCTTGGTTCAGCAGGGCACCGACGCGCGGCTCGTGCAGCCGGATATCTTCGCGCAGACCTACCGGAACAAAGACGGCACGGCCCTCGACCTTCAGGCGCTTCCCAGAGTCTTCCCAGAGTAGGCCCCGATCCACCTCTTCACCTGTGTGACCTGCCCGTCCAACACGGGCGCTGCCGCGATGGGTCGACTTAGTACAAGTCCCCGCAGATTCGTGACCACGGGAGAAACCACAGAGAGCACCGAGCCGAAGCCCACAGAGCACACAGATGATGGAATGAGCACTTCTCTGTGTCCTCTGTGTCTTCTCTCCGCGTCCTCTGTGGTTTCAGCGTGGTCACGAACTTCCAGGGACGTGTACTTAGGAGGTCTGCTCAGAGGTCTGATTCGGTTTCGGACGTCGGATTTGGCAGACGGGACTTCGCGCCAGTTAGCCGCAGGCAAGATGCCTGCGGTCCCAGGTCAAGAACTCAATCAATCCCTCAGGCCGTACTCATCCTTGGTCGTGAGCTTCGACGCGACCTTTCCGGCGGCGGTCCCGGCGAGCAACCCACCGACGAGGGAGCCGAGCTGGACGGCCTGGACGGCCGCGCCCGAAAGCGACGCAGCAAAACCGGAGAGCGGCGGAAACCACAGGGAGAGTGGCACCGCGACCGCGGCGAGTGTGAACGCGCCGGCGGCGATGGCCTTGCTCTTGAACCCGGCCCAAACGTCACTCTTCGTGCGAATCGCACGCTCCTTGTCCATGTAGCTCGACAGCGAGGAGAGGGCCTCCGTGGACACTCCACCCGACAACACCAGCCCGCCGATCGTGGCGTTGATCGCGTCGTCTTCGGCTTTCGAGAGCTTCTGTGCGAGCTTCGAGATCTGGGCCATCTCCGCGTCGGTGGCCGAGCCCTTCTGTCGCAAGCCTTTGAGGTGCTGCGAGAGGAGCGGGTTGTCTTTGATCTCCAAAAGGAACGCGCCGTCGTTGGCGAGCGCACCCTTCAGCGCGTCGCGAACCGCCGGGTCTTCCTTGAGCGACGAAGCTTCCCGATGCAGGCCCCGGAAGCTCTCGATCGCACTCTTGTCATTCCGCGACAGCTTCTCGCCGTCCCGAAGTCGACGGTGGGCGACGAGGGCTCGGTTGATGTCGGAAACGGAGAGCGCCACGAAGGCAGTATCGGCGACATCGGCACACTGTTGCCTACATCTTCGCGAGCTCGGCCCCCTGTGGACGACCGGTTACAGCGAATCTGGGCTGATTTCAAAAGGATACGCCGCTCCTGTTTAGTAGGCTCATGGCATCCAAGTTGTTCCGAGCGCTCCTGTTGGTCCCTGCGGCGTGCGGAGGCGTCGCCCCGGAGACCGAAGAGACCCAAGAAGCGGCGACGACCGCTGAGCTTCGAGCGCTGGGCGCCGGCGCGAAGGTCTGGCGCAACGACACCCGCCTCGAGCGTTGCGGACGCTTCGACCTCTCCGAGGACTTCTCGAGCGGTCGATACAACGCCCATCGCTTCAGGATCGCGGTCGGACCGGACGCCCCGGTGGAAGTTCGATTTCAGCGTACGAACGGCCATTTCGATCCAGCCATCCGGGTGGCCACCGTCGACGGCCAGTCGCTCTTCGACGGCGAGGCGGGCGCTCCGAGCGCAGGGGTCGAGGTGACTTTGCTCGAGTCAGGGCGAGGACGGTCTGCAACCCTGATCGCCATCGAGAGTCGAACGCCCCAGAACGTCGACGTATATCTGACTGCGTGGGCCGTCATCGATAGCCGATTCACTTCAGGCGTACCCACGAGCGCAAAATATGACTTGGGGATCGAGCAGACCTGTGCGGGTTCAGCGCCAGAGCCGCCCCTGGCCGGACCTACTTGTTCAGGTGGCACGTGTATCGATCGGTTCCCTTGGATTGAATCGGGTGACACTCGGTTGGGCGTCCGTCAACGCCATGAGTACGACTGCGGTCGGGGCGCCGACGAGTCCGGCCCCGAGAACACCTACAAGCTCAGTCTGCCCACGGAAGGATTTCTCGCGGTCGAGCTCTCCCAGATGGCTGGCGGCGTGGACATCGACCTTCACATCTTGCGAGCGGACGGGAGCTGCGTCGCTCGCGGGGACCTTCGCGCGGGCGCGTTTCTGTCTGCGGGTGAGTACCTCGTCGTGGCCGACACCTTCGTGAGCTCGGGGACCGAGCTCTCTGGAGCCTACACCCTCCATTTCGGCTGGACGACCGCTCGAGAGTGGGTGAGCCATGGCCTGCGCGCGCGCGCGGCCGAGCGCGCCCTCCGGGCATTCGGGCGCGCCTTCGCTCAGGGCGACACCGAGCGATTCCTTTACACCATCGCCGATTTCGACGTGCCCTCCGACCAAAAGCGCTTGTGGACCTTCAACCTTCTCACGCAAGAGTTGGCCTACCATCTGCACGTCGCGCACGGCTCGGGCTCCGGCGACCCTTCGGACGTGCGCAGGGTGCGGGCCGTCTCGAACATCTCCGGCTCCAACATGTCGAGCGCTGGACTCATGAAGACCGCCGAGACCTACGTCGGGAGCCACGGGAACTCACTTCGCCTCGATGGGCTCGAACCCGGCTTCAACGATCGCGTGCGAAGCCGAGCGATCGTCTTTCATGCCGCGGAGTACTCATCCCCCGAGTTCGTCCGCAATAACGGGTACACCGGACGGAGTTGGGGCTGCCCGGCTATCGATCCGGCGGTCAACGCTGCCTTCCTCCGAGACGTGAAAGGAGGAACACTCTACTTCTCTCATTTCTCGGATGCGAGCTGGGTCGCCGAGAGCCGATATCTCGACTGAGTCGTTGTCGACCATACTCAGACGAAACTCGAGCGGTGTCACTGATCCCGGACGTCGATTCGCCACACGGCTCCGTTGTGGGCCAGGACTTCCAGGTGCGACCCGGAGCGCGCGGACGAGCCGAGGTAACCATCGAGCGTGAGCTCCGGACCGTCAGGAAATCCTGTGAGCTGTAGACCTCCGGCCCGCAGCGGGGCTAGGCGAAACAGGTGGGAATCGGTCCAGATCGGCAGCGACGAACCCGTCGCGCTGCCTCGGAAATGGACCTGCTCGAAGGACGTGGCCGTGGGTATGCCGCCGGGCGTGTGAATTTCGATCACGTCGGTGGCTTGGTCCCCCACACTCCACAGAAATGCTTCGTCCGGACAGCGCGCGATCAACCCATCGACGTCGGTGCTCTGAGGGAGGATGACACGCTCGATGCGGGCGCCTCCGTCCCCGATCGGGAGAATTCGGAACGCAAAGCCCTCGTGGGTAGTCGAGCCTCCGACGAACGCCGAGCCTGCGCGGGCGTCGAGTTGAAGCCCATAGACCAAGGGCGGCGGGCTCTCGACCTGCAAAGTCGATGGGATGTCCCAACTCAGCTCGAGCGTGCGCGTCTCGCCTTGCCAGACCCTCCACACGTCGAACGGAGCGGCCTTGCTGACCACCAGATAGTCCGAAGGACCGAAGGCGGCGACTCGGGCCGGCCAACCGGTGGGGGTGGGCAGCGCGATCCGGCTCTCGATCTGTCCGGAGTCGGGGTCGAAAGTCACCAGCTGACCGCCGGGGTCCAAGGCCACCAGGCGGACGCCGTCGGAAATGACATCGACGGGATTGAACCCGAGGCCAGGACCCTCCGCCCCGCCCAGCTTCCGAGTATGCGCGGGGTGGATCAGCCAGACGTCGTCTCGGTGGGCCACGAGCCGCGCGGCAGCCTGCCAGCTCGGCAGACCCCATACTCTCCGAGCCGCTGTCGTCGTAGAGGTTCGCAGCACCAAGCCGCTCTCGCCAAACGCGATCCGCGAATCCGAGATCTTCGCGTGACTCGGAAAGCGAAGGAACGCGCCAGCTCCCGGGAGCGCCTCATCTGGGGTCAGGCGACGGACTTCCCGACCCTGCGCGTCCAAGCGAATCACCAGGCCGCCGAAGGCAGCGTCGATCGTCGTCGAGCTCGAGAGTCGGAAGCCCGTGCACGAGCCGCCGGATTGCGCCGCCCGAGTCAGCGTTCCCTCGGGATCGCCCAACTCGAACGTGTACAAGGACTGAAGGTCGTCCTCTGCGCCGCAGACGAAGACCCGATCTCCGAGGGCTCCGATTTTCTGTCCGAAGAAGCCTTCGATCGCGAATTTCCGGTGTTCAATGTCGTTCCCCGAGCGGACGACGACTCGATCAGGCTCGACGCCGACGACCTCCTCCGGGGACGGAGCTCGGTCGTAGATTTGAGCTCCGAACAGGCTGTACAAGACCACGAATTTCAAAGACGCGGTGATCACGGCGTCGACGGCGAGCTCTCTTCGCCGCGCGGCGCCCGGAGAGATCTCTGCGCATTTGAGCGGAGCGCCGCTGCAGAGTTTGGTGACGGGTATCGAGACATCGCTCTCTTCGCCCAACACCAGCACGGCATCCGCCGCGGTGAGCAGGGTCGCCGACCCCGGGTCGACGGTCAGGCTCATCGATTCGACCTGGCTCAACTCGGGGTCGAAGACGATGAGCTCGGAGTTTCGGGCCGCTCCGGTCAGCACGGCGAACGACTCTCCCAGGGCCGCGACGCCCCGGATGGGGTCCGAAAATGTCATGGGTACGTCTCGTCGGGAACCGTCGAGTCCGATCAGGGTGGCCCTATCTTGACCTACCAGGGCGACGGTTCCCTTTTGCGACGTGGCGGCGTGCACGAACGGGAACTCCCCGTCGACGAGTCGAGCTTCTGCGATCGGGGCCTTCCGGGTCAGAGGAGGGAGGCAGCCGCAGTCCCCGAGCGAGCCGAGCCTGATCTGCCGTCGGGCGAGCTCGATGGCGTTGGGTGTGAGCGGCTCTTGGTACGCCGCGGCTACCCAGCTGGGAAGGGGGCAAGTCGAGCCCTGAAAGATGAGGAACGGGGGCTCGCGGCTGTCTGCGAGGCAGCGACCGCATCCTGCGTCGGGTTGGTGACTCAGCTTCAAACCGAGGTCTGCCGTAGAGCCATCTGCCGCGTAGAGCTCGGTCGCCGCGTCGAGTGAGAAGGCCACAGGCAACTCACCTTCCAGCAGCTCCCGCTCGAGCGCCTCACCGCGACCTCGAATGAGCTCCGTGGAGGTGACGTCGCCGGCTTCCGTGAGCGCAGCGAGCACGATCCACCCGTCAGTCGGGAGGCTGAGCTCAATCCGCTCCGAACAACAGGCGAGGATCACTGCCACAGCAGGCGCCGCCGCGCGGAGGCTTCGGAAGGTCGAGCTCAGCACGGCGTACAGCACGGCGTACTCACTCGTAGCGAAGGGCTTCGACCGGATCGAGCTCGGCCGCCCGAATCGCCGGCACCACGCCGGAGACGATGCCCACGAGCGCGGAGAATCCGAGCGCCATGAGGACGTTCCACAGGCCTAGCTCGACGGGGAGCGCTGGCTCGATGTGGTGGGCGACGCGCACGACCAGCATCCCGAGCCCTACGCCCGACACGCCGCCCATCAACGACACGAGGACGGACTCGACCAAGAATTGCAGGAGAATGTCTCGCTTCTTCGCGCCCACCGCTCTTCGAACGCCGATCTCTCGCGTTCGTTCCTTCACCGAGACGAGCATGATGTTCATGATGCCCACGCCGCCCACGAGGAGAGAGATCGACGCGATGGCGCCGAGGGCGAACGTCAGTGTGTCCATGATATCGTTCACCGTACCCATCATGTCGTCCTGACTGTTGATCGAAAAATCCACGGTATTTCCGCGCCGCATCTTCAAGACCTCGCCGATTTCGTCGACGGCCGGACGAACGTTGTACTGGTCCTTGGCTCGTGCGAGGATCTCACTCAGCGAGTCGTTCCCAAACAGGTCTTGCGCGGCGGTGGCGGGTACGAAGGCCAGGTCGTCCATGTCGAAGCCAAACGTCTTTCCCTTCTTCTCCGTGATTCCGACGATCCGAAAGGCGGAGCCGGCGATGTGAAGCGTCTGGCCGATCGGATGAGTACCGGATCCGAAGAGCTCGCGGACGATGGTCTGTCCCACGATCACGACCCGGCGGTGAGCGTCCAGGTCCTCCCGTTCGATGAATCGCCCGTCCGCCATGCCGAGCTTTCGTAGCTCCGCGTAGCGGGCGCCGACGCCAATCACCATCACGTCGCGAAGCAAGTCACCGGCGCGGAGCTCTCCGGTGCCGAACACGAGCGGTGACACTCCGTCGACGGTCATCGCGCGTTTTTCGAGCGCGTCCACGTCGTTCATGGAGAGCTTGTTGCGGACGTTCATCGATGGCGGTGAGAAGCCGCGCGTCTCTTGGCGGCCCGCTCGGATTTGAAGGAGGTTCGAGCCGACGTTCGCGAAGCTATCGAGCACGTAGGCGCGGACGGCGTCGCCGAGTCCAACGAGCAGGACCACCGCGAGCACGCCGATCAGGACGCCAAGCGTCGTCAGAAACGCGCGAATCGGGTTGGCGAGGATGGCGTCGATCGAGATCGCGAGGTGGTCGGTCAGACTCATGTCTCGCCTCTTCGTTCGTCGGAGACGATCTGTCCGTCGACGATCGTGACTTTGCGTCGCGTGGCGCTGGCCACGTCCCGATCGTGGGTGACGAGGATGACGGTGACACCTTCCTCGTTGAGTCGGTGGAATAGCCGCAGGATCTCCCCGCCGGTGCGTTGATCGAGGGCGCCGGTGGGTTCGTCGGCGAGGAGGATCGCCGGTCGGGTGACGAGGGCTCGCGCGATGGCGACGCGTTGCTTCTGACCGCCCGAGAGTTGGTCTGGTCGGTGAGTCACCCGGTCCGAGAGCTCGACTCGCCCGAGCGCCGCCCGGCTCTTTTCGGTGCGCTCGCCTTTGGAGACACCGGAGTATCGCAGGGGCAGCGCGACGTTCTCCTCGGCGGTCTGTCGGGGCAGGAGGTTGAAGGTCTGGAACACGAACCCGATCGATTGATTTCGGACCTCGGCCAGGCGGTCGTCGGACAGCCCGGAGACCTCCAACCCTTCGAGCTTGTACGAACCCTCGGAGAGCGAATCCAGGCAGCCGATGACGTTCATGAGTGTCGACTTTCCCGAACCGGAGGGACCAACGATGGCGACCAACTCTCCCTTCGTGATGTCGAGGTCCACGCCGCGGAGCGCATGAATGGTCTCCGAGCCGACCACGTACCTCTTCTGGGCGCCGCGTAGCGCGATGAGTGGCTCGGGCATCTCAACGTGACTCGGCCAGCGGAGACTTTTTGGGCTCGCCTTTGACTTTCACGGAGGCGCCATCTTCGAGGCCATCCACGTCGAGGCTCGAGATCACGACGTCCGACGGAGTCAGTCCCGAGATGATCTCCGTACGTTCCCAGCTCGTGAGTCCTGGCCGAATCTTGACACGCTTGGCCCGACCGTCGGCCGCGAGGTAGACTTCTCGCTCGATCCCTCGTCCGATGAGCACGTTGGATGGGAGGAATGCGACATCGGATTTCTCGTTGAGGAGGAGCTCGGCGTTGACTGACGCACCCACCCGAAAGGGCGCCGGATCGTCCGGTTTCACTTCCACGTACAACGATCGATCCTTTTTCACTCGAGTGACTTCCAGGGTCGAGGCCTCGGCCTTGCCCATGGCGGGAGGAACGTAACTCACCGTCCCCCAGAGCTCCTTGGCGCGCAGGCCTTCGAGGCTCAGGGAGACTCGCTGGCCCACCGCGATCTTGGGCGCGTCGGACTCGTCGAACGGGATTTCGAGGAGAGTCGTCGAGTCGTCGATCAGATCGAAGAGAAAAGTTCCTGGCGTCACGAGCACGCCGACCTCGACGGCGACCTCTTGGAGGACCCCGGCGAAGGGTGCGTGGATCTCTACGCGCTGAAGCGCGACGGTGGTGAGCTTCAGCGCGGCTTCGGCTTGGCGGTGTGCGGCGGCCGCCTGTTCGATCGCGTGGGAGGCAGCGCTCGCCTCGGTCTGCGCGCGCTCGAGGTCTGCCGCCGCGAGGGCGCCACCGGATTCGAGGGACCTGGCGCGGTCGAGGGCCCGCCCCGCGGCCTCTGCGCGAGTCTTGGCGATCGCCTCGGCGATCTTCGCGGACTCCACGTTGGCGCGAGCCTGATCCGTTCGGGCGAGCAACTCGTCCGACTCGAAGGTCAGCAGCACCTCGCGCTCGGTGACGCGGTCGCCGCGACGTTTGTGCAGCTTCTTCACTGTCCCGGCCAGGTCGGACCGAACGTTGACGCGCCGTGCCGGCTTGACTTCGCCGGTCGAAGCGGCGGGCACCATCTCCCGAACGACCCCGCGCTCCAGCTGGACGACCTCGACGTCGAGCGGAGGCGGACGGCGAAGACGCGGGATGAGCACGGCCGCGGCGACCCCGAGGCTCGCGATCGCGAAGACCCAACGAGCGCCGCGCACGGGCGTATGGTACTCAGGAGCGAGCGAGAGATCGGATTTCTTTCGATACTCGAATCAACTCGTCGTCGGTCAGGCTCGAGCCGCTCGGCAAACACAGACCGAGCTCGAAGAGCTGCTCCGACACCGTCCCGCCTCGCCTCCGCATTTCCCGAAACACCGGTTGAAGATGCATGGGTTTCCACACCGGGCGAGCCTCGATATCTTGCTTTTCGAGGTGGACGCGAACGTCCTCGCGGCTCGCACCGAACTTCTTGGGATCGATGGTCACGCAGGTGAGCCACGCGTTCGATCGCCCGTAGGGGGCCTCCGGCATGAAGCTCACGCCCGGGAGCGATCCGAGCGCCTCCCGATAGAAGGCGTTGTTCCGACGGCGCCTCTCGATGCGACTCGGCAAGTGCTCGAGCTGTCCGCGACCAACGGCGGCGAGCAGATTGCTAAGCCTGTAGTTGTGGCCGATCGTCGAGTGCTGGTAGTGCGGCGCGGGATCGCGGGCTTGCGTGGCCAAGAAACGCGCGCGGGCCACGTGCGCCTCTTTCTGGGCCACGAGCATCCCGCCGCCGCTCGTGGTGATGATCTTGTTGCCGTTGAACGAGAACACCGACATCTCACCGAACGAGCCAGCGGCCTTGTCTCTGTAAGTCGCGCCGAGCGCTTCAGCTGCGTCTTCGATGATCGGAATTTCGTGCCGATCGGTCACCGCGCGGATCCGATCGTAGTCGGCGCACTGCCCGTACAGGTCGACGACGATCACGGCCTTGGGCTTCTTCCCTCGCGCGACCATGTCCTCGACCTCGGCCTCGAGCAGCGCCGGATCCATGTTCCAAGTGCTCGCCTCGGCATCGATGAACACGGGCTTGGCGCCGACGTACGTCACGGCGTTCGCCGTCGCCGCGAACGTCAGGGTCGACGTGGGGATTTCGTCGCCCGGACCGACACCGAGGAGCTCGAGCGCGAGGTGCAGGCCGGCCGTTCCGCTCGAAAGCGCGGCCGCGTGAGGCATGCCTACGTATGCCGCGAGCTCGCGCTCGAACGCGTCCACGTGCGGTCCCAGCGGAGCGATCCAGTTGGAGTCGAAGGCTTCCAAGAGGAGCTCCCGCTCGCGCGGGCCAACGTGCGGTGGAGACAAATAGATGCGTGCCATGTTCGTCCCTTTCGAGTCGTGTCGGCTCGAAGGAGCGCGAATTTAGCACGCAAAAGACGCCCCGCGATCGGTCGACTGCGGCTGGGTGCGCGACGTTTCACTCGGAGCCCCCGGCCCGACGTCGTCTTGACTCGTTCTTGAACACGGGCGAAGCGTCGCGGCACCTACAAGCCCATGACGAACGTATCGATCATCACGGCTCGCGCGGGGTCGAAGTCCATCAAGAGCAAGAACATCATCCCCCTCGGGGGACGTCCGCTGCTCTCTTATCCGATCCAGGCGTCCAAGGACGCCAAGCGGATCCATCGGGTCTTCGTCGATACGGACGGCGAGGAGATTGCGGCCGTAGGTCGAGAGTGGGGAGCCGACATCATCGCGCGCCCGGAGGCGCTCGCCGGAGATCACGTGAATCACGGCGACGTCATTCAGAACGCCGTGCACGAGGCGGATCGGCGAGTCGAAGGGCTCCAGAACGTCGTGCTCCTCCTCGGCAACACTGTGATGATCGACGGCAAGCTGATCGACGAAGCGCTCGGTGTTCTCGAAGAGCGCCCCGACCTCGACGGTGTCATGTCGCTGTGGGAGGCCGCCGACGACCACCCGCTCAGGGCCCTCGAGATTCGCGACAACCTCGTGGTTCCTTACGGCGGCAGCGAGCGCAAGGTGTCCACCGAGCGCCAGTCCTATCCCAAAGCCTACTATTACGACCAAGGCGTTTGGGCGTTCCGAAAGGGCTGCGTCGATCGCAAGGACGGCCCAAACCCATGGTGGTGGATGGGCAAGCGTGTGCACCCCATCGTTCGACCGTGGATCACGGGGCGCGACATCAACGGCTCGTTCGACGTCCCCTTCCACGAATGGTGGGTTGCGCATCCGGAGGTCGTGGCCGAGATCAAGGGTTGGTGAGCCATGAGCGCGGTCTTGATCTCGACGTCGTCGTTCGGTGAGCGGCCCCTCACCAGGCTCGCGATGGCCGGACTTTCGTATGAGCTGAATCCTTACGGGCGCAAGCTCGAGGAAGCGGAGGCGGCGAAGCTCCTCGCCGGAAAAGCAGGAGTGATCGCCGGCGTCGAGAAGCTCTCGCGAGGAGTGCTCGAAAAACAGTCGGAGCTCAAAGTAATCTCGCGCTGCGGCGTCGGGCTCGACAGCGTCGACCTCGAGGCGGCCAAGTCCCTCGGCATTCGCGTCTTCAACACCCCCAACGCCCACGTCGATGCAGTCGCCGAGCTCACCCTCGGCGGGATGTTGTCGGCGATGAGGCGCATCCCCGCTGCCGATCGTTCGATCCGATCGGGTGCGTGGAAGAAGCCGATGGGCTCTCTGCTCAGAGGCAAGACCGTGGGCATCGTTGGCTTAGGGCGAGTAGGAAAGCGTCTCGTCTCTTTGCTCCTGCCCTTCGAAGTGAAGCTCGTGGCGTCCGACCCCGACCGCGACGGCGCGTTCGCGAACACCCATCGCATCGAATGGTTGGACCTCGAGACCTTGTTCACGCGATCGGACGTCGTCAGCCTTCACCTGCCGTTCACACCGGCCACGAGCGGGCTCGTCGGCGTCAGCCTCCTGTCCAAGCTGAAGGGCGATGCGGTGATCGTGAACTCCGCTCGCGGCGGGGTGATCGACGAAGGGGCTCTGGTCGAGCACCTGACCAAGAACCCGTCGGCCTCTGCTTATCTGGACGTCTTCGAGAAGGAGCCGTATTCCGGTCCGCTGGCGACGCTCGAGAACGCCGTCTTGACGACCCACATTGGATCGTATGCGGCCGAAGCGCGGGAGCTGATGGAGAACGAGGCGGTCGACAATCTTTTTGCTGGCCTAGGGCTCGCGTGAGGTGAGCGTGGAGATCGTGAGCAACGTCGATTCGGTCCCGCGGACCCGACAGACCAGGGTCGTGGTGTTCGATTTCGACGGTGTGATCCTCGAGTCCGCGGACATCAAGACCGACGCGTTCGTGGATCTTTTCTCGCACAGGCCAGAGCACCTCGAGGCGATCCGTCGCCATCACCTCTCGAACCTCGGCGTGAGCCGATTCAAGAAGTTCGAGTGGATCCACAGGGAGCTCCTCGGAGTGCCGTACACACGAGAGACTGAAAGTCAGCTCGGCGCTGCGTTTGCGAACCTCGTCCTCGAGAAGGTGTTGGCCGCGCCCTTCGTGGAGGGCGCCGAGGAAGCGCTCACGTCCCTCGGCCGTGTGGCCAAGCTCTTCGTCGCTTCCGGCACGCCCGAAGAGGAGCTCCAGCACATCGTCGAAAGACGCGGCCTTCGACACCACTTCCTCGGTGTGCGCGGCTCACCCAACGAGAAGACCACGGTGATCGAAGAGGCTCTTTCCGCGACCGGCGTTTCGCGCGAGGAGCTCGTGTTCGTCGGTGACGGTGAATCGGACCTCCGCGCCGCCAAAGCTACCGGCGTCCGCTTCATCGCGCGCGATACGCCGACGCTGCACGATTTTTGGGTGCAGTCGAAGGTCTCGCTGATCCAAGATCTGCGGCCGCTTCCGGCCATGCTGGCCTGAAGCTCAGCGCTCTCCGACCCGTTCGGCGGTGGAGGCTTCCTCGGCCAACGAGGGCCGCGGATTCCACTTCATGCCTCCAGCGATCTCGACGACGGCTCGCGCGGCGACCGAGCGAGCGTCCGATCCCTGGGCCACTACGGAGTACCGGTCTTCGTTGGTCTTCTCCTCGCGAAGTGTCGTGATCAAGGACGTCTTGCCGTTCTCGGATCGACACTTTGCCGTGAGCAAGAACGTAGCTCCGTCGGTCACTGGTACGACCTCGGGAACTCGTTCGAGCGCGGACATCATCGCGAGCGAAACGTCGCGTGTCGATTCCGCCGAGCAGCCAGCCCGCTCCGCGGATCGAATGTCGACCCGAACCTTGGCCCCACCCGACTGGCTGAACACGTAACCGGTCACCGCCAACACGACGATCGGAACGGCGATCAGCGTGACCTTGAGCGCGTCGCTCATCGCCTTTTTGGGCGCGAGCTCGATGACCGCCTTGGTCTCTCTCTTCCGCGCGACCTTGAGCCCCTTGGCATTGCCACCGGCGATTTGCCGCAACGCAGCCGCGAGCTCGGCCGCTGAGCCCCAACGATCTTCAGGTCGTTTTTCGATGGCCTTCTGAACGATCTCGTCGAGCGCGCGGTTCATTTCGCTCGCCTCGGCGCCTTTCATCGGCGGCTCCGGATTGTGAGAGACGATACGAACGATCGTCTCTTCGAGATTGTGTCCCCCCGAGAATGGGTTCTTTCCGGTGAGCGCCTCATACAAGACGAGCCCAGTGCTGTAGACGTCCGTGCGCTCCGTGACGTTCGTGCCCATCGCTTGTTCGGGCGACATGTAGGCCGGCGTGCCGATCAAGGAGCCCTCGACCGTCAACGTCTTGGCGTCGACGACATGCGCTGCCCCGAAGTCGAGGAGCTTGAAGGACGGGTGTTCGGTCCCTTCGCCCGTAAGGAAGATGTTGTCGGGCTTCACGTCGCGATGAACGATGCCCGCATTGTGAGAGACCGACAGCGCGTCGCAGATCTCGATCCCCATTTGGACCGCGACGTCCGCCTCGAGCTTGCCTTTGGCCTTGATGCGCGCAGCCAGGTTCCAGCCTTCGAGAAGCTCCATCACCACACACGGCTCGCCTGACGGTGTGCGCTCGATGCCGAAGAACTCGACGATGTTGGGGTGCTTGACCCGCTGAGCCGTCTCCGCCTCGCGGCGAAGCCGCTCCACTACGCGAGGCTCCTCGGCCATCTTCTTGCTCAGGACTTTGACCGCGACCCTGCGATCGAGGCCGAGGTGCATGGCCTCGAAGACCTTACCCATGCCGCCTTCGCCGAGGATCTTGATCACCCGATACTTGGGACCCAACATGCCAGGGTCGATGTCCCCGGAACGCTGCTCGGAGGCTGCGTTTCGTCGTTCTTGGATGGGCTTGTAACGAGCCGACGAGGCCGTGTTGCGCGCGTCGACGTGGGCGCTCCCTCGAGCTACTCTGTCCCGCCCGGACCCGTCGGTCACCGGGCTGCGCACCGGCTCCGCGGCCGCCAAATGGCCTTTCAACCCCTCTCTCTTCGGCTCGGGCTTGGGCGGCGCAGCGTGCTGATCACTCGACTCGACCGGCAACCCGAGCTTTGGGTTCGCTCCTTTTTGCGCCCAAAAATCGTCCTGAGGTGCCTTCTTTTTCCCGAGGGCCGCACGAAGCGCAGCCGGGTCCACGGGATCGAACTCCGTATCCCCAGATTGCCATCCTGACGAATCGTCAGACGGTGGACCCCGTTTCGACATTTCTCGGCACCCTCATCCCTATCGGGGCCTCACGAAGCGGTCAACTCGGCGTCTTGGACCGATCGTTTCGCGATCGGTTCCCCGAGTTCAAGAGTACCATCGGCGCCCTGCATGGGTGCGGCCGAGGCCCGGTCTGGACTGTTGGAATTAGTCCAGTTTGCGCGAGAGCATGGTGAGCATCCTGAACGGGTGCGCTTGGCGCTCCTCGTTCGCCTCTCCGAGACCGTCGCGATCCATCACGGCCGGGGAGCCGCGTTCGGAGGCTTCTCGATCGCGGAGGTCATCGTCGAAGCTGACGGGAGCCTCGACGTGCGTCGGCCTGTCCAAGAAGGCGATCCTCGACCGGATATCGATAGTCTCGTCGCTGTCGCCGCTGCGATCGGCGCCTCCAATCGCCCCCAAGACCGTGAGGTCACGAGCGATCTCGATCGCGCGCTCGCGCGCGCCGATTCGATCACGAACCTCCTCGAAGAGCTCGCCGCCATCTCGAGGCGTCACCGCCTCGCGACCGATCGCGAATACACGCGAAACCTTGCCGAGAGATCCCTTCCCGAGGATCCACAGTTTCTAGCGACGATGCGCTTGCCGCGGATCGGCGCGCGGCAAAAAGCCAAGAGCGAGCCTCCACCGCGACGCGAAGATGATTCATCGTCTCCACAGCCTCCTCCGTACGCTGAGGCCTGGACGGGCGGGTCGATTCGAATTGCGGTGAGCGAAGCGAACCTGCCGGCCGGTCGGATTCACTCCGACCGGCCGCCGACAATCCCGCTGAGCGCCCCTCCGGAAAATGTCGCACCCGCGACGGCTGGGAGCGCAGACGAACCGAAGATGCTTCCGTCATCGTCGCCCGAGACGCCACCCGGAGACGACGCGCCCGGCGGCGCATTGCGGCCCCTTTCGGAGGTCGAAGCGGTCGGGCAGAGAGGCCTTCCTGAGGCCCGAGCGGTGATTCCAAGACACGCCGAGTCCCGATCCTCGACACCAACGGTACGCACCCACGCGCCGCGCAAAGGCCGCAGGCTCCGCGTCATCGGCGCGGCGATTGTCGCACTCACGATCGCCATGATTGCGACATTTTCAGGCAAACGGACGCTCGTCGTGCTGCTTCGGATGAGGCCGGCCCAAGAGGCCTGGTTCCGAAGTGAGACGCTCGTGCGCTTCGAAAAAACGCACGGGCATCGCGTTCGCGTCGAGAGTTATCGCTCGGAGGCCGACGTCGTCACGGAGCTCGAGAAGCGTCCTGGAATCGACGTCGTGAAGGTCGAAGGGGTCATGTTGCGACCGCTCGCCGAGCGCGGACTCTTGCTGCCCATCGATCGCATGTTGGTGGACTCCGGGCGTGTCGAGGAGCTCGCGTCGCTCGAACGCACGTTCGAACCGGTCGCTGCCAGCCTCGCCCGTGTGCCCGACGTCGTAGGCAAACCGCTCTATGGCGCGCCGCGCAAGGTCGAAACTCAGCTCCTCGCGTTCCGAAAATCCCGCGTCGCCGAAGTCCAAGCCCAGCTCGATGCGTTCCTACCGGAGCTCGACGCTGATCTCACCCGACTCACGGGCGCTCGGCTCCCCAAAGGCTACGCACTCGAGGAGGATCCCAACGCGTGGGACCTCTTCGACCTCCTCGTATTGGGTTACGTCTGGTCGAAGAGCCCCGATCAAGGCGTCCGCGCCCCCCGCATCATGTTCCGAAGCTACTCATACCTCGGAACGATGGTTCGGCTGCTCGACGCCCTCGCGGGATCCTCCATCGAAGGGCCGCCCACTCTCGTGGCCAACACAGCCATGCTCGACGTGTTCGAATGGGAGGCCCTCTTCCGAGAGCTCGGCCTGTACCACCCTCGCATGCTCTCGGCCGACGCCATCGTCACTGGACGTGAAATCGACGAGGCGATGGCAAGAAACGAAGTCTTCCTCACTGAAACTCATACCCTCGACTTGCGGCTCCTCGGCGGATCGGACGAAATCCCCGGATATGTCAGCGAGCGAAGCGACGTCGGCTTCGCACTCCTGCCCCGCCGGGTCTCGGTCGCCGTCGACAATACCGGCGTACCGCTGCGCGTCGGAACCCGTCGGGCCCACATCAGCGGATGGGTATGGGCAATCCCAAAGTCTGCTCCGCGTCCCGAGGAGAGTTGGGAGCTCATCTCCGAGCTGGTCTCCAAAAACGAATCCACGCTCGAGACCCAAACCTTCTGGATCCAGCCGGCGCGGCGAGATGTCGCACTCCCCTCCGAGCTGCGCGACGTCGTTTCACGGCAGATGCGCGAAAACGAGGGTTTGGTGCTTCCGAGCTTCCCGAGCGCCGCCAGTTACGAGTCGTTTCGAGACAAGCTCGTGGGCTCTTGGTGGGAGATCGTCGCGGAGCGGCGATACCTCGACGACGGGCGTATCTCGCGATCGAGAATCAAGCGCCTCCTAGAAGAGCGTCTTGGACGGCCCTAGCTCGTTCTGAGCCAAGAGTAACACACTGAGTGACCCTAGACTCGCCGCTCCGTGCCGGGCGGGATTGGCGAAATTGTTCGCGATGCGATAAATTCGGAATGTTGATTGACCTACTCATCATCGACGACCTGGAGGCCGACTTCGCGCTCCTGGTGCGGCACCTCAAAAAGCAGGGTCTGGAGGTGCAGGCCCGGCGAGTCGAGACGGCCTCCGAGCTGATATCGGCCCTCGCTGAGCACGCACCCGACGTCGTGATCTCGGACTATTCGATGCCTCACCTGACTGCTCCGCAGGCGCAAGCAGTCATCAAGTCCGCCGGGATCGACGTGCCTTTCATCGTGTGCTCTGGGGTGATTGGCGAGGAGGCGGCGGTCGAGTGCATGCGCGCGGGTGCGCAGGACTTCATTCCGAAGGATCGGCTCCAGAGGCTCGTGCCGGCCATCGAACGGGAGCTCGCGGAGGCGGGGAACCGGGCCGAGCTCCGGCGGGCGGAAGCGGAGCTTCGCCGCACGGCGAAGATGAACGCGCTTGGACAAATGGCTGCCGGTGTGTCGCATGATCTGAGGAATCTCCTGAATCCGATGGGACTCTATCTTCGGCTCGTCGAGCGAGCGCTCGATCGGGGTCAGTTCGGGGAGGTGCGGCAGCAGCTCGTCGACCTTCGCACTTCCCTGGTTCGAGCCACCGAGGCCTTGGATCGGCTGCGAGACTACAGCCGCCAAGCTCCCTCGGCACCCACTCAGGAGGCCGATCTCAACGGCTTGGTCGAATCGGCGATCACCATCGCCCACGCGCGCATCTATGGACTCTCCGCGAAGACGACGATCGAGCGTCAACTCACGGAGCTTCCCAAGCTGAACGTACGTGGCAGCGAGATCGTGGACGTATTCGTCAATTTGTTGGTGAATGCCGTGGAGGCTTTGGGGCCGAAAGGCGGCACGATCTGGGTGAAGAGCGGCCGTGTCGGGGACGACTGCTTCGTGGAAGTGACCGATGATGGACCCGGCATAGCGCCGGAAGTGGTTTCTCGAGTATTCGAGCCCTTCTTCACGACGAAGGGCGCAGAGGGGACCGGCCTCGGGCTTGCCATGGTTCGTGCCTGCGTGGAGCGACACTCGGGTCGCATCGAGCTCGAGACTCGGATCGGCGCTGGCTCCACGTTCCGACTTTGGTTTCCGGTGGCGACTGCGATGCCGCAAGCTTGATCGTACTCAGAAATCCCGTTCCTCGGCGGCAGTCGCCGAGTCCACGTCCGAGAGCTCGATGAGCTCGCGAGGAGATTCCTCTCGGGGGTCCTTCTTCGAAGATTTGGCGTTTTTCTTGGGCGCTTTGTCGTCTTCTTCGGGGAGTACGACCAACTCTGGTTCGGTCGCGGCGATCGAGTCGATCCGCCGAGCGCAGGCCTCGACCTTTTCGTCGAGCGCGCCCTTGAGCAACTGAAGGTCACCCATGTCTTGGAGCTCGGACTCACACCTCTCCCTGACCAGCGAGAGCGCGGCGGAGCGCAGACCCAGAGCCACGAGGGCCCGAGCCCGCAGCACGGCGATTCGATCGTCTTCGTCCGAGCTCTCGGAGTCTTCGAGCTCGTCCAAGGCGTCGAGCGCGGCCTGTGGGTTGCCGGCCGCAACGGACTCTCGCGCAAGCTCGATCGGATTCCTCGGTTCGGTATCTTCGGTGACGCTGCTCGTGGAAGTCTCCTCGGGGGAGAATCTCGGCGCGAAGGTGGACACGAACGCGGGCGGCCGAGGTGGGTCGACTTGTACGAGTCGAACCAAGCGGGGAGGAACGAACGCAGGATCGGCCGCTTCGTTTCTCGAGCCGGGGATCAGGTGCGCCGCGGCGACACTCGCAAAGCCGACTCCGAGCGCCAGACCGGTCGCCGACAAGGAACGAAGCGAGCGCGCCCTTCGCTCTTCGGCGCTTCGACAAAGGTCTAGGTGAATCTTCGCCAAGGCCTCGCTCGAGATCGCCAAGTCGTCGAACCGAGCGGTCCGGACCAACTGAGCGGCGCTTCGCGTGCCGTCCTCGGGCAGGGTCTCGGTCCAGCGAGGCGGCGTTTTCGGGTTTTTCATTTTCGGCTCCCCATTCCCCCGCCGTTCGGTCGAAGCCTATTCTCCTGGGCCGCTAGCTTTTCCACCCGCGCCGCGAACTCCTTCCGCGCTCGCCCGAGCCGAACCCACACCGTCGCCTCCTGGATCTCGAGGCGGCGCGCGATCTCGCCGCCAGTGACGCCTTCGAGCTCGAAGAGCACGAAGACCTCCCGATGGTGATGTTTCATTCCTTCGAGCGCTCGATAGACGGTTCGGCGGGCTTCGAGTCTCTCGAGCTCTTCCAAAGGCGTGTCGGGTGAGCCGACCGAGCTCTCGAGACTCGCCCTCGACTGAAGCCACGCGAGGAGCTTCGATCGGCGCCTATGGTGCCTTACGACGTTGGCCGTGATCCGGTAGAGCCACGTGGTAATGCGGGCCTCCTCGCGAAACTCGGGGAGCTTCTTTTGAACGACGATGAATACGTCTTGCACCACGTCGTTGGCGTCGACCGCTGGACCTCCGAGGAGCATCGCCCACATCGCCACTTGGCGAGCGTTGGCTCGAAACACGACGTCGAAGTCGACGTCACCCTGTCCGACGACGTCGTCAGCACAAGTCGTGACCAGAGCGCGCACCATCCACTCGTTCCCGCTCGCCCTTCGAACCTAACAGAAAACAAAAGCGTTAGGTCCGGCTCCAGCGAAGGAACAAAGGTTCGATGACGAACCTGCTCGCCTTTGCGCTGCTCCTCGGACAACTCGACGTCTCGGATCCCGGACTCGAGCTCGATTCGAACGAAGAAACCTCCGACGAAGAACTCGTGGAACCCGACCTCGGCGACCCGGGCTCACTCGATTCGCCCCCTCAGATTCACGTCGTCGAGCCCGGCGACACCCTCTGGGATCTGGGACGACGTTATTTCACGAACCCATGGTATTGGCCCAAGCTCTGGGCCAACAACCCACAACTCACCAGTCCACACCGAATCTTCCCCGGAAATGAGCTCGCCCTGCACGAGGGTGGCAGAGTCGAGCTGATCCCCGTCCCGTTGGACCCAGAATTCGAGCCCGCGTCCGACCCCGACGAGATTCCTCCCGTATCGGCCTCCAGACCCATCGTCGTCTCGACCGCGTGGGAAGCTCGCCGCACCGCCTTCATCGAGAGGACCAGCAAATTTCTGACAGGCGAGATCGTCGCTTCGCCCAACGAACAGCAACTCATGGTCGAACCGGCGCGCCTCTACGTCCGTTCTTCGAAGCCCCTCGAGGAAGACGAGCTCCTCGGCGTGTATCGCAGGCGCACGTTCGTGCCTCACCCGATCACCGGTGAGCCCCTCGGTGACGTGTACGAGCTCACCGGCGTCCTGCGGACGGGTAGCCAAGCAAAGTCCGGCGCGCCCGACACGCTCTACTCGACCTCGATCGAGCGCGCTTTTGCTCCGATCGAGCGCGGCGATCCGATCGGCCCGATGCCCGTGAACAACGTACCCATGAGAATGGTCCCGGCTTCGGTCGCGTTGGAAGCGATGATCGTCGCTACCCTCGAGGAGGGCATCGGAAACGTGGCCCAACACGAGCTCGTCTTCCTCGACCGCGGCACGAAGCACGGGCTGCTGCGGGGTCACGTGCTCGACGTCATCCGACGAGGCGATGACTTCACCGGAGACGACCAAGACATGCCGGAGGAGCAGATCGGACAGATCGTCGTCGTCGAAGCCCGCGAGAAGACTTCGACCGCGCTGGTGATTCACTCCCGCCACGACTTCTCGGCGGGTGACTTGGCGAGGACGTCGGACCTCTTCCGCCGTCGATGAGTATGATTGGAGTAGCCGAGGAGTAGGGTCAGGGCGACCGTCGGCTGATCGCCGCGACGAAGGCCTCCAGGTCGTCAAGCCCATCTGCCAGCATGGACAGCACGGGACCGTGGTCGAGGTCGGCGTACTGATGAACGATCAGATTCCGTAGACCGGACGCACCGGCGAGCCTCTGTGCCAGCGGAGCGTCGATGCGGCCGGCCCTGGCGAGGAGGTCGAAGGCGTGCGCAGCGTTGCTCGAAATCCCCAGCCGCTCGTCCGCGACCACGTGGGTCGCGAGGTCGATACACGCCTGGATGGCTTGCACGAGGTCCATCAGCACGAGTTGCCAGAGGTCTTCGTTGGCCGAGAGCGCGCGGGCGTCGACGCCTGGTCGAGCGCGAAGGCGAGCGACATGGTGGGCGACGCGGATCGCTTGCCTTCGGAGCACGTCGCGGTCAACCAAGAGGGCCTCCGAAGAGGGCCCGATCCTGAACTGCCCGTAGGTACTCCCAATCGACGAGCTCCATCGCCGTCCTTGCCCATAGAGCGTTCGTCTTGATCGGGGCGCGGTCGAACAACACCTGCCCTTCCAGCAAGATCACCCGTCGAAGCTCTGGGTCGGCTTTCTCCAAATCGATCAAATGCACATCGCGCCCTGCCACCAACCCAAGCGAGCCGAGGAGCTCCAGCGGCTTTGACCAAGCGGCGGCGCGAGTCTCGTCGTCAACCCATCGGACCGCCACGTCGACGTCGCTGTCGGGTCGCAGCTCTCCTCGAGCAGCCGAACCGAACAGGAAGGCGGCGTCCATTCGAGGGTCTGAGCTCAGCATCGCGAAGAGCGCTGACAGCCGTGAATCATCGCTCACGCTCCAAGTCTAGGTGAGGCGGTCCTCGACGTAAAGAAGTTCCCGTGGCTCGCTCGGGCGACTCAGGGGTGCTGGTGAAGAGAAGGGGACTCTCGATCGACGCCAAGCAGCGATGACTCCGAGCAGCGAGATCGACGCGGCGAGTTGGAAGAACGCGCAGTATCCGAGCTCCTGGGCGATCGCTCCGGACAGCGCGCTGGCGACTCCGGTTCCGATGACGACGGCCGAAGCCTGGATCGTATAGTCGGTGCCGCTCGACGTCGCGCGGCACCGACCCATCATCGCAGTGAAGAGCGCCGTCGTGGCGAGCCCGCCCGCGAAGTGTTCTGCGACGATGGCGAGGGTCAACAGCTCGCGGTCAGGGGATGCGGATATGAATGAGTATCCAAGAATCGAAACGGTCTGGGCGCAGCCAAACCAGAGCAGCGCCTTGGTCACTCCGATCCGCCGAATGACTTCTCCAGCCGCGAGCGCACCGCACAGACCCGCCGTGAACCCATGAGTACCAACGACGCGCCCGACCTCCGGCAGGCTGAGTCCAGCGTCGACCACCATCGGGCGCGCCATGGACGTGGCCATCGCGTCCCCGAATTTGTAGACGACGACCATCAGCACCCAACCTCGGTTCGAATCGACTCGCAGGAAGTCCGAAATCGAGGGAGCGCTCGACGACGGGGCGCTCGGGCCCACTTCGGCCTCGCGAGAGATCAATGACGGGAGGCTCGAGAATGCGACCATCACGGCCATCGCGGCGAAGCCGAATGAAAGATTCCGGTCCCCAAAAAACATGAGGATCGCACCGCCGCCGACGACCATCCCCACGCGATAGGCACCGACCTGAATCGCATTCACACGGCCCCGGTCCTCGATTCCAGAGGTGTCGACGGCGAAGCCGTCCGTCAGCACGTCCTGCGTCGCCGCCAGGATGTTGAGTACAAGCGCGAGCGCCGCGAGGCTCCCAAGCCCCGGTCGCGCCACCGCCGCCCCGACGAGGATCAAAGCCGTCGCAGCCTGAATCCAAAGAATCCTCCGAAGGCGACTTCCCGGCTGATCGACCCAGGGCGCCCAAAGGAATTTGAGCGCCCAGGGAAGGGCGAGGAGCGACGCTGAACCCACCGTCGCAAGCGAAGCGCCGCTCTGGCGAAGGAGGGCCGGAACCGACTGCGTGAAGAACCCGAAAGGCAATCCCTGTGCAAAGTAGAGAGAGGCAAGCAGGAGGAGCGGTGGCTTCGACCTCATTGTTTATTGATCGATCAACCAAGTTACGTTGTCAAGTCCGCGGTTGAGGAACGGCCACCGTTGCGGCTCGATGGCGCCGTGCGCACCTCGCCATTCGCCGTGTTCATGGTCGCCTCGTTCGTGCTGGTCGCCGTTGCGTGCGAGTCGGAGCGGTCGCCTGGCCCGGGCTCGCGACCCGACGCTCGCGCCTCGGACCTCGGTCTGCTCCAAGATGCCCACGAGGCGGAAGACGCGACGGTCGATGCGGCGGTGGGCATGGACGCAACGCTCGACGCTTCCGAGGACGCTGCTGCCCACGACGCTGGCGTCCTCGACGCCGCGAGCTCCGATGCTGCCTCGGCCGACGCAGGGGCGACTGACCTCGGCTCTGGTCCTTGCGCGGGTCCGGGAGGGTTCTGTTGGCTCAGCCCACGAGGTTTCGGCGCGACGCTCAACGCCGTCTCCGGCTCGGGCCCCGACGACGTGTGGGGCGTGGGCGCCGCCGGCGTTGTCTTTCATCGCGATAGCCAAGGTTGGGCTCAGGTCGCGAGCCCTACCGCCTCTCAACTCCAGGACGTCCACGTGCGCTCGGCCACCGACGTTTGGGCCGTCGGCGATGATGGCGCGGTGATTCGATTCGACGGGCAAGCCTGGCGCTCCATGTCGGGCACCGGGGCCGATGACTTGTACGGTGTGTTCTCGCGCGCTCCGAACGACGTGTGGATGGTCGGAGCGCACGACTTTCATCACTACGACGGAGTGAGTATCACCCAAGTCACTCTTCCGTTTGCTTACGACCCGGAGGGCCGAGCGGTGATTGCGTTTGCGGATGATGATGTCTGGGTGGGGACTCGGTTTGGGACCATGCTGCACTTCGACGGCACGGGCTGGACCTATGACTCTACCTTTTACCACGACCACGAGGTGACTGACTTGTGGGGCTCGGGACCGTCCGATGTGTGGGCGGTGTCTGGGTACGGTGCTGAGATCTCGCACTGGGATGGACTCACCTGGAGCCGCCTGCGTTACGTCCCCCAGCAGACGCCGGAGACGGTCGAGTCGGTCCACGGCACTGGACCGGACGACGTATGGTTCGTGGGCCAGCTCGGCCTTTGGCACTATGACGGAAGTGGGTTCACTCGCTTCGACGCGCCGGTGAATCCCAACGCGAGCATCGCACCTCAGAGTGTGTGGGCCAGCGCAGGCAGAGTCGTGGTGGTGGGTTGGTCCGGGCAAGTGTTCGAGTACTCCGGCGGGACTTGGTCGCTCGCGAGCGGCTCGGCCGAAGGTGTGTACGAACGCTGGTTCGACATCGAAGCCATCGCCCCCAACGACGTGTGGTTCTTTGGACTCGGCGCGGCGATGCACTTCGATGGCCAGCGCTTGGCTGATGTGCCCACTGTCGACACTCCGTATCGGCAAGACTTCACGGGTTCCTGGTCGAATGGCACGCGTGACATCTGGGTGACCGCGATCGGCTCATGGGGCGACAATCTCCAAAGGTACGACGGGAGCTCGTTCTCGAGGGTAGATACGGGCGCCTTCGTGGGGGCAGACTGGCTTTTGGGCGTCTGGGGCAGCGGCCCGAACAATATCTACTTTGCCGCCGGCGTGGACTCATTCCGATGGGATGGATCGAGCTTCACTCGGCTCGGCGCCGGGGGTGATATTCAGGCCATTCACGGCACCGGTCCGAACGATGTGTGGGCCGTGAGTGGGCTCGGCGGAGGCGGCTCCGTTCCGCCCCACGCCACCAACGGCATCTGGCACTATGACGGCGCGTGGTCTCAACCCGTCCACGACGGAGTTTGGTGGTCGTCCGTTTTCGCACTCTCACCGACCGAGGCTTGGGCCGGCGGCGGCGGCGGCACGGTGAAACATTGGAACGGCACGGCGTGGACTCAGACCTCCATCCCTGGCGTGACCACCCAAGACCCACAGAACGCGCCATTCGTCGGGGGCTTCGCGGGTACTCGGTACAACGACGTGTGGGCGTCTGCGGGCGGACGACTCATGCACTGGGACGGGATCGAGTGGACCGTGCTGCCGTCCTTCGGAATCGAGGTCGCGGATGTCGCCGTCGCCAGTGACGGGTCGGTCCTCGTGACCGGGAGCAGCGACTCGGTGCTCCGACGACCCTGACGACACACTTTGACGCGGCGCTTCCGCCGATCTACGGCCGGAACGCCGTGCATGAAGACCAGCCCAAGGCCGATGAGGCGGAGCGCGCCACCCCGATGATGCGCCAGTACTTGGGGGCCAAACAGGCCCATCCCGGCGCCATCGTCTTGTTCCGCATGGGCGACTTCTTCGAGACCTTCTACGAAGACGCCGAGGAGTGCTCGAGGCTCCTCGAGATCACCCTCACCAAGCGCAGCAAGGAAAAGGACGCCCCACCCATGGCAGGTGTCCCTGTGCGCGCGATCGAGGGGTACGTGGCGCGGCTCGTGGAAGCAGGGCGCACCGTCGTCTTCGTCGATCAGGTCGAAGATCCTAAGACGGCCAAGGGCCTCGTGAAGCGGGCGGTCACACGGGTCGCTACGCCTGGCACGTTCAGCGACGAGAACGCTCCGCGCCGGCGCTCCGTTTATCTCGCGGCGGTCGCCTCGCGCGGAAAGTCGGAGAAACGATCCTTCGGCCTGGCCGCGCTCGACCTGTCCACCGGTGAGTTTCTAGCCACTCCCGTCGCCGACCTCGATGCGCTGATCGATGAGCTCGGACGGTTGGGCGCCAAGGAGGTCCTGATCGACTCGGAGCTCGAGGCGGTCGGCGAGCGTTTCGCGCTCGAGCTCGCCGGAGTCATGGTGACTCGCCGGCCCGCCGCGACGATGTCCGAGGTCTTGGCGCGAAAGGCGCTGGTGAGTGCGTTCGGAGAAGAGGAAGTCGACGCGCTTTCGAAGATCCTACCGATTGAAGCACTGAGCGCCGCCGGGTCGGCCTTCATTTATGCAAGCGAGACTCAGCTCACCGAGGACTCCCTGGAGCGCAAAGCGGGGGGCTCGCTGGCCCACGTCGAGACACTTCGACCCTACCTGCCTGGGGACTCGCTGATTTTGGACACCGAGGCGAGGGCTCACCTCGAGCTCTTCGAGAGTCTCGGGGAGCGATCCAAGGTGGGCAGCTTGTTCGGCCTGATCGACCAGGCGGTCACCGCGATGGGCGGTCGCTTGCTCGCGCGTTGGCTTGCGCGCCCCTTGTCGACCGTGGAGGGCGCCAAGGCGCGGCTGGCTGCCGTGGCCGCGCTCGTGGGCGCGCCCAGCCACAAAGATGAGCTTCGGCGCGCGCTCAAGGAGGTGCACGACCTCGAGCGACTCCTCGGGCGCGTCTCGATGGGACGAGCGACTCCCCGCGATCTCGGCGCCCTCTCGGCCTCCCTTGCACGCGCCCCGGCCCTCTTGGCCACCGTCGGTGAGGTCCTGCGTGTCACCGAGCTCGGGTTGGGCTCCGGCCCGGAGGAGCTTCATCGAATCGTCACGACCGATCTCGTCGAAGATGTCGCACTCACTCTGGCCAAAGCGCTCGTCCCGAGCCCTCCGATCGAGATCGGAGACGATGCGATCTTCCGCGAAGGCTTCGACGCCAAGCTCGATGAGCTCGTTCGGCTGAGTCGCGATGGGAAGGAGATCTTGCTCGAGCTCGAGAAACGCGAGCAGACCCGCACCGGCATCAACTCTCTCAAAGTGAGGCACACCAGCGTTTTTGGGTATTTCATCGAGGTCACCAAGGCCAATCTCGACAGAGTTCCCAAAGACTACATCCGCAAGCAGACGACCGCGCAGGGTGAGCGGTACTACACCCCTGAGCTGAAAGAGCGAGAGGAAGAGATCGTCGGCGCCGACGAGAGACGGGTGGCTTTGGAGACCGAGCTCTTCGTTCGCCTGCGGGCGAAGGTCGCCGCGGAAGCTCGCCGAATCAGGGCCTTGGCGGAGACGATCGCGACCATCGACGCCCTCGCCGCCTTGGCGCACTTGGCCGACTTGAAGGGTTGGGTCCAACCCACCGTCGACGGGTCGGACCGACTCGAGATCATCGAAGGCCGCCACCCGGTGATCGAAGGAATCACCGAGAGGCTCGGAGAGCGCTTCGTCCCGAACGACGTCGAGCTCGGAGGAGACTCGACTTTGATGATCCTCACCGGCCCGAACATGGCCGGCAAGTCGACGGTGATGCGACAGACCGCGCAGATCGTGATTTTGGCCCAGATGGGTTCCTTCGTCCCGGCAAAGTCGGCGGAGATCGGGCTGGTCGACCGGATCTTCACCCGGGTCGGGGCGAGTGACGATCTGAGTAGGGGGCGCTCGACCTTCATGGTCGAGATGAATGAAACCGCCCGGATCCTTCGGTCGGCCACCGCGAGATCGTTGATCTTGTTCGACGAGATCGGCCGCGGCACGAGCACCTTCGACGGCCTGGCGATCGCGTGGGCGGTCGCCGAGCACGTACACGACGTGGTTCGGGCGAGGACGATCTTCGCCACGCACTATCACGAGCTGACGGAGATCTGTCGGGAGAAGGAGCGCTCTCGGAATTTTCACGTGGCGATCAAGGAGCTCGGGGATCGGATCGTGTTCTTGCGCAGGCTCTCGGCTGGACCCACCAACAAGAGTTATGGAGTGCACGTAGCGAAGATCGCCGGGCTTCCGAAGTCGGTGATCGGGCGAGCGCGCGAGGTCTTGCATGCGCTCGAGGAGCACGACCTGGCCGCGGGTGTATCGAAGGGCCGCCAGCTCTTTCTGTTTGCGACGCAGTCTTCCGAGTCAACGCCGGTCCAGCCTCCGAGTCTTCAACAGGAGTTGTTGGACGCCCTCGAGGCGCTAAATCCAGACGACCTGTCCCCACGGGAGGCGCACGTTTGGTTGTCGCGGTGGAAGGAACGCATCGCGACGCGGTGAACGAGGCTGGACCTCCTCGCCGCATGATGAGATCCTGAGCAGAGCTCGTCGTGAAGGCACTTTCGAAGAGGCTCGTCCACCATGCCCATGCGCTCGCGAACGAGATTCGAGCGAGCGCGGTCGTCGTTTACGCGGACGCCATCCAGGGCGATCAGGAGCTCCAGAAGCTGCTTTTGACCGTCGACTTCCCCACGATTCTCTTCAGTCGATCGGATGGCAAACCGCGACCGGAGGGCAATGAAACGACGACCATGATTACCGTGCCCGGCGCCCACACGACGCGCACGGGCCAAGCCAGGCTCGCGCTGCTCGTGTGTCTCGCCCGCGGGATTCTGCGCCCCGGCGATCGCGTCGTTTGTTTGACTGGCCCCGACGGATCGAACCGGCTCGACACCGCCCTGGTGCTCGACCTCGACACCGAGAGTGAGCTCTTCGCGTCGGTCGGCGACCTCGAGCTGAACGGAGATTTTTCTGGAGAGGTGTTCGAGCGCGTCCTCTGGATCGCGACGAGGTTGGCCGCGGAAGGGCGAGAAGGCCGTCCGATCGGTTCGATCTTCGTGCTTGGAGATTCGGAGCGAGTGCTCTCGCAAAGTCGGCATCTCGTCTTGAACCCGTTCCACGGCCACGAAGAGGGCGCTCGCAACATCTTGTCGCCCTCGTTGGAGGAGACCATCAAGGAGTTTGCTTCGATCGACGGAGCGTTCGTGGTGCGAGGCGACGGAGTGGTCTTGGCGGCCGGAGTTCAGCTCCAGCCGAAGTGGACCGGACGTCCGCTCGACCTGCCTTCGGGGCTCGGGACTCGCCACGCCGCGGCCGCGACGATCACGGCCTCCACGAGCGCGGTCTCGTTCGCGGTCTCTCAGTCGACCGGGGCCACGACGATCTTCAAGGCGGGGCGAATCTTGACAGAGATGCAGCGAGCCATCGCCCGCAGGATTCGGGCGCCGCGGCCGCCCAAAAAGAGACGTTCTCCTCCGCACGTTGAGTAAGCTCGAGAAGCCTATCTATGGGCTTCCAGGGAACGTGAGTCCGCTCGCGCTCGTTGAGGTCGCAGCCGCGAGCGTCAAGGTGATTCGGCGAATCAGACCTCCGAAATCAAACCTCCGAATCAGACCTCCGAATCAGACCTCCGAATCGGACCTCCGAATCAGACCTC
>CAYXDO010000108.1:0-35914 GCA_964463485.1 uncultured Myxococcales bacterium | reverse complement strand
TTCGCGTCCAAAGTCTTGCCAGATCGTGCGCGAACTTTGGGAGAAAGAGATTATCTATCTCGCGACACTGCATATCATGGGGCTCGACGTAAGCTCCGGCGCGTTGGGACTCATTCTCGATTTCGCCGTCGACATGCTCGGGTTCGGGCTGGGGCTGGCAGGAATGACGGCGCTCCGGTCCGGGTTCGCGCTCGCCGTCGCCGCAGTCTCGGCCCTGTCCACGACCGGTGACGTTGCAACCCTCGTGAGCCTCGGACGAGACTCTCCGCTTTCGCCCTCCGGCAATGCTCGTCTGACCAGTGGGCCCTGCTGACTTTGGTGAACGGCGTCCGGCAACGGGTCCTCGAGGGTGCTGGGCTCGCGGGATCGGCGTCCTGGAGACCGACCGCCGGCCCGCGTCAGCGCCCGCGCACCCAATAGTGGAGGTGAGCCGCCAACCACGGCTCGCTCAGCAGACGGGAGCCATCGGGATCGAGCTGCTGAAGGGAGCCAAACACGCTTTGCCTCGATCCATCGGCCGGATCGAATGAGGTGCGTTATTCGTCGGCCGACTTCTGCGAAGTCGCGAGGAAGCAGGCCGCGAGCGAGGCCGAGGAGTATTTTGGATCTCGATCCAATACGCTGGTCCGTTTCGCGGGCACGAAGGGCTCGACGATCGAGCTCACGTGTCCCTAGCGTAGCAGCGATCTTCGGCTCGAGCCTCGAATTCATTGTATCGTGTCCACGTGTATCGCCTCGACGTGCGAGGCCTCGCGTACGAGTCCGGAGGCAGAAAGATTCTGTCGGACGTGTCGCTGTCCGTCGCCGCCGGACAGCTCGTGGCGTTGCTCGGCCCCTCCGGATCCGGAAAGTCCACGCTCATGTTGTCCATGAATGGCTTTCGCCCGGGCAAGGGGCGCGTCGAGCTTTGTGGTCGCGACCTCTACGGGAGCTTCGAGGCGCTCAAGACCTTGATCGGCTTCGTACCTCAGGACGACGTCGTTCACTCGAGCCTGACCGTGGAGCGCACGCTCGCCTATGCCGCGGAGCTCCGCCTGCCGGAATTCGCCGCCGCCGATCGCAAGGCGCGTGTCGACGAAGTGATCGAGGCCGTCGAGCTCACCGAGCGCCGGAAGGTCCGCGTTCGCAAGCTCTCGGGCGGTCAGCGTAAGCGCGTATCCCTGGCTGTGGAGCTGCTTGCGAGCCCGCCGCTGTTGTTCCTCGACGAGCCTACGAGCGGCCTCGATCCGGCGCTCGAGGAGCGCACGATGGCGATGTTTCGACGGATCACCACGGCGAACCGCATCACCGTCGTCACCACCCACGTGCTGGCCTCGCTGGACGTCGTCGATCTCGCGCTCATATTGGCGGCCGGCCGCCTCGTGTACGCAGGACCTCCGAACGAAGCGCTGACTTTTTTCGGCGTGAAGGACAACGCCGCGATTTATCGCGTGCTCACTGACGCGCGAGCCTGGGAGGAGAAGTTCCGGGCCTCGGCGCTTTACGCTCGTTGGGTTCGGCAGTCGCTCGATTCGCCGCCTCCTCCCTTGCCGTCGCGCGAGTCGCAGCCTGCTTCCCTCGAGGCCAAGCCCCTCGTCGACAAGGCCGACAAGGCCGACAAGGCCGACAAGGCCGACAAGGCCGACAAGGCCGACAAGGTTTCGGAGAGCGCACTCGCCGCAGCCTCGCGGGGCAAGCTCACCGTCGACGAGGAGCTCGCGCGCTTGAAGGCCGAGAAGGCGAGGCGCTGACATGGCCCGATCCCAGAGCTCCGTGTTGGCCGATCGCTACCTCGACGTGATGCTTGGAGATCCCACGAGCCTGCTGCTCACGTTCCTGCAGGCGCCGCTCCTTGGACTGGGCATCGTCGGCGTTTGGTCGAACCAAAATCACGACAGCGAGTCGATGTACTTCGTCCTCTGCCTCTGCGCCTTCTTCATGGGGACCGTCGACGCGGCTCGCGAGATCGTCAAGGAGCGGAGCCTTTTCCTGCGCGAGAAGATGTTCAATCTGTCGGTCGGCGCTTATCTCGGCTCGAAGCTCCAGGTCCTCGCGGCCGTGATCTTGATTCAAACCGTCGCGCTCGTCGCGGTCGTCGACACCTGGATCGCGCTCCACGTTTCGGCTTTCCTCATCGGCCTGTTCGCCTTCCTCGTGGGGCTCTCGGGAGTCGCGTTGGGGCTGCTCGTGTCGTCGTTCGTTCGATCGGCCGACAAGGCGATGGCGATGGTTCCGCTCGTCGTGATCCCGCAGATCTTGTTTTCAGATTTCGTGATCGGAAAAAACAAGCTCGCGAACTGGACGGGTCATGCGCAGAAGTTGATGCCCGTGCACTGGTCGTACCGCGCGCTCGTAGAAGTTCGTAACTCGAAGAACATCGACTACGGGCTCGTGATCGGGACGCCCGCGGTGCTCCTCTTCATGGTCGCCATCGCCGCGCTCTTTGCCTTCTTTGCGCTTCGCTCGTCCCGATACTCCTGAGGCTCCTGAGGTTCGTCGTGTTGAAGGTGTTGTTGTTCACCGTCGTCGGGATCCTGGTCGTCGTGGGGATCTGGGTCCTCGTCTCCTCCGGTGTCACGGTCGGGAGCCGCGAAGTGGGCGGGTCCAAGAAAGCTTGGATAGAGAAGGAGACGCTCGCGTTCGTCGAGGACCTGCAGTTCAAGGACTTCGACCGGGCGGCCAGCCATCATCTCATCCAGAAGAAGGACAAGCGTGACGTAGCGAAGATGATTCACGACGTGTTCAAGATCAAACACGAGCTCCTCGACATTCACTCGTATCGAGTCGTTCAGTCGGACATGGACGACTCGGGACGGCGTGCACGGGTCCGCGTGAACGTTCAATTCAGCGTGCTCGGACCTGCGGACGTTCGGGACGATCCGAAGTCACACCAAGACGTCGACATGATGTTCTACTGGTTCGAGCAAGACGACGGGACTTGGGGCATGGAGCTTCGGTGATGTCTTCGCGTCACTGACCCACGCCGACGACGGTAGCTTTCACGGCGGAGAAGGTGATGCCCACGGAGTAACCGTCGGCCATCGCTGGCCGGAGCGCGCAGGTCCAGGGCTTCGAAGGTTCGAACGGCGCGACCTTCATCTCCTCGTCCGAGGCGCAGCGGCTCGGCACGGGCTGACAGCTATTCTCGCCGTCGTAACAAATCTCGATTCGGCCCGAGCCGCCGCCTTCGAGGCGCTCCACGCCGTCGGGCGGGATGTCGAGGTCGATGTCGGGCGGAAGGATCGTGGCGATGAGGTCGATCAAGGTGGAGTCCGGCAACTGCCTGGGGCACAGCTGGTTGAGCGTCTTGCAGTACGGGTTGTCGGTCTGCGCCAAAGTGTTGATGGGAAGGGCCCCGCCAAGGAGGCCCTCCGACAGCTCGGTGAGCTTGGCCGGCACGCGAGCCGACAGCAGCACGCGTTCGATGCGGATTTCGGGGTGCGGCGGCACGCCGACAGTCAGGGTGAACTGAATCGGCACGGGTGCGAGCGACTTGAGCTGGCCGCGCTCGATCTTTGCGGGGGCGCGCGCGCGGGCCTGGGGCGGGATGCCTGCGATGGACTGCGGGTTGATTTTGAACTCGCAGCATGTGGTCTCGCCCATGGGGATCTGGAAGTTATTCGCGGGGAAGAAGGGGTCGTCGGCGTCGCGAGCACCGAAGAATTTCACAGTCACCGTGCGATCGTTGCCGACGAACGGGAGGTTGAGGCCGGAGACCTCGATGAGGAGGAGCGTTTCGCCGCCGAGCAGGCCTTGGCGGATCTGGTCGTTTCCAAGTTGCCCGAGCTGCCACAGCGAGTTGTCGACGCAGTCACCCGGACCGCGACAGATGCCGTCGATGTCGAAGCCGCGGCTGCGGTCGGCGATCGCCAGCGAGTCGACGATGAAAGCTTGTCCCGTGCCCGGCGGGTCGTCCCAGCCGTCGACCTCGGTGTCGATTTCGGAGACCGGACCTTGGACGAAGACGGGCGGTGGACGCGGATCGTAGCGACCTACACATCGGCCGACCGAGTTGCACTTCAGACCTTTCGGTTGGCAGGCCAGCGGGTTGTCTTGGCACTCAGGGGGGCGGCGACAGTCATCGTCGGTGAAACACTCGGTCTCACAGCGGCCGGCGTAACAGAACGAGCCGTCGCCGCAGTCGAACGAGTTGAAGCACCGCGTCTGGCAGCCTGGCCCGACCGCAAAGGCCACGAGAGTAGCCACCGCGCTCGTGGCGAAGGCTCCTGAAAGGGGTAGCAACCACTCCGCTCTGGCCATCACTCCATTTGTCTCACGAACGGGTCCAAGCGCAACGCGGAAACCGACGATTCTTCATCAGAGGTCGAAGCGGCCAACAAACGTGAGCCGATTTTGAGCTTCGAGCGCTCCGTTCGAATGTGAACCCATCGCCGCACCGCACGCCGCCCCTCGGGCCTAGAGCGGACAGGATTGGCACGCTCGAACCCCTGAGGGGCGCCGGGCTTGTCGAGCACCCCGTCGCCCGGTACGTTCTGAGGATGTCCCGCAAGCTCCTGGCCCACCGCGCCCTTCGCGCGCTGACGCTCGCCCTCTGCGCTTACGCCCCGAGCGCGTCGGCGCAAGTCGGCGGCAGCAACGCCGAGTGTCGAACAAATCCTCACCTCGCCCGCGCTCGAGAGCAGTACGACGAGCTGCAGTTCGAGGAGGCGGCCCAGACGCTGCAGCGCGCCATCGAATACTCGAACAACTGCAAAAGCGACCTCGCGGAGGTCTACCGCCTCAAGGCGTTCGTGGACGCGGTCATCGGCGAGCGCGAACGGTGCCACCGTGACTTCGAGATCTTCCTGGCCCTGAACCCGGTCTGGTCCATCCCCGCGAACGTGCCCCCGAAGATCAAGAGCTGCTACGAAGACGCGATCCTCGTTGCGCCGCAGCGGCGCGAGCTTCGAATCGAGCACGAGGAGCCGAAGGATGTCCTGCCGAATACGCCGGTCTCGTTGAAGGTGAAGGTCGTCGACCCGCTGCGGCTCGTCGATCAGGTCAAGGTGTACTTCCGTCGTGAGGGCGTGAAGATTTTCACGGTGGTAAGCGCCCGCGCCGACGACAACGTCTCCATCGTCATCCCGGCCCTGTCGCTCCCGCCTGACCCCGAAGGCTACAAGATGGAATATCTCGTGCGCGCGGTCGACCGCTGGGACGGCGTGTTGGCCGAGGACGGGACGCCTCGTGAGCCGGCGACCTTCGGAGTAGCTGCGCAGGCTGCATCGGTGACCTCCGAGTGGTGGTTCTGGACGGCCGTGGGCGTAGGCGCGGTGGGCCTAGGTCTGTCTCTCTTCTTCGCGGCTCAAACCGGGGATGAATCGGTGACGCTCACGGTGCACGACAAAGGGATTGCGGGGGGCTGAGATGAAACGCTGGTTCTGGGCGACCGCGCTGGCTGCGGTCGCGTGTGACAAACCAAGCCCTCAAATCAACATCGTCTTTCCCGACGAGGCGTCGAAGGCGCTCACCACGGGTATCGTGGTCACCGCGGTCGAGCCGCTCGTCACCGTGAGTGACATCGGCGAGGAACGCCAGGTCGTCAAATGCGGAGAGCTCGGCGTATTTCGACCGACCGCCCGCTTCAGCCGCGACGGGTCCGACGTGGCGGGCCTCGAGCACGTGTTGTTGAATCGCGGTGAGTACCGAAAATATCCTCTCGACGGACCCTGGTCGCTCGACATTCCGAAGCTCAAGAGCAGCACCGACTCGAACCCTTGGCGCGCGGTGTTGGTTCACTTCGAAGCCCGAGGCGCAGCGCACCCCTACGAGCGCAAGCTCGGTGTCCCGGACGACAAGACGCTGCTCGAGGCCTGTTTCTGCATGCGACTCGACGAGGAGGCAACTCACCCAGACGCGGCGCTCGATGGAGCCGTCAAAGCCGCGTGCCCAGGCTCGAGCACCTTCGCCGCGACGGCCCTCGAGGTCGCCTTCAAATCGGTCGCTCCGCCCGAATTTCGCCTAGAGCCCCATGGCATCGAGGCGATCACTACGGGAGGCCAGCAGGTGCTCGTGGCAGAGCCCGGCGTGAACGTCGTCACCACTCGCTGCAGTGAAGGCGGCGAGCCCGGGAAGTGTTTCAATTGCTCCGAAGTCTGCAAGGAGCTCGACGATCTGAAGAACGTACCCATCCAGATCGAAGTCATCGACGGCCCAACCGGCACCAAACCCTCCGGTGAGGGCGTCATCCTCACCGACAAATCCGGTCGGGTCGTTCCGTACGTCGACGTCGGACCCTGCGAGAACGAGGAGTTCACGGTGCGCGCGTCGGTGGTCGGCCGGGCCACAGAGCACGTCGACGTGAAGGTCCGATGCGTGCCTCGCATCGCATTCTCTCCGGCCGACGAGCTGGCCGAGTTGGACCTCGAAATCAGGGGAGTGACTTCCGTTCCCGGCGCTCGGCGCTCCGCGGGTGGGTTCGAGCCCTCGCGCCTCGCCGTCATCAGCGCGACCGAGGATGAAGCGGCCGTCGTCCGACTCTACGAAGGGAGCTCCGGACGGCTCTCGGCGTTGGACTCGGAGCTTCGATTCGAAGGCGAGAAGGCCCGTGGGGTGTTCGGATTCTATTACACGATGGGCCAGGGCCCCGAAGATCGCGACCACCCCTTCTTGGCGGTCGCCACGACCAGCCGCGACCAAGTGGTCCTGCGATTGTATCGGCACACGGACGATTCTTTCGAACCCCTCGAGCTCGTCCAAACCTCGAGCCAGGCCTGCCCGGTCTGCGCCTGCAATCAGCAGCGCGAGTTCTCCACAGGAAACCCAGTCTGCACGGATATGGTGGGTTGCTCGAGTTGCTACACACCGTGCGACTGCAAAGTGACTCTCGGCGCCTCGAACCTCATCGGTATGACCGCCAACGATCTCAACGGAGATGGGCTCGCCGATCTGGCCGTGGCTGCGGACTCCGACGTGACCATGACGGTCTTCTACTCGTCGCCGAGCTCGCCCGATCAGCCCCCTCCGCTCGAGGACTCGTGCAAATGCAGCCAACTCGGAAAGGTGCTCGAGACCTATGATTTGGTGCAGCTCGGCGGTCCCAACGAAGGCGCTCAGGCTCCGTCCATCGATCTCATCATGGGCGACGGAACGGGTGCGTTCGCGCGCTACAGCAAGCAGCTGCGACCCGAAGGGCCGTCGTGTCGAACCGATGCGGATTGTTCGAGTGGGCGCGAATGCTGGCACAAGTGCGCCGACTTGAAGTTGTGCTCCCGAGAGTGCCCGCCGGACGAAGGACGCTGTGTTCGCAGGTGTACACTCGCGGGTCCGTCGTGTCCGGACGCGCTCGAGCCCACCTGCACGGCCACGTCGGCTGTGGAGGCCAACGCGACCGAAGGCTTCTGCGCGGGATCTCCGCTCGGATGTGGGCAGCCCGCGAGCGTGTGGCGACTCATCAACATTCACCACGTAACTCGCGGTCATTTCAACGACGGACCGCTCGAAGATGCCGTAGCGGTGGGCGCTGGCAGCCCAGTCCCGGGATTCGAGGGCACGGGTCAAATCAGAATTCTCTTCGGTGACAACCTCGACTTGACCACGATCGATTCGCAGGCCCCCAAAGTCCGGGCCCAAAGTCACGTGGAGCTCGTACCGCGACCGTCCGCCGCCGAAGGTCAGCCTCCCCAGGGTCCGCGAAGTGCCGAGGTGGCTGACTTCAACGGAGATGGCAACGACGACCTCGCCGTCATTTATTACAACACCGAAGAGGTCAGGATCTGGCTCGGAGGGCGCAACCGGGGGCCCGGCGAGCTCGACCAGGAGATTCGCTTGAATGAGTGTGGGAAGGACAACTGCCCTTCCTCCGAACGGTGCTTCCCTTACGACCACTTCGTCTCTGGCGACATGGACGGAGATGGTCTCGATGACTTGGTGGTCGTGTGTACGTCGGACGCTGGCGCCGGCGGTATGCGTGAGTACACGCTCAGATGGTTCAGCTCGGCCAGAGTGGTGGAATGATGAAATCGATCCAAACACCCGTCGCCATCGCGCTCTTGGGGCTCGCGGCGTGTAGCTCCGACTCCGCGTCCATCGCCCTCTCGTTTCCTAATCAAGAGGCCAAGGATGCGACCGCTCAGATCGAGATCCTCGCCTTCCCGCGGGACCGAGTCGGCGTCGGCGTCGTCGAAATCACCTGCGACGACTTCCTTGGCGAGCTGGCCAAGGGCGAGCCCGTCCCCGGCGACCCCGTCGACGAGCCGTTCGAGCAGCCTTTCGACGGAAGATCGATCAGCACCTTCCCGGCGGGCGACCCGGTCGTGCTCGTCGTAGGCTACAATTCGAAGGGCGATCAGAAAAAGCCGATCCTCGAAGGTTGCACGGATGAGTTCGACACGAGCGGGAACTCGGACGACGTGCCGGTCAACATGGCGGTGATCATTCCGTCGAACACTCGCCTCGTGAAGACCGGCGGCGACCGCCAGGCTGGGCACCCGGGCGCCGAGCTCGCGTCGAAGCTCAAGGTGCTCGTCGACGCGTCGCTTCCGGGGAGACGAGCGGAGCGCTACCCGCTGCCTGGAATTCACGTGACCTTCGATCCGAGCGACGACTCTCTCAAGATCGGGGGCGGCGGCGCGGGCGCGACGATGGACGTCATTACCAACGCCGACGGAAACGCCGAGGTTCCCGTCTTGTTGCCCGAAGACACCGGTGTCTGGAAGATCGAGGTCGAGGCCAAGGAGCTGTATGAGTCTGGTGATCCGGACGAGCAGGAGGAGCGGAAGAAGACGGCGATCGCTACCTTCCAACTGAGCGCGATCTCCGGAATCCAGGCTGGTTCACCCGAGGTTCTGGCGCGAGTGAGCGAAGGGACGCCCGTGGCGATCAAGCTCGGCAACGTCGTGGGAGACGCCTCGCCCGACATCGTGGTGCTGTCGTGCAGCGGCTCCGACGAGGGTTGTCAGTTGGGGCGGCTTGCTCAGAAGCCTTACGGGACCACGAAGCTGGCCGTCTTCAACGACGTGCTCGGCGGCGCCGCGCCGGCGCTCCTTCCGCCCATGGACTTCGGTGTCACACCTTCGGGCCTCTTCCTGGGGCCCTTGGTCCCCGGAAACCGCGACGACATCGCGCTGGTCAACTCACGAAAGAAGGACTGTGTGGGCGGGGGGTGTGAACGAAGTGAGATCCTCGTGTTGAGCTCCACGCTGGCCGACGGCCAGATCCGGCTGGAGGGCCGCTACGCCCTGACGTCATCGAACGCGGTGGGTTTGGCCGGTTGGAAAGAAAAGGAGACCGACAACTACCTGAGCCTCTTTACCGCCGGGCAGGGGCGCAGTCAGAACGTACGCCCGTGCAGCCAGGTTACTCAGTGCCTGGCTTATCACTTGTCGGAGTGCGATACCGACCCCGCGTCCTGCGGCTGTCCTCCGAACGAACGGTGTGAGTGTCCGGAAAACAAGACTTGCACCGACCAGCACGAGCCGGGTGTGTGCGTCGCGCAGGACAAGGAGATTGACTCCCTGATCAACCACTACAACTCCACCTCCGCCCGGGGATTCGAAAACGACGACGCCTGTCTCAACCCGGTCCTTTACTGCGAGAAAGCTGGCCAGAACACGCGCAGCGATTGTTCGTGCCTCGACAACCCACGGAACCTCTGCACCATCACCGACAGCTGCGGCTGCCAAATCCCGAATCGAATCATCATCGGCGCTCACGGAGCCACTCAAGTTCCGTATGGGCTCGCCGCCGGGCCGCTTCAGGAGGGAGAGACGAACTTCGACGTCGTGGCCGCGACCGTGGGAGGGTTGGATTTCATTCAGAACACGAGCGCTTCGTTCCGCTGGCAAGGGCAACCGACGATCAACTCTCCGATTCACGAGATATTGATCGCGAACTTCGACGAGCGAGATCTCGACGAAATCAACGACGTGGCCTGGTACACCCGAGGGGACCCAAAGCGCGCAGGCGTGAAGCAGCGATCGGCCTGTCTGACTTCAGTGAGTCAGCAGTGCCCGATCGTTCGGAACCCCGCGGTCGCCGAAGGGGAGGTCGATGTCGGCTGCCTCGGCCTGTTCTTGCGCAAGCCGGAGTCCGAGTCGATCGAAGCGGCAAAGACCGACGGCTGTCTACGATACTCACTCGAGTTCCGGCCGGACGGCATGTGCAGCGGAGATTTCAACGGCGATGGCACTCCGGACATAGCCATGGGTTCGTCCGAGATTGGCCACATTCCGCTCTTCTTGGGTAATGGCGTCGGCGGTGTGCTCTTCCCGCCGGACCGACTGGAGCTCCCGAGCGGACTCACCGGTGGACCGATCGCGTGCGCCGACGTGGACGACGACGGACTCACCGACATCCTGGTGGTCTCTCGTCAGACCGGAGAGGTCATTCTCATCCCGAGCCGTGGTTGAGCCGGAGCGGCCTCGCTCGACCGGAACCGTGGTCCCTGAAGGGGCTGCGAAGCACCGGTCGAAGCGCCATCAGCGCCGCGCGGGATTTGATCGTCAAACTCTGTGGAGAGCTCTGTTCGGCCTTGCGGTGATCGTTGCCGGGTGGTCCGTCATCTCCCTTTTTTCCCATGGGGACTCACGCGTCGTTCCCGATCGCCTCGTGCCGAAGCCGGATCCGAAGCCGGATCCGGGCACTCGGCAGGCGCCCCAACCCGAGGTGTCAGGGGTCCCAGGTGAGTTGGTCCCGGCCGAGGTGATCGGGCTGCCCGGCGTTCTCGATGGGGTCGAGGATCGCGATGCCGAGGTGTCCGAGCCGACCGACGTGGGCGAGGGTGGCAGCGAGGATGCGGCGTATGGAGACGCGTTGCTGGACGGAGACGGGGACGCGGGAACTTCCACGGTGGCCGGTCGGCGTGAGGACCTCACCTACAGCCTGCAAATTCGTGCGTTCCCGACGGAGGAGGAGGCGGAGCGTTTTGCGAGCTCGAGCAGCGTCGCCGTGGCGCTCGGCGATCTGCCAATTGCCCTGGTCCGTTCGGAGGTCGAAGGCAAGGGCGTGTGGTTTCGCGTCCGCGTGGGCCGATTCGTCAGCGCCAAGGCGGCGGAGTCGGCGCGCGCTCGCTTGGGCGAGATCGCGGAGGGAGCGATCGTGGTGGTGAATCGATGACCGTGCTCATTTTTGCCAAAACGTTGTCGGTGGCTCGTGGGATCGAGCGGGCCCTCGTCGACCAAGGTCGCGACGTCGTCGTCGACGCGCACACGGATATTTCGGACATGCGGAGCGTGATCCGCCGCGCCGACGAGGTCGGGGTCACCGCTGTCGTTCACGCGGCAGGCGTCGACGAAGGGGAGGTGATTGATCCCGACCTCGCCTTCTCGCTCAACGCGGAGAGCGCCATCCACGTGGCCGCGGCGAGCATGAAGCACAAGGCGTTGGCGGTGCTCTTGTCGACTTCTGTGGTGTTCGGACGGCGGGGGGGGCCGTTTTCGGAGGACGACCCGCAAGCGCCGAGCAGCGTCATCTCGGAGAGCCGGTCCCGCGGCGAGACGTTGTTTCTTCGGACCTCGCGCCGGACCTTGGTGTTGCGCACGGGCCTCGTGCTCAGTGATGGGCTCGAGCGAGAGGCTCGGCGTCTGGAGTCGCGTGGCTCCGAGAATCAAGAGCTCGTATCTCCGGTCGCCGCGTATGACGTCGGCCTGGCCTTGCACGCGCTGATCCAGGCTGGGCAGTCCGGTGTCTTTCACGTGGCTCCGATGGAGCTGCCCGTGAGCCGACTCGACTTGGCTCGAGCCATCTCGCAAGTCCTTGGGCGAGAAGGGACGGTGAAGGCGGAGCCCATGGCCAAGGCCTCACTGCTTCCGCCGATCTCCGGAGAGAAGCTCGCGAAGACGTTTCCGTCGCTCGTGATTCGAGGGTGGCGTCGCGCGGTGAACGACCTCGGGCGGGCGCCGCGACCTGAGTCCTCAGCGCCCCAAGCAGCTGTCGCTGCATCTTTGGAATCCTCAGCGCCCCAAGCAGCTGTCGCTGCATCTTTGGAATCCTCAGCGCCCCAAGCAGCTGTCGCTGCGTCTTCGGAGTCCTTAGCGCCCCAAGCGGTCGTCGCTGCATCTTCGGAGTCCTCAGCGTCCCAAGCAGTCGTCGCTGCACCTTCGGAGGCCTCAGCGTCCCAAGCACCCGTCGCGGCATCTTCGGAGTCCTTAGCGCCCCAGGCACCCATTGCGGCATCTTCGGAGTCCTTAGCGTCCCAAGCACCTGTGGCCGCGCCGCCGGACGTGCTCGAGCTCCGGACGCTCGTCGATCGACCTTCGCACTGCGTCCGATGTGTGAGCCTCGATCGCGGGCGGGGTCTACGGATCTCGGCGACGCAGTATGAGCGTTCGTTCGTGCTTGGGCGCGGCAAGGTCTTGCTCGAGATCGGAGACGAGGACCACGTGCTTCGGCCGATGGGTGCGAGGACCGTGAGCGCTGGCGTCGAAGTGTCGGTGCACGCCGTCGAGCCCTCCGAGTTGTTCGAGGTGAGCTGACGATGTGCGGGAGCGCGTCGAGGCTACTGCCGACGGCAGATCTCGACGGCCGCCCGAAACGCGACGGCCCGCGTTGGGAGGTGTTTCGAACGTTCTCCGGGGGCGAGCGCGTCGAGAGGGTCAGTTCCGAAGCGGCCGATCGTGCGCAGGGCCGTTCGTTGTGCGGGCCCTTCGGGGCCGAGAACGCGGGCTTTGGCCACGCTCAGGCCGGCGCTTGGATCGAGCTTCGCGATCGCGCGGATCGCCCAGGACGCGGCGTCCTCGTCGACGGTTCGCGTGACGATCCAACGTTCGAGGATGGGCGCGAGCTCCTTCGCGCGACCTTCGGCGAGTCTGATGCGAGAGATCTCCGCGCCGCTGTAAGCGAACAGCGCGACGATGATCTGTCGGGCAGTGGGAGCGTCTGCTTCTGCGATCCCAGCGAGGGCAGCGGTCTCACCTTCGAGCCATCGAATCGCGAACAGTTCACCGGTCGCGCGCTCGCCCACGATGCGCTTGAGCAGCGCGCTCTTCACGCCCGCGGCTGCGGCGACGCCGAGGGCGGCTGGGAGAGCCAGCGCGTCGGTCGACTTGAGCGCGGCTCGCACGGCAACCGCCGCGCTTTCTCTCCCTAGGCGTCGAGCGTCGTGCCGAGATCGCTCGGGCTGGCCGAGCACCTCGAGCGCGCGACCGTAGAAATGTCGTTTGGCGAGGGCGCGGGCTGCGGCCAGGTGGATCTTGGGCTCCGGCCAATCAGCGAGCTCCTCGAGGGCGCGGCGAGATTTCAGCGGTTTGACCCATTCGGCCCTGCGCGCGGCCAGGACACGTGTGAGTGGGTCGGGGTCGCGAAGGAGGGGGCTCAGGAGGATTCCCGCGCGAATCGTACGCATTCGCCCGAGGGCGTCTGCGGCGAGGCGTCGCTCCGCCTCGGATCCATGGTCGATCGAGTTGGCGATGGTGGCGGTGGCGGTGGCGTCGCCCAGGGCCAACAGTCCCAGGGCCCAGCCGAGTCTCGCCAGACGCCCTCCGCGAGGTGCGCTCTCGCGCAAAGCAGACAGCGCCGCGGATTGGCGGCTCAGTCCGAGGGACAACGCCGCGAAGGCCGAGGAGTCGTCGTCTCCCCGCCTGGTGAGGTCGGCGAGCGCCGGGACGCCTGAGGCGCTCAAGTGCGGGGCCAAGCGAAGCGCCCAGTCTCCTCGAAGCTCCAGCAGGAGCCCGTCGGTGGCCGCTCGAGCGCGTTCGCACGGGTTGGCCCACGACGGGCTCGGCGACGTCGCGAGGCCGAGCGCGAGGAGCCCGTTCGCGAGCGCGGCCATGCGAATCCTCCTGTCGGGTCTGAGCGCCGCGAGGACGTTCAGCACATTCGCGAGACGTTTTGCTACCATTCGCTTCAGGTCGCTCCGAGCAGCCGCGAGCTGCGGAGGGCAAGAGCCGCCGTACGCATGGAGAGCGCCTTCCCGGTCGAGTTCGGAAGTTACGTCCTCACCGAGCGCATCGGCGCCGGCGGGATGGCCGAGATCTTCCTTGCCACGGAGCCCTCTCGCGGCCTCGGCCGTCGACTCGTCATCAAGCGAATCCTCCCGCAGCTCTCCGGCGACGAGCAATTCGTCCGCATGTTCGTCGAGGAAGCGCGGCTCTGCCAGAACCTTCGACACCGGAACATCGTGGAGGTCTACCACCTCGGAGAGGTCGAAGATCAGTACTTCATCGCGATGGAGTACGTCCACGGCCGCGACCTGCTGAAGACGCTCGCGGCCTGCGCCAAGAAGCGAATGCCGTTCCCCACCGATCTCGCGCTCTACATCGTCATGCAGGTCCTCAAGGGACTCGACTACGCCCACAACTTTCAGGGCGAGGACGGAAAGCTGCTCGGGATCATCCATCGCGACGTGTCTCCGTCCAACGTGATGTTGTCCTACGACGGCGAGGTGAAGATCGGCGACTTCGGCATCGCCAAAGCGTCGACACGCGAGAAGACCGCGACCGGAATCCTCAAAGGCAAGTTCGGTTACATGGCGCCCGAGCAAGTGATGGGCCGGCCGATCGATCACCGGGCGGATGTGTTCGCGGTGGGAATCCTTCTCTACGAGCTCCTCACCGGCCATCGATTGTTCGCGGGCCGAAGCGATTTGATCGTGCTCGAGCGTGTCCGCGACGCGGTGATCGACCCGCCGCCACGCCACTATCGCCCCGATTTGGCTTTCGAGCTCGAGCGCACTGTGCTTCGCGCGCTCTCGCGAGACGCCGCCGATCGATTTCAGACCACGCTCGCGCTGCACGCCGCGCTCGACGACTACACGTTTCGCTCTGGTGTGGATGTTGGCCCCAAGGAGGGCCCCAAGAAGCTCGCGCGTTTCATGCACGAGCTCTTCCTGTCGGACGAAACGGAGAACCACGACGCGCCCGGCCTGTCGCGCTTGATCGCCGCCGCGGCCCAGGCGGCTCAGGGCAAGGGCCGCAGACCGACGACCAGCGGGCGCAGGAGCCCCATCGACGCCAAGCTCCCGGTTCGGGAGGACTCCATCCCGACCGGCGAGGAGCAAGTCGAAGGTGCGCAGGTGGATTTTGGCGACGAATCGACGGACGGCAGCGACGCAGAGCTCGAGCCCGCGCCGCTTCCACGGCCGGAAGTTTCTTCGCGCCGACCGATCCCCGCGCGAATCGCGGCTCGGCCCGCTGGGTCTATCGAAGAGCGGGAGACGGACGAGGCCGACCACGAGGACGCGTGGGCTGATCGGCCCGACCACGACGACGACGACACGGACCACCCGACGGGGCTGATCGAAGCGGTCTCGCTCGCGGCCAAGCTGCGACCGTGGGACCAAACCACCGGGGCGCTCGATCCTGCCGAGCGGGCGCGCGCGGAGGGGGACCGAAAGGCCCGGGCGCCGAACAGAGACGTCTCGGCGACCGACGGCACGGGCAGCGTGACGCCGTACGGAGGGGTGCCGGTCGTCAGCGCGAGCACGGGCTTCGGGCCCGCCGCGACGATGGAGACCAGCGAACCGGAGGACGGTGAGACCGTCGACGGAGCGACCCTCGACGGCGGCGTCGACGTGGAGATGCCCGGACCCATCGAACGCAACGATGGAGAAGGAGAGTCCACGGAGCTCCTCGACGGCGAGGAAGACTCATCACTTTGGGAGCTTCACGCGAGCGACCTCATCGAGCTCTCGAGCAACACCGTCCCTCCGCTCGAGACTCCGGGGCCGACCGCCGAGCTGAGTATGCCGGCGCGTCGGAGCGCGTCGACTCCGGACCGCGACGCGAAGACTGCGACATCTTCCCCTCCCACTCGCAACGACGCTTCTTTCGGAGGTGACGAAGTCACCGTCGGCCGAGACGAGGAGGAGGTGGAGCGAGAGGTTCAGGAAGAGCTTCGGCGGCTTCAAGATTCGGCACGACGAAGAGGGCCGTCCTTACGCCAAGCAGGAAGTGTCGCGGACGAGTCCACGAAGAAAGGTGATGACGCGGCAAAGGCGACTCGGCCGCTCCGTCGTTCGCTCGACGAGCCCACGGAGTCACTCAAGACCGACGAGGCCCGGTCCGGTGAGGTCAAGGCGATCCAGAGTCGACCCCGCGGAGCCGAATCTCAGGTGAGTCGCAAGCCATCGCGACTCGAAGCGGTGCGAAGATCTGGTCCTGACTTGCCTGCGCTGCGCGAGGTCGAGACTTACCATCCCGACCTCGAAACCTCGACTGCAAAACCCGCCGCTCGGAGTCCTCGCGCCAACTCCGCACCCAAGACCGAGACGGCGCCGCCGCCGCGGTCGAAGCGCGGCGACTCCGAACGCAAGGAAGGCGACCAACGAAACCTTGCCCCTGACGAGGAGACACCGGCCGAGTTGGAGTTTGCACCCACCAATTTCGGGGAGCTCCTAAAATCGGGTGGCGACCCCACTGTCCGCGCGCCTAGCTCCGGAGTCTTGGCGGCGCTCTCCGAGTCCGCCGAGATCGAGGCGGAGGTCGAACGACTCCGCAACAAATCAGTCTCGCCCGAACACACCGTGGGCGGAGACCTCGCAGGTCTACTCGGAAAGATGGGTGACCTCGACGGCCTCGAACGATCCGTCCCTCGCGCCCCCGTCGTCGAAAAAGAGAGCTCGACTCAGTCCTCAGCTCCGAAAATCAATCGAGCCACCGCTCACCTCGATCCCCCGACCGACTCGATCTCGTTCGGCGCCGAAGAGTCCGAGACCGCGAACATCGAAGGCGAGGACGCTCAGCTGTCGCGCCGACAAGCGCCGAGCGAAGTCGGGCGGCTCGGCGAAGACGGAGCTTCCGGGCTCTTCGGGATGCTGTCGATCCTCGATCGCAACGCCTCCTCATCCGCCGAGCCAGGCTTCGACAATGACGAAGGTTCTCTGGCCGAGACAGGGGAGCTCCATGACGCCGTCATCGGACCCCAAGTCACCGGCCGGTCTCAAGAGATCCAGGCCCCCGGCCGCCGCGTCTCCTCGCGCGCGCAAGGCCCAGACGGTCGCCCGCTCGCAGGCTCGCGCGCGCCCGTCATCGCTCCGAGCGTCTCCAGTCGATCGCAGGAGCTGCAGTCGGTCGAAGAGTTTCCTCACGTGGACGCTTCGAGCCCCGCCGCCCAGCTCGACACGACCGGGGCGGAGCCTTGGGAGTTCGATCCGCAATCGGAGCCCGCCGAGTTCGAGCATGAGTCCACGGAGTCCCTGTCCGAGGATGCCGAAGTCCCGCGCGAGGCCGCGCGCGCTCGACCGGTGTCCCTGCTCGAAGCGGTAGGGCGTCCAAGATCCGTGAGCGCGTCCGTCTCGGGCGATGGTATCAACTTGGACGAAGAGGCGCTCGAAGACTTGCGAGAGCTCCGCCATGGAGAGCGCATCCCAGGCCTACTCTCGGACAGCTTCGCGCTCGAGCCCGGCGGGGCCCGGTCGAGAGAGGAGTCCGAGCTAGAGCCCCAGGAAGATCTAGACGACGACGATCGCCGCTCCCCGTCTCGGATGAACTCATCGGCGGAGCGTCGAATTCGTGCGGTCGTCGAGCGCCAGCGAGCGGTCAAGGAATTCAATCGGACCAAGGAGGTCGTGCTCCCTTCGCCGGCCCAGCCCGAGCGCGCGGAGTCGAGCGCTCCGCAGCAGGTGCCAACGGCCACGGGCTTCGCGGATCTCTCACCGGAGCGCCCAGACGTTCAGACCGCCGATCTCACGCCGAACGCGCCCGTCTCCCCTCCGATTCAGTCGATCCGCCCCCGTTCGACGATCGAGGGGAGGGGAGTCATGATCAACCGCATCGCCGCTGGTCTGGCGATCGTCGCGATCGTGTTGTTCAGCTTCGCGGGCGCGACCTGGGTTCGAAAGCTGCGGGCCGCGAAGTCTGCAGTCCCTGCAGTCGATGCGGGAGTCACTCGGCCTTCCAAGTCAGACAAGCCCGCGCTCACCTCGGGGGGGGTGGCGATCTCGGACTCCAGCGACGCAGCGGTCGACGGAGGCCAGCGGGACGCCGAGCTTTCCGGTATGGACGCGGGTCCTCCTCTCGGAGCTGACGCCATGACGGCCCCTCCGTCGCTGGCCGACGCGGGCCACGCCGCGCCGGACGCTGCGGCGCCAAGGCCACCGATGAAGCCGGAGCCTCCGGAAAAGAAGGCGCCGCCGAAGAAGGCTGAGCCCAAAAAGGCGGCCCCGAAGCCCGGGAACGCGAAGGTGGTTTTGCGCTGCAACTCCGAAATGGACGCTCGCATCGACGGAGTGGGTGCGTGGGCCTCGGTTACTCAGCAGACCCTGAGCCTCGAGGCTCGCCCGCGCGGCTACCAAGTCACACTCACTCCCAAGGGCGGAAAACCGCTGAAGAAGAACATCCGACCGATCGCGGGCAAGACGCTCACGGTCGGGTGTGAGTAGCGTGAACGGAGGGAGCCTCGTATTCTTCGGGCTCGAGAGTGTGTTCTCGAGCGTTACTCTGAGCTTGTTGTCGGCCGGCGGATTTCTTCCGCGACTCGTCGTGCTGGGTGATCCCAGCCGAATTCCCAACGTGCGCCGCCTTCGCGCTCGACCAGGGTTGCTCGGACGGGTATTTCGCCCGGCGAACCCAGGAACCGGCCTCGCCCGACGCGCGTCCGAGCTCGGGGTCGACGTCATCGAAGCAACTCATCCCGGCGATCCGCGCGTGCTCCGCGCGGTCGCCGGAGTCCGTCCCGAGGCGTTCGTAGTCGCCGGATTTCATCGGCTGCTTCCGGCTGAGCTGCTCGCCCTTCCATCCCGCGGAGGGCTCAACCTCCATCCCGGCCGGCTTCCGCAGGAGCGAGGCCCCGCGCCGCTCTTCTGGGCGCTCAAGAGAGGCCACCGGGAGCTTGGTTTTGCCGTCCACATCCTCGACAAGGGTGAAGACTCCGGTGACGTGGTAGCGGCCGGAACGTACGCCACTCCGATCGGCTGGGACGGCCAGGACATCCTCGAGCGCTGCGCCGTCACCGCGGCGCCGTTTCTGATTCGGGCCCTGCGCGATCTCCTCGAAGGCGAGATCGTCCGAATCAAACAAGACGAGAGTCGAGCCTCGCGGTGTCCTCGACCGAACCTCGAAGACGGAAAGATCGACGTCACACTCTCGGCGGAGCAAGTCTTCAACTTCGTCGCAGGCTGCGCTAGGCACTACGTGGTGTTCGCGCGCTGCGCCGGCGACACGTTCTTCGTCTCCGAAGCCACGAGCTACGATCTGGAGGCCAAGCTCAGTTATGACTTCGTCCTGAGCGGAGATAGGCTGATTTTGAGGACCAACCCAGGGGTGGTCGAGCTGATCTTGAAGCCGGACGGCGCCCACTTCACTTCCGAGTATGACGAGTAGCGAGCCCGACCTGAGCGTTTCGTTCCGGGCGTTCGACCGACGGTTGGTACGTGGGGCGAAACGCCGTATTTTGGTTCGGTGAGCAACCTCGCTCGACCGCTCGCTCCCCAGGGATCGCGTCGGCTCCGAGGCCTCGGCAGATGAGCAGCTTCACGGCTTCGACTCCACGAACGCCGTGCCAAATCGGCCTTTGATACACAAATGCCCGCCCGTCACTTGCGAGTCGGCCGGCGAGGTGACTTTGACGATCCTCTTGTCCTGAACGTGCAAGGTCAGCGTGCAACCCACGCCGCAGTAAGGGCAGATCGTGTCGACCCTCGACTGCCGACTCTCGTCCCAGCCGCCTGCCAACCTCGAGTCATATTCGGTCTTGAAGACGAGTGCGTTGGTCGGGCACACGCCGATGCAATTTCCGCAAAAAACACAGGCCGAGTCGGGCAGCGGGAGTGCGAGCTCGGTGGAGATTCGTGCCTCGAACCCGCGCCCGGCCACTGCGATGGCAAAGGTATTTTGCGCGTCGGCGCCGCAGGCTTGGACGCACTTCATGCACAGCATACACTTCGTGTAGTCACGTACGAACAGCGCGTTGTCGACGCGCGGGGGCTCCGCGACGGTGGCTGCGACACCATGAGTTGCGTGATGGTGCCCGGCGAGCGCGGAGTCGCGATCTCCGGCTCGTGCTTTGGACGCGGACGGGCCGAACCTTTGGGGCTCCGCTCCGTACTGCTTCATCATCGCGGCGATCTCGGGCGACTCGGAGACGTCGACCGAGGAGGCGATGAGCTCGAGCACCACCTTTCGGGCCGTGCGAACCCGAGGTGAGCTCGTCTTGATCTTCAGACCCGCCTCGACTTTGCGGGAGCAGGCTGGCGCCAGTGTGCGGGCCCCTTCGACCTCCACGACGCAGACTCTGCACACGTTGATCGGAGTGAGATTCTCGGCGAAGCAGAGGGTAGGTACGTCGACGCCGACGGAGCGAGTCGCGTCGAGGATCGTCGACCCTTCGAGCACGGAGACTTTCTCGTCGTCGATGGAGAGCTCGACGGAGCGCCGAGCGAGGCGCAGGAGATCATTCATGAGTGAGTCTCCTCGAAAAGTCCGAGTTTTTTGATGGCGGACTCGAGCGCGCTCGGCGCGGTCTGCCCGAGGCCGCAGATCGAGGCGTCCCGCATGGCCGCGGCGAGCTCTTCGAACATCGCGCGCTCGGTCGCCATGGTCCCAAGGGGCGCTCCTCGCAGGGCGCGCTCCAACAGCTCCTCGATGCGCGCCGTACCCACTCGGCAGGGGACACACTGGCCGCAGGACTCGTCCCGAAAAAAGACGGCGACCCGGTGAAGGAGCTCGAGCAGCCTGCGCGAAGTCCCGATCACCACGACGACCCCGGATCCCAAGGTCGCGCCGATTTCGCGAGTACCCTCGAAGCTGAGCTCCACGTCGAGCTCGTCGGGCCTGAGCAGCGTGCCCGCGGCGCCTCCGAGCAACACAGTCTGGATGGGTTCGGAGGGTCCACCGGCGAGGCCGATGAGTCGAGAGAGCTCGAGCCCAAAGTCCACTTCGTACAGGCCCGGCGCGTTCACGTCGCCGGACACGCAGAAGAGCTTGGTGCCGGTCGAGCCTTTGGAGCCGAGGCTCGAGTATACTCGGGCGCCGTCCCGTACGATATCGAGCACATTCGCGAGGGTCTCGACGTTGTTGATCGCCGTAGGTTTTCCGAAGAGGCCGACCTCGACGGGGAAGGGCGGCTTGTTTCTGGGCTCTCCTCGGAAGCCTTCGATCGAGGCGAACAACGCGGTCTCTTCGCCGCACACGTATGCGCCCGCGCCGCGCCTGACCTCGAGCTCGAAATTCACGGTCTTTCCCAAAATTCCTTCACCCAAGAACCCACGGCGTCGAGACTCGGAGATGGCGTGCTCGAGGCGATCTATCGCGAGCGGGTACTCTCCTCGCACGTAGATGAACCCGCGATCGGCTCCGACGGCGAACCCACCGATGGTGGCGGCCTCGACGATCGCGAAGGGGTCGAGCTCCATCAAGATGCGGTCCTTGAAGGTCCCAGGCTCGGACTCGTCGGCGTTGACGACGAAGTAGTGAGGGCGCACCGGGGCGGATTGGACCGCCTGCCATTTACGCCCCGTTGGGAAGGCCGCGCCTCCGCGGCCGACGAGCTTCGACTCGAGGAGCTCCCGGACGACCCAAGCCGCGCCGAGCTCCAAGGCTTTGCGCAAAGCGGCGAATCCGCCGTGAGCGCGATACTCATCGAGACTCTCCGGATCGATTCGGCCGGCTCGCCGCAGAGTCCGCTTCTCACTCGCGCTCTCCAGCACGGGGACGATCGGGCGGGGGACGTCACCGGACGTCAGCGCGGACTCGATCGACTCGGCGGAGGCATGTCCAAAGCTTCGCTCGAAGGGAGGCTGACCTGCGATGGTGACTAGGGCGGCCGGAGCGACTTCACAGAGGCCGAGGCAGGGGCTCTCGAGCCAGGTCGCTTCGTGCTCCGCGCGGGTGAGTGTCTGACCCGGCGGCCCGAGTCGCTCCCGGAGCTCCTGTTCGACCGACGCAGCGCCTCGCATCCTGCACACGAGGTCGGTGCAAAGGTGAGCCACTCTCGGCGGGCGGGCCTCCGTCGAGAACATCCCGTAGAACGTCAACACGCCGTAGGCCTCGGCCGGAGGTATGTGGAGGCGTCGCGAGATGTAACTCAGCGCACCGGGCGAGACGTACCCAACCCTCCGCTGCGCTGCGTGGAGCGCCGGGAGCAGCAGCTGCCGGCGACCCTTGGCGAGGGACAGGCCCACCGTCGACTCACCGTCGACTTCGGGACCTATCACGAGGTCGATCGCGGCCCGCTCGATCGCGGTGGCAGAAGCTCGAATGTGGCGTAAGTCCACGAAGTCTCCTCTTCACTCCGGAGCCGCCGCGAGCCGCTCGATGGAGATGGCCGCGGCCTTGAACTCGGCGGTTCCGGACTTGGGATCGGACACGTCGATGGTGAGTTGGTTGACGTCCACCTCGTCCGGAAAATGGAACGTCATGAAGGCCAAGCCTTCACGCAAGCCTGGGTCGATTCGAACGGGCGCCACGACCTGGCCACGCCGAGATCTGACTTTGACGAGGTCCCCTTCGAGCACGCCGTATTTTCGTGCGTCGGAAGGCGAGAGATCGATCGTCTCGCCGCGCCGAAGGGGCGAAGCAAAGGCTCTCGTCTGAACCCCGGTGTTGAAAGAGTCCAGTCGACGGCCCGTGGTGAGGCGGAGCGGGAACTCAGCGTCCAGCCCCTCGGCGGGTCCCTCGGCGGCGACCGCGGAGAAGGGCGCTCTTGGACCCTCGACGGGGTCCTTCCAGAGACGCGCATGCAGGAAGAGCTCACCCGGGTGGGTTTCGTTCCAGCAGGGCCAACGAAGTCCGCCGAGGGCCTCCAGCCGCTCGTAACTCATGCCAGCGTGCATCGGAGACAACGAACGGACTTCCTCCCAGAGCTGTCGAGGATCGGGAGGCCCGAGGTCGCGTCCGAGCCGTCGCGCGAGGTCGGCGATGATCTCGAGGTCGTCCCGGGCGCCCTCGGGCGGATCGAGCGCGCGCCGAACGCGCTGCACGCGGCGTTCGCTGCTGGTGACGGTGCCCTCACTCTCACACCAGGAAGCCGATGCTGGCAGCACGACGTGGGCGAGCTCGGCGGTCTTGGTCATGACGATGTCCTGCACCACGAGGATTTCGAGCCGCTCGATGGCCGCGATGGCGCGGTTGGCGTCGGCCTCCGATTGGGCGGGGTTCTCGCCGATACAAAAGAGCGCGCAGAGCTCGCCTTGCTCCATCGCGTGGAGCATCTCCGTGAGGTTCTTGCCCTTCTTGGGTGGGATTTTGGCGTTCCACTTGGCCTCGAAGCGCGCTCGGACTTCGTCGTTCTCGACGTCCTGAAACCCAGCGAGCTTGTGCGGCAGCGCTCCCATGTCGCCGCCGCCTTGTACGTTGTTCTGTCCGCGGAGCGGATTCAGGCCCGAGCCATACTTACCCACATGACCCGTGACCAAGGCGAGGTTGATGAGAGCGAGGACGTTGTCGACGGCGTTGTGATGCTCGGTGATGCCGAGAGTCCAACAAATCATCGCACGGTCCGCCCGCGCATAGTCGTGCGCCATTCGTCGAATGAGCTCCGGCGACACACCCGTGCCGAGCGAGGCGCGCTCGAGGGAAAAAGGCCATATTCGTTCGCGCCAGGCCGCGAATCCCTGCGTCGCTCGTTCGATGAAGGCCCGATTTTCGAGTCCCGAAGCCAAGATTTCCCGGCCGACCGCGTGAGCGAGCTCGATGTCGGTGCCGACCTGGAGCGCTAGGTGCCCGTCAGCCCACTCTGCCGACGACGTGCGCCGAGGGTCGATGACGTAGAGCTTCGCGCCGCGGCGCACGGCCTTGAGGACGTGGTGAAAAAAGATCGGATGAGTTTCACGAGCATTCGATCCCCACAGGAGGATCACGTCCGAGTCTTCCACCTCGACATAAGAGCTGGTGCCGCCACCTGCCCCGAACACCGTCGCCAGACCGACGACGCTGGGGGCGTGTCAGGTGCGGTTACAGCTGTCTATGTTGTTGCTCCCGACCGCGACCCGCGCGAGCTTCTGCGCGTAGAAATTCACTTCATTGGTGGCCTTGGAGCAGCTGAAGACGCCGAACGTGTCTGGACCATGCCGCTCGACCGAAGTGCGGATCCCGCGCGCCGCGACCTCGAGAGCCTCCTCCCACGACGCCGGGCGAAGCCGACCCGCATCTCGTACGAGCGGTTGGGTGAGTCGTCGGTGGGGCTTCATGTTCGAATCCTACGGGACCCTCGGACCAAGCGCAACGCTCCCCGCTGCGCGTCGCGGCACGAGCGCGCGATGATCGACCTCCACCGGGTGAGCTCGACCGCAGAACACGAGCCGCGGGCTCGCTTCGTCGACGACGCGCTCCGCGAGAACCACCGCCGCGCCGCGCTGGAAGCCAGCCACCATCGTTCCCTCGCGCACGTCGCAGTAGATCAAACCTTCGGCGTCGCTGCGCAGCGTCTCGGGGTCGAGGAGCTCCTCGCGTCCGTCGGACAGCGCCATGAGTAGGCCGGCGTCGGTCCATCGAGCGGCGCGAACGAAGATCGGAGGCCCCTCGATCTCTACGTACGCAGAGCTCACCGAGTTTTTCAGGATGAACCGCCCATCGGCGTCCACGGCAACCCAGGCATCGAAGGCGCGCTCGATACGCGCATGTCCGATCGGTTCGCCGTCGTCGTACCAGCGTCCGCGCGCGTCTCGATGAATCACTCGCCCATCATAGCTCGTGCTACCGCCATTTGCTCATCAGTCAAGGTTCAACGTAAGAGTCAATTTGCGGAGATCGATTCTCGCGCCGAGCTTCGTGAGAACGTCCATGCCGAGGATCCCGTTGATTGCAAATCCGTACTGCATCGCGCCGATCTGCAGCTCAACGTCCGGAATCTCGCGGTCCCCTTCTGGATGCCGTCGAACCTCCGGCTGAAGACGATCTCTCGGCCTCCTACGCCTCGAACGACTCGGAGCATATCGTCAGGCTCGACCACAACCCCGATCGATTCGACGAAGTCGGCCGACACGATCGTAGACGCGGAGCCTGTGTCGACCAGGACTTCCGGAATCTCGCATGAGTGCCCCTCCCAGATCACGCGCAAGGTCAGAAATGGCAGGCCACTACGAATTCGCAGAGGCAGCATCGAGCCTGACTCCCGCCCAATGTTGTTCGGGCAACACGAAGTGCTCCCGAGAGGTGTGGATGAAGTAGAGCTCCCTCGTGGGATGCTCGAGCCGAAGCGCCCGATATCGTTCAAAGGCATGACGACCGTCCAGGCAGACTTCGAGGACCGCGACTCGATCGACCACCCGTTGGTCTGACTCTGACCGCGCTGACAGCGCTTCGACTATCAGCCACGCATTGGGGTGGCGATTCCGAACCTCGGACCAAAGCATATGATCTTGCTTTTACACGGCGTGCTGGCCATTGCGCAATCGTGGCCCCTCTCTCCCCGATCGACAGCTCCTGAGTGCCCGCGCTCTGATCGGAGGGCCGCCGGCCAACGCTCTTGCCGACGTGCGAGAAACGGTCCATGAGAGCCGCGTGCGGCGCGTTGCTTGGCTCCTAGGGCTCTCCGCGTGCGCTTCTTCGCGCTATCCTGCGCTCGTGTATCCCGTGTCCCCGGCGGACGGACCGACCGAGACCCAACATGGAGTGCCGGTAGCCGATCCGCATCGGTCGCTCGAGGACCCACGATCCGAATCCTCTAGAGTCTGGATCAGCGCCCAAAAAAAGCTGACCGACTCCTTCCTCGAGACGATCCCAGAGCGCAGCGCGATTGCCGGAAGACTCCGGTCCCTGCTCGACTTCGAGCGCTACGGAGTGCCGATCATCCGAGGGGGTCGGTCCTTCTTCGAAATCAACGACGGCCTGGAGAACCAGGACGTGCTTCACGTGATGGACGACTCGCGTTCGGCGCCTCGAATTTTGCTCGATCCCAACAAGCTGTCCGCCAATGGGACGATCGCGCTCGCTGGGTACTGGCCAACTCATGACGGGAAGCTGTTGGCATACGGACTGTCGACGGCGGGCTCGGACTGGGTAGAGGTGAGAGTTCGAGACGTGGTCACGGGCCGAGATCTCCCCGACAAGATCGAGTGGGTGAAATTCTCCCAGGTGTCTTGGGAAACCTCGGACTCCGGGTTCTATTACAGTCGTTATGAGCAACCAGACGCGGGCGCCGAACATCATGGCCAGAACTTCTACCACAAGCTCTATCATCACCGAATGGGTACGCCTCAGGCCGCGGACCGGCTGATCTACGAGCGTCCCGATCACAAGGAGTGGGGGTTCGACGGCGAAGTGACCGAGAGTGGGGAGTGGCTCGTGATCACCGCGTGGGTCGGTGCGATCCGAAAGAACTCGGTGTTCGTGAAGTCCCTCAAGGCCACCGATGCAGAAGTCGCGGAGCTCCTGCCAGACCTGGACGCCGGCTACGAGCTGGTGGGCAGCGAGCGAGACACGTTCTACTTCGTCACGAACAAGGATGCGCCCCGCGGCAAGCTCGTGGCGGTCGACGCAGCGCGACCAAATCGAACACGGGTCGTCGTTCCGGAGTCGGATGCGACCCTGGAGCGAGCTTCGCTCATCGGGGGTCGATTCATCGCTAGCTACCTGCGAGACGCCCGCAGCGAGATCAAGGTGTTCGGGCCCGACGGATCACTCGTCAGATCGATCGACCTGCCTGGGCTGGGTACCGCGACGGGTTTCGAAGGGGACAACCGCGACACCGAGACTTACTTTGGCTTCACGACCTTCACTCACCCCACGACCATCTACAAATATGATGTCGTCAGTGGGCGGAGCGAGTTGTTCCGGCGCCCCCAACTCCCTATCGACGCGGAGCGCTTCGAAACCAAGCAGGTCTTCTACCCAACCAGAGACGGCACGAAGATCCCGATGTTCCTGATTTCCAAGCAGGGTCTCAAACCCACCGGAGACATCCCCACCGTGCTCTATGGTTACGGTGGATTCAACATTTCGCTCACTCCTGCCTTCTCGAGCGAGTGGCTGGTATGGCTCGAGCTCGGTGGCATGTTGGCCGTCGCCAATCTTCGCGGCGGCGGTGAGTACGGCGAGGCCTGGCACGAGGCCGGGATGCGACTCCGGAAGCAGAACGTGTTCGATGACTTCGCGGCCGCCGCGGTTTGGCTCGTCGACCAGGGCTACACCAAACCCACGCGCCTCGCGATCAACGGTCGGAGCAACGGGGGCTTGTTGGTGGGAGCGACCCTCGTCCAGCGTCCCGAGCTCTTCGGAGCTGCGCTCGCAAACGTGGGCGTTCTGGACATGCTGCGATTTCACAAATTCACCATCGGCTGGGCTTGGGTGCCGGAGTATGGCTCGCCCGAAGATCCGGATGACTTCAAAAACCTGTTGCGGTACTCTCCGCTCCACAACGTCCAACCTCGCAGATACCCACCGACTCTGATCACCACAGCCGACACCGACGATCGAGTCGTGCCTGGGCACAGCTTCAAGTTTGCCGCGGCTTTGCAGGCCGCGCAGCGCGGAGACGCTCCGGTCTTGATCCGGATCGAGACAGAGGCCGGTCACGGCGCGGGCAAGCCGATCAACAAGCGCGTGGAAGAGACCGCCGACGGCTTTGGGTTCCTCGTCAGAGCCTTGGACATGGCCTTGCCCCCAGAGGTGAGCGCCTTCGCGGTGAAGAACACGAACGAGTAGCGGCTCGTCGGAGCACCTCGAAATCCGCCGACCGGCAGCCTCGCAAGTTTTCCTGTATCCCCTTCCTTGGAGGGCATAGACTCCCAACATGCGACGAAGCGTCGCGCTTTTGTTCCTCGCTGCCTGCGGACCCACTCGGCTCGGGGTCGCGCTCCCGCCAACGTTCTCCGATCCCGCTGCACGATCGGTCCTGCTCTTCGAGGTCACGGACGGTCAGGCGAGGTTGTTCCATGTCGACCCGAGGACACGAGAGGGCTTGCCGCCCGTCCTCGATCCTGAGTTCCAAGACGGGCGCGTCGAGCTCTACGCGTTCCGGTACGACCGCGAGTTGTCGCTCCCGAAGGGGCCTCTGCGGCGAGGTGTCCGGCCTTTCGCACGTAGTCTCCCGACTGATTTTTCCGAAATGTCCCATACCGCCATCAGCGGAGGTGTCTGGGCGCCATGGGGTGCCTCGTCGGTGCCGGCCGAAGTCTCCGACTTCGAGATCGCGAGGGAGAGGCATGTCGAGTGCCCGAGCGAGCTCGCCCGTGACGAGCCGGTTGCCGTTGGTGACGGACGCTCGATCACGGCCGCCGTGCTGCTCGATCAGAGGCGAGCGCTGTTTTTGATAGACGAGCAGGACTCGGCCGACGACGTGGCGCAAGCCGGGCGGTGGTATATCTTCGATGACCGAGCGGTCGTCGCGACCGGCACACTGGCGGCTCCGTACACGACCGTCGCGAAGCTGCCTGACGGCACGCTGCTCTTGAACGGAGAGTGTTCGAGGCTAGGTCGTGGCTCCATCCGCGGCGGCCGGCTCGCAACCGAGCCGCTGACTGTCACCGGCACCACGGCTTGTCCAAGTCCGTGGTGGCACGGTCGCTCCGGATGGCTCGAAGCAGTAGGTTCGGCAAATGACTTCGTCGCGTACTCTCTGTCCAAATACGGCGTTCTGCTCCGATACTCTGCTGTTGGGTCGAGCGCGCACGTGGAGGAGCTCTGGCGGCCCGACGTGCGAAATGGTCAAACTCTGCAGAATCTCGATCGTCGAGGCGGGCTCGTGGTGAGCGATCGCGATCAGGCGATCGTGGTGGCGCGAGTCGAGGAGTCGCCGATCTCGTTCAAGGAAGGTCAGGGTTGCCTCGGCGAGCGCGTTTGTCGCCTTCCTGCACCGTATCCAGGCGACGGAATCACGACGATCGAACACGTCGACGGTGTGGGTACGCTCGTCGGCGGCCGAGGATGGGCTGCGTTGGATGCCGCGGCAACGAACGACTTCACTCGGCTCGAGCAACTCTCCGTCGACGGGTTTGCGGATTTACGGAGCGAAGGGTTCGCGGGCTCGATCAACGCGTTCGCCCATTTTCGAGCCGGGTTCGCGTTTGGCGCGAGCGAGGGGGAGATGGGCACGTACGTGTTAGGTCATGGCTTCTGTCCCTACGAGGGTCGAGGCGGTCATACGACCGCACCAGCTCCGCACCACGTGCTGCAGCTCCTGCCGTGGGGGGACGAGCTCCTCGCGGTGACGGACGAAGTCCCTGGGTTGAGCCCTGCTCGCGCCGTCGTCATCTCGGGCAAGGATTGAGGGAGTCGGTGATGCTGTTCAACTCCTTCCGAAAGTTGTCGAGCGCCGCGGGAAGCCGACGATCTGTTCCGGACGTCCGACCTACAGCCTACAGCCTATGGTCTGCGCGGCCGGCTCGAGTTTGTTGCGCGCATCTGGCTGCGGCCCGTCGGCCGCGCTGAGATGCTGCGGCGGGAATTCCGCTCGACGAAGCGGTGTGCGATCATCCTCGGGTGAGGATCGAGACTCGGATCGCGTTGGTCCGTCCGGTGCCGGCGAGCTATCTGTCATGCCTTCGCGCGAACCCGGCGCCCATCGACCTCGCACGCGCGGTCGAGCAGCACGAGGCCTACGTTCGAGCGCTGGAGCAGAGTGGGATCCGAGTCGTTCGGCTTCCTGCGCTCGACTCGCTCGCGGACTCGGTCTTCCTCGAGGACACCGCGGTGGCGCTCGGCTCTGGGCATGTGCTGCTGACGCGGCCTGGCGCTGCTTCGAGGGTTGCGGAGGTGGCTTGCCTGGCGGCCGACCTCGAAGGCTTGGGGCTTGGTCTGGAAGTCCGAGCCGGCGAGACACGCGACGCGGACTGGACGCTCGACGGCGGGGACGTGCTGCGCGCCGGAGACGATCTGTTTTATGTCGGAGTATCAGCTCGCACGAACGAAGCAGGGGTGCGGCGATTGGAGGTCGCCTGTTGGCCCGCGCGGGTGATTCGTGTGCCGGTTGGGGCCAACCTTCACTTGAAGTCGTCGGTCACGCTGGTGAGTGAGGGTGTAGTGGTCGCAGCGCCGTCGCTCGCCGACGACGAGCCCTTTGTTGCCGAGGGCCTCGAGGTGTTGCGGACACCCGAGGTTCACGGTGGCAATGTCTCGAGCCTCGGGACGACGGTGCTGGTTTCGAGCGCGGCGCCGCGAACCGCGGAGATGCTCGCCGCGCGTGGGTTGGAAGTCATCACCCTCGAGCTCTCGGAGATTCACAAGGGGGAAGGCGCGCTGACTTGCCTCTCGCTGCGACTGCCCGGAGAGTCGGGCTTTTCGACCTGACTCGATCGTGCCCGACGGGCTGCGACCCGCGGAGCCTGGAGGCAACTGGGTTGCTCTCCCCGCGCAGTTCACGAAAGTTCGTTTGATCCCCGTCAATGCATGCTCCCAGCGAACGGATATAAGTTCTGCGCATGAAGCTCGAAATGATCGCGCCGGAAAGGGCCGCTGTTTTGGATCCCCGTCGGCCGAACTGCACAAGTCAGTCGACAGACCTGGTATGCTTTCGTCGATCTTCCAGCCTACGGGCCAAAGCTCTGATGCTGGCCTCGGTCCCAACCTCGGTCTTTTGGGCTTGCGCGCCCGAGCGCTGCGATCCACCGAAGGGAGGAGTGCCATCGTCCTCCGGGCAGATTTGTTGGGACCTGGACTCGGGATGGATGGAGGAGTTGGGCCTCGGTGACTTTCAGAGGACTTCATTCACGATGCCCGCAGTCATGGTGGGCTCCGCGACCGTGTCATCAGAGGGACCCTGCTCCAAACTGATGTCCTCGGATTCGGCACAGGTCGTCTTTTGGCGAGTGAACGCGGATGGAGGTCGCACGGGCATCATTGGTTTGGGGGCTCCGATCCAGCTAATGACGCCTGAGCCTGGGGCACGTGTGCAAGTGCAGTATGCGACCACCGGCCTGAGTTGGGTTCCTCAGCAAACAGTCGTCGTCCGAGTCGACGATGAGCTTCGTTTCTACTCTTTCGGCTCCGCCCGGATTTCGCGTAGTGCGGACTTTGAAGTGCCGGAGATTTCGTTCGCCCGAGGCAACGAGGTCTGCGAGGACTCCGACGAATGTGGGTCGTGGTCCCAGTATACACTCATGGCCACTGCGGAGGGGAAGACGGTCGAGGTTGGTTGGACGAGCACGAAGGTGGGATCGTTCTCCGTGCGCGGAAGTTGGTCCGAAGATGACGCATCGAACCAATGTGCGGATTGGAACCATGACGGCGCCGGATGGTTCGCGTATCGATAGGCCCGTCCCGTCGTCTTCATCGCCCGTCCGCTTCACAGCCACGCTCGTCGACATGCGCTTCAGAGGAAAGACTGGGCAGGATAGTCGTCATCAACACGAGGGTGGCGCCACGACCGGGCGTCGTGTTACCGACTACGGGTGACGCGAACGAAGACGACTCTCCCTGCGGCCCTGCCGCTCCTCCTGGCGCTGTTTCCTGGATTCCTGGGCGCGTGCAAGCAGGACGAGCCACCCCCGGTCAAGATCACACCCTGCCAGTTGAACGTGGCTCCTCAACGTTTAGAGTTGGCCCTCGGCGAATCCAGGCCGGTGTCGCTTCAGGTGGAGAGCACGGGTGCTTGTTCGCTCACCAGGCTCGAGTTGGATCCGGACGTATTCTCGCTCGAAGCGCCTTCGCTGCCTTTCGAAATTCCGGGGTCCTCGACCTTCGACTTGCCCGTGACCTTCGCTCCAAAGCGCGCCCTCCCTCCCGGGCCCGCGGTGCGGCAACTCTCGGTGTACGTTGAGTCCGAAGTCTTACCTCGGATCGTCACCATCGAGGGCGCGGCGCAGGCGCTCGGTTGCGTGACCTCGGAGCTTCGCAGGGTCGACTTTGGAACGGTCAGGTTGGGTGCGACATCTGCCAGCCTCGTCGCGCTACGTAACGGCTGTGAGGGCGCGGCGACGATTTCGAAGGCCTCCCTGTTCCCGGAGAGTAGCTCGTTCAGACTCACCGGCCCCGAGCTCCCGCTGACCATCGAGTCCGACGGCGAGGCCCACCTCGCGCTCGGCTTTACCGCGTCCGAGCCGGGAGGCGCTTTTGGTCGTCTCGAGCTCGAGCTGACCAACGACCGCGAGGCGAGCCTCACGATCGACCTGACGGGAGACGTCGAGGCTGGGTTCGTGTGGGTGGCGCCGGATCGGCTCGTCTTCGAAGCCGTCCCGTTCAGGTCGACGGGGGGACCCTCGGTGTGTGGGTCCGAGATCCGATCCGTCGTGGTCTCGAACCCAGGGACCATCAGGGCGCGCGTGAGCTCCCTTCAGTCTTCGTCTGCCGAATTTCGCGTCGTAGGAGCGGCTCGCTCGGACGGCTCGGCGCTCGACACATCGCGGGCCTTCGAGCTCGCGCCTGGAGAGTTCGTGGCGGCGAGCCTCGAGCTGCGCCCGACCTCGGCCCGAGAGCACGTCGGCTCGCTGGTGATCGTCGATGAGCTCGGGAGCTCGACGGTCGAGTTGATCGGAGGACACACGGACGACAGACCTACCAGCGAGAGCTTCGACCTCTCGGGGAAGAAGGCCGACGTGGTGCTGTTGGTTCGTGGCGGCTCGGAGATGGAAGCGGCCAAGAGTAAGCTCCTGGCGTTCGGTGCCAAGTTGCTCGACGAGCTGGACTCGCGCGGCGTGGACGCCCGCGTGAGTGTGGTCGAGAGCGACGAAGGGGCCGACGCGTCCTTGCGAGACTGCGGAGCTCTGCCGTCGATCATACGAAACGACCGAGACACCTCGCTCTATCGCAAGCAGGCCCTCGAGTGTTTGCTGAGTATCCCATTCGGTTCGCAGGCTCGATCGATGGTCATGCTCCGAGCTCTCGAGGTTGTTTCTCATGACTACGGGCCGGAGCTTTTGCGCCCAGATGCGAGGCTGATCGTGGCGGCGGTGGGGGGGATCGACGATCAGTCTCCGGTGCCCGAGGATCTCGGCGATCGTCTCAACAGGCTGGCGGGTCGCCACCTCGATCGCGGCACCACGTTCTTCGCGATCACGGGAGCGAGTGACTCACCCTGTCCGCCTGGCCCAAGGATGGCGGAGGTGACCAGGGTAACGGGGGGCGCGACCTTCGAGCTGTGTGCGCCGGACTGGAGCGCGCACGCGGAAGCGATCGCGGCGCGGGCTGCCGAGACCCCCACCGGCGTGCTGCTGGCCGCGCCGGCCGAGGTCGGAACCATCGCGGTGAGCGTAGCCGGGCAACCCGTCGATCCCATCGCGTACACGTACGTCGAGGACCGCCGGGCCATCACGTTCGCGACGTCACCGGCGGGCGTTTTCAGCGTTGATTACACTCCGGCTTGTCGATGAGTTGTGGAACGCGCTAGGGTGAGAGATGGGCGCTCCATCCTTTTGGGCCGAGACGCGCGCACACCTCGCCAAGCGTCCTGATCCACTGAACGCGCTGGTCTTGGCGCTGCCCTTGCTGGCTGCTTACGAGCTCGGGTGTCTCTTCATCGACCTAAAGAACGGAGTCGACCTCCTCTCCCTGGCGCTCGTCGCGGTACGCGAACAAAGCCGCGTGCTCTATCTGAGTGTGCATTTGGCGCCCGTGGTCGCGCTGGTGGTGGTGATTGTGCGGCTTCGAATACAGAAGCGGCTTCGACCCGGACTCATCATTCCGACGTTGGTGGAGAGCACGGTGTACGCCGTCGCTTGCGCGACTTTGGCTGGTTGGGTCGTGACTCGGTTGAGCCTGGCAGCGGCTTCGAGAGGCGCCAACGGCGCGGTGCAGCTCGGTTTTTTCGCGGGGATCGTCATGTCGCTCGGGGCGGGCTTCTGGGAGGAGCTCGTTTTTCGAGGCGGACTGTTCAACGGGTTGACTTGGCTGGGCGGCAAGGTGTTCGGACCGAAGAGTGTGTGGGCGCTGGGGCTGTCCGGCCTACTCTCCTCTCTGATTTTCAGCGGCATCCACTACGTAGGTCCGATGGGGGACGAATTCCTTTTGGTGTCGTTCGTTTATCGGTTCGTGCTCGGCGTATTGTTCGCTACGATCTTTCGCTATCGAGGGTTCGCAGTGGCGGCCTATACTCACGCATTGTTCGACGTACTCGTAACCGTAATCAAGGGTGTCTCGTCGTGACTTCAGCCTCGATCACGACGACGACACGACGGCTCATCGTTTTTTTCCAAGGTTCTGGGTCATCGAACCAACTCCAAGAGGACGCCGGGGGCTCCTCCGACCAAGACGTCATCGCCCCGCGCCTCCACCGAGAGAAGTTCCGCGCTGTGCGGCAACTCGGGGACCCGGCCCAACACGGCGCATCGATCCCTTGGGCGAAAGACCACCGGTGCGCGGCATTCGTCGGCTTGGACCAGCAGGAGGGTCTCGCCGTCGTGAGTGAAGGCGGTCATGTCCTGAAGGTCGTCGCCGAACTCGGGGCGACCGCAAGCGGGGTCCATGACGAGGGGGCAAAGGAGCGGATCGGGTAGTACTTCGGCCGGCGCGAGCCGGCGCCAGCTCGTGAGATCGCCGGTGTGAATGGATCCATCCTCACTCGCTCCAAAATACTGACCTCCAAACGAAGTGAGTGCGTCGAAGGCCCTCCTGGGGCTCCCTGAATGAACGGGACGTTCCCAGGTTTTCGGATCGATAGGGTCGCCGACGAACAGTCTGCCGTCTTCGTCGGAAATCAAGAATGGGCGCGACGCATCCGACGTGGCGAAGATACGGCTCAACCCAGAGGGGCTGGGTTGGTACCGAGCGAATCCTGTCGTGCTCTCCATGAAAGCCTCGCCCGAGCGAGCCACGGCAGCCCAGCGACCCTCCACGCTCACTGCTAAGTCTTCGATGTCGACCTGGGGCATGAAGCTCGTGGTCGCGCTGCCTACGAACCCGCTCGCGTCGAGTCTCAAGGCGACGATGGCGGACGCCTTCAGCACGAACATGGGTTCGCCAGAAACGGTGATGTGCTGTTGGACCAAGGTCACGACGCGATTTCCGAGCGGATCGATCGCGACGTTTTCGAAGTGCGCGTGGTCCGCGGCTTCACGTTGGAAAGGGACTCGTTGAGCGCTAAAATAGTGACCGGCGTCTTTCCTGAGTTGAACCCCGTGCTCATCGGGCTCGAGCAGATGAATGGCGGACACTGTCAGGAGCAGCAGCCTTCGATCGGGGAGCGCCCGCAGGTCGACTACTCTCGAGGCGGCGTCCAGAGGATCATTACTTTGGGCGAAGATCGACGCTCCCCCGAGCCATTCGAATTCGAGCATCAAATCCGAGCATCGCTGCTCCGAAGCCGGGAGCTCGAGATCGAGGCCGCGCAGATCTTCGTGATCGGCGACGCTGGTCCGGGCGCCTGACGGCAGCGTGAGGACGGTTCCTGACGGTGGTGCCCGAAAGCCGATGCGTTTTCGATCATTGAAGACTCTGCCGTGCTCGCACTCGGCGGAGTTGGGATCAGTCAACGTTGCCGGTCCCGAGAGATCCACGAGGGGGCTGATCTCGACGAGTTGCTCCTCCGTCCATCCGACGAGTCGGGCTTCTTCGGCGGCGATAGGGTCGCCGACTCGGTATCGACTCACTGCGAGCCTACCCTCCGTCTGACTGACGAGAAATGCGATCGCGAAGGCGTCGGGCTCGAGCCTCAGCTCAGCTTGGCCCACGCACGAGCTGATGAGGACGCTCGTGAGCACGAACGGCTGAGCGCGGAGGACACAGCGGAACTCAGGTCGGGTCTGTGTTCGCGCGGAAGGCGCGAGCCTAAGCACAGGTCCCCGCAAATTCGTGACCACGGGAGAAACCACAGAGAGCACAGAGCCGAAGCCCACAGAGCACACAGATGATGGAATGAGCACTTCTCTGTGTCCTCTGTGTCTTCTCTCCGCGTCCTCCGTGGTTTCAGCGTGGTCACGAACTTCCACGGACGTGTACTAAGTTTGAAAGAAAGCACAGCGCGCGAGGATGTCCTGCTGATTCTCCGGGACTCGACGACTCGCACTTCATCTGGAGCGGCGGCGGTGCTTGGTCACAGAGCGAATGACCATCTCTCTCACGGCCTCGGGAAGTGAGTCGATCGCCAGGATTGCTTCGTCAGGTTCGAGCCCGGCGAGCCGGTCCTTCGGATCGAACTCCGCGAGGACGGCTTTCGGATCGAACTCCGCGAGGACGTCTTTCGGACCGAGCCCGGCGAGCCGGTCCTTCGGATCGAGCCCGGCGAGCCGGTCCTTCGGATCGAGCCCGGCGAGCCG
>CAYXDO010000107.1:0-36626 GCA_964463485.1 uncultured Myxococcales bacterium | reverse complement strand
GGCCGATTCGAGCAGAGACTCAGATGCACGCACGGATTCAGACCGCCGCGAAGGGGCTTCGTTCAACTACGACCCCGGGTACTTCTGTGCGCGACCCCGACGGCCACCGGCTCGAAGCCGTGCTCCACGAGCCCGTCCACGAGCCCGCGTGAAATGGCCTCGCTCGGTCGCTCAGTAACATGACTCACTTCGTTTCTTCGTTTGGTCACTCGTCGACCCTTCACGGACTTTCTGGTAGCCTCAGGAGCGGGGCGATACGCGGTCCCGCGGGTGTTTTGATGTCAGAACGCATGCGAAGGTTGAATTGGGCGCTCTCCGTCTGGGCCCTGTCCGCCTGCGGAGAGGATATCGTCACCCTCGTTCCTGTCTGGCCGGACACGCATCACGGCCTCGTTTGGATGCCATCTCGGCCCAATTTACGTCACTTGTCCGCGATGAGTAAGCCGCCGACAGCGACGCACTCGAGTTGCCTCACCAAAGCCTTCGACCGGGGCGCAGAGTCACCGCCGAGTATGAAAGCGATTCAGCCTGCCTCGCCCGAGTCGGCGCCCGAATCGCGCTCCCCTGCGTCCGCGCACCGCGAATCACTCGGGAGGCAGCACTGGCCGCACCAACCTTCGGTCGGAACAATCATCGGGCAACCCGTTCTCGGATCCGTGACCAAATGGCCGGAGCCGTTACACGGAGGGACATCGCTCCGCGATTGAGATTGGGGCGCCGCCGAGCAGCCCCAGTACGTCGTCCACATGTCGCAGGAGTTGCTCCTTGTCTCGGTGAACGGCGTGATGCAGGCGCAAGCACCGTAATCCCCCACACCGGCCTCCGCCTCGGCGTCGACTACGCCCGCATCGGTCGGTCCTCCGTCGGACCCAAGTTCCAGCTTGGGGCAGCCCTGCCCATCCACGCCAAGCGAATCACTCGGCCTGAGTGAGGCCCGGAACGAAGGGCACGCGGCCGGAACGCACACACCGAGCTTGGATTCGAGCCTCATCTCGGCCGGACACTGGTCACCGCAGGTCGGCGGATCACAGCGGCCGCGACTCTTGCCAGGCGTGGGCCGCAGCCAGCCCTTTCCCTCGGCCGCCGGCTGCACGCAGCTTGGCGGCGAGTAGTTCGGACACTCACAGGCCGAGCCCAGAAAGAACAAAAGCGCGAGTCCCGACTTCTGCGCCACCATGGTCAGATTGTCGCGCGAGACGCGTCCCAGCCGTTGGATCGAGATCAAGCGTCGAGGATAAGCCCGGCACGAACTGGCGGATGAGTTACCACGGCTCCAACTTCGAAACTTGGTTTGCGCGCGCCAATCCAGACCCGGTGGGAGTCTATTCCTCCGACTGCTACGGAGATCCGCAGAGCGTGACAGTCTCGAGATCGGGTTCGAATTACGTCGTGCAAGCGGAGCCTCGCTGCTTCACGTACACGAGCGATGACGACCCGCTCTACTGCATCTACTGTTCAGCCGCATGCCCGGCTGGCCACCAGATCACTCTCGAGCCGCACGATGCTCGGTCTTGGACCGGAGTCTGCGGCCCCTACGAAATCACCCTGGCCGAGCACTGCGAGTAGCGAAGGATACTGGAGCTGAGCTCCGCGATATCTCCGCGTGCGACGAGGACCGCGCGGGTTCGGCTGCGTTTGACAGTCGGCTCGACTTTCGCAGCAATTCTAACCGCTCGGCCGCGCGGCGTTATTTGCGCGAGAGTCACTGGAGAGCGGACTTGCTCGCTCGCGACGAGCTCGCCCGGGAGCAACCTGCGTCGGCGCGATAACTTACTCGTGGGTCTGGACGATGTGACCACCCGGTTCTCCTTCGAATGACTGCGCGAAGAGCGCTGGTGAACGGGTGCGCGCGGCTGAGTCGACGCGGCGCTCATTCTCACTCCAACTCGATCCGCTCGATCCAACCTCGCCGGTCGACGACCAGGAGAGTCTTCGAATCCACGCCTACAAAGCCGTCAGCCGCGCGTGGGAAGTAAAGCGCTTCGGTCGAGCCGATCAGCGCGACGCGAGTGACCGGCAGGTCGATTCCGGGCAATGACGCACGGGCGGCAATGCCCAGGCGGTTCCCAACCCTCGCCAGCGACCACGGAGTGAATTTCTCGGCGGTGACGAGCTCGACCTGGCGAGTCTGAATCTGTTGATGGCGAACTTCGGTCGATAGGATCGCCACCTCCGAAATCTCGCCGGTCTCCCGGTCTGTCGAGGTGTTCTTGCCTCCGTTGGCAACTACGATGCGGTCCGGGCACGTCGGATCGAACGAGGTGATGTCGACGGCCGCCGGGTCTGCGATCCGTTCTGCGCGGTAACGATCGCCGACGAGCCGGACTCTCAAAATCACGTTCACGTCCTCTACGCCCTGGCACCCAACCACGAAGGCGACCCCGTCGTGAGCGAGAATTGCGTTTGGCGACGCGCACTGCGGCCATGTTTCTCGATTCTCGGTACGCGGATCGTCCCACTCGATTTCGATGGGTCGAGTCTCGTTGTCCTCCAGCATGAGCAACTCATACCCTGCGCCGAGGATGTGGCGGCCAGGTGCGACTTCCGCGGCTCGGGTGATGGCCGACGGGACGACTGCCGCGGGGGCAGCGCCCCGAGCTGGGTGCCACCTTCGAACCCAGCCGTGACTCGAATCTGCAGACCGTCCTGCCAGCAACAGAGACTCGTTCTTCGAGTCGACGGTGACGACTTGGAGCCCGCTGAGGTCCAGCCCGTGGAGAAGAGGTCGCGCAGCGCCCGTGGCTCGGACCTCGATGACTTCGCTCTCGGTGATCACGTAGCCTACGCCGGCAAGGGCGCCGAGGCCGAGCACGTGGGCGATGGGCTCCGCCGGGGCCATGACTCGAGCCAGTGGCGCTCCCGGCGACCCTCGGTGATAGAGCCGATCGGTGCTCGTCAAAATGCCAACCGCGCCGGTCGTCGAGGCGCGAACGAGCTGAATGGGCTCGAGGGCATCATCTGGGGCGGGAGCATGACCACCATCGGCGTCGAACACGCGGGAGCTGCCGTCATCGAGAAAAAGTCGCACTCCGTCTCGTTCTGGAGCGAAGCCCCGGCACGCCAGCGCGCGTGGAATGACAAGAGTCTGGTTGAGCCTCGAGCGTAGCTCGGCTCCGGTGCTCGGGAGCGCGCCGCCTAGATCCCCGGTGAGAACGAAGGTGGCGACGCTGGCCGGCTCGAGCGGTGATGCGCAGACGAAGATTCTCGTTCCCGCGCTTCCCAAATAACCGAGGAAACGGTCCGGCTGTCCAAGCTCATCGACTGGGAAATAACGGGTCTCGCCTTCGTCGGAGACCAACAGCCCACCGCGATCCGTGGCGGCGACTCGAGAGTTGGACAGGGCTGTCACCTCGGATAAGTCTGGGTCGCTCGAGGACACGACCGTTCTGTCCGAGCAAGTCAGGCTCGATCCTTCCAACGCACACCGGGCGACGACGTTTGTGTGGGTGCCTAGCCGGCGGTCCGGGATGTATCGGCGACCCACGATGAAGAGCTCGCGGGTACGGGAGCTCGCCACGGCTCCAGCAGGTACGAAGTCCGACGGCCCCCGCAATTCGATCGCCTCAGCGTCCCGCGGGTAGGATACCCATTTCGTATCTCCGCGAGGCCCGTCGAAGGCGGCGACGAATCCGTCGCGACCCATCGGCACCACCACCCTCGGGAGCGGCCCCGAGGGGGCAGCAATGACTTCGCGGTTGCTCGGGCGCATGAGCCGCACCGCGGTCGTACCCACAGCCAAGATGCCGCGCTCGTCCGCCGCGAACGCATGCACCGGCTCCTGATCGGAAGGCCAAACGGACTCCGAGCGCAAGGGACCGCCTTCGAAGTCGAGCTCTCCGCAGGCACACTCTCCCGGCCAACCGAGTGAGATCTGAGTCCTCACCGACTCGACGCGATCAACGTCCAACGGACCGTCGACGAAGGACCTCGCGAAGGGAGGCACACCGCAGCGGTCTCCGGGGAAGACCATTGCAGGAGGGAACTCCGTCGGAAGTAGACAGCGGCCGCAACCGCCAGGGATGGGCTCGAGGCCCGGAACGACCCCAAGGACGCCCAGCGCCAGGGGAGCACCTGTGGAAGCGATGAATGCCTCTTCAGAGAGGACGAAGGCCACGAGGGCGGACTCTTCGTCCGATTCGACTCGCCCGGGCAGCTCGCCAGCAAGCAGCGAGATCCGCGAGATTTTGCCGTCGAGGGACGTCTTGGCGAGAACGACCAAGTCATTGGGGCCGGCAGGCACCTCGAACACGCGAGACGGAGCGCCACACGCCACGCACCCGAGCCAGGCGGCCACCGAGGGTCCACGGCGCGTCCACACCCGCGAACCCTTGCACGGGCGGCTCTCCTCCGCAACGCGCACAATCATCAACTATCTATCTATTCGATTTCACGAAATTCGCGAACCCGCCGAGCGAGTCAGCTCGCGAGCGTGCCGAGTCGCTGGCTCAGGAGAACGGAATCGAGAGTCAGGGAGGCGCAGTCGTTTGAGTGCCGGCTCATCGATGGGGCGACTGGAGAGCGCACACACAGTGGACCTTCGACGCAGAGTCACCGCCGAGTATGAAAGCGATTCAGCCTGCCTCGCCCGAGTCGGCGCCCGAATCGCGCTCCCCTGCGTCCGCGCAGCGCGAATCACTCGAATCACTCGGAAGGCAGCACTGGCCGCAGCTTCGTACGATCGCGCGCGCCTGCATCCTGCTGCTGCATCCTGCGTAGGCGCTGAGGCTCGTCGAGCGACATGTGCTGACCTGACACAACGAACCGAAGCCTTTGCACTGCTTGTGCTTCTCTGATGTGGCACCGAGGGCGCAGATCTTTCGTGTATCCGCGAAGACCCCGAGTTGATATGTGCGTGCCTTGGCAAACGGGCGGGGTGCGACAACGGCCAAGTCACCGTCAATGGTGAAAGAACGCGATCTCTACCTGCGGCTCCTCGAGCTCGGGCACTCGCGGGATTTGCGTCCGTTGCTGGAGGAGGCGATCGACCTCGCCGTGCGATGTACGGGCGCCGAGAAAGGCTACCTCGAGATTTTCTCGGAAAACGGAAGCATCCCGCGCTGGACCAGCATGAGAGCCTGTTCGACGGAGGACCTCGGTAGGATTCGGGCGGTCACTTCCCGCGGAATCGTTGCCGCCGCCATCGCGTCGGGAAAGCTCATACACACGCCCTCGGCAAGGCTGGATGAGCGGTTTTCCGAGCAGCCGAGTGTCCGGCGGCATGGGATCGAGGCCGTCCTCTGCGCCCCCGTCGGCGGCGCACAGGCGATCGGAGTTCTCTACCTTCAGGGCCGAACCAACGTCGGACCCTTCTCCGCCGAAGATGTCGCAGTCGTCGAAAACCTGGCACGGCACGTGGGCCCTATCGCCCTGCGCCTCCTCGAGGACGAGCGCACGCGGGACCCGACTCGTCCCTGGCGAGACAAGCTCAGCGTCACCGATATCGTGGGGCGGAGCGAGAGTCTGGCCCGCGTGTTGAGCGAGTTGTCGCTGGTAGCAACTCACGACGTCCCCGTCTTGCTGACCGGACAAACCGGGACCGGCAAATCTCAGCTCGCGCGAGCCATTCATGACAACGGATCCCGAGCGGCTGGGCCATTCGTCGAGCTCAACTGCGGCGCCGTCCCCGAGGCGCTTGCCGAAAGCGAGCTCTTTGGGGCGCTCGCAGGAAGTCACTCCACGGCGCACGAAAGCCGACCCGGGAGGGTCGCCGCAGCCAACGGCGGAACCTTGTTTCTCGACGAGGTGAGCGAGCTGGCCTCCGCCGTCCAAGTCAAGCTCCTTCAGCTCCTCCAATCCCAGACGTACTACCCGCTCGGAGCGGTCTCGGCCGTGTATGCCGACGTCCGCCTCATCGCGGCGACTAACTCGGACCTGGAGGCTCTGCTCGCCGAAAGACGGTTTCGTGAGGATCTCTATTATCGCCTGAACGTCGTGCGAATACGCCTCCCCCGTCTCGTCGATCGACGCGAAGATATTCAGCTGCTCGCAGAGTCTTTCGTCGAGGCTTCGAGTCGACGCCACAGAATCGACCGACTGCAGCTCTCGCCCGCCGCAAGGGTCGCGTTGGAAGTCGCAGAGTGGCCGGGCAACATTCGACAGCTCGAACATTCGCTCGAAGTCGCACTCATTCGCGCCGTCGGAGAGGGGTCGCCTCACATCGAAGAACGGCACATATTTCCGAACGCCGGTCAAAGCGCCTCGAATGAGCTCACTTTCCAGGAGGCGACGCGGAGGTTCCAGAAATCTCTCGTCGAGCAGGCCCTCACTGCGTCCGGATGGAACGTCCTCGAAACCGCTCGCAAGCTCGATATTACGCGATCCTACCTCTACACACTCATTCGGACCTACGGGTTGGTGCGGGCGAGCTGATGGTGCAGTGCAGGAAGGGGCCGGCGTAATATGATCGATCCGACGGCATCGGGTTTTTCGAGGGCAGGCGACGATGGGGTTCGAGTCGGCGAGCGATTCGGATCCTATCGTCTCCAAGAGTGTATCGGAGCCGGCTCTTTCGGCCAGGTGTATCGTGCGATCGACGAGGTGACGGGGGACGAGGTCGCGGTGAAGCTACTCATCGCGCAGCGCCGCGTCGACTTCGAAGACTTCAGAAGGGAGGCCCGGATTTTGTCGCGCCTCCATCACCACGCGCTGGTTCCAACCTACGAGCTCTCGCGTGACCACGGGCAGTGGTTCTTCGCGATGGAGTACGTCCGCGGAAGTCATATTACCCGGTCGTTCCCAGCTTCGTCCCACCCAGAGCCGAGTGGTGAGCGACTCCGTCCCATCCTCTCCGCCATTGTCGATTGTCTCCGCTACGTTCACTCGCGGGGAGTCGTCCACGCGGATTTGAAGCCCGAGAACGTCCTGCTTCGCGACGACGACGACAGGGTCGCAGTCATCGACTTCGGCCTGAGCCGCCTTCTCGAGCAACTTCCCCGGCCCGGCATGGCAGGGACTCCCGCGTATATGGCACCTGAGTTGCTTTGGGGATCCGCGGCGACCCAGAGATCGGATGCCTATGCCCTCGGAGTATTGGTGTATGAGTGTCTGACGGGAGCGCGACCTCCGGATGGGTTTGGTCTCCCTGCGCCTCTCGCCCTGCCCGAGCCCTGGAAGTCTGCAGTGTCGGGCTTACTTCAGGAGGACCCAGACACGCGGACGACCCTCGATCGGTTCGCCGAGCAACTCGGATTGCCGCCTGCGGGGCCTTCGCCACTCTTTCCCGCGTTGAGCTTCGTCGGTCGCGGCAGAGAGCTCGACACACTTCAGACTGCACGAGCTCGCTCTATGGGCGGCCGTCCCCAGGCAGTATTCTTGGAGGGAGAGAGCGGGATTGGAAAAACCGCTTGTGTCCGGGAGTTCATTCAGACCGGGGGTTCGACGATCGAAGTTCGCTGCCGGCCTGAAGACCGAACTCCATTGGTTCCGCTCGACGAGCTCGCTTCGCAGCTCGCGGCCGAGGAGTTGGGCCCCGCGCCAGGAGGACGGGCTGCTCTCGACCGGTTGTTTCACGATCCGGAGACAGACTTGGCCTTGGATCTGTCTGGCGCGGAGCTCCTGTCCGCGGGGCTCCAGTTTCTCCGAGAGATGATCTTGGAGCGAGCGTCCAAGAACGACGGATTGACGATCGTCGTGGACGACGCTCAATGGTGCAGCCCTGAGAGTACCGAGTTCTTCATCGACCTCCTCCAGCCGAGATCGCGGGCCCGAGCGCTCGTAATCTTCTGCGTTCGGACGACGGCTGACTCTCCGTCGAGATTTCTCGATCGCTGGCGGAGTCTCCGGCGCCAAGGTTTCGCGCCTCACTTCGAGGAGCTCCATTTGGCGCCCCTCGGGGTTGCCGAAGTCACGAGACTCGTCGCGGGGAGAGCTCAGTCGCAGGGACACCTTCCCCCTGCGCTTGGCAATCCGCTTACTCTCCGGGCATGGCTTTTCTCGTCGGCTCGCGGTTTGGGGTCGCCAGAGGTCGGCAACATGGTGCCGTGGGAGAATCTCGATGCGAGCGCCCGGGAGATTCTCACGATCCTGGCCACCTCTCGCCGGCCGTTGACCTTGGACGAGCTCGGTGGAATCGTGCAGGGCCGACCTCTGAGGATTCAACTCATCCACCTGGAAAGGGCGGGGCTCGTCGAATTCAGCGGACGCGACTATCGAATCGCCCACGATTCGTTCCGATCAGATCTGCGAGCGCGCGTTCCGGAATCCGCGCTGCGCGAGGTTCACGCTCGGCTAGTCCAGACCTTCTGGGCGGCGAGGGACTCGAGCTTCCGAGTTCACCATTTGAAGGCCGCGGGTGAGCTGGAGCGAGCTCGGGCGGAGGCGCTGCGGCTCGCCGAATGGGAGGAGCGACGGGGAAGCTTCGCTCGGGCCGCGGCGCTTTATGAGTTCTTGGTCGAGGCCGACGCGGACGGCGTTGCCAAGGAGACCCATTTGGTGGCGCGCGCGCGTTGCATGATCGAATCCGGAGAGAACGCCGAGGCGGCGCAGATCCTCGAGTCGGTCTTGGCTCGCGGCGACTCGGCGCGGACACGAGAAATTCGGACGCTGTTGGGTACCGCTTGGTTCAACTCGGGTCGACCCAAGGACGGTCTGCGAGTGCTCGAGCCAGTTCTCTCCGCGGCCGAGCTCCCCACTGGGCAGGCCAAGCTGCTGCAACTGATTCCGGAAATTTGGCCACTCACGCGAGCGGTCCGGGGTCGGCAGCGGCAACTCGAGCGTGCCGAGTCGTCTTCGGAGTTGGCCTGGATGGTAGGCCGAAGTCTTGTCTTCATCGATCCACCTACTGGCATGCGCCTGTTATTTCGGGCTGCACACGTCGCCTTTGGTGCTGGTCAGCGCCCGCACCTTTACAAGGTCCTGGGTTTCCTGGCTGCGAATGTGTTTCCTCAGCTTCCAGTGCTGCGCGAGGCCGCGCCCAACTACCTCGACGAGGCGTTGGCCCTGGGCCAAGAACTGAGTGACGACCGGTTGGTCGCCCATGCGATGCTCTGGAAAGCCAATCTGCGTCTGTATGAAGGAAATTGGGAGAAACTGCGCGACGAGTGTAACCAAGCGGTGGACAAGCTCCGCACCGTGCGTGACTCGGCTTGGGAAATCCAGCTTGCGGACTCACTGCTCTGTTTCGCGCTCCGACACCTCGGGGCCTATCGGAGCTGCTCGGGTTTGGCGCTCGAACACATCGCTGAGGCGCGTCGACGCGGATGGCTTCACTTTCTCGTCATGTTCTCTCAGCTCGAGGATTTTGCTGCGCTTGCTCGCGGCGACACCGAGTCCGTGGTCCTGCGCGCCGCCTGGATCAGGGAGAACTGGCTTCCCAACGAGTACACGATCCAGACCTTCTATGCGAACGCTGCCTGCGCGTACGCCGAGTTGATGGAGGGCCGTCCGGAGGTCGCGCACAGGATGCTCGAAAAAGACGCAAAGGACTTCAACCGGATCGGGGCGAAGCTCGTAGCCACTTCCCGAATAGACCGCTTGGTGCTGAGTGCGCGAGTCGTGGCGGCGTATCGGAACACGAAGGCTTCCGCGTCGATTCGGCAAATCGCAAACGCTCTGGCGAAGGAGTCGCGACCCGACGCAAGGGCTCACGCGAAAGCCTTCCGCGCGAGCTCCCTGGTCATGACTGAGCCCGCAAAGGCGCTCGCGGAGTTGACGGGCGCTCTTCAGCTCTTCGAGCACGCCGCGATGGGAATGGAGGCCGCGGTCGCGAAATGGCATATCGGTCGACTCGCGGATAATCAGACTCTCGAGCGCGAGGCCGCGGCAGCGCTCGAAACGGAAGGTGTGGACCACCCGGAGCGCTGGTGCTCGGTCATGCTGCCGATGTCGGCAACGGCGGAGCGATGACTCCGCGACCGCTGTGGGCTCTGCTCGCGTTCGTCGTGTCAGGATCCTGCCAGAAACCGCTCGCCACGAGCTCGCGCTCGCTCGCGAGCCCGATGGCCATGCTCAGACCAACCAACGGTCTCCCCTTGTTGTCTCATGGGTTCTTCGAGTTCGCCGCGGCGGCTGGGTACCCGCTCGGGCGGTCGAAAGACGCACCAACATGCCCAACGATCCTCGTGAGCCAGGGCTATGATTGGATTCCGCAGTATCCGATCTTGTTCACCCTCGAGCGGAGCGAGGTCGCCGGGGCCGGTTGCACCGTCAAGAGGTCCGGTCTCCCGCCATGGACGCCCGCGCCAGTCTCGCCCGCCTATTTCACCGATGTCATCGCTGCAGACTTGGACGGTGACGGTAAAGATGAGTTCGTGCTGGGGGCGCTCGCAGATCAAACGCATCGGTTGGGGTTTGGCTTCGTCGAGGTCGTTCGTCACGACGGTACCGAATGGGTCACGAAAAAAATCGCAAAAGGAATCAGCCCTACGAAAATTGAAGTCGCGGATCTAAACGGCGATGGCGTTCTCGATGTCGTGCTCGCCGCGCCGATTGGAGACGGCCAGGCATGTCCAAAACGCTCGAGCGGCTGTCCGCCGAACGTGGGAGTCAACGATCGAGGCATCGTCGACGCGCTGAACGAGCGACCCACCTCTCCTGCGCGAGGGCCGATCCCCTTCCTCGGCCTCGGGGCCGTCGACGAATCGTTCGGCCTGAAGTCGCTGGCTCCCTTCGTGCGCGGCGTTCAGGGAGGCCGAGATGTGACCGCCATGGGGCGATGTCCAATGGACGGACTTTCCGCGGTGCTGATCGGGCGAGGGGGCTTGGAGTTCGAACGCGTCGATCTTCCCGAGGTGGTAGGAGCCTTCGACGTTCGAGCGGGGGACTTGGACTTCGACGGTGACGTCGACTTGCTGTTCTCCGGCAAGCTCCTGATGTGGCTCTCGCAAGGCCAAGCGTCACGCAGCCCAGCGGACTGGTCGAAGCAGGTCGTCGCAGTCCCCGAGTCCAAGGAAATGATCTTCAGCGATCTCGACCTCGTGCATTCGGCAGAAATGGGCCGCATCGTCTTCGGCGTTTCGATGTCGTGTTGGAGCCAATGCGCCGACGCAGGGAAGAGCGGAGTTCAGCTATGGCAAGTCCTCCCGCGAATCGACGACGATGCCCCGGAATTCGAGAAACTCGGGCACTATTCGCTGAACGGATTGACAGGCGCCCTGAGCCTCGGCGAAATCTCCGCGCCGGCAGGGATCGACTTGTTGTACGGGGGACTCACGACCTGCCACGCCGGGTGCTGCCGGCCCTGTGAGTCATGCACTTCTAAGTGCGACATTTGCATGCCTCCGGTGGGATGTATTGGAAGCCAGCTTCACTTTGCCTCGCAGGTCGTCGACGGACGCGGGACGAGCGCCGTCGCCCGGCTGATATATGAGGGCCGGGAGCTGCGTCCCATGTTCCACGACATCGAGCCGATCTTCGATCCCCTTTGCGACTCTTCGCTTTCGAAGATATGCGCAGCAACCAGCGCGACCCACACCGTAGAGCTCGGAGCTGGAAAACAGTATTTCGTCTTGCCGGGCCGGCGACCATGGATTGATCTTACCGTCTCAGTGACGGAAGGGCCCGCACCACGAACGAGCTTCGTTCGCGGGCGCAATATTCTCTACGTAGCGGACGCGAATACTCCGAAAAAACGCCAGCTGAGAGTCAACGGAACTACTGCCGCTCAGAGCGACTGGTTCATCACGAGCGGCAGCTATTTTGGGCTCGACAGCGTCGGCGCGAGCGTGTACATCGACGACCTCAACGTGGGCGGAGACTAGCCCACCAAGGTTGCGCTCGGTTGGAGGACACCATGGGTTGGAGCAACGAAGAAACACAAGCACCGACGGTCGATTCGATGAAGATCGATTCAATCGTACCGGGGTCGTGGAAAGGCAACGTGACGATTTCTGGACGATACGGACCTTCGTTTCCGAATGTCTCGGAAGTCGCACTCTACAAGGCGGGCGGGAATCTGGCGCTTCACTCGATGCATGCGAGCGATCCCTGGCAGCCCAATCATCGGTACTCGATCACCAAAGTCACGCTTCTCCCGGGCTCCAAGTGGGCCTTGGAGTTCGACACCGGAGCCGCGCCGCCGTCGGCGGGCAACTATCGCGTAATCGTCGGTACGCAGGGCCCGGAGGGTGGATCGGCCGTCTACTTTGTCGCCGACGTGCCTGGCTCAGTCGGCGGCGTGCTCACCGTCTGAACGGCGAATTCGCTCGTGGCCCGGTTGCTCAGTTTCTCGCCGCATGAAAGCCTGGACCTCGTTCGGCCCTTTCTGGCTGCTGAGCTTGTCAAGCCGTCCCAAATCGCCGCGATTGGTGATTTCTTGATCGGTGCGCCTCGGGCCTTTCAATGGTCCGTGCTCGAGATCCGGCCGCTTGGAGACCAACCCGTCGATTTCCTCGGCTGTATGATCGCCCTTCCGGGGGAAAAAGAGCGAATTCGCAAGGCGCGGGCGCGCGCACCTTGGCGCCCGATCGAATCGCGCGCGACGCTACTCGACGCTTGGTGTGACGAGTCACCCGAGCTCGAAGGGATGAACGTAATCTGGTTCGAGTGGGACGCGCCGTTTTCGAGAAAGACGCCCCTCATTCTCCCCTCCGTCGAGCCGACGTTCTGGGGGTCCAAGTCAGCACGGCGCCCGAGTCCCGAGGCTCTCGTACGGAGGGTGGCCGAGTTCGAACGCTTGGAGCACGGCGTCGTGACCTCGCCAGGGCTCAGCTTGGTCAAGTGCGTGCTCGATCGGCTCGAGACTCGAGGACGAGCCTTGTCTATTGCGTCGCTCCGCGGCCGCGGAGATTCTGGGTACCGCGTGTTTGTCGAGATTCGCCCGAGCACTTTGCTCGACTGGTTGCGGGAGATCGAGTGGCCGGGTGATTCGGAGCTCGTGCTGGATTGGCTGCCTCGGATCGTCATGCCTTGGGAGCAAGCGTATGTTCAGATCGAAGTCGGCACCCGAGTCCGCGACTATCTCGGTATCGAGCCGCAGCAGACGAAGGGAAGCTTGTCGCAACTGTCCGATCGAGGTCGCACCCTCCAGGCGGCTTCTGCTGCCGGACGGGTCGATCGCCTGAAAATTGAGTGCGTCCTGGATTGGATGGGGAGATCAAAGGTCGTCCATGAGGGAGTCGACGCCGAGCTCGTCCGAAGCCTTCACCTCAAATTCGTGTTTCGGTCCAGGGAGCTCGAAGGGCTCAAGGCCTATCTTGGATGGTGCCTCGAGCCAAGCTATCCGAACGGCGAGCTTTGACTCTTCCGTTTGATCGTTCTTGCCGCGCACCGGGAGATTCGCGAGGGTGCGGACGCCTCCGCGAGTTCGCGGGCGGAGCACCAAACCCGTGGGTCCGCCGAGCAATGCGCGTACGAGGTCGGTCTGGCGGCGAGTGCCGGTCTTCTGCATGAGCGCCTTGAGCTGACTTCGGATCGTCTCCAGACTCAGGCTCGAGTCGAAGGCGATCTCTTTGAGCGTCTGGCCCGCGACCAGAGCGCAAGCCACGCGGGACTCTGCTCTCGTGAATCCGTACAAATCCTCGAGCGCTCGGCGAGAGACTCGATCTGCACGCTCTGGGGCGTCGATGATTACCGCGACCGACTCGCTCGGCAGCGCCGAAACACGGGAGACTTTCACAGTCATCGGAGCGCGATCTCCCTCGCGAAGGATTCGGAGAATCTTCGGAACCGTCGGCGTGCTCCCTCGCGCGGTCTCACGGACCGCCGCTCGCAGTCGAGCCTCTCCCTCGGGATCGACACAAGAGAGCCGCCGCGCCTTCAGGTACAGGCCATCCCCCTCTTGGAGGATTCGCATGGCTTCGCTGGTCTCCCGAATGACATGGAGGTTCGAGTCGACAAGGATCGCTCCGATCTCGAGGACGTCGAGCACGCTCGCCCAGGCGTCACGCTCGACGCGCAGCTCGGCGGCCCGTCGCTCACAGGCCTCGAGCTCCTCCAGGGCAGGGAGCAACTCTCGGGCGAGGGCCTCGGACCGCGCGCCAAACTCGGCGTCGCCCGGGTTGCGATAGAGCAAAAGAATCCCTGCCCAAGATGCCCTGCGCGCCACCAAAGCGAGCCCGGGCCCCGGGTGTCGCGGCCCACTGAGTTGCATGACGAAGGATGCAACCTGGTACGAATGTGCCAGGAGAATCCGCGATTCGTCGAACACCGAGCCCCATGAACCTTGGAGCCCCACGCATGCCACCGCTTCTGGTTCCGGACGCGCAAGGACGAGCGCCGCACAAGTCGACTCGAGGCACGCCGTGAGCATGCGTAACGCGTCTGCCCACCTGCGTGTCCGAAGTGTCTCGGAGAACCTCAACCTGAGCTCGCCCACCTCGAGCCGACTGTCTGACATCGAATAGGCTGCGTGTGCACCCCACGGGCCAGGCCCGATCAAGAACAACTCCGCTCTGAGTGTCCTTTGCAGAGGACTCAGATGCCATTCCGTGACCGATAGGGCGGACAACGGCGGACAACGGTCGCCAAAGATCGAGCCCACCCGTTCGGGTGGCGCAATGTTCGTCTTCCTCGTGTAGTCGACTCTGATCGGCTGCTCTCTCTTTTTCGTGGCAGTCAAAGTAGAATGGGAGCGAGGCGCAAAACCGCGGGTGCGACTTTCGATCGGAGTGACGAAGGAGCGCCCATTTCCTCGACCTACGAGCTCCGTGGGGCAGACGCCATCGGCGACCCGCTCGGCGTGGACGGGTTTCGTGACGTCCTCGGCCCGGTGGTCGGCGCCTCGTATTCACTTCAAAGGGATGCGATCCGCTGCCTGGGCGTGCTCGGATTGTCAAACGAGGTCGAGGCCGAGCTTCGGCCCAGGCTCCATCGCGCACTCGTGACCCGCCTCAACGGCGCGTTTGGCTCGAGCTCGGCGTGGCCTCGGAAGGAATGGGTCGAGTCCATTTCCGTCTCCGAACGAAGTTGGTGGCTGTGCGTCGTACTCTCCGAGCACGCTGGCTTCGCGATGATCGTCGCGCGAACCGAGGGAGGAGTGCCACAGGATGGCGTCCAAATCGAGGCAAGGTTGAGCGCCTTCGCGGCTGCGGTGCGAACGGAGATCGAGCTCGAAGAGGAACGAACGGTGAGCGCTGCTCTCTCTTCGAGCCTGAGCGCACTCGGCCTGGGAATCGTCGTGCTGGAAGCGGACGGTCGAATTCGGCACGCCAGCGAAACCGCCCTCCAAATCGTCGACGAGCACGACGGGCTCATCGTGGCAGACGAACGACTTGGGCTGCTCGACCCCGAGGACGACGCGAAGTTTCGGGAGCATGTCCATGAGCTCTCCATCGCGCGTGCCGGCGCCACGACGTCGATGCGCGTGAAACGGCCCTCGGACGGCGCTGCCATCACGCTTCGAATGTCGGCAGGAAGCTCGGGCCGGGCACGCTACGTCGTCGTCGCAGTAGATCGACCCGAACGAGTCGAGCGCTTGACGCCGGAAATGTTGGCCGAGCTCTTCGAGCTCACACGCGCCGAATCCAAGCTCGCGGCGGCGCTCGTCAAAGGGTCGACGCTCAAGGAAGCGGCAAACGAGCTGAGCGTGGGTATCGAGACGGTTCGAACACAGCTCAAGCAACTGATGAAGAAGACGGACACCCACAGACAAGCGGACTTGATTCGCGTCTTGCTCGGCGGACCCAACAGAAGCTCGGAGTCAAGATGACCTGAGTACCGGTCCACGCGCAGTTCGTGACCACGGAAGCAACCGCGGCGTGGCCAGCCCCGGTGCGCTGGATCGCCCGGCTGCAAAGACACTGCTCGGCAGTGCTCCATTGGGGAATCGCGTCGGGCACGGGCACGGGCACGGTGCGAAACCTCGCTTGGTCAAACTTCTCAGGACGTGTACTGAGTTCGCGGAGCGGTTGCGTCGAGACAAATTCCGTCGACGGCCAGGACTACAGACCTCACCCGATCGAGTCATGGCCAGGTGCTGTCCGGCGGCGCTACGAATCGCGGGTGCTGGGCGATGCTGATGACGCCTCGGGTCCGGAGAATCGGCGGATGTGGAATGCGGACTATCCGGGTACCGAATTTGCGCGGAAACAAACTGATCCGGTAGAGCGTCGAGCCCGCGAGACAGACCGTCGAGATATCCTGCCTCACCTCGAGACCGAGCGTGCGCTCGTTTCTGCGTTGAGCGCCGGCCTTACGACAGTGGGTTTGGGCGTCCTGTTGGTCGACGACATCGTACGAGTTCGCTTCGCGAGCTCCATCGCTAGGGCGGTGCTGGACGAAGGGGACTGCCTGTGCATCTCAAACAACCGTTTGACGGCTCGTGACGCCGCGGAGAACGCAGCGCTCCGAACCCACATGGACGAGTTGCTCAGCGCGAGAGTCGCCTCAGGATCACAGTTGAGAATCACTCGCGAGAGCGGCCTGGCAGCGGTGACCCTGCACATGCGGTCGGTCGCGAGGGGGACGTTTCGAGGAGTGGTCGTCGCCGTCGACCGTCCAGAGGGAGCCAAGATCTCGCCGCGAGCGTTGAGAGAGCTCTTCGATTTCACGCGCTGCGAGGCCGCGCTGGCGATTCTCATTTTGAACGGCGCTACTCTCAAGGATGCTGCGGTCGAACTGGACGTCTCCCTCGAGGGGCTAAGGACTCGCCTCAAAGGCATCATGCGAAAGACGAACACCCATCGCCAGTCCGACCTCGTGCGTGTGATGTTGGGAGGATCGAGCACACCCGCGGGCATGAGGCCGACTACAGCTCATGGTCGAGGCTGACGAACACTCCCTGACGGGATGACCGACCATTGAACGGCTTGTTGTCCGCGAGCTCGAAATCGCTGCGCCCTTCGAAGGTCAGTTTCGCGGCGTTGCTGACGCGGTAGGTGACGCTGAGAGTAGCGACACCCAACTCTAGGTCCGGACCCCGGACGAATGCGACGCCGGGCAGCTGCGCCGAGCTGCCGGCGAAGTGTTCCCCGTTGGCGTCTCGAACGCGCTCGTAGCGCAGATTCGTCCACAACCCGTCCATCGGCTGCCAACCCAACTCACCCTTCACGCTCAGCCATCGTGCGACGGAAAGAGAAGGAGCTCGAACGACGGACGCCTCGACCGCTCCCGTCACCGCTCCGGCTTCCGCGTGAAGTCCCAAGCGACCGCCGTGTCGAGCGCCTTGTCCTGCCATGCTCGAGCCCAAATAGTCGGCCCAGACGCGGATCGGCTTGCCCACCCACTGAAGCCGCGTCGCAAACGCAGCGGGCAGATCGTCTCGGTCGATCCTCGCGGCGCTCTTGGAGCCGCTGACGAAGATCCCGAAATCGCCGCTCGTCCAGCGGATCGCGCCGCCGTTTCCAAAGCTAGGAGCCCACAAGTCCTCGGTATAGGTTCGTGAGTAGCTCCTACGAGTCGGAGCATCGAGGATATCCGAGTCACCCAGGAGCGCAATTCGGCCAAACTCGAAACTCAGGCCGGAGTCGCGTACTTGGGCTTCGACGGCGAGCCTCTCGAAGATCTTTCCGAGCGCAGGAAATCCGGCCGTAGCACCAAAGACATCCATGTGCCGAATTTGAAGCTCCGCGCTCGCTCGTAGCCAAGAGAACAGCGAACGCGAGATATCGACCTCGAGCTCGTCGATGCGCAAGCTCGACGAGCCTGGATCGGAAGCCACCACTTGGGCCGACGTTTGAGCAAAACCTCCCACGGTGAGGAAAGGCTCCGCGGGCGCCTCCTCCTCCGAGGACACTCGAAGCCGAGCTTCTGCGCCCTGCTCGCTCAGGATTCTCAGCGCGACGTAGGCCCGCCAGGTCGGAATCCCCGCTCGGTCTCCCCACCCGACCGTCGCCCCGGTCAGCACGCTGAGTCGGTCGTTCACCGGCTGAGTCAGGCCGGCGCCGAGCTCTGCACCGATGGGGTCTTCGGCGGCGTTCACGAGACTCGTTGCGGAGGTCAGGTCGATTGCCAGCTCGGCTTTTTGATCCCAAGGGGACGGAAAGGCGTACCCAAGGCCAGCATGGAGCTCGTGACCCAGCAGGAATGGACCCGGGTCCGAGGCCCGCAACAAATGACCGATCCCCAGCACGAAACGACCGGGCCCGAGTCCGTGCTCCACCAGCGCGTCGTGACCGAAAGCAAACCGGCTCTCGCCAGCATGGGCCTGACTCGTCCCGGCCGGAGAATGGATCGTCGACAACACGGCCAGACTCAGTCCTCTCTCGCCACCAGCGAGCAAGCCGAGCTTCATCCCCACGCGGACCGAGCCGAGCGCCATGCTCGACAGCTCGGGCTGGTCAGCTCCGGCCGCTTGGGCCAGGATCATCGGCACCGCCGCCCCGACCTCGACGAGCTCGAACAATGACACCGAGCCGAGCACGGTCGCCGAGAGTCGACCGTCAATCAGCGCCCGACCGCTGGGCTGCTGGATGAGAGGGTCGTTGGAGAAGCCGATCCACGTCGCGAGATTCCAGTCGAGATGATCGGCAATGCGCGCAGACTCCAAATCGTTGATTCCGAGCTTGCCCAACGGAAGCCCAAAGCGCTCGCCGACGATCAGGGCCGGCTCTGCTGCATGGCCGGGCGCCTGGAACGCGCTGACGGTGACGCCGGCACTGATCAGGCAACAAAGGGCCCGCGAAGGCGTCGAGGGCGGGTTTTCTGGAAATCGTCGATTCACAACAGCCTCAGAAGGCGATCGTATAAAGCAAGGTGTCGCCGTATGACCCCGCCGCCACCACCTGGCCGGAGGGGATCGAGCCGTAGATCGACAGCGAGAGTCGCTCCCCGTCCAACAGTGTGAAGGGCCCCGCGAGCTGCGTGCCTCCTGTGATTCCGTCGCCCCAGATCAGCGTGTGGCTGGGATCGAGGAAAAGGTTGTAGGAGAGTTGGCTCGACCCGAACAGCGCGAATCGAGCAAAGCTGGGTGCGCTGTTGCCTGGAGAGATCGTCACCGTCACTTGCTGGGCACCGAGCTCGACACACGAGAACTCCAGACGCCCGAGCCCAGAGGTCGGGCTCGGATTGAACGAGTCATAGACTCCGAAATTCACAGCCTCGACGACGTCGACGGTGCAGGCCGGGACGGCTCGAGCGGTCCCCTCGAACGAGCCGCTGGCCAGGGCGATGAGGACTGCCGATCGCGAGCTCGTCATGGCGAGACCCTCTCGCAGTGAACGGTCCCAACATCCGACTCCACCTGTTGAGGGACGTCGAGGGTAACGAGACACTCGAAGTCGCCTCGAACGGCGCGAAGTGTAGTGCGACCGGGCGGCAGGCCCTCGAGCTCGAACTCACCGTCCGGCGCTATGGGTGTCGTACGGCCGTGCTCGTCCATGAGGTCGCCGCCATCGAGGGGGGCTCCGTCGGTGACGCGGCCGCGAATCAGGCGCAAGGGATGAATGTCGAACCGTGTGACCGCGCCGCCGTGCCGGCGGGGCGCCGAGATCTGCGAAACGTCTCCGACCGTGTGGTCGAACGGGACGTCTTCCGGCGCAATTCGAATTTGATTGGCTGAGTATGGTTCGAGGCGAGGGATCACGAGCACGCCGCGTTCGTCCGTTCGACCCAACTCACCTCCTCGATAGACTCGGATGCCCGGCAGTCCGGCCTCGACCAGACCGAACGACTCGACGGGGGGAGCTGCGGCGACCCTTCCGCCCGCGAAGACGAGACTCCCCGCCGTCGATACCGAGCCTGAGTCGCTGCTCGCCGAATGAAAGTATTGACCTCGGTACACGCCATATTGACCGTTCGCCTGCACGTTCGCCCCGGCCGATCTGAGGTCTCTGCCTGCGCTTCCGCTCGCGCCGAAGCCGAACCCCACCTGGGGTGCTGGCCTGGAAAAGGCTGCCACGGCCACGGCCTCGTCGGAGTCGGCGTTGACGCCGATCGAACCGCTCATCGAGTCGCCGTGGACGCCGACCCGAAAAAATACCCCGGTCGCAGGAGGCTGCTCGTCTTCGCGCGCTGCGATCGCAGAGGCCGACATCGTGAGCCACGAACCCACCAAGGCGTTGAGTTGCCCGCTGAGCCGGTCGACTCGGCCACGAGTTTCGTAGTCGGTGCTCTCGACACTCGCCTGAAGAGAGAGACTTCCGAACAGCGGCAAGCCGGCACCCAAGCGGGCGTGCCATTTGGGTCGCTCGCCGTCGGCCGCGAGGCTGACCGTAGAGTAGTCGTCACTGACCCATCGGAACAGAGCGGACAAGCCGAACCGGCGTGCGTAGCTCCAGGCGACGCTCCCCGCAAAGCCACTCTTTCCGCCAAACTCTGCGCTGGCTGCGCCCTCGACCTCGACCGAACCCAGAAGCGGCGCTTGAAGGACGATCACAAGTCCGCCGCTCACGAGGTCGGTCGTCCCCTCTAGCCTGGCTCCGGCAGACAGCGCTCGAGTGAGCCCAAGCGTGTGCCGTCCGATGAATATAGGTTCGGACCACGACCAGTTCGGGTCGGGGGCATACTCCCGGCGGGCCCCGATCGAATATTCGAAGTCGCTATGACCGGGGGCGAGCACGCGACCCCCTTGGTAGAATGACTCGTGCATCTCCGAGACGGCGCCGAAGGGATCGGTGAGCACGTAGCGAACGTCGACAGCGCCTGAGTTGACGCTCGGCAGGTTGTCGAGCTCGAAGGGGCCAGGAGGGATGGCGCGCCGCAGGACTCGCTCCTCGTTCACATACACGTCGAGCGTGGAGGCCCTTGGCGCAACCCCAGCGAGCCCAAACGACGGCAAGAACGAGCGAGCCGGTGCAAAGCCCCGGTCGCGCACCAGGTGTAAGCCTGCGACGACGGCTGCGCCCCCCAAGCTCCCAGACGTCGCAGTCCGCTCTCCGAACCCAGCGAAGAGCAATGACTCCGGCCACTCGTAGCTAGCGAGAGTCAAGCCGCGCCGAAAGGCCTGGTCGCTCGCCGACACCTCAGAGGTCAGGAGAAAGGCACCGAGGCGCAGCGCAGCCTCGCTGCTCGCATCGACGGATGCAGGAGAGCCCACCGTGACGGCGTAGTTCAACGCTACACTCTCCGCTTCGGAGAGCTCCGGCATTCGGTGCTTGGCGGACAAGTCCTGCTTCGTTCCCTCGAATAGCTCGGCCGGAAGTGTCACCCGCAGGCCGGCGTGCAGCTCGTCGAGCTCGAACTTACCCAGCGCCGAGAGGGACAGATATCGCGCCCCGTCGCTGATGAGACTTCGGGTACCGGCCGGTGCTCGAACGCCCGCGTGCAGGAGATCGGTCTCCAACGCGAACAAGTCGGGTTCCGCCCTGAGCACCAAGACGTCGCCCCGCGGAAGTCCATTGATCTCGATCGCGACCACGATGACTTCGGGTTCGCCGCCGGATAGCGCACCCTGGGAAGCCTCGGCGAGGAGAAAGCAGGCCAACATGAGTACCATGATGATTCGTCCGAACCAGCCAATCTCTACTCGACCGGCGCCCAGATCCTGCCGGCCGTCAGAGAATGATCGGCGCCCGGCTGGAGTGAATCCAGAGCCTGGCCCCGCTCGGTGCGATTCGAAACGACGGCACCAAGACCGCGCGCCTTGAGCTTGGTACTCACTTGGCCCTCGTGGCGCTGTTGCAGTTTGGGCCGACCTTCAGACGAGTATCCAGCGTGACGCCTGATCGGTCGTCCAGCTCGATCGAGAGCTCCTCGGCTTTGGAGCACTCGTCGATCGGAAGGTCGAGCTCGAACGGGGAGACGTTGCCAGGCAGGACGTACCAGCGCCTCGGCTGCTTGGCGAAGACCCGTTCGCCGCCGGCCCAACCGATGACTTCAAGTCGCGCCGGGCGAACCGTCGAGTTCCCCATCGATTCGACGCCGAAGGCGAGCTTGCCGTCGACCAGCGAGAGTCCGCTGATTCTAGGTGCGACTTCGACCTTGCCCGCGGGCGGAAGGAACACCGGTATGGAGAGTTGCATGACGAACTTGACCCCGGAGACCGAGCTCGTGTCGGCCGGAGGGATCTCGTCGATGACGATGCGCCAAGTCTGCTCGACCTCGCCCCGCGGATGCCGCGCACCCACTCGGATCGTTCCGGCCTTGCCGCTCGGAATCTCCATGATTCTCGGGAAGACGGTGAGCGAGCTCGAAGGCGAGAGCTCGTCGGCGCCCCGCGACTGCTTCCAGTCGAAGACGGAAACGCGAACCCGGAGCGCCTGCTTTCCGGCGGTGAGTGTCAAGACGCCCGTGGGTCGCGCCTTGGCGTCCAGGACCACGTGCATCGGGCTGACCTGAAATGCCTCGGCCGAGCCGAGGCCCGCGAAGGTGACGAGCAGGGAGAGGACCGTGACCGCTTTCATTAGAAAGTCACCACCGCTTGCACGACGTCGGTGTGCAAACCAACGACGGCCGAGTACTGTCCGCTCGGGACTCGGCCGAACATGGGAAAAATGTTCACGGCGCCGCTGGGTGCGAAGTCCGCGTCGTTCGAGGCATCACAACCCCACGACAGAGTACGACCCGCATTCCGGTACAAGCCATAGCCGAGGAAGCTGCCCGCCCCATTCGTCATCCTCCGCAGCGGACTCGCGCAGCTCGATCCGAGCGCCGGATTCTGGCCTTGCTCCATCGTCACGTGAGCGAGAAAAGGAGGGTTTGGATTGCATCGGACTCGGATTTGACTCGAGGCGTCCGTGGGAACCGGATTGGCCGCGCTGTACGCTCCGAAGGCCAGGTTGGTCACGAGCACCACCTCGCACGTCGGGACGACCTGAGCAGAGACTTGGATCGACCCGGTCTGATCCGCGCTGCCCGGCAACTGGCCGAGCAACAGCAGGGCGGAAGCCAACGTGAGTTTCGATACGAGAGACTTCATGCGCGACTCCACCCCGCCGACGGTTGGCAGAGGGTTGGGGCCGCCGGCTCGAGGCGCGGCGGCCCCAACCCGAGCTCACGGCGTTGCGACGGCGGTCAACACGACCGTGTCCGAGTAGGCTCCCGCTGGTGCCGACCACTGATACGGCGCGACGGTGATGCGGTAGTCCAGGACCACGGAAACGCCGGCGCTGACATAGTTGTGCGTTCCGGTTCCGGGCAAGAGGCTGCCCCAGTTGACGTCGCTCGTCGGGCTGCCGCCATTGACTCGAAGGGTGTAGGCGAGGAAATCGGTCCCGTTGGTCAACCTTCGCGACGGCGCGTTCACCGGGGTGGCCCCATTGACGGCGTCGTTGTTGCCGTTGCTCGCCGCGATCTCGATCGCCGAGCCATTCGTGCAAGTCGCGCTGAGACCGGCTCCCGTCGCGTCGGTGATGCCCACGAGCGGGTCATAGTTGCCGAGGCTGGCGATGACATTGTCGTCGCCAAGGCCGTTGCCGTTGAAGTCGCACGCGCCGACGACGGTGGCGCTGATGGCGATGTCCGCCGTATTGTCCGCCAACGCGATGGCTCCCGCTCCCGCCACGGCCAAGCCGGCGGCCCACTTGCTCAGTTTGATCAGTTGTCTCATTTTCGAATTTCCCCTTTCGCAACTCTCCGGTTGCGAGACGGACCGTATGCGACTCGACGCGGCGATTCTTCCCCCAATTGGGTGGGTATCGAGAGTCGCCGCGCGCTCCTCGAGCCGAAACCCACGAGCGCGAGGCGAAGTCTTCCCTCGTTCGGGTGACGAATGAGGGTGCGTGACCCTCGTGTGTGAGGGCTCGCGCGCATTCCCGGCTGCCGCTTGGAGTGGGCACCTCGCCCGAATTCACGGCCGATCCAGGCAAGCTGACGCAGTCGTCGCTCCGCTGCATCCCTTGGGCTCTCGGCCCCTGGGAGATCAATGGCCGCTCCCGAAGCCACCTCCCACGACGTACCCATCGACACTCCGAGCGCGCTCGGTCGAGCAACGGGCGGGCCGAGAGCCCGAGGAACAGAGGTCGCGAAGGCGTGGAGTCTGCCTCTGTGAGGCCCTGAAACACTGCGCCTCCGCGAGCGACCCTCCCTGTAAGAAGCACGAGCTCGATCAGTCGTTCGCGAGCGAAGCTTTTCGAGGAGCGTTGCGCTGCCTGCTGGGCCAAAACCCAACCGTCGGCCGCTTCTTGAGATCTGGATAACCGCATCGCCGACCGTAGGCCGCGACGTTACTTCGCCGCGAAGTCGCGTTTCCTCACCCGATCGGGTGAGTTTCGGGCAGTCAATCACCTCGCACGACGGGCACGATTGGGACCTGAAGTCGTCCCCTGATCAGGGGATGGTGAGGGTCCGCCGGACGGTTACGTTCATCGCGCCCATCCGGCCTCCCGAAGGACGAACAGCTCGCCATCCAAGTTCGTCATGCCGAGGACTCGCTCTCCCACCGCGGCGAGAATCGTCACGTGACTCACTCCCGCGATGATTTCGGCCTCGCAAGGGCCGAAGGTGGGGCGAAACTGGCGAAGGACTCCGTTTACGCCTCCATGAAGGATGCCTTCGCCCAAGGGCGCCAGCACCGCGACGGTCGGGCCGGTGTCCCTGATCAGATTGCGCCAGCTCTTCCGGTCGTCCGCCCAGACCGCGAGCTCGCCTGCGAGGGAGCCAGCGACGACACCGATCGAAGTAAGGGCGAGGGCTGACGGTTTTCCGGCCATCGGAAGGGTGAGCTCCTCAACCGCATGGCCGCGGGCGTGCACGGGCAGCGGGTAGTGCGGTCCTTGGGTCAGTACCTCGCCCGGTCCAAGCCACAACAGGCTCCCGCCCCAAGCGAATCTGGCCCGTGGATGTCCCTGCACGACGATGGACCACTGCTCTCCATCGAACCGCACCAAATGCCCGCTCTCGAACAAGGCGAACAGCTCGAACGGCGCAACCCCAGGACCCGGCCCGCCAAGCCAGACGAAGGGTTCGTTCTCCGTAAACACAGCGTCCTCCAGAGGAGGCGGGCCGACGTCGGGGATCGGAACCGAGCTCGTCGACACGATTCGGAAGTCGGTCGGGTCGATGCGGGCCAGCTCGTGCTCATCGAGGAGCCAGATCGAGCCGTCCGCGCCGCGAACTCCGTGTTGGCTCGGGGCCGCCTTCCAAAGCTCCGTCAAAGGCACGATCTCTCCGTCGTCGTACAAATAAAACTGACCCTCTTGAGTCCCGATGAAGGCCCTGGTCGAATCGAGCGGAACGAGGACCCGCCCGTCCCCCTCCGCGCCTTCGAGTCGCAGGCGTTCGACCTCGATCTCAGGGCAAGGCAAGCGATTCAGGGTACGGATCCGGAAGTTGGAGAGCGGTTCGGGAAGTCGGTCCAGCGACGTCCACGTTGCGTTGGGCTCCCGACGTAACACCCGGTCCGGAAGAGGGAGCGGACCACCCTCGGAGGGTGGGGCATGGAGGAGCGGTCCCGGCTCGAGGCCGAGGCGCTCGAGCTTTTGAGAGTAAACAAGCAGGTGCCACACCGAGGAGGACTCGGACACACTCGGCAGAGGCAAGCCACCCGGCGTCGAAAGCGCGGTCAGCGCGGGAACCGAGCCCGGCGTTTCAGGGCCGGTCGAGAGGATTGCAGAGACCATCCCATCGATCGACGGAATCTCCAGATCCGCCACAGAGGGCGCGCACCCGACGTGAGCGAGCAAGATCCCCGCAGCAAGCCGAGTCACCTTTGGCGCCCCTTCGAGTCCCAAGCCTCGAGTGTCGACCCGGCGAGTCCAGCGCGCAACCGGAGAACACCCGGACGCGCGCGAACGCAAATCCGCTCGGGAATAATCTCGCCTAGGCGAGATTAATCTCGCCTAATCCTCATCCCTGCCTCGGGCACGGGCACGGGCACGGGCACGGGCACGGGCACGGGCACGGCATTTTCGGGACCTCGGCGGCTGTCGAGGAGATCAACGACGGTCCGCGCCACGCGCGAACCACCTCAGGAACCCAAGCCGTCTCTCGATGAGTGAGACGCTCGTGCTCGTACTCGTTCGTGCTCGTGCTCGTGCTCGTTCGTGCTCGTTCGTGCTCGTGCTCGTGCTCGAACTCGAACTCGAACTTCACACGTTACTCGTGCTCTGGCCTTGATGCAGTAAGCTCGGGCTGACCGGATCAACGCCCAATTCCACCCAGTAGCCTGTTCGGCGCTCGGGTCGGAGTGAGCGCGTTGACGGGGATCAAGCGCCGCCTTGTGGGTAACCAATGACCACGCGTCCTTCCAGTGCGACGGTCGCTCGACCGCGCGAAAGCGGTACTCAGCTGGAGGATCAACCATGCCCATCGACTTCACACTCACTGCCGAGCAGAAGACGCTCCAGAATATCGCCCGCGGCTTCGCGCAAGACGTGCTCCGTCCGCTGGTCGCGAGAGCCGATTCCGAGCCAGACCCTCAAAAGGCGTTCCAGATGATCAAGCCCGCGTACACCGAGGCCTACAAACTGGGGTTCGCCATGTCGTTTCTTCCCAAAGAGTACGGCGGCGGAGGTGTCAGCAACGTCGATCTGCAAATCGTGGCCGAAGAGATCTGCGCGGTCGATCCCGGGTTCGCCTGCGTGCTGCTCGTGAACGGGCTCGCGCTGATGCCGCTGGTCTGGTTCGGAACCGAAACCCAGAAGAGGAAGTGGCTCGCGGCGGCCACGAGCGATCCGCAGCATGAGTTCATCGCGGGATGGGTAGTCAGCGAGCCCGCGGGGACGCCCGGAGGCACGGCCGGATTCGACCACCCCGGTGAGCACCCCGTGGGGATCGGCGTGACGGCGCGTCTGGACGAGCGCGCGGGAGTATACGTGCTCAATGGCCGCAAGTACTGGCCGTCGAGCGCGGCGGGCTGGGACATGAAGGGAGCGGCGGTGAGCACGGTCGTCGTTCGAACCGATCCAAAGAAGGGCGGGAAGTCCGGACTCTCCGCCATCATGGTTCCGCGAGGCACGCCGGGCGTGAAGTTCGAGAGGCCGATCAACAAGATCGGTCATCGACTCAATCAGAACGCAGACATCGTCTTCGAGAATTGCCGAGTGCCCAGGGAAGAGGCCTTTGCGCTCGGGGACGGGGACCTGATCATCTCGAAGGCCTTCACGTGGTCGGGACCGGTGGCCGGAATCGCGGCTGTCGGCGTTGCTCGAACCGCTTATGAGTATGTGCTGAATTGGGCCAAGACGTACACCGCGGGCGGCGACCGTCCCATCATCCATCACCAGGCTCCGGGTTACATGCTCGTGGACGCGGCGATGCGCATCGAAGCCTGCAGAGCGCTGTGTTGGAAGGCCGCCCACTACCTCGACCAGCACGACTCGGAGGGCCAGGCGATCGGGGCCATGGCCAAGGTCTTCAGCAGCGAGACGATGTTCGATGTCGTCTACAAGTGTATGCAAGTCATGGGCATCAACTCACTGGACAAGGTCCACCCGCTCGAGAAGCTCCTGCGCGAAGCCGCCGTGCTACCGATCTACGACGCTGGCAACGTCGGGATGCAGCGCAGGAAAATCTGGGGCGTAATGTCGGATCCCGAGTTTGATCCGCGGGCCTTCATGGACAGCAAGCCCATTCGCTTCCACAAAGGCATGGAAGGTCACGGGGTCGTAGCGCCAAAGGCCTGAGCGCAGAGGACTGTCGTTCGCGCGGGTCAACACTCAGTCGGATGGCTTCAGAGCCTGCACAGGCGGCGGACGTTCGCGGACCTCCGCCGGTCTTCCATCCGGTCCTCGGGCGGTCGGCGTGCCCGTCTTGTCACGAGATTGGGCACGCTGGGACCCGGACCCTGCCTGCGACCCATGCGGCGCTAGGCGGTGCGCCCTGTCTGGGTTGCCACGTTCCGGCGCGCGAGGCGTCCCATGGGTATGCGGTGTCCGTCTTCGCGGCGCTGGCGTGCGCGGCCGGGTGGGCATTTGTCTTGCGGCGAGCGGGGTTCGAATCTGGCTCGTTTCGGGGCTCGTTCCGCGACTCGCGAGGCGCCGCAAAACGGCTCCTTCGCGGAGCTTTGTTGCATCGCCGCCCCTTCGACCGACCGTTCACCGGAGCCTCTCACGGAGCGCTCGTGGTGGGGCTCGCCGTGTTGTTCGTGGGGTCGGTCGTCGTGCAAATCGACGGGTTTGTGCTGGCACCGCTCGGGAGCGGGATGGGTCGGAGCGCCCTTCACACGCTCGAGTCGATGCTCGACGGGGCCGGAATTCTGGTCGTTGCCGGAGCGCTGGCACTTACGGCGCGGAATCTCTCGGCAAAGCGCAGGTCTTTGCCACGGGCGAAGGTTCGGCTCTTGTTTCTGACCGCCCTGAGTTACGCGGCCGTCACGGGCTTCTTGCTTCAGGGTCTGAGATTGAGTCTCGATCCCGGGGCCTCCGTGCCTCTACTCACCGAATGGGTCGCTCGAGAGCTCGTCGGTTTTGGACCCCCCGGGGCGCGGGCCTTCGCCTATCAAGTGACTTGGGGCCTGCATCTCGCTCTGGTGTTCGCGGCCTTGGCCGCTCTGCCCTTCTGCGCTCCCCACGCGCTCGCGGCGCCGATCCAGATCGCCCGCGTGCCGGGCGGACCCAGAGGCGAGTTGGAGGTCCCGTTCGATCTTCGAGCGGTGATCGCAAATGGCCAATTCGATCTCCAGGTGGGAGCAAAGGCCGCCAATGACTTCGGGACTGGGGCTCGATTGTCACTCCTTGCGTGTACGGAATGCCGGCGCTGTGACGAGGAGTGTCCAGCCGTCGCATCGGGCGCGCCGCTCCAACCCGCAAATTTCGTGCAGAAGCTCCGCACGTCCATCGAGAGCGAGCGATCGCGCTCGACGCCTTTGCTCGGCGGCGCACTCCTCGAGGACGAAGTGTGGTCGTGCCTTCAGTGCGGAGCCTGCGCCGAAGTATGTCCATCGCGAGTCAACCCACCCGCGCTGGTCATGGAAGTCCGGCGCGAGATCGCCTCTGCCGGTAGACTCACCGGCCGCCGCGCAGAAGCGCTCGAGAATCTCTCCCGCGCGGGCAACCCTTTTGGACTGCCACGCGTGACGAGAGTGGACGTCCCTGCCGAGCTCTCGGCGGTGCTCGATGGGAATGACACCGTGTTATGGCTCGGTTGCCTCTGCACCTATGACGCGAGGGCCCGCAAGGTAGCGACGACGACCGCAGACCTCCTCCGCCGAGCCGGAGTGAGTTTTGGTGTACTCGGTACCGACGAGGCCTGCTGCGGAGATCCGGCACGCCGCCTTGGCGAAGAAGGCAGGTTTCAGGAGCTCGCGCTTTCGAATATCGACATGCTCACCCGGAGCGGCGTCCGCAAGATCATCACGCCCTGCGCGCACTGCTTCCATGTGCTCTCGAAGGAGTATCGGGCGCTCGGAGGGACTTTCGAGGTGACCCACCACGCGACCGCGCTCCGCGAGTTGGTCCGACGCGGAGCGCTCCGGCCTGAGCTCGAGCCACGCCGCTCCGTAGCCATCCACGACGCGTGTTACGTGGGTCGATTCGACGGCGCCTTCGAGCCACCTCGCAAACTCATCGCCGCAACTCACCTCGCGGGGCCCCTCGAGCTCGGCCGCAGCCGCGAGCGCGCGGCCTGCTGCGGCGCGGGCGGCGCAGGCTACTGGTTCGATGTACCGCGAACGGTTCGCCCAGGGACGCTGCGCATCGAGGAGGCCAAGCGAGCCGGTGCCCAGACGGTGGCGGTCGAGTGCCCATACTGCCTGAAGATGCTCGGCGAAGCCGCGACGGCCGGCCCGGAAGTGCTCGACGTCGCCGAGATCCTCGCAGAGAGCCTAAACAAGTGATCCGTCCCATCAACCCAGTCTGGACCCGCCCGCAAAAGACCTCGTCATGAATATCATCGTGTGCATCCGCTTTTGTCCTGACGTCGCGCAGCTCCGCGCAGACCCTCAGACGGGCGCGCCCAGGTTCGACACAGCGCCACTGCGGATCTCGACGCTGGACGAGCACGCCGTCGAACAGGCGGTTCGCCTTCGGGAGCGGTGCGGGGGCAAGCTCATCGCGGTCTCGCTGGTCGACGGGGAGCCTCCCCGCGAGCTGGAGCTCAAAGTCCTCGCCATGGGTGTCGACCAAATCCTTCTCCTCATCGACGGGAGCGCGCGGGCCGCCGACGCGCTCGCGACCGCGACGATCCTCGCGGCGGCGCTCACGGAGGTCCCCGGCGACCTCATCCTCTTCGGGGAGGGTTCGATCGACCGCTTCGATCAACAGGTGGGTCCGAGGGTCGCCGAAGCGCTCGACCTGCCTGCGGTGACTTATGTCTCGAAACTCGAGGTCGAGGGTGACCGGATGGTCGCGGAACGTATTCTCGAAGATCGCATCGAGACCGTCCGATGCCGACTTCCGGCGGTCGTCACGATCGGTCACGAATCAACATCCCCGCGCCTCCCGAGCGTCTTGCAGGTGCTCGGCGCTTCGAGAAAGCCGCGCGTGCTGAAGCCCGTCTCGGAGCTTTCGGCGCTGCGCGGCAGCTGCGCCGAATCGCTGCGCCAAACCGAGACTCTCCGTGTCGTCGCACCCGCCAAAATCAGAAGGCGAATCAAGCTCGAAGGTGCCGATCCGGACGAGGCCGCCGCGCGACTCGTTCGAAGCTTGCGGGCCGACGGAGCGCTCGATCCATGAGTGACGTCGTCGTCTACTCCGAGCGAGAGGACTTGGCGCTCGAGCTCGTAGCTCCGGGACGAGCCCTGGCAGATGCGAGCGGAGGTCGGTTAGTCATGGTCGCCATCGCTCCGGGTCGTGCGCCTCCACCCTTCGAGTACGGAATCGATCATGCGATCTGGGTTAGGGGCGCCTCTGAAGCGGCGTTCGCCGCATCGACGCTGGCCAAGGTCGTCGCCTCGCTTTCGCCGACGGTGGTGCTGATTGGCGGGACCCGCGAGGGCACAGAGGCCGCAGCGCGACTCGGGCAGAAGCTGCGCGTCCCGTGTGTGACTCGCGCCAAGGCCCTCGCCCTCGACGGTGGAGCTCTAGTCGCGGAGCGCGACGTACTCGGGAGATTCGTTGCTACTCAAAGGATATCCGCCAGGCCCGAGCTCGCGACCGTGATGCCAGGCCGCTTCGACCCTCCCGCCCGAACGGCTGGCCGTATCGGTACGACGAGTCAGCTCGAGCTCTCGGTCTCCCCGCGTGTCGAACGCCTGAGTGTTCGAGCCCGGCTCGGCAGCGGAGTGCTGCTCGAGAAGGCGAGCGTCGTGGTAGCCGCGGGCCGCGGACTCAGACGGCGCGAAGACCTGGAGATTGTCACCCGGTTGGCGAGGGCCCTCGGGGGTGAGGTCGGCGCCTCGAGACCGGTGACGGACGATTTACAGTGGCTTCCATCCGACGCCAAGGTCGGACTCTCCGGACATACGATTCGCCCGGAGCTCTATGTCGCACTCGGGATTTCGGGCCAGCTCGAGCACATCGTCGGGATGAGAGAGTCGCGAGTCGTCGTCGCGATCAATACGGACCCCGGAGCGCCGATCTTCGCCGAGTCCGACTACAACGTCGTGGGCGACCTGTACGCCGTGATCCCCGCCCTCCTCCGAGCGCTCGAAGAAGACTGAGCTGCCGGGTCGAGCTCCAGAGCCCAAGACTTGCCTGCACCGTAAGGAAATACCTCGCAGCATTCCCATTCTTTTCACGGATGCACTGAGTACATGGGTCCCACCGTCCCAAGGCGACGGTAGGGATCCTCCAGGGCCTAAGACCTACCCACCGAAATTTGCTCGAGCTCCTCGCGTTCGAGGACGGCGAGCGAGCGACCTTGCCCACGAACCCAGTTGAGCTGCCGAAACTCACCGAGCACCCGGCACAGAGTCTCCGGTGTGAGAGCAAGCGAACGAGCCACGTCCGCCTGAGTGAAAGCAGGGACCATCGATTGCCAGATCGGAAGCGTCTCGACGAGGAACCGAGCGACGCGTTGCTCCGCGTTCCAGCTCGAGAGCTCCGCGACCCGGGCCCGCAGCCCGACGAGGTCTTCATGGACCATTCGAAGGAGTGCGAGCAGAAGGCCAGGGTTCGCGGGCAGGAGCGAACGCAGGTCGGCGACGCTGGCGGTGCAGCAATCGACCACGCCGCAGGCGGTCGCGGTCGTCGACGTCTCGTTGGAGAACAACGCTTCGATCCCAAGCGCGCCTCCAGGACCGACGAAGCCGAGGAGGATCTCGGACCCATCAGGCTCCACGCGGGTCAGCCGAACGGCCCCGGCGCGAATGAAGAAGACTCGCTCGGCGTCGTGGCCCTCGACGCACAGGGTTTGGCGATCACGGTAAGTTCGGACCGAAACGGCCTTCGCGACAGCGCGAAGGCTCTCCACCTCTGCGGGCCCTTCGAAGTGCCGCTCGCGGACCGAGCATCGTGAGCAATCTGGAGTCCTCGCCTTCATGCCAGCGCAGCACGACCCTATCACGAGAGAGCTCGCCGCGCCACCGCACGAATTCCACCACCAACTCATCGCGTACAACGCGCGCTGGCCTCGGGAAGCACCGCGAGCCAAGCCAGCGTGGCTGGCGGATCGTCCACGGCACGAGTTGGTGGTCCTCATCGAGCGGGGAGCTCACTCGAACCGACCTTCTCCGGGCAAGCGCACGCCCTCTGGACCGACGTATCCCTGGCGATATGTCCCGCTTGCCTTTGTCAAGGGTCCGAAGATCATGACTCGTACTTTGCCCCGCTTTTCGAAACGCCCCCGTCTCCTGGGGCGTACTCGCCGGGAGCTCGCGCGCTCCAGTGCCCTCGCTGGGGGAGCCGCCTGAGGATTTTCAGCGGACTCACATGAATTTATCCGCGGTGATTCACGACAGGACCGAACCCCCAAAGAATGATCCAAACTCCCGACTTGTGGCGCGTTCCTTGCTAATTGCCCGCTGACCGAGAGAGAATGCCGATGTTTTTAGGTCGAATCTTGGTGGTTGAAGATGAGGAAGGCCTCCGAGTTGCCTTGGTCGAGCTCTTTCAAGCTCTGGGATACGAGGTCGTCGGCGTTCCGAACGGCCTCTCCGCCATTCAGATCTTGGGCGTTCATCCGGTTGATCTCATCGTTGTCGAATATCACCTGCCGATGCTCGGGGGCCGCGATATTCTCGACGCGATCGCGCACAGTGGGCTGGATACGGATGTCATCGCTGTCGCCCATCAGACGACGATCCCCGACGTCGTCGATGCCATCAAGTCAGGCGCCTGTAGTTTCCTGATGAAGCCCCTGACCGCCGAGGTGCTCAAACGCGAGGTCAAGGAAGTATTTCGCGAGCGCTTCGAGCGGCGAACACGAAGGGACGCTCAACATCGTGCCGTGGCGCCGACACCCCCCGTCGCGACTCCAGCTCCCGCCGCGCCTCCGCCTTCCGCGCCGCATGAAGCGTCCGGCATACTACCGCGAACGCCCAGCGGCAGCGTGCGTCCTCCCGTCAGCCGCCTGGTCCCGCCATCGGAGCATGAGCCCGTCACAGTTGTATCCAAAGAAGAGATTAGCCTCGAGATCGATATTCAGGAGTCTCTGTCGGCGATCCAGCCACTGGGCGACGGCGAGGCGACTCCTCTGGTCGATGTGCAGCCTCTTACTAGGCCGGTCCAACCGCAAGCAACTCCTCCCAGTAGCCCGCTTCACGGTGTTCGGCCGCCTGCCGAGCTTCGGCAAGACATGCTCAAGGCTGCCTCATCGATTCGAAGCGCAGGTGGGTTTCGTACACCCTTCGATCGCGGACAGCACTCGGTCGACGTGCGACCTCCCGCGGACTCCTTCCGGCAACCGGCCCAAGGTACGCCGATTCGATCTGCAGAGCCCCACCCTGAGCGCACACCTTCGGGTGGAGTCACGGGCGGTACCGCAATGCTCGGGCGTTATCACCTGCGCCGAATGCTCGGAAAAGGTGGAATGGGGGAGGTCTTCGAAGCCTATGATCCCGTGCTGGAACGCGAGATCGCCATCAAGGTCGTCAACGTCGATCCAGGTTTTGAATCGCGCTCCGTGGTGCTCGAGCGCTTCAAACGAGAGGCATCCGTTGCAGCTAGGTTGCAGCATCCCCATATCGCGGCCATCTATGACATCGAGACCGATTCGAGCCAACAACGGGTGTATTTCGTCATGGAGCTCGTGAAGGGATCGACCTTGCGCTCGGTGCTCCAACGACACAAGACGCTTTCGTTCTCGAGAGCTCTGACGATGGCATACAAGCTCGTTGATGCGCTCGAATATGTCCATTCCCATGACGTCGTCCATCGCGACATCAAACCCGAGAACATCATGTTGAGCACCGACGACCGCCTGAAGATCGTCGACTTCGGAATCGCAAAAGTGCCTGTTTCGAATCTGACCGATTCGCGTTGTGTGGTTGGATCGCCCAGTTATCTGGCCCCTGAATCCGTCGCTGGAAAGCCTGTCGATTTTCGGGCCGACCAGTTCTCACTGGCCACGGTTCTCGTCGAGGCCCTGAGTGGCAAGAGTGTGTTCTCTGGACACAGCTTCGAAGAGACCTTGCGAAACGTGGCTGTGAACAAGCCGCCGAGACTGAAAGACCTGGGTGTCCGAGTTCCGACGGCCTTCGAAGAGATCGTTGATCGAATGCACCAAAGAGATCCCGAACACCGATTCAAGGACGAGGTCGATCTCTTGAATCGCTTGGGCGCCATCGGAGAACGCCTCGCCCTCAGGTTGACGTCCGCCGTACCGAGGCCCACAGTCCTAGGGAGAGTAAGTCTTCCTCCGGTCGAGGTTTCAGACGTCGACCTGAACGAACTCGGCCTGATCAAGGTAAATAACGACGCCGACTCTCGGGTCTGAGACCCCCCACCACCGGCTTGACCGATCCGAGTTCGTGGGTGGGCCGGCGTGCCGGCGTGGACGTAGGTGCCGCGCTTGATCGGCTGGGGTGCTTCGACCGACGCCTTCCGCGATATTGAGTGGTACGGAGAGCGCGGCCCTCCGGAGTTGATCCATCAAATCCGCATTGCCTCTTCGACCCTTCTGGGCATCAAGAACTTTGGCCACCAGCGCCAGGTGTTCGATGGAGCACCTGTAGACGTCGAGTTTCTTGTAGTTGAGCATGCACCCGATATCGGCATTTGCGTTCGATGTTGCGAAAAAGGGGCTCGAATATCATTCCGAATCGTCCACGTCCACGCCCACGTTTCTCGCCCACCTCCACGAAATCGTCCACGTCCACGCCCACGGTTGACGCTCACGCTCACGACGGCCAGCGGAGAAGTGGAGAATATTCGTCATACCCGATTCCTACGGCGGGACAGGATCCCGTCCACAGCCCACCGAGCGCACACGGAACGGACAGGCACGAGCCTCAGATCGGCTGACCGTTCGAGCGCAAATGCACTGACCGGCTGTACGTGCTGAACGCGGGCGCCTCTGACGCGCTGGCCGACTTCGCATAGCGCTCGTATCGACCCGTGTCGCTGCCGTCCGCCGCCGTGATTCGTCCCGCGACTTCGTAGCTGACCCGACCATCCGCTTCGTTCGTCAGGTGGAACTCACCGCGGAAGTCCGGGTTGGGCGCCCCATTCACGTTCAAGCGGGAGGTCGAGTCCGTCGTCCCGACACGCGCGTACCCATCGTTTCCCGGCCATGAGTCGGCCGTGTTCCTGGCGTTGTTCCTGGCCAAAACCGAGACGGTCCAGTGCGTGGCTCCGTTCGACATCTTCTGCGCGTGGAAGCCGACTTGCTTCGAGTCCGAGAAACCTCCGTTCTTCCGCAGCTTCGCGCCGAGCTCGGCCATACCCACCGGCGTCAGCCCCGAGTTGGTATAGCGCACGTGGCCGTTCGGCATGTTGGCGCCGCCTGCCGTGCCGAGCTTCACGAGCAGCTCCTGGGTCGTAGCCGCCTGCTTCGGCGTCATCGATCCGGCCTTCATCGCCGTGAGCGCCGAACGCTCTTCCCTGGAAAGGCTCACTCCCGCCTGCGATGCAGTCTTCTCGATGGCCGCCGCGTTCTTCGCATGATTTCCGTCGAGCAACAGGCCATTCATCATCGCCGCCCCGCCGCAACGTACCGAGTCGTACTCAGTCTTGCCCAGGTTGTCGAGCTGCGGGCTCGCCGCGATGAGTTGCTTCGTCTGCTCCGGATTCTTCAGGTCGTACTTCGTGTCCCCGTGTTTGTCGTACACTTTGGCGCCGCCTTGGACCGGGTCGAGACCCCGCGCCTGACCTTCCAACTTCGCCCCGCTCGACACCGCCTGGCGAGGCGCTTGCGCCTCCGCACCCCTACCCGCGCCGCTCGAAACGCCGAGCGTCCAGTCCGAGCGCGCCGACGAGCTCGCGCGCGCGAAGGTGTCGCTCACGGTCGCCCGCGCCTCGACCGCTTTTTCGGTGATCGAAGCGTTCGCGGACTCGATTTTCAAGAAAACCGAACGCTCTACCGAATCGAGCTTCGAGGTGATGGAGGAGGAGATTTTCTGGGTGAGGTTGGATAGCGTCATCATGCCTTTATCCTTCTCAACGCCCGTGCCAGGCCGATCCTCCGCATCTCCTCCGCGCATAGGCCGGGCTGACAGTCAGCCGGACTGTCAGCGAGCCACCCTTGCCGACGCGATCGGCGTGCTCCCAAATTCAAGCCGTCCCTCCGAAACTCGAGCGAAGGTGTCGCTGTCATCGATCAACGCGGCCGGAGCCCAGTATGTGCTAGGCTCGATCGTGCGATGCAAGCCGCGGCTCGCGACCTCCTCGAGACCGACCCCGTGACCGGCGGGCGGATCCCGATGGCCCGCTATGCCCGGCGGGCGCTCAACGCGCTCAACCGCGCCGAGCTGCCCTACGCGGTGATCGGGGCCAGAGGGGGCATCGTTGAGCCGTACTGGCAGGGTCACCGGACGCCAGGTGTTGGTCGGTGCAGAAGCGGTCGCGCAGAAGGAATAGGCCGTGCCTCGGCGAATGATGTCCATATCCCATAGCGCACGCCGGAATAGTCTCTTTCTCCCAAAGTTCGCGCACGATCTGGCAAGACTTGGGACGCGAAGA
>CAYXDO010000106.1:6208-36799 GCA_964463485.1 uncultured Myxococcales bacterium | reverse complement strand
CCACCGACTCACCGCTCTCGACGACGCCCTCGGGGCGATTCGACTCATCAGACCCTCATCCCGAAAATCAGTGCTCACGACAAGAACCTCGCCGAGTAACTTCGAGACACTGCGACTTCGATGGCGCTCACTCAACCTCGGAGAGGCGATCGGCAGGGCCCCTCCTCGGGTGGGACGGTGCCCAGGTGGGACGGTGCCCCGGGTGGGACGGTGCCCGGCACCGCTCGGAATCCATCCGCTGCAGGATGGATGGATGGGACAGTAGCCTTGCTCGCGTTTTTCTGGCGCCGCAGGAGCGACTCACCCTGAAGCTCGGGCTCGTCGATAACGAATCCGAACATGAAACCCTATCCATGTACCAACGTAGGTAGGTAAGCACCACTCGCTGGACGCAGGCGCGCTTCCCCATTAAGCTCGGTTCATGGTCCAAGCCCCGAAGCAGGAGGCGCAACTGAGGGTCTATGGGCCCAGCGAGCGCCTAGTCATGCCTGGGACGCGCTTCGAGATCATCGAAGGAGAAGTTCGCTACGTGAACGCAGCCGGGCCGGTCCACGCCACGTACCACAGCAAGCTCGCCGCTCTCCTCGAAGCCTGCGTCGCGGAGGGCTACGACGTCGCGGCCGACATGCTCACGCGGGCATCGGTCTTCAGTGACTTTGCCCCAGACGCCAGCGTTTTCCGAGAAGGCATCGATCCGGACACCGAGGACCGAGCCTTGGAGGAGCTCGCGTTCGAGATCATGAGCTCCCAAGACGACTCCGATGCCGCCAAGAAGGCCCGCGGCCTGAGTATGCGGGGCGTTCGGCGAATCTTCGGGATCGACGTCGGTGAGAAGCGATTCCTCGAATGGTCGCGCGCCGACGACAGGTGGTTCCAGTACGCGAGGTCCGAGGAGCTCGTGGATCACATTCTTGCCGCGCCGTTGTCCATCAAGGACGTGCTCGAAGCGGCGCGGGCCGACGACGCGATGGCCCGCGCGCTGCTCGCGAAGAAGAACCCGGTGCTCATCACTGCCATCGCGGCCGGTGAGGCGAAGGCAGAAGCGAGAGGCGAAGCGAGAGGCGAAGCGAGAGGCGAAGCGAGAGGCGAAGCGAGAGGAAAGGCCGAGGGGCTCGCCCGGGCCGTTCTCCAGTTCCTCGATGCACGACAGCTTGCGGTTGCGGAGCTGGATCGGGCGAGGATTCGGGACACCTTGGACATCGAGTTGCTCGAGACATGGGTCCGCCGAGCGGCGACGTGCAACTCGGCAGCAGAGCTCTTCGACGGGAAGAAGCGGAGGCACAAGCGCAGGCCCAAGCAAGTCCGCGAATAAGTAACTCCTCCCCTGATCGACGAGACGCGGCCGCGCCGGCTCACCGAGCCAGTGGATGCGGCCGTGCATTCGATTGTCGCGTGCGAAGACGGAAAGTTCGAGCTCTAAGGGCGTTGGGTCGTGCCCCGAGTCCGCGCCCGTCTCTCTGCACGCTCGGGGAGGGCATCTCATGTGTGGAAGAGCCGCTGCCTTTCGGCGAAGAACAGCGCCCGTGGGCCCAGCGGCAGCATTCCCACCTGGTGGGGGCGGCCATGGTCGAGAACACGAGGGACTGATCTCCTACGCTGCAGCAGATTTGGAGAGTAGGTCCCGTCAAAAATTCGGCCCGAGCTCTGATTTCAGAGCCATGACAATCGAATACACTTCGTGGCTCGACTTCTCCTCTTTGGGGCGCATCGTGGCTAGACTGCTGGCGACGCTCGCCCGGCGAGGTTAGAGTGCCGAGATGACCGAGCCCAACGAACCTCCGAGCACGCGTTACGACTTGCTGAGAGGCACCGCGAACGGCCGGGGCGGAAGCTCAGTTGGCGGCGGCGGGTCTAGCGCTCGCGGCGGCCGGCCCTGATGGTTCCGAAGCCAGGATCCTGGTGATGCTGCGGGCAGCGATCCTGCGCTTCTCGGTGATTGGGATGGCCGCCCTGACGCCCGCGCTCGGCGGTTGCTCCAAACTCATCGAGCTCGACATCGCAGCGGATCCCGATGATCTCCTCGTATTCGCCGTGGTGTCCCCTAGCCGCGAGGTGCATGCCACGTACCTCGTTCGAGGAAGGGATGAGTTCGAGATCGAAGCAGAATCAGGCTTCTCGGTGGTGAGCTTCCGCTTGTCCGCGAATCAGCTCGTGGGGATCGATGGCCGGCCGCTGGGCGAAGAGACGCTTGACGAAGCATCAGCAGCACGGACGTCCTCCGATTGGCCAGCCGGGAGTTGTCGGCGTTGTCCGGATCGGCGCGGCCGCGACCCTCTCGTAGTCATCGATGGCGCGAGCTGTGCGATTCCGAAATTCGCGGAGGCAAGGGCATTTTCCTCCGGTGGCGACTCGGTGGACATGGAATCGATTCGCAGCTCCGTTCGTCTGGACTTTCCAAACGCGTGCGCGTGTCCGCTTCCGACGATTCCGGCCCCGCCGCGCGTGGGCGTGGAGGTGCGAGGAATAGGGCTCGATCCCTTTCCGTGGCCGATTTCGGCGATCGCCGAGCTCGCCGACGGGACGATTGGCCTATTCTCCGAGAACGGGTCGCGGCGGATCCGTCATGACGACGCCTTGCATGCCGGCAAGTTGTTCTCAGGCCCGGTGTTGGCCGCGTCGGGCGGCCCGAGCGGCTTCGTGGTCTCGAGCGTCGACATGTCCTCGAGTCAGCAGCGGAGCCTCACCACGTTGCTGGACGTCGAGCTCAGACCCATCGATGAGATCTCGGGTGTGCCCGAGACGCCGACGTCGCTTCGGTACGACGTTCGGACAGACTCCTATCTGCTGACTACGGAGTGGCATGACACCCCGAGCCTGCACTCATGCACGCTTCGAGGGCGAGCGTTCGAGTGTCGCGCCGTCGAGCCCGCAGGCATTCCGGCATTCACCGATGGGGGCCAAGCTCGAGAGGGACGCGCGGCGCTCGTCCGCGCTCGGGATGGGTCCTGGCTGGCGCAAAATCCAGGCACGCTCTTGGGGCTGGATCACCTGGCGGGGATTCGGTCGGCGAGCTCGAGCGCTACGGTCCAACGACGAGGCCCAAGCGCCTTTGGCCTCATCGAGGGTGAGTTGGGAACGACTCGCTTTTTCCTCATTCGGCTCGATGACGTCGGGCCTGGAATCGCGAGCGCGCTCCTCATGGAACGCAACCTCGCCTACTGCCGGCCGAGGGGCGAGCGAACGAGCACGATTCATTTCCTGTCGCTGAGTTGGTCGGACCTCCCAGAGCTCCTGTGGCAGGCGGACCTCGACATGCCCTGCGGAAGCCTGGTCGAGCTCGAAGGAGGCTTCTCGATGGTCGGTGAGGGAGGACTCGCCGCTCGATGCAGCCCTTCCGGATGTGTCGACGAGCTCGAGCCTTCGCGTGAGCGATTCGGCGTCGAAGAGCTCACCCGCTTCGAGGCGCTCGACTTCGGCACGCGGGTGGTCCTCACACCGTCGGCCGCTTTTCTGCTCGATGACGGGTTCCGGGCGCTCGAGACCCACGCGGTCGCCAGCACGGTTCGCGCGATCGTCGACACGGGCGAGGCCCTCCTCGTATTCCGAGACCGCCAGCTCGATATTCTGGAGGCTGAGGTCATCGAGACTCACAGTCCGACTCTGCCGGTCGGCTTGGTGACAGGTACACGGGATAGTGTCCGGGCGGGCGCCGCGCTGACTGGCTTCGACGGCGCGTTTTGGTTGAGCCGGATTTCGTGGCCCGGGCTGACCACGGAAGAAATTCGGTCGGCTGGATCAGAGGCCTCGTGTGAACCCACCGGAGTCGCCGAGGTTGGCCCGGACCACTTTGCGGTGACGTGCTCCGACCAGCGGCTGTTGGTCGTCCGAGACGGAGAGGTCGAGCCCGTGGAGGTGGGGTGGGATGATCCAAACACTGTCGAGGTCGAGCAACCCATTCACCCGCATTTTGTCTGCGGCGGCGCCCGAACCACGGCTCAGCTGTGGGACTCGGTCAGCGGCGGTCTTGGTGGGAGCCTCGCCGTGGGTTGTTTGATGACGACGGTCGAAATCGACGCCTACTCATCCCGGCCGCGGGCCGACCGCATCTTTCTGCCAGCCACGAAACGCGAACGAGTCGGTGTGGCCTTCAGCGAGTGCGCTGATGTGAGGGCGGTGCTGCTCGACGGCCAAGTCCGAGGCGAGGAGGAGACAGGGCGTCTCGTTTGGCTCTTGCCCGGGGAGCGAGAGCCGCGTCTCGAGGATGACTCCGGCAACGTGGCCACGGCTTCGCCGGCCGGGCTCGAGAGTAAGAGCCCACGCTACTTGCTCAGATCGAAGGAAGGACTCTATGCGGTCTTCGAGTCCTCCGCGCACCTCGTGGGCGGAGGACGCAGGGCGCGCCTCGATCCGGCCAGGGTCACCGCGGCCGCGCCGCGTGCCGATGGCGTCCTGCTCGGCACGTCGGACGGATACGCTTTCGAGGTGAGTCCGGCTGGCCGCTGACGTCGCGGCTCACCTGTGCTCGAACGAAGAGATCTCACGCTCGAGCCGATCGAGCTCCGCCTCGCTCGGATCGCTTCGCTGCTCGAGCAACTCGACGGTCAGACGACGGAGCTCCTCACTCTCCCCCGATTTGCGCCGGAGCGCGGTGAGCCTTTGAATGAGCGCTAGTGCTCGTCCTGTGAGCGCTTCCGCGCTTGCCGATCGCTCGTCAAGGCTGCCTCCTCGAGTTCGAGTCCCTGGCGGGCTCGGCTCTTTCGGAATCGGAGTCTCCGCGTCGATAGCTGACTGCTTCGACACCGATTCGGCCATGCGAGTGGTTTCAGACTTCCGCAAAGGGCCCGACTTCTTGCCGTGCCTGGCCCCATCGAGCTTCGCTTTCGGCTGGGGCCGAACCTCCGGCTTCGCGGGTGGCTCGGGTGAATTCGACCGGGAGGAGGTAGCAGCCGCGGGCTCAGCCGCCAACTCTCCCGGCGGTTCTAACTCGGACCTCGGCGTTGGAAACGCGAAGGATAGCAGAGTGCCGGCGGCGAGCCCGATCCCTACTCCGGCCAAGAGAACCGATTTGCCCGACCACATCCTCGGCCGGGCCGCGTGAAGTGAAGAGACCGCCGATCTCGCTATCGTGATCGTCGGTTCGCGGGGCTGGAAGTCCTCCGACGGCGTCACGATCGCGAGCAAAGGTGCCAAGTCCCGAAGCGGGCAGACGGTTCGAAGGCGGATCGTGATGGCAGATCGGTCCTGAAGTGGGAGCTCGACTCTTCGCCACGCCTCGGCCATCTCCGAGGCGGTTCCGAATCGGTCCTCGGGCGCTGGGCTGAGTGCCTTCAAGATCACTTGGTCCAGAGCCGGACTCACCGTCGATCGCATGGCCGAAGGTGCTACGACGATCGGCGAGGCCGACGCGCCCAACATCTCCGGGACCGGTCCCCGTTGAATGAGGGGCATCAGAGTTACGAGCTCGAACGCAACGATCCCCGCGCAGTACAGATCTGCGCGAAGGTCCAAGGTCGCGCCGAGAGCCTGTTCCGGTGATAAGTAACCGAGCGTCCCCATGACGGCACCAGTCTGAGTCTTCCACGCGCGGTTGGCGACCTTCCCAAGACCGAGATCGATGAGCGTCGCTCGACCGTCGTGCCCGAGGATGATGTTCTTCGGATTCACGTCGCGGTGGATCAAGTTCAGCGACGATCCATCTGCGCTCTTCGCACCATGAAGAGCGGAGAGGCCTTCGAGGAGGTCGGTGACGAGCGCGCCGCACCATTGGGTTGGCAAGGGAGCGTTCGCTTTGCTGAGGACCTCGATGATCTCGGCCAAGGTCCAGCCATGAACATATTCCATCGACAGATAGGGGACCCTGCCCACGGTGCCGACGTCGAAGACGCGCGCGATCCAGGGAGAGTCGATTCGAGTCATGATCTCGGCTTCTTGACGAAAACGGCGCTGGGCGTCCTCGTCGGCCAGCAGCTCTTCGCGAAGCCGCTTGACGACCAGGATCTCCGGAAGCGGGGGCAGGGAGGAGTTCTTGAAAGGGCGGGCGAGGTAGACCTCCGCGGATCCACCTCGGGCAATTCGGCTCAGGAGCCAATACTCACCAAAAGGCTCGGGCGCGAGCCTCCGCGACCCGCGGTCACTCAAGACCGGATCCAGTCGGAGAATACGAGAAGCGGACCGAGGCCGAGGAAGTGGCCCAGTAAGCTCCCACGGCGACCACTGCGATGACGCCGGCCCCCACGAGAAACCAAGGACGGAGGACGAACGGCGGCGATGAGTCGAGCTTGACGAAAAAGTGCGTCTCGCGAAACGGCTCGACCAAGACCTCGACCTCTTCGGCGTCGTACCCATCGTGTTCGACCTCGACCGAATAGTGACCAGGCTGGAGCACGCTCGATCTTTCGCGCGAAGCCACTCGCCCGTTCGACGAGAGGACCTGGAGCTCAGCGTCCGGCGGGATGAACTCGAAAGTCAGTCTCCCGCCAGCAGTGAATCCTGCCCGACCCAGCGCATCCCTCAAGACCTGCTCGATGGCTTGCTCTGGAGCGGCAGTCATGTCCGCGAGGCTCGGTTCGGCTTGCGCTTCGCGAGCCATCCGGAGCTGCGCGCTTACGAGCGCGGCGTCCTTGTCGACTGTCAAAATCAGGAACCCGTCCAGGCGGCGCGATGCGAGCAAATCGGCCAGGCAATCCGTCCCCTTTCTGCACTGCTTCGCCTGCGAGGCGAGCTCCTCGTCCGCCTGCTCCACTGTGGCGGCGGGGAAGAAACTCACGACACGAAGGCCTACGCCAAGGAGCCTGCTCGTGAGCTCAGGATCGAAACCGTGAATTCGGAAAATGAGTGCGAGTGAAGTCACGTCTTCGGGCGCGTCCGCGGAGCTCTGCTCGGGGTAGGACGCGATGCAGGCCGCGACCGATGCGATCCAGAGAGCTCGCGAGCCGGAGTGCATGACTAGAGGTGCCTCAGGTACCATATGAGCATCGCCCCGACCAAGCCGATCGAGATCCCAACCCAGAGTAGCTTCGCGGAGCCAGTAGGCCTGCCGAGCTCTTGGGGGGCCTTGGCGGCGGGAATATTGGCGACCGTCCAATCGAGACGGATCGACGGCGGACCTTGCTCGGCGGGAGGAGAGAGTGGTTCGGGAGATGGAGCTTCGCTTGCGCGCGTCTGGTCCGTGGCGTCCGCAGTCCCGGCATTGGCGGGATGCTTGGGGTCGAGGCGTGCCGGTTCGTGAGATTGCCTCTGCCTCTCCTTGACCGGCACGCGCCGAACGGAGTCGGGGAGGGCGTGCTCTCCCGAGCGCGACGCAATCGGTTCGCCAACGACTCGGGGCGCGGGAACCGAGACCACCGGTCCGAGCGAGAGGACCTCGACGTCGGAGCGAACGCGGGTGGGTTCGATGACTGTCTCCGGCACGGCCTCCTCGTCTCCGCGCGAGTTCAAGGGCGGGGGCGCCATGGCAGACCAGCTGGCGTCGCCAATGAAAGTCGGCGCGGAGGCGCGCTCGGTAAGAGCCGCGAGGCCCTCGAACTCGTTGGCGCGCGCGTAGGGATCCGTGGAGGTTTCCTCGCCGAACCTCATGCTCGGGGGCTCCGAACGCGCGACCGCAGGCAAGTCAGGTTGAGTGATCCGTTCGGTGAGTTGATTTCTGAGCCCTCGCTCGGTCGCCTGGGACTCGAAGTCGAACGAGCTCCTGACGAGTCGAGCAAGCATGTCGAGCACCGCGTGGACCGATGGCGGACGCTGGGCGGGGTCTCGCTCCACCATCCGAGTCACCACCTCGAGCATCTCGCGCGGCGTGCCCGTACATGCGCTTCGAAGGTGCAACGGCACGGGCGCGGTCGATGCGCAGCGCAGCGCGTACTGAAAAGGGCTCTCCCCCGAGAGAACCGGATACACGCGCTCCCCCGCAAGTCCTTCGAAACCTACACACCCAAGCGAATAGATGTCACTCCGCGCGTCGATCCTCTCACCCGTCACTTGCTCCGGAGGCATGTAACCGGGTGTCCCGAAGACCTGATTGGGGAGCGTCAGCGACGGTAGATCCTTGACGCGAGCGAGACCGAAATCGAGGACACGAAAGACCTCTTCACCGCCGATTTGTTGCACGAAGATGTTTCCGGGCTTCAAGTCTCGATGGATGATTCCTAGGTCGTGCGCTTCCCGCAGCGACTCACACACCTGAGTCAGGAGCCGATGGACGCGCTTTGCACCCAAGGCCCGACCGGTGAGTATGTCCGAGAGGGGTCGACCCTCGAGGAGCTCGGTCACCAAGAAGAGTCGGCCGTCCTGGAGCCGTCCGCAATCGAATAATTTGATCGTGTTGGGATGCGAGAGCTGAGCGATGATTTGGGCTTCCTGCTCGAACCTCAATACGGCGTTGGCGTTGCCGAGCGTGTTGGGGCTCAGGATCTTGATCGCCACGGGGCGGTTCAACCGGAGCTGTTCGGCCCTGTAGACCCTGCCCATGCCGCCTTCCCCTAGGAGGCCCACGATGCGATAGCGGCCTTCGACGACCGAGCCCACGACCGCGTCCGCCTGCGCGTCGGTGCCTTGGCCAAGCACGCTCAACCGCGGCATGATACGCCAAAATCCGCGGAAGCGCGCGCCGAAGGACCGCAACTCCGCAACTCCTCGACGGACCCGGACCGTCGCGACACATGCTGGAGGGCCCGCCCTGACGGGCCGCGCGTGAGTACTCAGGTCTACGTCGGCTCGGAGTCCAAGATCGCTGGGTTCGCGAAACCTCGCGCATGGTCTGAGCCAGGAGCGCACCTTGGTACCCATCCACGCAACGATGGTCGATGGTCGCGGCGAGGGTGACTTGAGACCGAATCACGATCTGGTCCCTGCAAATTTCGGCATGGTCGCGAGCTCCTGATTCTGAGGACGTGCTCAGCGGCCGGGCACGGGACCAGTCGGGATCGGGAACGGATCTCACTCACTCGGGCACCGGGTAGGGTCGCGGCGCATCGAAGAACCCACCCGTGTCGCCCTGCCCGAGCTGTCCGTGTGTGCCGGAGCCCCAGCAGGTCAATGAGTTGCCCTCGACGATGGCGCAGGCGTGATCGTTGCCTGCATCAATCACGAGGATCCTTGGGAGATTCTGAACGCGAGTGGGTGCGGTGACGACCGCCTCGGCGCTCCCGGTGCCGGTCTGTCCAAGGTCGTTCTCGCCAAAGCAGAAGACGCTGCCCTTTGCCGTGAGCCCGCACGTGAAGTCGTCCCCGAGAGCCAGCCCGGAGATGACTCCCTCGAAGGGCACCCGGACCGGTTCGAACGTCGTGTCCTCCACGCCGGCTCCGGTCTGGCCCTTCGAACCGTTGCCCCAGCAGTAGACGCCGCCTTCGAGTCGCGCGCACGAGTGGTGGCCGCCAACTGCGACATCGATCGCGCCCGCCGCGCCCGAAACCTCGAAGGGCGCGACCTCGAAGGGGCTCTGGCGCCTGCGCGCCTCCGCGCTATCGTTGGCACCCCAACAATACACTCTGCGACTCTCTCCGAGCGCGCACGCGTGCTCTGCCTCGAGCTCGAGATCGACGATCGGCTCGGGGAGCGCGGCCCGGACGGGGCGATCTCGGACTTCACCGCTGCCGTCGCCGAGCGTTCCTTTCTTGTTCGAGCCCCAGCACCAGACCGAGCCGTCGTGCAGGAGCGCGCACGCGGCCTTCCTGCCCGCGACTACTCGTCGAGCTTCCGCGATTCCGGGGACCTTCGCCGTCGGACGGGGAGACGACGGCCACGTTGGATCGCCGAGCTCTCCATGGACGTTGGAACCCCAGCACGCGACCCCGCCGGAGTCATCGATCCCACAGGCGTAAGAAGATCCGAAGGAGACGGATGAGTAGATCCCGAGGTCGACCCGGGTCGGTTCGAACAGCAATCCAGAGGCTCCGCCCAGCAAACCGAAGTGGTTGCCGAAGCAAAAGGTGGCGCTGGAGCTCGTGGCGCAACTCACCAGCGGACCTAGCGCCAAAGTCTGGACGGAGACTCCGGGGACCGTGACGGGGACAGTCGCGACGGCATTGGATGCGACGCCGAGCTCTCCGCGCCCGTTGAGTCCCCAGCACCAGGGAGAAGCGTCGGCAATGGCGCAGGCGTGGAAAAGTCCCAAGGAGAGCTCGGACACGGGCCCGACTTGGTCTTCCAAGCTCGAGGCGATCGGGTCGGAGGCCGCGTCGATGCTGGCGCCGGCGCAGACCAAGCCCATCGCGCCTCGGCTGCAGGTCGCGCGCTCTCCGGCGAAGATCTCGGTGCCGCGAAGGAGCTCGACGGGGATGGGCTCTGGATATTCGATCCGGTCTGGACCCGAAAACTCGCCGCCGGCGTTGGACCCGAAACAAAACGCGCCGCCTTCGCCTTGGACACACGTATGAGCGCCAGCGCAATCGACTCGCTCGACCGAAGGAAGGCCGGCCACCCGACGTGGATCGAACTCACGTTCATTAGGAGCTTCCGCGCCCAGTTGGCCGGACCCAAAGCAGCTCAGTGTTCCGTCCGGGTGGAGCGCGCAGGTATGAGCGGCGGCGGCGCACGTGTCGATCACCGGGAGCTCGAGGGGGACGGGGGTGGCGGTCCCGATTTCGTTGGGTCCAGGCCCGGCGACTTGCTGATTTCGGTTGTTGCCCCAGCAGAGCAACGCGCCCGAGGTCCGGGTCGCGCACGCGTGCCCGTTGCCGGCCTCGACGGCGACGACATCGACTAGACCGGTCACGGCCTCGGGACGTGATTCGCGGCCCCTCAGGGTTTGACGTCCCAGCTGTCCGTATGAGTTGCCGCCCCAGCACCAGACCTCGCCCTCGTAAGTGAGAGCGCAGACGAACGAGTTGCCTGCGGACAGGTGACGAACGGGAGGAACGAGCGGCACACGCAGCGGCTCCGCCGAGTACTCGGGCTCCTCGCGACCGAGCGTACCACCGCGGTTGTCTCCCGAGCAGAATACGGAGCCCGACTCTGTCGCGATACACGTAAAACCAAGGCCGGTGACCGCAGAAGTCACTCGGCCGGTAGGGGACTCAGAATGTGGCAGCGAGCTCAGCCTGACTGCGCTCAGCTCCGACGGAATGGCGTCGAGGGGGCTCGAGCCATCAGGCGTCAAGGCAAAGATCGATTCGGCCACGGGGAGCGCTCGCGTCGATTCCGTTCCTGGGATTGGGCCGGAGCTCAATCCGAGCGCGGCCAGGGAGAATGGGTAGGTCAGAGCGAACACCTCGATACGGTCGGAGCTACGTTCGAAGGTCAGCCGTACCGATCCCTCTACGGGCGCGTCCATCGACTCTCCTGCGATTTCTCCGTCGGTACGCGCCAGGACCACGATCGACCGAGTATGGGGAGCGAGCGTCGGGAGCGCCACGACGACGGACGCGGCATCCCCGCAGGCGCTGAGAAACGCGAGAATGGGCACGGCGGGAGAGTGGAAAATCACGAGTCCGGGCATGGGTTGTGGCAAGAGTCCGTGTTCGAGTATGGGTATGAGTCGCGGCATGAGTCTGGGCACGAGTCTGGGCACGAGTCTGGGCATGAGTCTGGGCCCAGTCTTGCGAGGCCCAGAGTCCCGTTGCACCAACGTAGCTTGCTGCGTCCCACTGGGCGAGTCAATGGGTCGGGAGGGTATGTGTTCGACCCCCTGCTTCAGCTCGCGGCGCGGTCAATCATTGCGGCGACTCGTGCAGCGAGCGCCAGTGCTTGGTTCTGTGGAGAGCTGACGGTCATCGCTGAACGCTTACCCGTGTCGGGTTCGCTTTGCGACGTCTTGCTTCTCGATGGGAGCTCGTAGTACGCCCCGCCCGATGGCACGCTCCGCGATTCTCCCGCTCCTCCTGATGGGTTGTTCGGACCCGGCCCGAGTGGGACAAACCGCTGGGATGCTCACGAGTGTTTCGAACAAGATCCAAGCCGACGACCTCGCTACGGGCGGTTGGTTCGGCTTCTCGGTCGGAATCGACGGACCCGCCGCGCTGATCGGGGCTCACGGAGCCAGCGCGGCTTACGTCTTTCGTGAGACGCCGAACGGTTGGGAACAGACTCAGAAGCTGACCGGAGGGACTGACTTCGGTTGGGGCGTCGCTCTCGGCGGAGGTTGGGGCTTCGTGGGGGACCCGAGCACCTATCGTTCCCTCTCGGACTCGGGCTCAGTCTACGTTTATCACGATGATGGTTCGTCTCTTCAGGTCGTACAAGTTCTGACTCCGAGCCCCGAAGCCCGCGGTTTTGGGAGTGTTGCTGCCGTCGATGCTGACACGCTGGTCGTTGGCGCCCACTACACGGGAGCCGGGTGGGCAGGATCGGCGTTCGCGTACACAGTCGTGAACGGAGCCTGGTCCCAGCAGGCTCAGTTGCTCGCGACTGATCAAGGGTTCAACGACGAGCTCGGCTACTCTGTTGCAGTGAGTGGGGAGCTCATCGTGCTCGGAGCGCCCCGACACGACCACGGCGGAGCTCTCGAGACCGGTGCGGCCTTCGTGTACGAGAGAGTAGGGGCCTCGTGGAGTCAGGTGGCCGAGCTCAAAGGCAGCGACAGCGCTTTTGGCGATCGCTTTGGAGCTGCCGTGGCGATCAGCGGCGACACGGTAGTGGTCGGCGCGCCCCACGCGGACAATTTCACCTCGGGTCAGCCCTTTCTAGTCGACCAGGCAGGGTCTGCGTACGTCTTTCAGCGAACCGGCGGCATTTGGACCGAGGTCGCCAAGCTGACGGGCTCGGTGAGCTTCTCGAATCTCCGATTCGCACTCTCGCTCGCGATGAGTCCCGACCGGATTCTTGCAGGCGCCCGAGACTCATGGGGCCCGCCGAGCACGGGGTCGGCCTACGTCTTCCGAAGATCCTCGACGGGATGGGAGTTGGAGGATCGGCTCGTAGCCTTCGACCCCGATGAGTATGACTTCCTCGGGAACAGCGTGGCGCTGCGCGGCAATCGCGCGTTGCTCGGCGCCGATGGCGTTGGCGGCAACGTCAACGTCTCTCCGGGGGCAGCCTATCTCGTCGACCTGCTCGGCGTCACTGGCGGTCCTTGTTCCCTGCCCACTGAGTGCGCCTCCGGACAGTGTGTGAGCGGCGTCTGCTGCGAAGCCTGTGAAGCGCCGGACGCGGGCGTCAGCCTCGATGCGGCGAGCGCCGATGTCGCGGAGCTCGACGTCCAAGACACGGGATTCGAAAGCGACTCCGGCGGGTCCGGGAGCGACTCGGGCACGCCGTCACCCGACTCCGCAACCGCGTTCGATTCCGGAGACGCCTCGATCGACGCATCCTCGCTGGACGCGGGTCTCGGCGACGTCGACCCGCGCGATGTCGACCCGCGCGATGCCGACCCGCGCGATGCCGACCCGCGCGATGTCGCAATCGGCGACGCGAACGCCTCGGACGGCGCGGGCGATTCGGGCTCGCGAGCGCCCGACGGGTCCATCACGGATTCGGCCCGCCCCGGCGAGGCCCCGCCCGAGGACGGCTGCGAGTGCGGCTGCGCGATCGAGAGACCGAATCGCGCAGACCCATTCGCGTGGGGCTTGCTGGCCGTGATTTACGCACTGCGCCGAGCCCGCGACCTCCGCCTCGAAAAGGTCCGTTCCCGCTCGCGTACAGCCCGACAAGCGACTAGTCTCCCGGCATGATTTCCAAACATCGGATCATCTTCGCGGCGCTCGCTCTCCTCGCAGGATCGTGGGGCTGCGCCCTCCCGCACGGCTCCTACGCGCGGCCTGTCAAGCCGATGGCTGATGGCACGACGGCGATCAGCGTCGGCGCGCTGGTACCCATCGCGGCGGCTGCTGGCGCCACCACGGACAGCGACAGCGTGTCCGCCGCTGGCATCGCCGACAACTTCACGCTCGTGCCTGCGGCGGCGTTCGATTACGCCTTTGGCACCGGAAAGTATTTCGGGCTCGAGCTCAGCTTGCTCAAGGCGTTCGAGGACGTGACGGGGACGTTTGGATTCTTCGCCAACCCGCGCTTCGAGCTCCCGTTGAACGGCGACGGCGACGACCGGACGCTGACCTTCCTCATCGATGGTAACTTCGGCTACTTCGGCTCCGACGCTGCCAGCACGCCCTTCTTCGCCCCCACGGTCGGCATTCGCTATTACGTCCCCATGGGGGATATGGGGCTCATTTTGACTCAGAACCTTGGGACCGGATTCATCACTTTTGCGTTCCCAGGCAGCGTCGCGTTCGACCTCGCGCTTGGGAAATTCCACATATTCCCGGAGGTTCGTTGGGATCCGACCGTAGCCGTCACGAGCGAGGGTTCCGGAGGCTGGGTGTTCTTGTCCGGCGGGCTCAGCTTCATGCTCGAGCTGTAGCGCGCGCCTACGGACGGCTTGGCTCCCCGATTTCGCGCGATGCCCTTTGCTCGGAGTGAGTCGATTGAAAAATCGAACGACGAAACCTCAGGGCGAGCTGCTGCCCTGGCAGGTGACTTGTTGTGAAGACGCCGCGAGGCTGATCGCCGGCGAGGCCGGCGCCCGTCCAATGAGTCTGATCTTGATGATCCTCGAGTTGGCGCGAGGTCGTGGGAGCACTTGTGTCCCGCGGGAGCGGGTCGCGTGGATGTTGGAGGAGCTCGGAGCGGAGGAGGAGCTCGACGCAGTCTCGAGCCTGATCGACGAGCTGAGTTTGGGAGAGCAAATCTCTCCGATCGTCGTGGAGCAAGGGCTGGTTTACTCGGCGAAGCTCCGGAACGCCGAGCTGCGGGTTGCGGCCAAAATCCGAAGTCTGCTCGACGCCGGCCTCGTTCCAGAAGCACGGGTCCTCGAAGCAAAGGTCTCCGAGGCGATGGACGACGTCCGAGCTCGCCCTCGTCTCTTTGCCGACGGGTCCGCCGAGGTGTGGACGGACGCGCAAGCGAAGGCGATCCTCGGCGCGACGGTGGGCCGATTCGTTCCGATCACGGGCGGCCCGGGGACAGGGAAGACTTCGATCGCCGTCTCCATTTTGAGAGTTGCAGTGCGGCTCGGAGCCCCGCCCGAGAGCATCGGCCTGGCCGCTCCGACAGGCCGCGCGGCCGACCGACTCTCGACGTCGATAGAACAAGCGCTGCGTTCGGTGGCGTCGCCAGCTGAGTCGGACCTTGCTCTTTTGGCCCAGCTCGGTCAGGCGCAGACGCTGCATCGGTTGCTGGGTTGGTCGCCGGCCGCCGATCGATTTCGGTTTGGTGCAGAGAATCCGCTCCCATACAGACGTGTTTTGATCGATGAGTGTTCCATGCTCGACCTCGGCATGGCCGAGGGGCTACTTACTGCCCTTCGCCCCTCGGCTCGAGTCTGTTGGCTCGGGGACGCTGACCAGCTGCCCGCGGTAGGGGCCGGGGCGCCATTTGCCGATGTGGTCGAGGGTCGCGTGGATGCCGTCCGACTCGGCGAGAGCTTTCGAATGCGCGCGGACGACGAAGCGGGGGGGCACGTCCTGCGAGTGGCGGAGCGTGTTCGGGCCGGCGACGGGGTCGGCGCGGTGTCTTTGCTTCGCAAGCGACAGTCTGTCGCAGAGGTGAGAGGGGAGGGCGTCGAGATCCTCGATCCGGTGTCGCTCGGAGACTTCGTCGACTCCTGGCGGGTTCGTTGTTCCCGGGTCCTGGAAGAGGTCGTGGTGGGCGCGGATTGGGTCGTCGACGCCGGCGAGGCGCTCACTCCGCGGGCGGGCGTGCCGAGCCCTGCCGACCGCGCTTTCTCGATCCTGTCGGCCGCTCGATTTCTGAGTGCGACAAATGTTGGGCGAACGGGTGTCGAGTCCATTTCGCGGGCGCTCTCGGGACGCTCGACCTCCGAGTTTCTACCCGGAGACCCGGTGCTCGTGACCCAGAACGATCCGAGTCGGGGCCTGGTCAACGGCGACCTGGGCTTCGTGATTCGGGCCGGCAGCCGTCGTTATGCCGTGTTCGAGAAGCGAGGGCAGAGCGGCCGGTCTCACCGAGCTCACAGCCTGGAGCCAATTGCCTCGCGCTTGGAGCTCGCACACGCCAGCACCGTACATCGGGCGCAGGGCCAGGAACACGATCGGGTCGCGCTCGTCCTGGGAGAGGGTCCGGAGCATAGGGGAGTGACTCGGTCGCTTCTGTACACGGCGATCACTCGGGCCCGTCGATCGGTCACGATCGTCGCCCGCTCCGAGACCTTCCTGAATGCGGTGCTCCGGCAGCCCTTCCGTTTCTCGGGCCTTGCGTACCGAATCGAGCGACGAGACTGAACGATAGCCAACACGTGCTCGAGGAGACTCCACTCCGGAACTCACCGCGTTGGTCGTGTACGCCTGCCTACGCCTGCCTGCACGTCCTGCACGTGTGGGCGCTTGACATCCCCTTACGTTTGAACGACATGCCGCCCCCATCCTCCCTGGGTTTGGGATCCCTCCGTGATGCGAGAGTTGCCGGTCAGCTTTTACCTTCCTGGAGAGGACATCACATCGGTCGCGGGCTTGTCGCCGGACCGCGATTGGCGAGACTTCGGCTACGGCGTACGCGCGTGGATCCTCCAGACCTACCTCCGAATGTTGGCAGCCGGGCACCCGGTCACGCTCACGGGCAGGATGCCTCTTCGCGGGGTCGTAGTCGCCCATGCGGACAGCGCGGTGTACACGAACCCTCCCTCGACGGAGGTCGTGTTGGTCGTAGTCCGCGCCGACAAAGCGGCGCAAACCTACGCTGACTTCGAGATCGTGCAGAACGGCCCAGCCGCCGATGCCGAGCGCGTTTTTCACGTACATCACTGGCCCCAACCCGGACTCGTGCCCCGAAGCTCGACGCGGGGTGATCACATTCGCGTGGTCGAGTTCAAAGGGCACGTGGTCAGTCTCAACCCGGCGCTTCGCGGCCGAGCGTTTGCGGAGGCGTTGGCGCAGCGGGGCATCGAGTGGCGCGTGGACGTCGTGGACTATCGCGGCCATGTGTCCGCGGATTATTCGGAGTGCCGATGGAATGACTATTCGAGCACCGATCTCTCGGTCGCCGTTCGTCACGGTTGGAGGCGAGATCATCCGTCGAAGCCAGCGTCCAAGTTGATCAACTCATGGCTTGCGGGCTCGCCGGCGATTCTCGGGCCTGAGTCCGCCTATCGAGAGCTCAGGCGGAGTGAGCTCGATTATGTGGAGGTCACGTCGCTGGACGAGATGATTCGGGCCATCGATCACCTTCGAGGGAGCCCTGAGCGCTACCGAGCGATGATCGAGGGTGGATTCAAGCGGGCCCAAGAGTTCACGACGGCCCGACTCGTGGACCGCTGGGCTCGGTTGCTGTTCGAGGAGGTTCCACAGGCGGCAGCTCGGCGGCCCGCTTCGAAGGTGGGTCTTCGTCGACGCTCCGGGATGTTGGCGTTTGCGTTGCGGCGGGCGATGCGCGGTTCTGGATACTACGTGATGGCCAAGCGCGCGGCGGACATCCTTCGCGAGCGATAGAGCCAGAGCTTCTTGCGCTCCCGGAGGAGCGCCCACATTTCTCGTACGAAGCCCATGCGTCCGCCGGATCGTCATAGACGATACTCCGGCCCTCACAGGCGCCTTGCGCTCTCGGCCGCCTCGGTGGATCCTCCGCGCGTTGAGCGAACCGTCACCCAGTGATCCCAATCCGGAGGCGCCAGAGGAGGCCAAGAAGAAACGCGGCAAGGTCAAGATCTCCAAGAAGCTGCTCTTCATCAACTCCACCAGCTCCGTCGTCGCTCGCGTCCTCAACATCTCGGTCTTGATCTGGGTGCAGCAGTACCTGCTGCGCCGAATCACGCCGGAAGAGTACAGCCTGCTCCCGGTCGTCACGAGCTTGATGATTTTGGTCCCTCTCATCTCCTTCGCGTTGACCACGGGGTTTGGGCGCTTCGTGACGGCGGCTTATGACGAGGGGAAGCTCGAGGAAGTCACTCAGATCGTCTCGTCCGTCTTCCCCATACTCGCTATTGTGGCCGTACTCATGCTGTTCGGAGGCGCATTCACCGCGTACCACGTCGACAGTCTCATCAACGTGCCCGCCGAGCGCATCTGGGACGCGAGGTTGATGTTCGGGATGCTTCTGATCTCCGCCGTCGTGAACCTGGTGCTGTCACCCTTCATCGTCGCGTTCACTGCGCTCCAGAAGTTCGTACTCAAGAATTTGATCGAAGTGGGTTCGGAGCTCTTCCGGATGGCGCTGCTCACGGCTCTCTTGCTCCTGGAGGGACCTCGGGTGATTTGGGTGGTCGCGTCCGAGTCTGCGGCGAACGTGGTCTTGGTCTTGGTGCTCCAATATTTCTCCCGGAAGTGGCTTCCGGCGCTGCGCGTCGAGCGCGCGGCGATCGACTTGTCGAAGCAGCGGGAGCTGATGAGCTTCAGCGCGTGGGGGTTCGTCATCAAGACCTCCGGGTTCATTCGAACGACGCTCAATCCGATCATCCTCAATCGGCTCGCCACCCCGCTCGACGTCGCCTGTTTTCACTTGGGCACGATCGTCACCCGGCAGCTCCAGACGATCGGGAACAACGCCGCCGCGGCGTCCGGCCCCATGCTTACCGCGCTGCACGTTCGCGGGGAGCGCGAGGCGCTCAAGCAGGCCTACCTCTCTGGCAATCGGTACAGCATGTGGCTCTCCATGGCGATCGCGTGTCCCCTGGTCGCCTCGGCCCCGGAGATCTTCCGGCTGTATGCAGGAGATGAGTACGCGCTGGCGGCCCCCGTCCTCATGCTCAGCTTGGCGTCGTTTCCGTTTCGGTATGGCACGTCCATGCTCGCGAGGCTCGCTTCCGCGGTCGCCTCCCAGAAGGGATACGGCTTGGCGCTCGCCGCTCTTCAGTTCGTGGATCTCATCCTTGCATTGGTGTTCGTGGGGGCGTTCAAGCTGGGAGCGGTCGGGGTGGCGATCGCTACCTTGATCAGCACGTGGCTCGTGCTTCCTTTCGTGCACTTTCCCATCGGGCTGAGGTTGTCCGGAGCGAGGCTCGGTGAGTACGCGACCCAATCGCTGTTGAGAGGACTGGTCCCTTCCGTGGTCGCGTTGCCCGTCCTGTTCGGAGTGCGACATTGGGTCCAGCCGACGACTTGGCTCGAGGTTTTCGTAATCTCGTTCGCCGGACTCCTGGCCTACGGAGCGGCGATACTCACCCTTGCGCTCGGTCCCGAGGAGCGCGACGACGTGGCGCGCATTCGCACGAAGATTCTTGCCAAGGTGCTCGCACGTTTTGGATCCCAGTGATTTCGGTCCCCACGCGACGCGCGGCCGAGCTCGATCCGGTCGGTCCCGCACTGGCCAGCTGGGGGGTAGGCTAGAACCTGTTAGAACCTGTTAATCCTGCTAATCCTCAGCCTGCCTCAGGATCGGGCACGGGCACGGGCACGGGCACGGCGTTTTCGAGACCTCGGCGGTTGTCGAGGAGATCAACGACGGTCCGCGCCATGCGCAAACCGCCTCAGGAACCCGAGCCGTCGCCCCTTTGGGGCTCTAGAGCGCCGATCCGGTTAAACGCCCCAAAGTCTTCCGGCAGTTGAAGATCGATCCAAGGTCGGACTTTCGTGCTCGTGCTTTCGTGCTCTTGCTCGATCCGAAGAATTCCGAGCACGAGCACGAACGAGCACGAGCACGATTTCATTGGAGTTCCAAGCCGATTGGCGCTCTAGGTAATCCTGAGGACCTTCGTAACAGGCTCTAGGCTAGACTCGAAATAGGCTCGGGCTATAGCCAGTCACGGGGACTTTTTCGGGTCTTCCTTCTTGGGCTCTTCGACGAGATCTTTCATCGCTTTGGTGACGAGCGGGTCCATCGACCACTTCGCCGCGGTGATGACAAAGTCTTGGTCGCTGGCCTTCACATAGTACGATTTGTCTTCGACCTTGGCGCCCACCTTGATCGTACGGGTCGTGGTGATTTTTGGCGGCATGCCTGCGATCGTCGACGTTCCGGTCACGAGGGTGACTTCGGCTAGCGGCGCTTCGAACCCGTACTCGGGCTTGACCGATTTTCCCATGGGTGCGTCGACGGTGATCGACGCGGCTTTTCGCACCACGTCTTCCACCGACGACTTCTTGACCGGCAGTGTGGCGCCGGCCATGGCCCAAGATCCGTCGAGTCCTTTTTCGAGCTGGATCGTGCCCTGTGCGTTGTGAAGGGTCATGGCCCAGACGTCGGCGTCAGGCACCTTGAGGTACGATCGCTCGACCCAGTCGCTGGCCTTGGAGCCGACGTCCCAGGCCGAGAGCTCCTCCGCCAGGTACACCTCCTTTTCGCCGTCTTTCCTCACGTGGATCTTCTTGAACCCGGGGGAGCTCCCGAGAAAGAAACTCATGGGCTTTCCGTCGTGGGTAAGTGTGACTTTACGCTGATATTCGGTAGGCGAGACCTCGAGCTTCGGGTGGAAAGCTTCCTTGGTGACGACCGGGCTGCCGGCTTTGAGCTTGCCGACGTTCTTGAGGAACGTGTCGATCTTGTCCTTGGCGACGGGGTACCCTTCGGCGTCCGCGACACCCCAGGCCGTGCCTTCTTTGGAGAGCTTCACGGACTGCGGCTTTTTGTCGTCACCGAAGCCGCTGAAGCCGGCGACCTCCACCGTGGTGACTTTGTCCGCGTCGAAGCCCGGGAAGACCGGTGTTGGCTGAGCCACCTTCGGCTCGTCTCGGGCTCCGACGAGCCCTACGATGAGGATTTGCACGACGAGAGCGATGAGAAGGAGTCGATTCAGCTTACTCATGACCGAGCCTCCGAGGTCAGGTTCGGGGACGAGCCCACGCGGGGTGTGTTGACATCGATGGGGACGACGTTTCGCCGGCGGCTCCAACTCAGGACCACGATCACCGCGAGGGCCAGCGCGACGCCGCCATAATTGAGCCACTCCCAGAACCGCCGATCATTGGGCGTGAGCGGCACCAGGGTCCGGGCGAAGGTCCCGCGCGAACGGATCGAGAGCAGGTCGGTGTCGGCCACCGCCCAGTCCACGAGGTTTTCGACGAACTGAAGGTTGTTCTGGAACCTTTCGCCGCCAGTCTGACGCGAGAGGGACAGCACGATGTCGTTGAAGAAGCTGGAGCTTCCGACGACGACCAGCCGGGAGCTCTCGGGAGACTCCTTGATGGTCTGGCCGGTCCGATCGCCGGAGTCCGCCGCCGTGCCAAACATCGGGCTGGGTTTCGATTTGTATGCACTCTCGAACTTGCCCTGAATGGTCGCGGCCAGCACCTGAGACTTGGATTCCCCGACTCGTTCGAAGCCAGTCTCAGGAAAACGTTTGAAATCGGGTTGCACGTCGGTGCCCGACTGGGTCCACGACTTGTCGGTCGACTTGAGCAACTCGACGATCTTGCGTTTCTGATCGGGTGTGCCCGCGGCGATCGAGAGTGGCGATACCCACTGCAGGCCGACCGCTGGCAGCGAGGAGACCACCGCCTGGTTCTCGGCCATGCCATCGGACCGCACGTCGACGAAGTATGGGTACGGAACGAGCCTTATCTCTCGCACCTTGAACCCGCCGAGGTCCCGCATCACGGGTACGGGGAAGGACTCGTTTTGCGGATCGAGCACCATCGTGGACTGGATGGTCACGCCGTACGCCGCGAGCAGCTCGTCGAGACCGCTGGTGACTTCCTCGACCTCGATGCCCGAGGAGCCGGGCTCCGGGTTTGGATTGAGTGCGTATTTTCCGCTGAAGACCAACACCGTACCCCCGCGCATGAGGTACTGGTCGATCGCGAATTGCGCCTTGTCCTCCAAGCGTTTCGGGCCCAGAAGCACCAGCGCATCGATGTCGCCGGGCACACGCCCATCGTCGAGCTCGAGCGTGCGCACGCTGTAGTTCTCACCCAGCTTCTCGGTAATCAGCTGCGTCGTGTCCTCTGGCTGTGGGGGCGGCTGATGCGGCATGCGCGGATCCATCTGGGGCGGTTCGGGTTTCGGTTTCACCAAACCTATCGTTTTCAAGAAGCCAGGCGTGCCTCGCTTCACCGCCGCGACGATCTCTTTTTTGATGTCTGCCTCGGACATGCCGCCGGCCGGCATGATTCGCTCGTAGCGCTCGCCGACTTTCAGCACGAGGTGGAAATAGAAAATGTCCTGCGACAAGAGTGACGCGGCCATCGGACGGAACCCAAATTTGTCGCGGAGCTCCTGCTCCTTGTGCTGCTCGACGGGGTCGATGACCTCGTATTTGAACTTGCCGTTGGAGCGTTTGCCGAGATCTTCGAGCGCCTTTTTCACCGCGTCTGGCGCCGTCTTCATGTTGTCGGGCAAACTTCCTGGAGTGATGTAGGCCCAGAACTGCACGTCCTCCGTGACCTCGGAGAACACCGCCTCGAGGGTCTGGAACCCAAAAGCGGCCTTCTTGATGGCGCGGGACAGATCGTACTCGAGGTTCCGTAGGCGGACCTCGACGTCCTGATTTCCCGGCTTGATCTCGATGAGGTCGTTGAAGTTGAGGACCTCGAACTGATCGCCGTACTTCACGAGGATGCTGAAATAAGAATTGACCACGGCGTCTTCGTATTTGCTCGCCACCCGAAACGGGAAGCTCTTGATTCCATACTGCTGATTCGCGTCGCGCTCGGTCGCTTCGTCGGTCTGCGGGTCGATGAACTCGGTCTTCACTTCTCCGCCCGAGATCACTTGATACTCCGCGAGCAGGTCACGAATCTGAGGCACCAAGGGAGCCAACAAGGGGTGGGTCTTGGACGAGAAGTAGCCGCGGATGAGGAGCGGCGAATCGAGGCTGCGCACGAGGTTCTTGGTGACGTCGGAGATGCTGTACTCACCGTGTTTGGTGACGTCCACGCGGAGCCAACCCACGCTCGCCATCCAGATCGAGAGCAGCACGAGGTTGGCGCCCGCGAGCAAGCCCGCCAGCTTCAGGTTGTTTCGCTTCTTCCGAGTGCGGCTCCCGTCGCTCCAGCGGAGCTTCTCGAGCGCGAGCGTGTTGAGATAAAGAAAGAACACCATGATGCTCGCGTAGTAGAGCAAGTCGCGAACGTCGAAGACACCGCGTCGAATGCTCTCGAAGCGACTGCCAGTCCCGAGCGCACGCAGGATCTCGGCCCCCTGGTTGCCCGCCAGACCCGCTACCGTGTCCGAGCCGAGGGCGTAAATCGTCGAGCAGGAGACCGCGGTGAAGATCAACGCGACGATCTGATTGTCGGTGATTGCGGAGATGGCGAGGCCGATCGCCAAGTAGGCACCGGCCAACAACAGCGCTCCGAAGTAGCCTGCGAACACCGGGCCCCAGTCGAAGTCACTTCCGAGCTTGAAAGCCGTCAACGGCAGCCCGAAGGTCAGGGCGAGCGCGACCGCGATCAAGCCCATTCCGGCGACGAACTTACCGATCACCAATCGATGAGTAGGGACGGGGAGGGTGAGGAGGATTTCGATGGTCCCGAGCTTCTGCTCCTCACTCCATTGCCGCATGGAGAGGGCCGAGACCAGGAAGATCAGCAGCACCGGAAGCCAAGAGAATAGCGGGCGCACGTCCGCCAAGTTGCGGGCGAAGAACGCGTCGACCCAGAAGAAGGTGAACAAGGTCGCGAGGAGGAAGGTCCCCAGGAAGATCAGCGCGACGGGTGAGAGAAAATAGGCTCGGAACTCGCGCCGAGCGATCGACAAAATGTGACTCATGCAGCGACTCCTTGACGCTCCGCGAGCTCCCGGAACACCGATTCGAGCGTGCGTTGCTCATGCCGAAGCTCCTTGAGCCGCCAACTGCGAGACCGGGCCAGGTCGTAGATCGAGGGGCAAAGGTCGACGTCCCGCTGTCCCACGACTCGATAGCGTGTGAAAGAACCGCCGACTTGGGCTTCTTCCGTGACCTGGTTTACGCCTTCGAGCCCCGACAAGGCTTCGAGCACGCCGGTCGCGTCCGAGTTGACTGCGACATAATCGTTCGACGAGGAGCGAAGGTCGTCGAGCTTGGCGTCGGCGCGAATTTCGCCGTTCATCATGATGATGGCGCGATGGCAGGTCGCCTCGACCTCCGGCAGGATGTGCGTCGAGAGAATGACCGTCGAAGCCTGCGCGAGCCGCGTGATGAGATTCCTGATTTCGACGATCTGCGTCGGATCCAGGCCGTTGGTCGGCTCGTCGAGGATGAGTAGCCTCGGCTTGTGCATGATTGCTTGGGCCAGCCCTACTCGTTGCCGGAAGCCCTTCGATAGATCCCCGATGGGTCTCGTGAGATGCTCTTTGAGCCCCGTCGCCGTCACTGCTTCCGCGATGTGCGCTCGCTGGCGCTCAGGCGGGATCTCGCGGAGATCGGCGACCATTTTCAGGTATTCCTGCACCAACATGTCCAGATAGAGCGGCGCATTCTCGGGTAGGTAGCCGATGAGTTTCTGAACGCCCACGGGGTCCTCGACGACGTCGATCCCGTCGACTCGGGCGGTACCTTCGCTCGGTTGAAGGTACCCAGTCACGATCTTCATCGTGGTGGTCTTGCCGGCGCCGTTGGGCCCGAGCAGACCGATGATTTCACCCTTCCTCACTTCAAAAGAAATCCCTTTGAGGGCTTGGACGGGTCCGTAGGACTTGGCGAGCTTGTCGACCGATATCATCATCCCTCCTGTGGTCATGGGCAGGAGCCCGACTCGAGCTGCCGAGGTCCAAAGCGGAGCGTGCGCGGATCCGTCGTGAGTCGCGTGTTGAGCGCGGTCTGGGTCCGTCTCGAGTCGAGCAGGCAACTATCCATGGTCGGGCAGGCTGTCAACGCGCTCGTGGGTTCACACCAACGAATCCTCGGCGCGTCGAACGAACGCAGGAACGTCGAACCCCTCTGGAACATTCCGACTCGGTCGATCGACCGAGTCAAAAATCGCCCCAAGGGGGTACGGCGGTCATGATGTCATCCAGGTTCATCGCGGCCTTCGTCGGGTCGATCGTCATCCTCGCAGCGTGTGGCGAGGCCCGTCGGCCGGGCAGCACCAACGGCACGCCCAAGCCGAAGGACGCGGGCGTGGACTTCGACTCCGGGTTCGCGTTTCCAGACGGAACGACGCTCCCGGACGTGGGCAATCTTTGCACGTGCGACACGACCCAGGGGATCTGCAACAGCGGGTGTCTCTGCGACTTCGACTGCATCACGACGCCCGACAGCGGCGTGGAGATGCCTGACAGCGGCGTGGACTGTGGCGGCAACCCCAACGGGTGCGTCACACACCAGCGTATGGATCCGAGCAGCTGCGCATGCCTCCAGGTTTGCGACCCTGGCTACCTCTGGACGGGGACCACGTGCATCGCGCAGACTCCTGACGCTGGCGTGGCGCCCGACGGCGGCTTCCCGACCACCGACCCCTTCGTTGCCTCGACCATCGTGAGCCAGCTTGGCCAGGCGCTGTGCGACCGTCAGGCCCGCTGCGATCTGTGGATCGCCGCCTCTGGCGCCAACCCGGCGACCTGCCAGGCCGACTACATCACGCGCCAGGCCGCGACGTTCAACGCGATGAAACAAGCGATCGATGGCAACCGCATCGGGTTCAGGCAGTCCCAGTTCTCCGCGTGTTTGTCGCAGCTCGCCTCAGCCGACTGCGACACTGGGACGTTGCCCGGTGGACCTTGTGATCAATGGACGTACGGAACCGGCCTCGAGGGGGCGGGCTGTACGTTCACCGACGAGTGCGCAACGGGCCTCTACTGCGCGCCTTCGGGCAGCGGCTTCTGCGGCACGTGTCAGCCTCGCTTGCCTGCGGGCCAGCGCTGCGAGCAGGCCGCCTGCCTCGAGAACCTCCAGTGCTTCCGCGTCGGCGACGGCCAAGGAGGCGCGCAGGAGCTCTGCCTGCCGGTCGCTCAGGAGAACGGAACGTGCGGGGACGTCAACACCGGACTCTGCTCGGGCAATCTTCAGTGCGTCGGCGCCGCCGCGCCCTACACCTGCAGGCGCCCGGTGACGACGGCGGGCCAAGCTTGTGATCCCATGCTGGCGAACCCGTCGTGTTCGATCGAGCGCAACCTCGTCTGCGGTACCAACAACACGTGTACGCAGATCAACTGGAACCCAGCGGGCGGCAGCTGCGCCTCCAACAGCCCCGTCGACTACTGCCGTGACGGTTTGGCGTGCACCGGCGTTCAGAACCAGGAGACCTGCGTCGCGCCTCCCGCGGTGGGCGCGAGCTGTCCGGACGGGTTCTGCGCCGAAGGCGCGTACTGCGACGCCAGCAGCGTTTGTCAGTCGCTCAAAGGTGCGGGGCAGGCGTGCACCGGCCTCGAGTGCCAGCCCGGCTTGATCTGCGATCCGAGCTCGCGGGTCTGCGGCACCCTCAACTGGACCCGCTGCGGTCCCTGAGTACAGCCCCGCAAAGTCGCGACCACAGGTTCGGGCCGAAGCCTGCCTGCCTTCGTCCGTCCGTTGCAGATTCGACCACGCCTACGACCACTTTACGTGGTCGTGGTTGATCAGGGCCATTTCAGGAACGCCTCGAGCTGCGCTTCGAAGATCTCTTCCCTTCTCTCGATCCACACGTCTCCGATGAAGGACTCGAGCTTCGGCTCGGCGTGGATCAGCTTCGCATGCACGTCGCCGTAGGCTTTCAGGAGGTTTGACTTCGAGAGCGGGCCGGTGCTCAGGGCTTGTCGAGCCCGCGACCCCAGGCGCTCACGGAGCTGCGGGCGCGTCATCAACGCCTGGAAGATCCGCGCCACCGGAGAGTCGCCGGCGAGACCGCGCCCGCCGTCGGGTGCCCAATCCGGGAACTGGCTGAGGCCATTGGCCGACAGATGCTGCTTTTTGAAGGCGTCCTCGCCGTCCCACGCGACGAACACGAAACGTCCGTTCTGCTTGGCCATCGCGATCCAGTTGTTGTCGGGCCAGTCCGCGTTGGCGGCATAGAGCTGCAACAGGACGTAGTCGAGGAACGCGTCGAGCTCCATTACTCGATCCAACGTGTCCAAGTCGCGATCGTCCGCGGCGCGCAGGAGCTCGCGAAAGCGATCGCCGCTCCCGCTCCGCACACCCTCCTGGTCCACGAGCTCCACCTCGTCGCTCTCGAGCGTGAGCTTGGCCCACCGTTCGTCGGGTCGTTCCAAGAGCTCGTAGAGCCCGGCGTATCGCGCGTTGACGAACAGGCTCACGAAGCGCCCCCGCGGTGTCGACAGACCGAACGACCGACCTAGAGCCCGTAAGATCGCGTCGTTGTGCGGGATGCTCCCGTCTTTGTCCGTGGGGTTCGCCAAGATCAGCGTCTTTTGGCGCTCGATTCCGGGCTCGCCGAACGACGGACCCTTCACGACCTTAGCGCCATAGCGACCGCGAAGGTGGATGCGGAAGCTATGCTTGCAGCTCCAATCATTTGCCCACTCCTCGAGCGGGCACGATCGAATGTGTACACGTCCCCAATCACCTCCGTGAACACGCAGTCCTGCATCGAACGCAGCCGACGGAAACGGCGCGGCGTCGGCGCGGCAGGGTCCTTCGGGCGCAGCGAGGAGCTCGATCGAAGCTCTTCGTTCGAGGCCGCGGATCATCGGATGGCTGTAGTCTTTGGGGCCCAACGGCTTCCAGGCGCGTTCGAAGCTCGCATCGTAGGAGAGCTCGCCCCCGACCACGGCCAAAAGACCAGCCGGGTTGAAGAACACGGTGCTCGGGTCGCCGCTCAAGGCCACGATCGGCAGAGAGCTCTCCGCGCAGCCGAGCGAGACGAAATAACTTTGAGTTGCAACTTCCGACGGGCCGCTCGGGCCGAGCGCGATGGCTCTGACCACCGTAGACCGCTCGATCGCGATCGGCCCTCGGTACTCGAGCCCGTGCTCGCCGCTCGGTGTCGTTCCGTCCAGGGTGTAGCGGATCGGCGAGCCGACACTGCGGATCGCGACGTCGATCGAGCCTGGATACACCCCGTGAGCCGGGTCGAGCTCCGGCGCCGCGACCGAAGCGGCTGCGGCCAAGTTCTTGGAGCCGGGTGTCGGGAGCGAGGGAACGACGCGGTCGCCGAGCCTCGAGTGTGTGAGGCCGCGAGCTTCGCCGTAGACGAGCTCCGAGCGCAACCCATTGTCCGAGAAGAGGCCTACGAAGCCTCGGGCCGACCCATCGACACTCCGAAGCCTCGCGCGAACGAGCGGGATTGTCGAAGTGGCGGCGAGCGGCTTTTTCGAGAGCGCTACGACGACGCGCTGGTCGGGCCCGATCGAGACCTCCGGGAGCGCCGACTTCTTCGAAGTTTCCCGCGAAGTCGCGAGGAAGCAGCCCGCGAGCGACACCGAGGCCGAGGAGGTATTGTGGATCTCGATCCAATCCGGCTCTTCGTACGCACGCGAACGGTTCGTGTGGGGCAAACGAACGCCGCCTCCGGTGGGCGCCACCTCGGAGAGCTCCAGCCCCTCCGCGCACGAAGCCTTCCGAAGGGACCGCACCAGAGTCGCGAGGGCGAGCGCGGCGAGCGCGACCAGAGCTATGTGGACGGCTCGCATGAGTGGGCCTCGGTCGACGGGTCTAGATCGCCTCGCGCTTGCGAACGCTCCAGATGAATCCGTCGAACCAAAAATGCATGAGGGAGGTCGTGAGCCAGAACGCGAGGAGCAGCGGGGGGCCGTCTCGTTCGGAGACGAGCCTCACGAAGCCGCCCAAGATGGACACGACGAAGAGGATGCCGAACGCGACGAAGGCTCCGAGCTTCAGCCCATCTAACGAGAGGCGCTTCGTGAGGCTCCTCTTCTCGCTGACCGTCAGGATCGCGAGGTACATCATCGCGTGGTAGATGTTGCCCATCACGTTGGCTTCGTAGAGCGTGTAAAGCGAGAGCGCGAGGACGTTCGCGACTAGCGACTGTCGAGCGTCTCCAGCCGAAACTCCTCCTGCTCTGCGGACCGGTCAACCCGTTTCGTTCTGGTATCTGACCAGAGCACTGACCGTCGTCGCTGACGGCGGCACGACCTTGACCTGCCTCGCCATATCCCGCGCGGAAGGACGACGATGACGCAAATAAGTACTCAGCAGAACGTCACTCTGCCGAACAGCGTTTCGGCCGTAATCGTCGAAGCCGCGGCCGACCGCGTTCTGCTGATCGTGAACGCTCCCGTGTCCAACCAAATCACGATTTCGACGTCGAGCGCCGCCGTCGATGACCAAGGAATCGTGATATTCTCGGCCGCCATGCCTTTGATACTTACACGCGCAACCCACGGAGAGCTGGTCACGCGTGGCTGGACGGCTATCTACGCCGGCACATCGGTCTCGGTCACGGTGACCTCGGTCTACGAGCACTGACCCGTGGAGGTGGAAAATGAAAGAAGTGACGCTATCGGACCTCAAACGCACCAAGGCGTACGCGCAACTGAGTTGGAAGGAGAAGGCCGCCATCGAGTCCGCGCGGACGGGCGTTTGGCTCGACTCGGAGCCGACACCGGCCATGCTGCGAAAATGGCTGCTACAGCAAGCGATTCGACGACAGGCCGAAGTCTCGTCCCCGCCCCCCAGGGTTGGCGCTGTGAGGCTGGCGTCGACCCTCGCAGCCAAGTCCAGGCTCTCGACAGACCTTGCGGCGACACCCCCATCAGCCACCAGGGCCGCCGCGCCCAAGCCGGTAAGCGGGATCAAGGACCCGCGTAGACAAGAGCTCTTTCGGCTTCAGGCGGAACGCCGATCGGCATTCGTTCGCGACCTCAACGAGATGCTGGCACAACAGCGAGGGATCACCGTCAAAGACCTCAGGGGCGGCTTTTGGGCAAACCGATTCCTTGACTCTGTCGGCGGCCTGCCGTCTCGGCCCGGAGACCCCAGCGGCGTCTTCGCCGTCACCGCAAGAGGCGGCGTCCCCCAGGCCGGTTCGTGGGACTGGGAAAACGAACTGCTCGGTCGGAGCCCTAACAGGGAAAGGGCATATGGTCTCGGGGCTGTTTCCATGGGTATTATCGATGATGAGTCGCTCGAAAAGCACTACCCCGAATTCCGTCGGGTCCGATACTTGAGCCCCCGAGAGGTCACATTGCGAGATGATTTGGACCGCGCGGAATCCGCCGAGTCGAAGGCACGTGCCGAGGTTGAGTCCGCGGAGAAGGCAGTGAGTGTCGCGGAAGATGCGCTCGAGCATTCGAGTGAGCAAATAACGGGAGCTGCAGAGCAGCTAGCAGACGACTACTTCAACGATAGTGACATTGTAGAGTCAAGCGAGACTGTTCAGGACTGGGAGGCTGACGAGAAAGAGAAGAAGAGCGATTTGGACACGAGGAACTCGGAGCTAGAGAAAGCTCGTGAAAAGCTCCGAAAGGCCAAGGAAGAGAAAGAGGCAGCGAAGAAGCGGCTGGACAAAGAGAAATCGGGCACCAACCAGCTAGAGCCGACGATCTCTTTTTTGCCTCCGACTGAGGCAGGCGAGCTCATTCGACGAGAGCAGAAGCGGCGCGAAGCAGCTATCCGGTTGAATCGAACGCCCGAACGACCCTCTGTTGTCAACATAGCCGAAGAAGGCGAGGGAAAGAAACCCACTGAGTGGGTGCCGGACAAAAGGAATCCCGTTGCAGATCCAACCGGTCTTGGTGCGCGCGACCCGCGCGCGGGACTTGGAGGCCGTCCGAAGCGTCCTGATTTCGTGTCTCGACCGGCCGGCGAATTCGATGGTCCCAGCGAGCCAGAGGGAAGTCGGTCTCCGAGGCGACCCAACATTCCGCTTTCCGCATGGCGCGACTAACTCATGCTTCAACGGGTAGGAGGCACACTGACTCGCGGCTCGCTGCGCCGAGCGACCTGGAGCGACCTGGAGCGACCTAGAGCAACCTAGAGCAACCTAGAGCAACCTAGAGCAACCTAGAGCAACCTAGAGCAACCTA
>CAYXDO010000106.1:0-6108 GCA_964463485.1 uncultured Myxococcales bacterium | reverse complement strand
ACCTAGAGCAACCTAGAGCAACCTAGAGCAACCTAGAGCAACCTAGAGCAACCTAGTCCATGGCGAAAGTCCAAATGGCACACTTGAGGTTTCGTCACGAGCGACTCGTGAGGAGGGCGTCCCTGCTTGGCGGCTTCATAGCGACCCTTACCGCTACTCTTGCCTTCTTTCGGTCTCCAAGTGAAATCATTCTGGGCACGATTCATGCCTTCCTTCGATCTCCGACTGAATTCGATGGTGCGGTCTCGGCGAGTTCCGAGCGCACCAGCTTCGTCGGACCGCCATTGAAACATCTCTACAGCCAACTGACAGGGTCCGTGACGGCCTCGACGTCGACGCCAGCTACTTCCCGTGGTTCCAGTCGAGTTTTTGCAGGTGGTCCGGCAGGGAATTCGAAAATGCCGGAGTCGACGGGAATGCGTCGGCCGGAGGTCGCTGAATTTGCACAGAGTAACAAAAGCGCCCGAACGGTAGCTGAGATACCGCACTCGCCCGACGGAGTATCGGACTTCGATCCAAGGGCCGGTGAGAGTGGCTTGGAATACACGCCTCCTGCGTCGCCAGCCGGAACCACCTGGGAATCATCCGGGGAAGAAGGTCTCGAACCAGCAGGGATGGCAACAATCCCAGAAGGAGTCTTTCTCGCGGGTTGCGACCCGAACACCGATCCGGAGCGGTGTCCCTGGGCGCAGCCGCTACGGCCCGTGCGACTCCCCCTGTTCTATATGGACCGAACGGAAGTGACCGTCGAGGCGTACGCCGAATGCGTGTCCGCGGGTGGGTGCTCGATTGAAGGGCTCGACAAGGGCACTCCGGACCTGTGCAACTGGGGCGAGCCTGACCGAGTTCGACATCCTGTCAATTGTGTGAGTTGGTTTCAGGCCAAGACGTTCTGTCGCTGGAAAGGAAAAAGGCTTCCCAGCGGACTGGAATGGGAAAAGGCAGCTCGCGGCACGGATGGTCGCAAATACCCGTGGGGTAACGACGAATTTGGCATTGATTTCCTTGCCAACGTCGCCGACGAAAGTTTACGCATCGATCGCCCTAGGTACTTGATCATTCGTGGATACCGCGATGGGTTGTCCGAGTCAGGCCCTGTCGGAGGCTATCCACTTGGTGAGTCTCCGTACGGGGTCCTCGACATGGTTGGTAATGTCCACGAGTGGGTCTCCGATGCCGCCGAACGTGATGGCCAGGCTCATGTCCGAGGCGGCAATTTTCTCGTGCCGCAGTGGTTCGGCGTCTCAGCTCGAGCAACACTCACCTCAGATTCTCATAACCCGTTGACCGGCTTTCGGTGTGCCCGATCCCGCTAGAGCGGTAGGGGGCCTGCGACTTCGGTATTCGTGAAAACGTGGTATTTTTCGGGAGTTCGGATGAGTCGGGACGGGATGAGTTCGCGCGTGCTCCAAAAGCGGCCCGCTGGGCGGAATTCCGCCGGGTAGTAGGGGTCCAGCGACTTCGGTATTCATGAAAACGCGCTATTTCTTGAGTTCGGAGGTCGCAATGGCCTGAGTTCGCACGTGCTTCAGCAGTCGAAATCGGGCCCGCGGGCGGAATTCCGCCGGCCCTTCGAAGCCATGGACCAGCCAGCGTCGAGCCGCTCGCAGGTCGAGGATCGCCAGCCTCTCGTCGTGCGGCTTGTAGTGTGGACGTTTCCTCGCATCGAGGCGTTCGAGGCGTGCATGCGGGAGCCGAAGCTCCTCTCGCAGGATCTTCGACTCGTCGAGCGCCGCCTGAAGTCGCACTCGGGCAATAGGCGAGCTCGCGGTTGCGTCTGACGCCGGTGGGCACCTGCGCGCCCACCCCGCAGGGCCCCGGAGACCGCCGGGACAACGACTGTGACCAGCGCGTCGATGAGGAGCTCGCGAACCTCGTGGACGACGACGGCGACAGCCTGATCGACGAAGACTTGGCGGCCGACCAGCCCCTCACGAACCTGCCGCCTCTAGGACGGTCGTTCGGTCTGTCGACACCGCGGGGGCGCTTCGTGAGCCTGTTCGTGAACGCCCGATACGCCGGGCTCTACGAGCGCTTGGAACGTCCCGACGAACGGTGGGCCAAGCTCACGCTCGCTCTCCGCACAGCCGAGCGAGACGAAATAACTTTGAGTTGCAACTTCCGACGGGCCGCTCGGGCCGAGCGCGATGGCTCTGACCACCGTAGACCGCTCGCGATCGGCCGCGAGCGACACCGAGGCCGAGGAGGTATTGTGGATCTCGATCCAATCCGGCTCTTCGTACGCACGCGAACGGTTCGTGTGGGGCAAACGAACGCCGCCTCCGGTGGGCGCCACCTCGGAGAGCTCCAGCCCCTCCGCGCACGAAGCCTTCCGAAGGGACCGCACCAGAGTCGCGAGGGCGAGCGCGGCGAGCGCGACCAGAGCTATGTGGACGGCTCGCATGAGTGGGCCTCGGTCGACGGGTCTAGATCGCCTCGCGCTTGCGAACGCTCCAGATGAATCCGTCGAACCAAAAATGCATGAGGGAGGTCGTGAGCCAGAACGCGAGGAGCAGCGGGGGGCCGTCTCGTTCGGAGACGAGCCTCACGAAGCCGCCCAAGATGGACACGACGAAGAGGATGCCGAACGCGACGAAGGCTCCGAGCTTCAGCCCATCTAACGAGAGGCGCTTCGTGAGGCTCCTCTTCTCGCTGACCGTCAGGATCGCGAGGTACATCATCGCGTGGTAGATGTTGCCCATCACGTTGGCTTCGTAGAGCGTGTAAAGCGAGAGCGCGAGGACGTTCGCGACGCATGTGGAAGTGAAGAGCGCGATCTTCAGCGGCGAGATTCGATAGCCGCGGCGAGCGAGGCGTACGTAGCTGAGCACGTAGAAGATCGTGTAGCCGATGGAAACGAAGATGAGCGGCCTGTTGAGCCAAGCGGGCGCCATGAGCCCGTGCTCCTTGTGCCATGGCACCGCGCTCGTGAGGTGCTCACTCTCTGCCAAGGCGAAGCCGGAGATCGCGATGTAGAACGGGAGCCACTCCTGGACGAAGCACATCCCGAGGTCGAGGCGTCGACCTACGAGCGGATCGTTTCCGAGCTTGCTGTCGTAGATGCGACCGAAGCCGAAGGTCTGCATCACGGAGTGGTACTCGTCCCACAAGATCGCGACGGCCGAGCCGAAGAGGAACCAAGGCGTCGAAGCCCAGAACGACAGTGTTACGAGCACGGGAACGGCGATGAGGCGGAAGCGAAAGCGCGCGAGCACGTCTCGATTGAGGTGGCTGCGACTCACCGTCGCGTTGATGTGAGCGAACGTCAGGACTGCTGCGCCGAAGGCCAGCCAGCCGGGGGTCGTGCCCATGCCCTGAAGGAAGGGCTGGCCAGGAACGCGCGGGAGACAGAACACCGCGATCACGGTGAACGCCAGCAGGGGCGTGGCGACGAACAACCCGTCGAACAGGAGGCCTCGCATCAAGAGCGGGCGAAGGCGCTCCAATACGCTGGTCCGTTTCGCGGGCACGAAGGGCTCGACGATCGAGCTCACGCGTCCCTAGCGTAGCAGCGATCCTCGGTTTGAGCCCCGAATTGTCGGCGCGATCCGGGCCGCGCCGGACCGTAGGCCGTCGAAGCGGATACCTCGGGGCGACCTCCGGAGTAGTCGTGCTCGACTTCCCTTCCCTCAATCTTGTCGAGCGAACCGTGGATCCAGGACCTAGGCGTGGTGGAAGTGAGTCCGAGAGTTGCTGCGCACGAATCATACTCAGATCAGCCGGATCCCGGGACGGTTGATCCGGTCGTCCCCGAAAACAAAGTCACTCAGCGTTCCGGTCACCCTGAGCTTGTCGAAGGGCAGGTTTGCAAGGCCTCGACAGGCTCGGGGTGACCGGACTCATCGGACTCGCAACTTCGCGACCAAGGCCCGAAGAGTGCCGGTGCTCAGCTCGGTACGTCTTACACCCAGGCCGCTCCGGAGCTTCTGGGGGACCCGCTTCCCGCCCCCGTGATGAACGTTCGCTTGGAGGCGGTCACGAACCGCCAGAACCTCGCGGACCCTCCAATGACTCTGCTCGAGACGAGCTTCGGGCTCGACGATCTCGCTGGCCGGCAACTCTCTGTGGGTTTCATTCCCGCCGTATCGATGGCCGAGATGGCCGAGAAGAGCATCGATCAAGTCTCTGCCTTCACGCCGCACGCGTCGGTACACGGCGTCGGAATGAGCGCCGCCGATCGGCAGAGGCTCTCCTTTTCCGACCGAATCATCACGTTGCATCACGTTGGATGCTCAGGTTCTGACTCAGTCCGAGAGCGGCGAGATTCGTCTCGGAAATCGGATTGTGCCTGCCGGCGTGGCGCCGCCTGCGCTGCTGCATCGGGTAGAGTCACTCGAAGTCAAGATCGATCCGGCGAGCTTCCCCACAATTCATGGCCGAATCATCGCTCGGGACGTCGATGGAGAAACGGTGGCGGGGATTCCGGGCTCGGCCTTCCAAGTCGCCGAAGACTCGAGGTCTGCGGGGGCGATGGTGCTTGGGATTCAGGACAACCCGCCGCGCGTCGCTTGTTTGTTCGACGTGTCGTCGAGCGTGCCCGATGAGTTTCGCCTCAGCGAGAACGTGGCCGCATTGGGCCGCAGCATCGCGGATCGGGTGACTTCCGTTTTTCCTGGGGCGGAGCTTCGCGTCGGCTCGATCGGAGTTCCCGCGCTCGACCCGGTGGGTTGGTCGGGCGATTGGACCGGTGACCCGTCCCAGGTCGAAGCCAACGCGGCGCAGCTTCCGAGCGATGGAAGCGAGCTCTGGGCGGCGATCGCGACAGCCGGCCTCGACTTTCCTTCCGTAATCGTGGTGGTGACCGACGGCGAGCCCACGGACGTGCTGACTCCGGAGCGGCAGGAGGCCATCCAGGCCGGTCCGCCTGTGGTCATCATTCGGGTGGGTACCAGCACCTCCGACCTTCCGACGACCGTCGCCGCCTTTTCCCACGGTCGCGTGTTCCCCGCATCGATGCGAGCGGAAGCTGTGGACGCGATCGCTGACTTCGTTGCGAGCGCGGAAGCCAGACCGGTGTCGTTCTCGTACGAGGCGCCACGCGCCGGAGCGTCCACGCGAGCGGTCGAGGTTCTGCTCGGCTCGAAGAGCGCGTCCACGACCTACGAGGTCCCGTCGACCCCGGCGTTCGTTCCGACCCGGTTCGGGGGCCTGCGCCTCGTGCTCGAGCTTGGCGAGCAGCGGGTGAGTCGCGACTTGGCCGGATGGCTTGGCAGGGAGTCCGGACCGGTGACGGGCGAAGACGTCGCAGAGACTCAGAATGCATTCTTCGGCTTGCAGCTCATCAGCTTCGAAGGCGGCTCCCCGCCGCTGCTTCACCTCGTCGACGATGCAGTCACCGCAAGGCTCGAGCGGCGCGGACTGGTTGGAGCTCTCGAACGTCGTGACGGCGCGGCGCTGTTCGAAGAGCTCGCCAAGGTCTCCCCCGGTTACGGAGCCTCCATGATCTCACTCCACGGGCCGTACGGAGACGATGAGCTCGACACGATCCCATACCTGCGAGCGCTGCGCTTTTCCATGCAGGTGAAGAATGGAGGCCGAGGGGCCACTCTTCGGTTTGGCGCGGACGTCTTGCCGTTCACGCGTTTCTTCACGAAACAGGTGGATCGCCGCGCGGCTTTGGTCGACTCGATGAGTAAGTCCGTTCAACTTCAACTCATCGAGGGAAAGGTGGCCCGCGAGAGCTCGATCGCGACGCTTCAAGCTTCGGCGGCGCTCAAACGGATCGCCCCCGAGTCGCTCGAAACGGACTATCCGGGGCTGGGCGCGGCGCTTCACGCAAGGTGGCAGAAGGCGCTCTCTCATTTCTCGGGCTGGCTCTTCGTCGCTCCTTCGGTCGGAACGGCGATCGCATTCTTCGCGATCGATCCTCTGACGGGCACCGTGATTGGCGCGAGCGAGTCTGGGTCCGGGGACGCGTTCGAGTTCAACTGCGCACCCGTGCGGGGAGTCAACGTCGCGATGACGGCGATGAATCTGTTCGTCTCCGCTGCCGTGACCTTCGGCTGGCTCGCACCCGAATTCCTGTTGCTCGTCGTCGTCGCGAAGGCACTCACCACTCATAACCCGGCCTAGCCGGTACCATAGAAGATCGACAAGGCGGGGCTGGCG
>CAYXDO010000105.1:0-36842 GCA_964463485.1 uncultured Myxococcales bacterium | reverse complement strand
CGTCTCAATCCCCCTCGCAGCGGGGTGAGTTCTCGGACAGCCACCTTTGGATCCCCTTGTTCTTGCTCGCAACTTTCGCACCGTTCCGCCACACCCCCCGGGGGGAGGGGGTCGGCAACGTTGCCGTGCGACATTCGTTTCGGTCAAGTCTATGAAATACCTGCCTTTTCTCCGCCGTCACACCTCGGTTTTTCAATTTTCGAGTTTCTCTTCTGTTTTCAAAGACTTGGCCCAAAGCACCGGCCTCGCTGCGACAATGCGGCGAGGTGTGACGGCGGTGGAGGGATTGCCTCCCTGGAGGGCCTACCTCGTTCACAGCGAGCGGTGCGACCCTAACACGAATCCGAGCCCTTGGGACCACGTTTTCGTGGCAGCGCTGCCGCCCCGGGCCGACGCACGGCCCTTTTGACCTTCGGTCGGCGCGGACACCGCTTCGCCACGGCTCCGCTGGCGACTTTGCCCGCCTCGCTGCCGTCACTCGTTGGCGCGACAGCTTTGCGTCATCAACTTTAGCTTTCCCAGCGCCTTGTCGAGTGACACGTGCAGCGGCGGCAGGGACAACGGCATCTCGAGAGCGAGCTCCGCCCAGATCTCGATCCCTGCGCAAAGGGCCTCTGCCGAGGCCTCGACCCCCGTCGTACCCTCTGAGCTCAGGAATGGCCGCAGGCCCGGGCCTGGCTCGAAGGCCAAAGAAGCCCGAGTATCCTTCCCGACGCGCTCCCGCACGATCTGAGTTAGGGAGGGGTCGATGGTCACGCGCTTCCAGCCGGACTCCAACTTTTCTTCACGGAACAACCTGCCCTTCATGTTCCTGGAAATCAGCGGTCGCAGCGCGAGGTTTCCGAACGAAGGATTCGGCACGATCTTCGCGCTGGCCGCACGGACGACCTCGCGAAGCTCGCCTATGCTCTTGGCCGCGTCGATTTCCCGCGGATCATCGAGGCCAAGTCGGACCCAACGATTGCGCCGGACTTCACGGCGGGCCTCCTCCAAGGGGTCGCGAGAGATCCGATCGTTAGACGTCGAAACTTCGACAGTCCGACCGGCGGAGAACGAAACGCTCCACACGAGCGCCGCCGCAACGACGGCCGCGACCGCGAAACCCAAGGGCCTCGATGGACGCCGCGGCTCTGCGGCCGGGGTGACTTCGGTCGTCGTCGTCGCGGCGGCGGCAAAAGATCTCGGTGGACGCCACGGCTCCGCGGGCGGGGTAACTTGCAGCGTCGGCTGGGTTGTTGGGACCGAAGCTCGTTGGGAATCGCCGGGCTCTCCAAGAGGCCACCGAGGAGTTGTGGCCCCCCAGGTCCGGCTCTTCTCCTTCGGCGACCCCGCACCCTCGCTTCGAGCAGGGGCGGTCTGAAGAAGTGAGTAGGTGTCTCGATCGACCCAGACCCGTCGGCGCGCAACGAGCCCTTCGAGCTCGTCGAAATTCGGGAGCGTGAGTCGTTCGATCGCAGCGATCTCCTCGAGCGCCCTGGCGGCGACGTCCGCTTCGAGCACCACCTCGGGTCGATGGGCTTCGATCCCCCGGTCGAGGCGAAGGATGGCCGCCTCCTCGGTCTCGAGCTTCGAGGCCCTCCACGCCGACGGCTCACACGCCCTCGCTCGGTCGAGCTCGGCGCGGTGCCGGTCCCGCAAGGACAGGAGCTCCGCGACCCGCTGATGAGCTCGCGTCGCACCCGAAGCTCGGTGCGCCGCGTCCCAGCATAGTTTGGCCTTGCTGAGCGGTCGACCGAGGAGCTCAGAGAGCTCGACACGATTCGCCACCTCTATGGTCACTGTGAACGCGGAATCTTCGTCCGAGGGTGCCCCGATCTCGGCTTCGAGGCAAACCAACACCTTCGAGGGGAGCTCGGCCAAGAGATCGCCCAGCTCGTTGATCGATGCTACGAGCTGATCACCACGCTCGGGTGGCCAGCCAAGTGTGCCGACGACCGCCCGCACTTCGACCTGCGCGGCGTTCGCCCGCTCGAGCGCGGTCTCCACCAGCCGCTCGATCGAGGCCGCAAGGGGAGCGGCATCGAACAACTCGGGGAACCTGTCGCGCAAGGCTTCGGTGGTCAAGTCGTCCACGGCGTCAGTAGGTGTTGCGTTTCTCGAGTGCTGGCTTCATTCATCCCGCCGAAGCGAGCGTCACCGCGGCCAGCATCATACACGGATCGATCCGCGCCGGTTTCGTGGCAAGCTGTGCTCCTCGTGGGCGCCGCTTCGATCCTCGACCAGATCCTCCGAGCCAACCTTGGCCTCCACGGGCCGGCGCTTGGGGCTCCAAACCTCCCGAGCTCGCCCCTTTACTTGCTGCGAGTGTCAGACGCCGAGTTGGAGTCGCTCCGCGCTGCCCTCGCGGTGGAGCTCCGCTCCAGCGACACTCAGTCGGCGTCGGAGTGCGCTGCCTTTTGCCTGTGGGCCGCCGTGCGATTTCGTCGTGCCTACCAAGGGGGCCCTTGGACCTGGCGCCTCGTCCTGGAGCCGCTCGCCTACTCACCTCCGGCGCGACGCCTTTACGAAGTCGTCCGCAAGGGACTCTCGTTCCTCGGCCGCGGCATACTCAGCGGCCCTCTCGGCACCGAGTACCTCTTCACCCTCGCTTGTGAAGGTGGCTTGCCCCTCTGGCTCCTACGCTCCGAAGGGGCTCACGTCCGACGGTTCTTTCGGGACCTCCTCCGCGAGCGCGAGACCTATCCCCATACGAGCTCCATCGAGCTCGCGTGGCGAGCCTCCGCTTCGGTCCTCCCCGAATCCCTTCGCAACGAGATTCTCGTTGGGCTCTCGGCAGCGCTCGTCGACGAAATTGCCCAACTCAGGCGACGCGCCCCCCCGTCCGCCTCCCCCGAGCTCTGGCTCGATCGGTACGATCCTGGGTGGCGCTCGCGGCTCCCCATCGAAACCGACGACGAGCTCGCCAACGAGCTCGTCCGTGGACTTCTAGAGGCGCGTGCCCCAACGCCCGCGCGCATCGGGATAGACTCCTTTCTCTCCCTCGATCCGCCGCGGCTCCATCGCAAGCTCACCCTGCCGGGTATGCTGCGCGCCGACGAGGTCTCCAAACGTTTCGGACTCGGACCGAACCTCGAGCTCCCGTCCCGCATCGAGCTCCGCCTCGTCAGGGGAGCCGAGAGCCACAAGAGGGGCGCGTTGCTCTACCGGCAGTACCAAGGTGACTCGTACGAGGTCGAGGTCGACCACGATTCCGAAACCACCTTCGACGGGGAGCTTCGACTCGGCTTTGGCGACCGATCGATCGAGCTCCCTGGCGGAGAGTCCCTCGGCACAGGGCCCTGGACCTTCGCTTGCTCGGATCCGCATCACCTGCCGCTTCGTGCCACCGGCGAGGCACGGCTCATGGCCGAGAAGCTCGTCGTCGCGGTCCCAGCCTCGGGCTCCCTCGAGGTCCTCGAAGGCACCGCCGAACCCATCGGGAAGCTCACGGCGGAAGCTCGGACTGGCCGAGCCCTGTTCGCGCTGTCGGGTCGGGCTCGAGTGAGTTGGGACGAGCTGGAGCAGGATCGCTCCGTCTTGATCGAGAGCGGAGCGCCCAGCGACGAGGCCACGAGTTACTACTTGCGCGGGGCGAGGCTGGCGAACCCGTTCGAGGACGACCTCTGGCTCGGCACGCCCACGGTCTTCCGAGTCGGAGTCGATGGGTTGGCCAAGGCCGTGAGCGGCCGCGAGCTCGAGTGGCGCGGAGCCGGAGGCTCCTGGACGGCCACACCTGGCTTGGGGCTTGGGCGAGTCCGGGTTCGAACGGAACGAGAGGAGGTCTTCTCGAGCCCCGTCCGGGTGCTCCCAGGCGATTTCTCACTGCAAGCCCAGCCGCTCGCGCGAGGCGGCCACGTGACCCTCTCCAGCGCTCGACTCACTGACGTAGGCGTCGCAGGCCCTTCGGCGGTCGAGGTGAGAAGGGATGGCGGAAAATTCGTCGTCGAGCTGAGCCCGTCCGAAACCGCCCGCACGCTGAGTTTGCACCTGCGCTTCGGCGCGATCGAGCTGCCGATCAAGATCCTGTCTCCTTTGACCTTCACCGCGTTTCTGCGAGGCGCCGAGAGCATGTCGGCCTCCGACCTCGAAGGGCTCGCGTCCGTCCGAGCGGTGGGTGGCCACGCCCACGGACGAGGAGGGTACCTCGTGGAGGGACGACTCGAGGCGCAGGGCGAACGCCCGGGTAAGTGGGCGATCCTCGGTCGGCTGAGCTCCGTCGATCCCACTCGGGACGAGCTCGGGTTGGATGCTCTGCGGGGGTTGGTCGCGGCCCAACTCTCTTCGTCCGATCAGCTCGATGCACGGGTTCGACTCAAAATCTCGGGGGGGTCCGGCAGGCCGCCAGTCTTACTCGTGCAACGACACCACGCGGAGCTCGCGGTCGAGCGCGAGCCTACTCAGCGAAGCGTTTCGCTTCCCGAAACGTGGGACGCCGCGGAGAGTCTCCAAGCCTTCCCCATTTGGCGGATGAGCGAGCCCGCGCCGCTTCGCCGCCTCTCCGAACGAACCTGGGTCCTCGAATACTCTGCTTGCCGTCCCGGGCCCTACCTCGTCGTCGGGCCGCGCGGGATCCGACCCCTCCGCGTGACCGTGCCTGGGCCGATCGAGGAGGAGGAGTCGCTGCTTCATGCCGCGATTCGGACGGGCGATCCGATTCGGCGGGCCGAGTTGATGGAGGCGGCGGTCGCGGCGCTCGAACGTAACCCGCTCGATCCGGATTGGAGCGTAGTCGACGGACAGCTCGCGCGGCTCGGGATCGTTCCGGCCAACGCCTTCGACCTACTCCGGCGGATCGTACAGCGGCCGACGACCGCCGCGCTCGCACTGCTTCGGGCTCCTGCGCGGCATTTCGTAGCGATTTGGGAGGGGCTCGAAGAGTTGCCGATGCTGTGGAGCACTCTTCCGTGCGAGGCGTTCCGACGCGCGTTCGAGTCACTGTCGAAATCGACGCAGGAGACGTTCGGGTCCTCCGGGTCCGAGATTCTGAGGGGGATGATTTCGGGTTTCGTTGCGTGTGCACCCCGCCAGGCGCTCTACATGGGCGCGATCCTCGAGTGGCTCTCCGAGGCGAGACCGGAGCTCGGGCTCGACCTCCGGGGCTCTCCGTGGGTCGCGCGCGCGCGCAAGGAGCCGGCCGCGCTGCTCCAAATCGTGGCGGAGCTGAGTCGGTCGCTCCCTGAGTACTCCCCAGGGACCTCGGATATCCTGGAGGGCGCCAAGTCGCTCGGGATCGAGCTTCCTGGGGTAGCTGAAGATCGAAGGTGGCTTTCGCTGGCGCCGGCGGTCTCGGCGGCTGCCGCGTTGGGTCGAGTCAAAGTGACGGAGCCGCTCCAGTTCGAGCTCCGTCGCGCTCGGTCGATCCGGCCGGATGAGTTCGAGCTCGCGCACACGATTCACCTGGCGCTGGGTCTCAGCTCATGAAGCGGAGGCTGTCCGCCCCGATTGATACAGCTAACGTCGGCCGCGCTATGATGAGGATGTCATGACGGACGCGCTTTTTTCGGAAGTTTACCGGGAGCTGGCGTCGCGGGCGGCCCGGGCGACGGTCAGTCAGCTCGGCCTGGCGAGCGTGGAGCTGCGTTCCCACCTGGAGGCGACGCTGCCCAAGAGCTTCCTGGCGCCGCCGGTGTTCGAGGCGCTGTTCGACTGGGAGCGCGACGAGACCGAGTTTGGCTCGTTGCCTTTCATTCACCCGAAGTTGGTGGCGGCCATGGATCGACCTCCCGAGGAGCTCTCGGAGTATCGGTTTCCGCCCGAGCGCAAGCCATACGCCCATCAAGTTCGGGCGTGGCGGGCGCTGAGGGAGGAGCCTCCGAAGTCGGTGATCGTCTCCACGGGTACCGCGAGCGGCAAGACCGAGTGTTTTCTGATTCCGATCCTCGATGATTTGGCGAGAGAGTCCGAGGCACGCGGCACGCTCGTGGGCGTGCGGGCTCTCTTTCTCTACCCGCTGAACGCACTCATCAATAGTCAGCGGGATCGCTTACGCGCCTGGATGGAGCCCTTCGGAGGCCGCGTGCGTTTCAGCTTGTACAACGGCGCGACTCCGGACGAAGTGAGTGCGGCCGAAGCGCGAAGGGCGCCAGCGGAGGCTCTTTCTCGCGCGGCGCTCCGAAAGTCGCCGCCTCCCGTGCTGCTCACCAACGCCACGATGCTCGAATACCTGCTCGTGCGTAACGAAGATCGCCCGATCATCGAGGCTTCACGGGGCCACCTTCGGTGGATCGTCCTCGACGAGGCGCACACTTATGTGGGCTCGAGCGCGGCGGAGATTTCGTTGCTCCTGCGACGCGTGACTCACGCCTTCGATTCGAAGGACGTTCGGTTCGTCGCGACGTCCGCCACGATCGGAGGCGTCGAAGCGGCCAAGGAGTTGGAGCGGTATGTCGCCGATCTGGCCGGAGTCGCGCTCGACCGAGTCGTGGCGATCGGCGGTCGACGGCTCGCGCCGGCTCTGGCGACCGGGCTCAGCGAGGCCGAGTTGTCCGTGCCGAGTCTCGCGGAGCTCCGGGGGCTCCCTGCGGGAGCTCGAGCAGCGCGGCTCCTCGGAGCTCCTCAGGTGCGCGAGCTCAGGCGCCGAATGGCCGAAGAGCGACCGCAGACTTTGTCGGAGCTCTCGAGTGTCTTGGGGGCTTCGGAGGACGACACGCTCGGCCTTTTGGACGAGTGTGCGAACGCGTTCATGCCGACGCGAATGCACGTCTTTCACCGAACTCAGGACGAGCTTTGGGCCTGCGCGAATCCCGCGTGCGAGGGTCGACGAGGCACTCCACTGGACTCTCCAAAGTGGCCCTTCGGCCAAGTCTTCGACGCGCCCAGAGCGGAGTGCGAGTGTGGGGCTCGCGCGTTTTCGGTAGCTGCTTGCGCAGGCTGCGGGGCAACCTATCTGGCGGCCTCGGAGGTGGATGGGTGCCTCTTCGGGCGCGGCTTCGAGGCCGAGTCGGGGCTCGATGACGAGCCTGAAGAGGACGAGAGTGAGGATGAAGCCATCCTTCCTCCGCCGTTCACGGTCCAGCGGATGATTTTGGCCTGGGCCGACGTGTCCAGGTATGCGCGCGCTTCGCGGGTGAAGGCAGCTCCGGGTTCGCCGACTGGACCGCACCTCTTCGATCCGTTCTCCGGGAGGCTCGGCCAGGAGTCACCCACGGCGACGCGAGTATATTTCAGCTCGAAGGATCGGCGGTGTGCCCGCTGCGGAAGACAAGAGCGAGAAGGGAGCGAGCTGTTTCGGTCCGTGCGTCTGGGCGCTCATTTCTACCTCGGCGTTGCGGTACCCACCCTCGTGGAGCATCTCAGCGCGCCCAAGGCGGGCGCTGGGTTGCCCGCCGACGGCAGGAAGCTCATCACTTTTTCGGACAGTCGGCAGGGCTCGGCCAGGTTCGCTACTCGAATTCAGATCGAGGGGGAGAGACGGCAGGCCCGGGCGGAGGTGTACCATGCGCTGTGGGAGAGCGCACGGGTGGGCGTCTCGACGGCCGAAGCGGAGGCGCTGCGGCGGGAGATCGCGGCCTTCGAAAAGGTGGATCATCCAAGTTTGGCCGAGATCCTGACCGAGAAGCGGGCGCGACTCGTCGAGCTGGAAGCGCGAGCGACGCGTGGAGTGCTTCGTTTCGAGGCCATCCACGCCCGTTTGGCCGCGTCGAGGGCCGTGAAGGACTGGATGGTGCACGGCCAGGCGGCCCGCTACAAGGCCGCCGAGCCGACGCCGGAGAGTATGGCGCGGCTGTGCTTGTTTCGTGAGTTCTTGCGAAGGCCGCGACGGCAGACCTCTTTGGAGACTCTGGGGCTCGTCAGAGTCGAATATCCGGCCATCGCTCGGATCACCGGAGCGCCTTCGACGTGGCAACGTCAGGGCGGCACGCTCGAGGAGTGGCGGCAATTTCTGAAGCTGGGGATGGACTTCGTCGTTCGCGCTCGCACCGCGACTCTCGCCGCGCCGGAGCTCCTGCGCTGGATGGGCCTGCCCTACAAACCCACCCGGTTGACCCCACCCAAGACCCGGGCGGAGTGGGGAACGACGGCCTGGCCCTCGGTGAGCGACCGGGGAGGGGTCCCTCGGCTGGGTTTATTGGCGGCGCTCGCGCTCGGCCTCGACCCGGACTCGGACGACGATCGGGCGACCATCGACGAGCTGCTCGCGCTGGCGTTCGACGACTTGTCCGGCAAGGGAGCGATCCGAGCCGATCGTACGGGGTACTATCTCGATTTGGATAGTGTCGAGCTGGCGACGGTTCGACAGGCTTGGGTCTGCCCAATCACCAACCGGGCGCTCGATACGACGCTGCGGGGCTACTCTCCGTATCAGACGGAGTCTCGCTTCGATCGATCGATTCGCTGCCAGGAGCTGATGATGCCAACACCGCCGAAGCCGTTCCCGACGGACTCCGATCGAACGCAGGTGAACGAGTGGTTGTCCACCGATCAGGCCGTATTTGCGGTTCGGCAGGCGGGGATTTGGACGGAGCTGTCGGATCGAATCGTGACTTTCGGTGCTACTCTCTACTTGCAGGTGGGTGAGCACTCCGCGCAACAGGAGAAGGGTCGGTTGGCGGAGCTCGAGCGGGAGTTCAAGACGGGACGGATGAACGTGCTCTCCTGCTCCACGACGATGGAGATGGGGATCGACATCGGGGGGTTGAACGCGGTCGCGATGAACAACGCGCCGCCGGCTCCGGCGAACTATCTCCAGCGCGCCGGGCGAGCGGGCAGAAGAGGTGACCCGAAGGCGCTGTCGTTGACACTTTGCCAAGCCAGCCCTCACGCGGCGGCGGTGTTTCACAATCCGCTGTGGCCTTTCACGACGCCGTTGAGAGTGCCTCGCGTGGCGCTCACCAGCGAGCGAATCGTGATTCGGCACGTGAGCTCTTTGATTTTGGGGACTTTCATGGCCAGGGTGGGATCCGACCGATTTCGATCTCGGTGTGCACATTTTTATCTGCCGAGTGGAGGTTCGGAGGGCGGTGTAGCTTTGGCGGAGGAGTTTTGGGCGTGGTGTTCGGGAGAGGCTCGAGACAGTGATGAGCTGAGACGAGGGTTGCGAAGAATCACCGCGAACTCGCCGCTGGTGTCGAGATCCATGGCGAGCTTGTTGGAAGAGAGCGCGAGGATGTCCAAAGACACCGCGAGTCGTTGGCGGGACGAGCACAAGTCACTCTTGGAGGAGCTCGAGCTGGCCGGTGCCCATACTCAGGCCCGCGCGTCGTCGGTCGTCAGGGCGCTCCGCGCGCAAAAGGCGCGGCTCGAAGGCGAGTATTTTCTGAGACACCTCGCCAGCGAAGGATTCCTGCCGGCCTACGGGTTCCCTCTTCGAGTCATTCCGTTCGTGACCACGACGGCCGAGCAGCTCCGAGCGGAGGAGGCGCTCGATCGAGAGGACGTGCCGACCAAGGTGCGTGGGTATCCGTCCCGCGAGCTCGCGATCGCGATTCGAGAGTATGCTCCCGACAGCGCGGTGTGTATCGACGGGCTCGTGTTCGACTCCGGAGGAGTGACGCTGAATTGGCAATCCAGACCTACGGCCGAGGGTCAGCAGCGGGAGGTCCAGTCGCTCGCGTGGGCCTTTCGCTGCGGGCAGTGTGGCGCGATCGGGACGACGCGGACCCAGCCGGTCGAGTGTCCCAAATGCCGTGGTCGCACGGAGTCACGGCGATTCTTGAGGCCGTCGGGCTTCGCGGTCGACATTCGCGCGCAGCCCCACAACGACTTGTCGCGACAGAGGTTCGTTCCTTTCATCGAACCTTGGATCGGGGTGAGTGAGGTCGGCTGGCAAAGCCTCGCGGACCCGCGAGGTGGGCTCATCCGTTATGATTCCGACGGAGTCGTGTTTCATCATAGCGATGGTGAGCAACACCACGGCTACGCGATCTGTCTGGCGTGCGGTCGCGCGGCGTCCGAGCAGAGCGTGGCCTCCGAGGTGGGCCCGCCTGATCGATTGCGAAATCACAAGAGGCTTCGAGGCGGCAAGGACACCGGCCGAAGCGACGGACAGAGTCGATGCTCGGGGAACGACTCCGAGCTCGAAATTCAGCGTAACCTGTCCCTGGGAGGCATTCAGAAGACCGACGTGCTCGAAATTCGGCCGGAGGAGCCCGTGACTGGGCCCGTCTTCGACCGCGTCGTGGCCACGTCCGCGGCGGTCGCGCTGCGAGGAGCCTTGGCTTCTCGGCTCGGCGTGGATGAGAAGGAGATCGGCTGGGCAGTCTCGGGGGGCGCCGAGCGGCCGTTTTCCATCCTGCTCTTCGACCGAGCCGAAGGAGGCGCCGGCTACGTCGCCTCGGCGCTCGATGACTTGGAGAGCATCGCGGCGAAGGCCCGTCAGGTCCTCGAATGCCCGGGGAAGTGCCCCGCGGCCTGTCACTCGTGTCTACTCACTTTCGACACTCAATACGCAGTGGAGTACCTGGATCGGCAGGCGGGACTTCGATTGATCACGCCGGCCTTCGTCGAAGCCCAGCGCCTTCCGCCGAGCTCGCGCCTGTTGGGTGAGCACACGCGTCCCGAGTACCGAGACCTCGAGTCGGCGATCTTGTCCGCGTTGCACTCCGGTAGCGTTCGTGACCTGAAGCTGCGACTGGCGTTCGATGCCGCGATCGAGGCCAGCGCGTGGACGTTCTGGACGGTCGTCTCGAGATGGGTAGAGGAAGGTGTCTTGGTCACGATCGAGGTCGATCCGTCGGAGCTCGCCGCTTTGGCCGAAGAGGAGAGCGCGTCGATTCGAGCGACGGTGGCCGCGACAGGTGCGATGCTGGTGGAGACGAACACGACGCAGCCGCTGATTGCGGCGGAGACGCGCGGCGGCGGGAGAGTCACGACTTGGGCGACGAACGATCGGCGGTTGCTGCTGCCCGGAGAGAAGTACGGAGTACCGACCACCGAAGGACGACTCGTCCGCGCCGCGCTCGAGGTATGACTGAGTAGCCGCGTGATGGCTTCGCGGCGGGTCGCGGCGGCCCGCGAAACTCAGCGAGCCGGTCGCAGCCGAACGAGTTCTGCAGACCACGGCAAGAGCGCGAGCAGGTTGCCCTCGCCATCGTCGACGAGCCTTCGCACGGGACCGAAACCAAGCGAGGTCGACCCCGGCAAGAACCTGCGCGTGCTCGGGTCGAAGAGGGCGAGGTGAGTCTCGAAGCTCGAGCTCAGCGCCGCCACCAGCACTCTCCCACTCATCGGCCACTCGGCGAGAGCCATGGGAACGGCCATCGGCTCGAAAAAGCCGCTCCGGCCGGTGTCCGCGTTGCCCGCGAGCACGTGGACGCCTGGCGACGAGGAAACGACCGGGAGCACCAGGGTCCCCGACGCTGCGTGCTCGAGCACTCGGTCGAAACCGGCCGAGACTCCTCGGGGCTCGATCGCGATGACGGTGCGAAGGGTGAGGTCCGAACGATCCAGAGTGAGGATCGAGTTCGACAGATCGTCGGCCACGACCCACTCCCGTCGAACGCGCGGCGACCACATCAGCGAGCGAAATCGACTCAGCGGGAAGTCGCGTCCCGCCATTACGGACAGAGTCTCCGCATCGAGCACTCGAATGATCGAAGCCGAAGCGCGCTCCTCGCGAGAGCCCCTGGGGGCGCGCGGATCGATCCAAGCGGCGAGCGCAACGGAAGACTCGGTGGCGACGAGGCCGGTCGCGACGACGAAGGAGCCGGGGCTGGTCCGGAGCACTGGGTCGATCGGAATTTCGACCAGCTGGAGCACGCGCCCATCCCGATCGGTGCGGACGACCCGCAGCGGCTCGTCGAAAGCGACCACGAATCCTTCCCCGGTCGGATCCGCAACGACCAATCTTGGGCTGTCCGGCACGGTCGACGAAGCCACGACCTCCAGCGAGCGCAGATCGACGGAGACTACACGGCCGCTCCAAATCAACGGACTCAGGTCGCGAAAAGCACCGTCCAGGGTCACGACCAGAGCTCGGTCTCCGTTCACGGCGAAGTCGGAGGCGTACCCAGTGACTGGGGGTACGAAGTCGAGGACGAGCCTTCCGGGTGCGAGCCCAGGCGTACTCATAGGCTCGACCTCGAGGAACGCTCTTCGATCGCTCGCGATGAGCTCGGGGAGCGCTCGCTTCGGGCGCAAGGCCACGGTGCAGCTTCCGCAGTCGAACACGCCCTCCGCGTTCCGAGCGCATCCGCCTTGGGAGGGGACTGGAACACAGACTTCGCTCTTGGTCGCGAGCGCGGCGGTCAAGACGTCGAGACCGCAGCGCACGGCATCGAGCTGTACGTCGCACCCGCTTTGGCGAAGCTCGATCTCACAAGTCATGGGGCCCTCCCCGCACGAGATCTCGGCGGCCAGCTCCACAGGTTCACACCTGCCGCTCCCGTCGAGACTGGCATCGCAGGCAGGCAGCCACGGCGCTGTGAGCGCAAACTGGAGAGCCATGGGTTCGAGTCGGACACCCGCGACGGAAGCTCGGGTCTGCCAGTCTGGAGCTACCAAAGGTATGTCGCCGTAAGCGCCGAGCGCGAGCGGCTGTTCGCTCAACTCACTCGCCGGTGGCGGAAATTGGATCGCGAGCGTCTCGAGGCTCCACGCCAAAGCGAAGACCTCTTCAGCGTCGATCGGAGCTTCCGACGTTTCGAGCACGACCCGCCCCGCATCCACGCGCGTCAGCGCGGTCGACCCGGCAAAAACGCCCTCCGCGTCGCGGAACACGAAGCCCAGGAAGAAACCTTCGGGCAGGTCCGCCGCCTCAATGGCGACGAATGGGCCAGACTGGCACCCGGCGATCAGCAAAAGAGCCAAGCCGCGAGCTCGTTGGTGTGAGCGAACGATGCCTCATCCTAACCCGCAGCGAGGCCGAGGGCCGCAGCCAAATGCAGCGCTTTGCTGCCGGACGCTCAGCCGTAGCCTGTACTGAGTACAAGACCGGTGGTCACTCACGCACCTGCGGGGACCCGTACCAAGGCACCCACGAATCACTTCGACCGGGGCGCGCGCGATTTTTTCTGCGTGACAGCGGGCTCCGCGGTTTTCCTGATGCGCGGTCCTTTCTTCGCGAGATTCACGGCCAGGCGAGCCTCCACGATCCGGCGAATCAGCGTATCCGGGAGCGGCCTCTCGAGGGTGAACTGAATCGTGCCCTTGCTCGTTTCATAGTCACCGAGCTCGGATGCGAAGGCTTCGACGGTGGAGCCATCCATGGGGAAGAGCGAGCAGTGTTCCTTGAACGCGGCGAAGCCGACGAGGTGGCCGTTCAGATCGAAGGTCGGCACTCGATAGCTGATCGTCTCCTCGACCTCTGGGGCGACCTCGTGAATGATGCGCCTTACTCGCTCGAGCGCGGCACGCTGGGCCTCTGGGACCTTGTCCAGATACTCATCGATGGGCGTTCGACCGGCGTTCATGGGTCGGCCTTCCGCCGGTCGGAGGCGGAAGTCAACGTGGGTGACAGGCCGGAACTCAGCCCCTGGCGGACGTCTCTCCGAACTCACCCGCAGAGGCGAAGGGACCGGGTCGCCGGGTTCACCGGGGTCGCCGGGGTCAGCGCGGACCTGGGTTGATGCCGCAAGGGAGTTGGGCTAGCCTCGCGATCGCAAGCAGCGCGTTTGCCTGCTCCTGCGGAAATGGAGGCCTTTGGTGAGAATCTTTCGTGCAATCATGACAGCGGGCGTCGCGTCGGTCGTGGTCCTCGCGGCGGCACCCGCGCTTGCGTCGTGCCGCATTCACAACGACACCAAGTGGGACTTCACGATCGAGTCCGGCAACACCAGCAACCAACGCGTGGGCCCGCACACCACGACTTCCATCGCGGCCGGAAAGATCATCGCGAAGAGCAAGGAAGGGAAGAGCTTCGGTGGCATGTGCAAAGACGGCGACGAGCTCGAGGTGAAGGAGGAGAAGGACATCCCGGTGCTCGAAATCAAGAAGAAGTGACCCGCGAGACCTGGGCTCGATGGGCTCATGGGCTCGATTCGTTGGTTGCCAACATCGTATTTGTTCGCTAACGATCCCTCATGCTGAACCGGATCGCCCAGGGACAAGGAGCTGTAGCTCAGTCTGCTGTAACTCAGCCTGCCGAAACGCAGTCTGCCGCCCCTGCGCCAAAGGGAGCGCCCGTGGAGGCGACGGAAGCCAAGCCAGTAGACGCCTTCGCGGGGCGCGATGGCAGCTCCGCGGGTGCTTCGCGAGTCGGCTTCTTCGAGGGCCTGAAGAAGGCTGCGACGAGCCGAGACGGAAAAATCTCGGCCGCGTGCGCCGCGGCGATGATCGGGGCTGCTTTGATTCCCGGCGTCGGCGAGACGGCGCTGATGATCCAGATCTCGACGATGTTCACGTCAGGCTTGGGGATGTCGCTCTTCGGACGGGTGGCGCTCGAGGACGCGTTCAAGGCACCGACGACACCTCCTACGGCCGCACCCTCGGCGTAGTCGACAGGGTTGGCTGGCCCGTCCGAACCAGCGCTCCTCTCAGCACGTCTCGATCGGAAGTCAACAGCGCGCGCAGGTGCCTGAATGGCAGGTCGAGCCGCACCGACGCCCCGCCCGCGCTCGAAACGTAGACGGCCGGGGTCGGGAAGTCTCTCTGGACAGGCACCTCCGCCATTTTCGCTCGTACCGTCGCATCCTGCGCAGACTCTGCCTGCTCTTCGAGCTCGGCTACCCACCGACTCACCCATTCGTCGAGCGCCGTCAACTCCACTGGCGGTCGCTCCTTCAACGCCGCAAGAGCGGCCTGCGCTCCCGCGCCGCACGCGATCCGTCGCAGAGCCTGTAGACGCGCCGCCTCGACCTCGTCGCTTGGCTGCTTGGCCGGCAGATGAGCGCGGAATTCGATGACTTCGCCCACTTCCTCGATCAACGCTCGGAGCGGACCCACGAGGCCATGACAGGCCTGACAGTCCGGGTGAAGGAACAGATCGACGCGGAGCTCGGGCGACGTCGAGGGCCAGACCCACGCCGGCTCGATCGAAGAGAGCTCGATCGCCGGCGAGCTCATCGCCTCGGCGAGCTGTCCGTAGGGAGACTCGAGGATATCGTCGAGGCGCAGCCTGAGCTGTCCGGCCCTGATACGAGCTCGCTCCATGGGGACGAACAACAGGTACGTGAGCGCAAGACAACCCAGCCACAAGGGCAGCAGAGACGACCCATCCAGAGACAGTGGGCTCAGCAGATAGCTTGCGAGGGCGGCGATGAGTACGGACAGGTCGGCCACCAGACACAGCCCACACCACTTCCGAATCGGGTAGGCCTGGAGCGCCAGCAACACGGCCGCGAAGGGCGCGGCCACCACGTACAACGACGCCGCCAAAGACGCTCCATCGAGAGGTCGGGCCGCGCTGACGAGGAGCTGCGCCGTGAAGAACGCGCTCCCCAGCGCGGCGAGGTCGACGCCGAACGGGCGAGCGAACGAAGAGTCGAGCACGGACTGGCACCCCCACTTTCCTCCGCACAGAAAATCGGAGAGCGTTCCCGAGTCTCCAACGGACTTCCTCGCCGCGGCGATCGACGCGACACCGCCCATCGCGGAGAGCACCCACAACAGGACGAGGAGCCCTCCGTGAGTAGCTCCCTGTCGCCACGAGCTTCCCAGGGCCAGCGCGAGCGCAGCGACGAGCGCAACTCGATGAGCAGGGCGACGGTCGAAGACGCCCTCTCCAAGCGCCATCCAGCCCAGCCGCTCGCGAGCGAGCTTCAATAGACGCCCTCGCTCGATGGTCGCAGTCTCCGGAGATGACTCGAAGCGCACGGCAACTCCCCGGTACCGAGTCGCCAGCTCACCCCTTTCCACCAGGCGCCGACCCGTCCGGTCCGCGACGACGAACCCAGACTCGCGAGCCTCCGTCAGCACCCCGAAGCCAGTGTCACAACTGATGAGGAGCGCACCGCCGCGAACGTTCAGATCCTCGAAAGAGACGCGAGAAGCGTTGGCACGCAAGCCAAGGACCGGAGCTGCCGCCGTCAAGCCCTTGAGCGACTGCGGAGCTCCTGTGGCCTCCATCGACTCCTCCACGTAGGCTCTCGAGTAGGGAAGTCGGAGCAACTTCACGACCGAGCACAGCGCTTCGGGGGCGGAGTCCGAAGGAAAATTCAGCTTCGACGCGGACGCCACGCGATTGGCCACTCGGGGTAAGGACAATTCTCGTCGAAGATCCCACCGAATTCCCGCTCGATGATCGCACCACATCGAGAAACGAACTCATCGAGCCGCTCCGGGTGCGACGCCAGCATCCCGCATCCGGCCGCCAGCTGGTGGAGCAACCCACGAGCGATGGCGCGGCGATACCGCTCGGCACGAGGGTGGGTCCGAAAAAAGTCGACGAGGAGCTCGAAGGTGACCACGTACTCGAACACCAGCGAAGGGTCGCGCGACATCTTCGCGGTGAGCCCGTCTGCGCCCGTGCGATCGTAGACGTACGGCGCCTCCGCCAAACGCTCGATGCGCTCCGCGTTCAGCATGAGTCTTGGCGTCACGGCGAAGTCCTCGGTGATCCGCGTATGAGGAAAGCGAACAGCCTCGAACGCAGACCGCCGGTGGACCTTGTTCCAGACCGCCGGCAAAGTCATGAGGAGCGGGTCGTCGTCGAGGCGCGAGAGCACGTCCACGGTAAACACTCCAGACGGCATCTCCGTCTGAAAATTGGCCACCACCAGGTCCGCGCCCGACCGGATCGCGAGCTCCACCATGCGCTCGAGCGCCCAGGGATGAAGAAAGTCATCGGCGTCCGCGAACCCCACGAAGTCTCCTCGCGCGATCGCGAGCCCTTGGTTGCGGGCCGCCCCGAGCCCGCGATTGGGGCCAGAGAGTGCGACAAATTTCGTGGGGTCTCGCTCGAGAAACGTCGTGATGATGCCTCGAGTGCCATCGGTAGACCCGTCATCGACCACCACGACCTCGACGCGCTCGAGCGTCTGCTTCGCCAGCGAGTCGAGGCATCTGTCCAACTTGGCCTCGCCGTTCCAAACGGGCACGACGATCGAGACCAAGGGCGCGCCGCTGGTGCGCCGGTGTTTCGCACGAGTCAGCAAGAGTGTCGGAACGCGGCTTCCTTGCGCCTCCAAGCCTCGGAGTCTTTTTGTCGCTCGAGCTCTCGGCCGAGAGGGAACAGCTTGACCTTGAAGTCGAGCGGCAAACACGAGAGCATGTAGACCGAGAGCTTCACGACGTAATCGAGCTCGGAACAGTAGCCCGGGTCTACTCGGGAGGCGCTGCCTGTCGCGCGACGATTTCCCGCCGGACACCCTCCCCCTCCGCACAACCTCCGAGCCCAACACCCCGTACACTCCTCGGGCAAGTCGAGGTGGCCGTAGGCCGCGTGCGGTTGAACGCCCCCGGAAATGGTTCCCACGACCCGCTCGGGCTCGGTCCACCGATGGCAAGGGTAGAGCGAGCCGTTTGGCGTCACGACCAAGTTACCCGCGGTCTTCGCGTTGACCAAACCACAATAGCGACCCGCCGGATCACCGCTCCCCGCGAAGAAGACCTGTTTCATCTTCTCCATCACCTCGGCGTCGCCGATTCGGGGAACGATGCCCTTCACATAATACCGACTCATCATGAGCTCAGCATAGCGGTCGTAGTATTCTTTGCGGTCGACCCACGAGAGCGCTGCGTCGTGACCCTCAGGCAGGAACATGTCGTGACGAACCCGCGACAGGACGATGTGCGTCGTCTCCGCGGCAAAAGTCGACTCGAGCCACGCCACGGTGTCCTCGAGCCTCGGGACCGCTTCCTTCGTCAGCGTCACGCTCAGGTCGAATGGCATCCCGACTGAGTCGGCCACCTTCAGTCGCTCGATCACTTGGTCGAACGTCGGCTTGCCGCTCTTGAACACTCGGAACCGGTTCAGCGCGGGCGGGCCATCGATGCTCACGTTCGTACGCACCTTGTGGTCGCGAAGGAACTCGGCCCGAGCTGCGTCCAAGAGAGTACCGTTGGTCTCGAGGTCGTACTCGACAGGGCCGGGGAATCGGGCGTCGAGCTCGCGAATGAGCCTCTCCAACGCCTCGTAGGCAAGCAGCGGCTCGCCCCCCATGAAGGTGATCGAGAGCTTCCCGTGGATGCTGGAATGCTCGAGGATGAATTCGACCAGCTCGTCCGCACGTGCCAGAGTCATCCGCTCCGCGTTGCCATAAATCTCACCGCCGTCGTTCCAGCAATAACCGCAACCCATGTTGCAGCCCGTGGACAGATAAATCACGTAATGACCGGGAGCGACGATGGGGAGGCTCACATCCGGACCGCGCGCGACCTCGGGCGGAGGATCGTCGACGCGGTACTCGAACGGGAGCTCGTAGGCACGGCCATCTCCGATGACGAGCACGCTGGCATCGAGCTCAGCCCAGTCGTGCTCGCTGAGCTCGAAGGTCCTCCAGGTCGATCGATCGATGAGAAAGCGCTTGTTCCGAAAGCGAAACGCGACGTCGGAGATCGGATCCAAGACTTAGTACTTCCAGGTGTTCCAACCCATGCAGTGCGTAGGGCAGCCGTTGCTGCAATAGTCCCAGCGGGAGCCACCCGCCACCTCGTCGAGCTCCTCGTCGGAGAGGTCGCTCGGATCGGGAGCTCCCGCCTCTTTCCAATAGGAGACGTTCTTATACTTCTCTTTGGGGTCCTTCTTCGTATCGTCGGACATGAGCGGAAAGCTACCTGAGCACACGTGGCATTTCAAGGTTCGTCCTCTCGCCGGATCCCCACACGGTTCGATCGCGACGAGAATTACTCGGCCGAGTGGATGAGGTAGAGCTGACCGTGCTCGGTTCCAACGACGCCCGAACCGTGGGCCGCAGCGGAGATCGATTTGATGCCCCCTCCGTCCAATCTGGTGATCCCGTTCGAGCCCACCCGAAAGATCACCGGACCGATCGACGCAACCAGGTCCGACCCCACCCTCGACAGGACCGACGGCGGGCCTGAAGCGAGGCCGGCCGCGGTCTGAGCCCGCGCGTTGATCGGGTCCTCGACGAGTCTCCGGTCCGCCCCGATGCGCCAGAGCCGCCCGTACTCATCGTCCGTAAAGCCAAGGCCGCGGAGCAAGAAGAATGCGTCGTCTGGACACTGCGTGTAGCCCGCGCGAAGGTCCGCCGCGGAAGTCATCGATCCTCCAACTGGGGAGAGTCGGCGCGCCACGGGCGGATCGGAGTAGCCGTCCACCGACAACACCAGACCGTTGCAGCCGCTTACAAAGGCACCGCCGGACGCGCCTGAGGCATGGTTGAAGAGCCTGTCGCACTTGTCCGGCCTCTCTTCGATTTCGGGCGTCGCCGGATCATCCCATTCGATGAAAACGTCGACGACCTGATCCTGATGGACGACGAAGATCGACTCATCCTTCGTCACCACGAAACGCCCGGGGGCGAGCTCGGCGAGCTCCCAATAGCTCGCGCCCTCGGTGGCCAGCCCAGGAACCTCCTGGGCTTCCAGCTCCGGCCAACTCAGGTGGAAGAGGGACCAAGCTGCGGCGACTCGCGCGGCGACGAGGAAGCCGCCGGTGCTCGTGTCATCGACGACGGCGTGGATCTGCCGGAAAGGCGAGAGGCTTCGAACACTCACCGGGTCGCCGGCTTGAATGAGCAAGCCGCCAGCGGTGAGCCCGAGGGCGACACCGTGCCGCTCGGCGGCGTGCACGAAAACGCCCAGATACTCGTCGCCGAGCGCTCTGGAGAAGTTGCCGTCTGTGCCCTTCAGAAACACAGTCGACTGGGTATGAGCCAACACGCGCCCGGACTGAGCTTGACGAAGCGCCTCGGGTGGGTCGCTGATCGCCAAATCTCGATACGTAATGGGTGCCGAACACCCATCGAGACTGCAGTCGATGAGCTCGCCGCCCAAATACGTGGTGAACCGACCGTCAGGGTGAAAATAGATACCGCCGCACCGGCCTTGGCGAACATCGAGCTCCTGCCAATTCATGGGGCGTTCGAAGTCGATGGGCGCGACCAGCGTCCGAGCGCTCGGGTCGGCTCCGCCGAGTTGCAAACAGAGCGCGGCGACGGTCGAGGACAGGGCGAGGTAGATGGTGTCGACTTCCTGCTGGGATGGGTTTGGGACCACCTCGAATAGGAAGCGGACCCGTTCGCCATCCGACCCGCGAAGCTCACCGCGTGCTGGGGACGTGAAGACCGTCTCGAAGGGTCCGTTGGTGCCTGGCGCTCGGTCGAAGACGAGCATCCACTGTGGAGAGTACAACGCGAGCGGGCGGGAGGTCCAACTCAGGCGCGCGACTTCCCTGCCGACCGGCAGCTCCAAACCCCTCGGCGTGAGCTCACCGCAGTCCCACTCCGAAGCTGGTTGGTTGCAGACGAGCATTCGTGGCACGCCGGTGGGTCCCTCCGTGGCCATGACGTATCGATCCGGTAACGCCGAGTGGAGCAACCCGAGGACGCGAGCGTCCGGGCCCGAGATTTCTGACTGCACCGTCAGGTCAGCGCTCAAGACCTGAGTGTGAAAACCTTCGGCGCGACTCACATCGCGAGCGATCACGACGAACCCGCCTTCGGGCGTACCTGCTGCCGCTGCGATCGGTCCAGGGAAGGTGGGCTCGTTCATGCGCACTTCGAAGCCCTCGTCAGAGACTCGGCGGGAGACGTGCTCACCGAACACACCAAACCCACCGACGGTCTCGCTGAGCTTCGAGAAGGTCCAATCGAAGCCAGGAGCGGGCTCGAGCGACAGCGTGGGGCGCTCGGGTCCGACTTCCAGCCGGCCGCAGGCGCAGTCGCCGGGGAAGTCGAGGCGAACGAGGTCGCGGGCGCCTTCCGCGCGAGCGCGATCGCCTTGCACTTCGGTCCTGGCAAATTCGGGTGGCGGGCAGCTCGAGCCTGCGAGCGCAAGGAGCCGATTGGCGCGGTCGTGGGCCACACATCGACCACACGACCCTTCGGACGCTGAGTCTGCGAGGCCGCGGACGCGGGTAGCGTCGAGGATTTGCTGGCCGAGGGGCAGCCCATCGAGGTCCACCAACCGGTCCCGAGGAAACGCGAAAGTCACCACGGCGACCTCAGGGTCGCTGACCTCGACCTCACTTCGCTCGCCGACCCAGCCCGCGAGCTCGACCGTTCGATCCGCGCCCATCACGACGAACGCTGCCAGCTCTCCGCTCCTCACTTCTGCGGCGAAGCGGAGAGTCTCGGGTCCGCAGGCCCACAAGCCAAGCGCAAGCCCCCAGACGGCCCGCCCATGCGAGCTTCGCAGGCCTCGGACGACGAACGATGTGCTCAATGGACGAGGAGGACTCTGCGCGGCAGGTAGTCCAAAGACAAGGGCGTCGTAGGCCGGGCGTGCAAGTCTCCTCGACGAAGGCAAGATGCCTGGGTCCGAGGGCCGAGCTACTTCGTCACTCGACCCGGGAATCGGCAGCTGCTCGAGAGACCCCGGAGACTCTCACCGAAGTCTTCGAAGAGCCGTCGGTCTTTCGTCGCGTCGTGGCAACTCAGGCAGGCGCCCACCCGAAGAGCTCGATCCTGAGTCTGGAGGTCGAGCGGCCGGGCCTCCTTGCGCGTCGAAGCCGATCCCGCCGGCTCGGACCGGAAGCGAATCCACGCGTCTTTGGGGAGTCGGTCAAATGGCGACAACTCGTACGTCGGCTCGAACATCCACCTCGGCTCGCCCTTCTCTTCGACGATACGCAGCGTTCCGTGCCCATACCCGAGCGCCTCCGGATCCCGGTGGCACGACTCGCACCCTCGCGCCTCGCGTCGTGTCGTGTGCGGAGCCGCGAACGCATAGAGTCGCGCAAAGCGAGCTCGAGGGCCAATGAGCGACGACGAGGCTTCGGGGAGCGGATCCGTTCGGGGCCCCATGCCCAAGGTCAACACCATCCCAGGCGCGAACGGCTCGATGGTAGAACGGCCGTCGCGTTCCAGAATCCCGAGCGTCGGCGGCGTAGCCCGCGGCATGACTTCGTACTCGACCCACTCTCCGCGCTCGTCGCGCTGCGTGTGGCAACCCGAGCACCGCGAGATCCAGGTCGAGTGGCAACTCTGACAAGAGAGTCGGTCGTGACCTCGGATTGCGCGGCACGCTCGGCTGGGGGGCGTGGCCAAGCGGCGCAACCCATCGAGCTTTCCGAAGAGCTCTACGACGCCGCCCGCGAGCGGTCTGGCGTGCGTGAGGACCTCGCCCGATCGATCTTCGACGAGCGCTGAGTTGGTAGGCTGCCGTCCGGCACGAGCAGCGCGCAAGGTGATGATGACTGCGACCTCTCGATTCCAATCCCCCGCACTGGCAGTGCGCGCGCGCGTCAGTCGGTGGCACGTTTCACATCGCACATGAGTCGCTTGCTCCTCATGGAGATGAAGGCGCCCGTCTCCCATGGTCTCCTCGGCCGTGTGGCAATCGATACACGCCATCCCCCGTGCGTGGTGAACGTCATCGCTCGAGGGCTCGACGCTTCGGCCGTCCAGAAGCTCCCGAGTCCCTGGCTTCGTGCCGTCGCTCTCCATCCACCCCGCGTAACTCAACGAGATCCGACCGGATCGACTGTGACAACCGAAGCAATTCTCGTCGCGCACGTCGATGGTGAGGCCCGGGTGCGCGGGCCTTGGTCCATTCTCCCTGAGGTGACACGCGACGCAGCCCCCGCCCCTCGACAATTCGGTGACGGGCCCAGGGGTGTCCTTGGACTTCGACAGATGGCAGGTCGAACAGAGCTGCCGAAGGTGAGTATCCGCTGGCGACGTACCCACAGCGGAAATCGGGACCTCGCCATCGGGCGTGGGCTGCTCACCGAACACGAACCGGTCGACCGACACGATGCCACGCGCGGTGGCCATGAGACTCGTACTCACCCGAGCCGCGAGCTCGGCATGGCACCCCGCTCGTCCACAAGTCATACCCACCGAGCTCAGATTTCCGGGTACAGGGATCATTCCGCGATGGGCGAGGCCGGCGGCTCGCTGACTTCGATCGCCCTGGTGACAAACCCAACAGCCGAGCGCCGCCGGATCGTGGGCAGAATCGAAGGCCGTCACGTCGCCATGGCACGCCACACATTGCTCCTCCGAGCCTAAAATGATCGGCGCGACACCCCGCGCACCGAAGCTTCCGCGCCATTGCCACCAGACGGCGCTCGCGACGAGCGAGGACGCAGCGAGCAGAAGAGCGAGGCGTGGTCGCGACCTCACTGGCTTGGGCCGGGGCGGGCGAGCGCCGCGCGCTCTACGAGCTTGGAGCCCACGACCACGAACAGAATGACCACGGCCTGCAGGATCTCTCCAAGCTCCTTGGGCACGTAGGGTTGGATCGCTTGCCCGCCTTCGGCGAGGAGCGAGAAGAGAAACGCCGCTGGAACGATCGCGACAGGGTGATTTCGAGCCAACAGAGCCACCGCGATTCCCAGATATCCTTGATACGGAGCGAAGTTCTGCTCGAAGTAGCCCGGGCTGCCGAGAACGAAGTTGACGCCGCCCAACCCAGCCAGGCCGCCGGCGACCAACAGCGCGACGACCGAGAGCTTGCCGACCTCTACACCCCCGTACTCGGCCGCCTTAGGAGAGTATCCTACGGCGCGGAGATCGTACCCAAGAGGCGACCAAGCGAACACGAGCCACACGAGGAGCGCCGCGGCCATCGACAAGAAGATCGTAAAATTGCCGTCCGAGCCACGAAGGGAGGACTCGAGCGCAGACAAGTGGGCGAGCCGCGAAGCGGCAATGACTTCGGGCGTCCTCACCGTCTCGGGCACGCGAACTTTCTCGAGACCATAATTGACGAGCGCCAACAGGATGAACGACATCATCATGGTCGTGATGACTTCATGGGTACCTTTGGCGGCCTTCAAGACCGCCGGAACGAACGCCGCGAGCGCACCGCCGAGGAACGCGGCAGCCACGCAGAGCGGGACCGCGACGGCAGACGGGGTCGAGGTCGGCAAACCCACACCCACGAGCGCGCACGCAAACGCGCCCAAGTAGAGTTGCCCCTCCCCGCCGATGTTGAAGAGTCCGGCTCGAAACGAAAACGCAGCCGCGAGCCCGGTAAAGGTGAGCGTAGTGGTCTTGAAGAGCACCTGACCCAGTCCGAGAGGCTCGAGGAGCGCCTCGTCGAAGAACACGCCGTACACTTCGATGGGAGAGTGCCCCTGAAAAGCGATCACCAACCCACCGACCAGGAACGCGAGCAACACGGCCGCAGCGGCGACGGCAACCTCGAAGAGCGTTCGCCGGTTGACTCTCATGCCCCTCACGCCACTTGACCTGCCATGAGCAGGCCGATCCTTCGCTCGTCGACCTGAGTCGGATCCAACTCACCAACGATTCGGCCCCCGAACATCACTACGATTCGGTCCGAGATCGCGAGCAGCTCGGAGAGCTCGGCGGAGACGAAGAGCACCCCAGCCCCCCTGGCTCGCTCCGACACGAGCTGGCCGAGGACGAGCTCGGCGGCGCCCACATCGAGCCCACGCGTTGGATGGCAGGCCACGAACAGCTTGGCCCGCCTAGAGAGCTCTCGGCCGACCACGAGCTTCTGCTGATTGCCTCCGGAGAGTTGCTTCATCAGCGCGTCGGGGTCCTTGGGCCGAAGGTCGGTGGATTCGACGATCCGCTCCGCATGGCGCCGCTGAGCGGCCTTCTTCAGCACGACCTTCGACGAAAACTCGGGCTCGTGCTGGCGTCCGAGGACCGAGTTTTCAGTCAGCGTGAACTCGAGGATCACCGCGCGAGCATGCCGATCCGAAGGGACATGAGCGACACCCAGCTCGTTCCTCTCCCGGACGGAGGCCGTTTCGGCAGACTCTCCCTCCAGCAAAATCGAGCCCGAATCGGCTCGACGCAGGCCGGTGATGCACTCGACGAGCTCGTTCTGGCCGTTCCCTTCGATCCCCGCCACCCCCACGATCTCGTGCGAACTCACGACCAAATCGACCTTGTCGAGCAGCGGGATTGCGGAGCTCGACAGGCAACAAAGTCCCCGGACCTCGAGGATCGCGCTTCCCTGGGCGACTCTCGGAGGGCGGCTCGGAGGCGCCAGCGCTCGCCCGATCGTCTTTTCGGCGATGGCCTCGGGTGTGGTGTGGGCGATGTCGAGCGTCTCGATGGTCTCGCCCCTTCGCATGACCGTCACTCGGTCCGCCGCCGCCATCACCTCTCTCATCTTGTGCGTGATGAGTATGACCGTCTTTCCGGACTCGGCCAGCCTTCGAAGCACGACGATCAGCTCGTCGACTTCCTGCGGAGTCAAGACAGCGGTGGGTTCGTCGAGGATGATGACTTCGGCTCCTCGATAGAGGACCTTCAGGATCTCGACGCGCTGCTGGATGCCGACCGAGCAACTCTCGACGAGGGCGCTCGGGTCGATGGGCAGCCCGAACTGGGTCGACAGCGCAGCTACTCTCGCCTCGGCGACACCTCGGTCGAAGAAGAGCCCACGCTTCGGCTCGGCGCCGAGCGTGACGTTCTCGGCCACGCTGAGTGTGGGCACGAGCACGAAGTGCTGAAAGACCATCCCGACACCGACTCTGATCGCGTCCGCCGGTCGGTGGCGGGAGAGCTTGCGGCCCAAGACCTCGAGCTCGGCACTCTCGGGCGTTACGAGCCCGAAGAGCACTTTCATCAAGGTGGACTTGCCTGCGCCGTTTTCACCGACGACGGCATGCACCTCGCCTCGGCGAACTTGAAGGGACGCGCCCTTGTTGGCCAAGAGCGCCCCATAACGAACGGTGACGTTCGCCATCTTTACCGCGAGCGAGGCTTCGGCGACTGAAGACATTCTCAGCGCGCAGATGGGACTTGGATCTTGCCTGCGACGATGTCCGCCTCGAGCGCCATGACCTTCTCGTAGGCTCCGGCCGGAATCAGGGCCTTGTTGGAGTCGTTGTAGACGAAGTCGACGCCTCCCTCGGCGAGGCCGAACACGCGGAGCCCCGGCTTGAACGTGCCCTTCTTGGCCGACGCGATCACCTCGAAGACTGCGACATCCACCTGCTTGGTCATGGAGGTGAGGACCTTCCCAGGCGCCTCCGCCGATTGGTCGGCGTCAACACCGATCACCAGTCCGTTGGTCTCCTTGGCCGCCTGAAATACGCCCAAACCGGTCTTGCCGGAGGCGTGGAAGATCACATCGACGCCGCTTTTGTACATTCCGAGGGCGAGAGACTTTCCGGCTTCCGGATCTTCGAAGGCCTTGGGAGTCTCTCCGGCATAATTGACCTGAACCTCGATCTCGGGGACGACGTGTTTGGCGCCGGCCTTGTACCCCGCCTCGAATTTGTGAATCAAGGGTACGTTCATACCCCCGACGAACCCGAGCTTCTTGGACTTGCTCGTCAGCGCGGCGAGCGCGCCCACCAAGAACGACCCTTGCTCCTCTCTGAACTTGATCCCGACCAGGTTGGGCGGAATTTCGCCTTCAGGCTTCTCGACCATGTCGATGCAGGCAAATTTTCTCTCAGGAAATTCCTTGGCGAGCGCGATGAGGTCGTCGGTGAAGATGAATCCGACGCCGATGACGATTTCGAACTTCTTGGCGACCAAGCGGCGCAGCCCGGTCTTGCGGTCGGCGGGCTGACTCGGCTGGTAGAAATCGACCTCGATGCCGAGCTCGGATTTGGCGCGCATGAGTCCCTTGTGGGCCGCTTCGTTGAAGCTCTTGTCATCGATACCACCCACGTCGAACACGATCCCTGCGTAGCCTTGCTTTTCGGCGGGAGGCGCCTGTTCTGCCGCGGGCTTGTCGTTCGAAGGCGCCTGACTGGGTTTGGTCTCGCTCTTACATGCGGGCATGAGGAGCGCCGCGGCGAGGCAGCATCGAAGGAAGACGCGCATGAAGCGGCTGTAGCGCGCACAAGCGCCAGAGGCAAGGGAGCGTGTGATGCGCTCAGGCCTTCTTGCTCTTCTGGGCTGCCTTCTTCTTGGGTGTGGAGCTCCCCTTCTTGGCCTTCGCCGGAAGCTCGGCGGTGACCTCCAAGGCCTCGCGAGCGTAGGCGGCGAGGGTCTCCTTGGGCACCGAGCCAAGCTCGAGCTGGATGTACTCCTTCCACGCGCGGCCTTCCATCGGCTCGAAGATCTTGGCGGCGCCCGAGCTCACGAGCGCTCGGGCCCGCTCAGCACCAACGCGAGCGACGACCGATTGCGCGAAGGTGCCGAAGAACATGTTGCCGTTCACGAAGGAACACGGGTGGGCGAACATCTGGCCCATCTTGACACGATCGTCGGCGGGGATCGCGGACTCGTACCACTCGATGGTCTCTTTGGAAGGTCTCTCCACGAACTCACTTTGCCACGGGAGGAGACGTCTGGCCAGCGTCCAGCGCGCGCCGAACGGCCTCTGCGAGCTTCACCGGAGTGAAAGGCTTGGGCAGGAAACTCTCGCCGGGCAGGAGCGCGGTTTGATCGACGATCTCTTGGTCGGTGTAACCTGAAACGTACAGGACCCTCAGGTCGGGGCGAGCCAACCGAATCCGCTCCGCGAGCTCCTTGCCGCCGAGCTTCGGCATCACCACGTCGGTCACGAGCAAACTCAGCTCGTCGCCGAGCCGATTGGCGAGCATCAGACCTTCTTCTGGATCACCGGCCACGCTGACTTTGTAGCCATAACTCTCGAGGACCCGAGCGGCGAGCGTACGAACGAAGGTCTCGTCCTCTACGAGCAAGACCGATTCGACGCCGCGCGTCGAAGGAGCTTGGGTCGGCGGTGGCGTCTCCACGGGATCCTCGTCGAGCTTCTTCAAAAGAATTCGAAAATCAGACCCAGCGCCGAGCTCACTCTCGACCTCGAGCGCTCCACCGCTTTGTTTCACGAACCCGTAGACCATGGCAAGCCCCAGGCCGGTTCCCTGGGATTTGGTCGTGAAGAAGGGTTCGAAGATATGTACTCGGGTCGCTTCGTCCATGCCTCCGCCGTCGTCCTTGACCGAGATGACGGCGTAGGTCCCGCCTGTCATGGGGCCATCGCTGGCGAGGTGACCGTCGGGCACTTGGGCCGCTCGCGTCGTGAGCGTAATGCGCCCCGACCGTCGCGGACCTTCACGAATGGCGTCTCGGGCGTTGACGACGAGGTTCACGATCGCCTGCTCGAGCTGAGCTCGATCGGCGCGCACCACGAGAGGTGCCCGCGAGAGCTCGCTGATCAGCTCGAGGTCCTCGTGGATGAGTCTGGCCAGCAAGCTCATCAAGGCCCGCAACACGTCGTTCACGTCAAGCCGCTCGGGCGCCAAGACTTGCCCGCGACTGAGTGCGAGCAACTTCTGCGTCAGGGCCGCAGCGAGCTCCGCCGCACGCGCAACCTCCTCGACGTTGGCCCTGGCCTCGTGAGTTGGGCTCAGCGACAGGAGCGCCAGGTCCGTATATCCAGTGATCGCAGTGAGTAGGTTATTGAAGTCATGCGCAATTCCGCCGGCCAACCGACCGATCGCTTCCAGACGCGCCGCTTGCCGGAGCTTCTCCTCGACCTCACGACGCCCTTCGATCTCCAGCTTGAGACGCGCGTTCGCGTCCGCGAGCTCGGCCGTCCGAGCCACCACCCTCGACTCGAGGTCGCGCTGACTTGCCTGGAGCTCCTCTTCGATCCGCTTTCGAGCGAAAAAATCGGGGACTTGGTGCAAGCCGCTCGTTCGCTCGGCGCGATCACGCGGAAAAAACTGAGCGATTCGCCCTTCGATTCGATCCGGGCGAGCCATCACGAATCGGCACGCTTCGTCTCCTTTCGCGCGACACGAGACCTCACTGGCCACCAAGGGCCGACCCTGGACCTCCTCGACCCAGCCGGATGAGTATCCAGCGTTCATGATGCACACCGAGAATCCAGGCTGGCGCCCACTCGCGCGCCAAGCGTCCGCTTCGAAGGAGTTCTCGTGGTCGTACACCAAGCAGAAGTCGTCGTCGTCCGAAAGAATCGACTCCGGGAGCAGCCGGACGCGCGCCCAACCGGTGTGAGCGAAATGAATGGGTCCCGCTGAGAATCGCTCGTCCTTCTCCTGGAGCTGCATGCTGGAAATGAACCGCCTCGCGTCCGAGCCACCCACGGAGTGCGCCAAGTCGAAGAGAATGTTGAGCGCGAACCGATTGGCTTCGTCTTCACGACCGGGTCCGTAGAGGCCCTCGACCAACGAAAAGAACTCCACCGAGAGCGCCGCGGCTCGCACCAGCACGTATCGCTCGCCGAGAATCTCGATCTTGCCCTCTTCGATCGAATCGACCCGAGACGCGAAGAAAGCCGAGACGACCTCCTCGGCCTTCAGGAACGCTGGCGCGAGAGGTTCGAGGACTACGGCGAACCTGGGCCTGGTCTCGGGCATGCTTTAGCTGCCCTTCCTGGGCTTCGCTTTGGGTCGGGGCTGTTCGGCCTCCGGGTCGGCCAAGAGGTCCGGGATCCAACTCACCCCGAGCCCAACCACGAAAAAGCTCGTCTCATAAGTTCCGTTGCCGATCACGACCGCTTGGTCGGGATTGGTCGGGTTGATCTGCTCGAGCTCGCTGTTGCTCACTTCCCTCGTCCCTTGGAAAACGTTGGCCAAGGCGAAGTCTACACGAATCGGTCCCACCGACCAACTCGCCCCGAATCCGAGCCCGACTTTGTCGTCGTCGAGCAGCGACACCGAAAAAGTCTCGTCTCCAAACGAAGATGGCTCGTAAAACGCGCCGGCCCGAAGATGCAGGCGTTCGATGACCTCCCCGTCGATGCCTAGGTGAAACGAGACGGTATCCTTCATCCGACGGTCGATGACGATTTTCTTCATGACGTAATCGCCGATGCCAGGGACGTCCTTCAGGACCACTCGGCCTTGAGTGTCGCTCACGATCTGCTCTTGAACCGACCAGTTCTCGTAGGCGGCGGCGGCTTCCACGGAAAAGCGGTCGATGACCTGCCACCGCACGCCAGCGCGCACCATCAAGGGAAAATCGATCTCCATGTGCGCCTTGTCCCCTTCGATGGTCGTCGGATCGAAGAACACACTCGAAGGGAGCCGAGCGCGGAAGTCGGCGTCCCCAGAGATCGTGTACGGGAGTTGGACGGCAAGCCCGAATCCGACGGGTCCGGCCTCGTAACTCACGCCGACGTTCGCGCTCGGAGTGAATGGATCCTGGAGCTCGATTTCGTTGAGGACGTCGAGCGTTGGATCCTCGGGATAGCCAAAGAGTCCGGTGTACCCAGAGAGCACGAGGCGCTGCCGAATGTGAGAGACGACGTTCTGAAGGCCCGCTCCGATGTGCAGGTTGTCTCCAATCTTGAGGGCTGCGGCGAGCTCGATGACGAGAAAGGTAGAGGAGGCGTTGTCGACGAGCGAATACCGCTGGGGACCGGTTTCGGAGAAAGTGTACTGCGCGCCCCAAGGTGCGTACGCGCCGAGCCCCAAGGTGAGTCGATCGCCGAGCTGAAAGGACCCTCCGAGGGTGGGATTGGGGACCGGAGACGCCGAATTCTCGGCGACCTCGGAGTCTCGTGTGTATTTGGCGTTCAGCGTGATCAACGCGGCCTCGAGGCTGACGGAGTGGCCCTCCAGTCTCGACGGGTTGTACCAGAGCGCGTCGGCCCCTTCAGCCCCAACGACCAGCGCGCCCCCTACGCCGAGGGCTCGTACACCATGCACGGGCAGCGTGTACCCACCGGCGGAAGCCGCGACCGACCATGCCACTCCAGAGAGCAGCACCAGGCTCCGCAAATGGCCGAGCCGGACACCCTCGTTCCTAATCACTTACGGTTCTCCACGAGCTTGTAGAACTTCTCCATACCGTGCTGGTCGTCGAGCAGATAACGCCGAACGACCGCCAAGACGCTGACTACGTCGGCCTTCGAAAGGGGCCCCACCTCGAGCGGATTGGTGCGGTTCGTCTGGCGAATCGCGCCCGATAGCCCATAAGCGAACAACCCGCCGAAGGGAGCACTCTCCAGACTTCGTCGCATCACCTCGAGGGTGTGTTCCTCTGGATCCAGATGGATCGCGTCGCTGGCGAAATTCAACATGTCGAAGGTGAGTCGCGTGTTCGGGTGGAGCTCGTTGCCCAAGAAGCGCAACAGCGGCGCCGCCACACTCGCGTCCTTGGCCGCGTTCAGGAGGTCCGCAAGCACCACGACCAAATCAGGGAACCCGCGAGCCTCATCGAGCAGCTCGTCGCGCATTTCGGTCATCATTCCGTCGAGCGCTGGATTTGCTTCGATGAGATGAATCAAGTCGATCGCCGCCGGGAGCTCCGTCGACGTGATGGCGTCTTCGAGGAACTTCGGGATCTCGGTTCGAATCCACCCACGAAGAGCACCGCTTGCGGCGTGTCTGCGGGCCCGTTCCTCGAGGAATCCGAGCAAGGTGAGTGTCACCGGCTTGGCTCGTGGGTTGTCGAACTCACCCGACTTCGGACCTGTGCGTACGGTCGCCAAGAAATGGTCGTGCAGCGCGTCGACGAGGTCCTCGTAGGCTTGCTGGGTGCTGGCGGTGCGTCGCACCTGTGACTTGAGCCGGCTTCGGGCGTAGCGCACCAGATCGAACGGAGAGAGCGGAGACACGCGCTCGCCGTCGATCACGACCTCGGACGCTCCGTCCCGCGTCCTGAGCTCCAGATCCTTGCCCATGAATCGGCGGACGAAGCTGAGGAGCAACGTGCGCCCATCCCGGCCGCTGGCCGTGCGAGTCGAGCCCGCTCTGCGCATGAGCTCGCGGGTGCCTTCCATGACTTTCGTATTCCGAAAGACGTCCATCAACATCGGCTCGTAGCGACGCAGGCCGGACAGCTTCGACCACTTGGGGTCATTCGAATTCTGACCCTGATAGTCGCCTCCTTCGACGGTCGCCCAGTGCAGGTGCAGCACCTCGAACAGGTCGAAGAGCAGATCGAGCCGACCATGGTCATAGAAAGCTTGGACCAGAGGTCGAAGCGCGGCGGTGATGCCAGAGGCCGAGGCGGCGAACAGGGTGTCGCCGTCGTTCAACCGAACCTCGATTCCGTCCTTACCCACCGGATTTCCAAACGACGAGTCCTCGTTGATGAACACCGCGAGCTGCTCCGGCGTGGGGTGCTCGTCCAACCCAGTGAGCGTCGAGACGAGCGACGGGACGGTCGAAACACCGATCGTGCTCAGGAGGTAGAACTCGGCCAAATCGGAGATCTCGAAGATGAAGCCGGCAGGAATCCCGATGATACGCGGCTCGAAACGTACTCCCCGCGTGTCGTAAATCAGGTGCATGAGTCGCTGCTGGAGACTCTGATTGTCTCGTGAGTCGGACTTGGTGTAGTCCACTCGCGTCGCGAAGATGCGCTGGTTTTCGAAGTCCTCGTGCGTGATCAAAGGATGTTTGAACTCCGACAAGAGCGCCTGAGCCTCGGGTAGACCAAGCACCGCGTCGTCCTCGAGCGCATCGATGACGGCCTCCGCGAGCCCCGGTTCGTTCAAGATTCGACGGAGCACGGACATCATGTCGTCGAAGAAGCGATTCTCTGGCTTGAGTGCGACATCATACCGATCGGAGATGTCGAGCTGAGTTTCGAGCTCCACCAAATTCCAGCCCATGACGTCTTCGTGATCGCGCATGAGCTTTTGGAAGGTCTCGAGGATATCGGGGACGTCGTCGGTGTCGAGCGTCACCGCGAGAGCGTGAGCGGCGTCGAGGATGGGGCTGTTCGTGGCGCCGTATTTGTCTTCCGGCGTGCGCTCACCGAGCAGCGCCTCCACCACGTCGAGGCTGCGACGGATCGTTCCGTCGAGCACGAGGCTCCTGGAGTCGCGCAGGAGCCCGACCAGCAGCGTGTTCTCGAGCTCGACGTAGCGGTAGACGGTGGCCCCGCCTTGCATGAGCAGCCGACCGTTCGCGTCGCGGTCACCCCCGTCTCCGTAGGGATCGAGCGTGACGACCACGCCGTTCGTGTCCACGAAGCGGCCCGCGTCATCGAGATCGGCGACGCCGTCCCCTTGTGAGTCCGAGAACGGCGCAGGCACCCGACCCCCGACCGTCTGCACCTTCGCCATGCCGCGCACGTCCCGCGCGACCACGCCCGCGGTGAGGACAGGCGCGTCCCCCACCGAGAATCGAGGGTCCTCTTTCAACATCAAGTCCGCCGCGAGCACGATGTCGCGCTCCGCGTCTTCGGAAATCTCGAGCTCTCGGAGTCCATCGGCGAACGCCGATTGGAGCCGCCCGAGCGGAGCGACCTCGTTCGGGTCCGGCTCGCCGCGACCATCCAACCCGTCGTGGTCCAGCGCAAACTCGATCAGCTCCTTGGTCAACTCACGATACTTCGCGAAGCCGACGATACGGCGAGCGAGCGCTTCCTCATGGCCACGATCCACGTACCCTTGGCGGTACAAGACAGCGGCCAGCGCTCGGAGCGCGGCTTCATCCCCTTCGAGCCGCTCGATGGTCGCGGCCAAAGTCCGAGTGACGATCGGGATCGTGGAGTCGTCGTACAGCGGCAGGAGCCGAACCAGATACTCCTGCGTCGCACGAAGCTCGTCCTCGGGAAAAAGATGATCGATCACGCCGACGAACGGCTCCTGCTCGATCGCGAATCCCTCGGCGCGCCGAGGCGTCTCTCGTTCGAAGTCGCGATGGAAGAGGCCGAAGATCTCCTGCCCGAGCGTGCCCCGCTCCGGCACGTCGCGACTCGTATCGAGGGGCGGCGGCTGACAAGCCGCGAAGACGAGAGCTGAGGACAGGCCGAGAACGCGTACGAACGTCGCCATGAGGGAATTGTCCAACAATGTGTGATGGTGTGGGTATCGGTCGTACGCCGGAGATCGAACCGAGCGTGGGCGGGTTGGCGTCGGTTGCGCCGGTGAGGTTGCGTCTGGTCGATGCCCGTTGAAGGCTCATGGAATGAGCGCCCAAAGGCCGAAGTTGCCCCACCTCGACAGCGAAGGTGCCGCGCACATGGTCGACGTTGGAACCAAGGATGCTACGCACCGGGTCGCGGTGGCCGAAGCGTTCGTGCGGATGAGTCCGGCGACGGTTCAAGCCATCGAGGAAGGGAATCTGAAGAAGGGGGACGCGTTGTCCGTTGCTCGGATCGCAGGCATTTTGGCCGCGAAGAAGACCGCGGACTTGATCCCGCTCGCGCACCCGCTGTCGTTGTCGCACGTGGCGGTCGACGTGAAGCCGGAGGCGGAGGGAGTACGAATCGAGGCGCGAGTGGAGACGCGGGGACCCACCGGAGTGGAGATGGAAGCGCTGGTTGCAGCGGCGCTGGCGGCGCTCTCGCTCTATGATATGGCGAAGGCGGCAGAGCGCGGAATGGTGATCGAACGGCTGCAGCTGATGGTGAAGCAGGGAGGACGCAGCGGCGATTGGGTACGGGACGGGACGCGGGAGATCGAGTGATCAGATGCCGATGAGTCCGGACTGGCAGGAGAGTCGATGATTCGCAGCTCTCGCCTCGGGAAGTTGCTCCTGATTGCAGCCCTAGGGCTCGGGCTCGTCGTTTATGTTTGTATTCAGGCGGGCTATGCGACCGATCAGTTCTATTCGACTTTGGTCAAGGATCCGGAGCGAACCATACCTTCTGGCGACGTCGTCGTGTCTCCTGCCGATGGGACCGTGTTGTACGTGAGAAGATTCTCGGACGGACGAGTTCCGCTCGCGATCAAGAATCACACCGCGATTCCCATCGAGTCGTTTCACAAGGTCGGCGCTTCGGGTCCGCGGGAGGGTGTGATCGTCGGTATATACATGACTACGTATGGGGTGCACGTGAACCGGGCGCCCATCGCCGGCCGAGTGACTCGGCGAGCCTGGTTCAACGGTCCCGACGTCGACATGAGTCGCTTGGAGAAAGGTCTGGTGTTGAGGGCGATGATTCCCGCGCCGGATCGCTTGTTGGACTTGGTTGGGTTGTCGATCTCGGACTTGATCGAGGAAGCCGATTACGTTCTCGACAGCGCGCGCGAGACGCTCGTGATCGAGGGGGCGACGCGTTGTTTTGTCGTTCGCATCGCAGATTATTACGTGGGGCAGGTGCTGACCTGGGTTGCTCCCGGCGATTCCGTGGAGACCGGGCAAAGAATTGGGATGATCACGTGGGGATCTCAGACGGACCTGGTGATCGAGACGCCCAAGACCTCGAAAATCGAGCTCGTGGCTCGGGAGGGGGATCATGTCCGAGCCGGTGAGTCGGTCGTCGCGCGCATCCGCTGACTGGGTGTTCCGGGTCGCGGCGGGCGCGCTCGTCGTGATGTTGGCGGGGGTAGCTTGGCAGCACGAGCGGGTCTTCGCGGGGGGCGCGGTCGCGTTGGGTGCCTTGGGCCTCAGGGGGTATGGAGAGTTGCCGGAGAACTCGTCGGCCGAGCTGTGCAGGTCGGCGCTTCGCCGTTCGGATTTTCTGGAGGCCGAGCGAGCGTGCAGGGATGCGCTCGCGAAGGACCCAACTCACCGATGTAGGCGGGAGCTCGCGGAGCTCTTATCGAAGACCGAGCGTAGTTCTGAGGCGGAGCTCGAGATCGAGCGCCACTTGCGGCTCCACAATCTGGACGGGCTGGGGGTGCTGTTGCAGCTCGAGATCTCCAAGGCGCTAGGACGTCCGAGGGATCGAATCTCGGCGAAGGCGAACGAGGGTCGAGCGAGGTTGATCGCTCACCGAGCCGAGGTGGCTCGGCTCGAGGGTCACCCGAGCAGCGACGAGCGGGCCAAACACCAACGCAGGTTGGCGCGGGTGGACGCCGAGCTCGAGGCCATCGAGGCCGCGATCAGGGGCCTCGGGCAATGAACGAGCTGGTCTGGGGGAGACGCTAGCAACTCCGTTTCGGTTTGGACTCACCGTCCCGCGCCGACCGGCGCGGCTCGGGGACCATTCAGGTCCCGACGCCGAGCTTGGGAAGGACATAGGTCTGCAGGGCTATCCAGCCGAAAAGAAGCCCGAAGAGTAAGAGCACGTCCACGGAGGTTGGAGCCGGTTTGTCTGGAGGAGATTCAAGATACTTGCGACCTCATGCTCGAGCCGACAAGCTGCGGCGCGATGGCGTTGGACGTGAGCTTCGACGCGCTCGATGGGTATCCGCTCCGCGGCGCGCTGTTCGTGCCGGAGAAGACGGTCGGAGGGGCCGTGCTGATTGCGGGAGCGATGGGCGTTCGGCAGCGTTATTACCGGGGGTTCGGCGAGTTTCTTTCACGTCGCGGCTTGGCGTCGCTGACCTTCGACTACCGAGGGATCGGGGAGTCGCGAAGAGGGCCGGCGCAAGGTTTGGACGCGTCGATGATCGACTGGGCAGAGCGCGATCTTGGGGGGGCGGTTCGGGCGCTCACTTCAAGATTTTCCGAGTTGCCGCTCCTGTGGGTAGGTCACAGTCTGGGCGGGCAACTGATGGGATTCGTCGAAGCTCCGGTCCGGGCGGCAGTGTTCGTGGCGAGTCAGAGTGGCTACTGGCGCAATTGGAGCGGCGTTCCGCGGATACTCATGCGGGCGGTGTGGGCGATGATCCCTCCGATGGTCGATCTCGTGGGTTACCTACCGATGAGGCGATTGGGCCAAGGCGAAGACGTGCCTTCGCAGGTTGCGTGTGATTGGGCAACGTGGGGGAAGCGGCCCCAGTATTTGAAACAGACGGCGGACGAGAGAGGGAGTCGAGGCTATGCGACGTGGTCTGGCGCCCTTCGGTCGTACGCCATTTCGGACGACGGGTACGCGCCAATCGAGTCGGTCGAAGCGCTGGTGAGATTGTACCGGTCGGCCGAGTCGGAGATCCGCGTCGTGAGGCCGCGGGATGTCGGACTGAGTTCGATTGGGCATTTCGGCTTCTTCAGACCGGAGCTGGCGTCTACGTTGTGGGGCGAAGCGGCGGACTGGTTGCTGGAGGCTGGAGTCGGGTCTGGGGGGGCTCCGTGATTTTCGGGAGGTCCCCGATTTTCGGGGGTCCGGTCAATGATTTTCGGGGGTCCAGGGCATCCGGAATGATTTTCGAGGAATGATTTGGGTGCAGCCGGGCCTGGATCTGAGTGCGCTGCGGGGAAGTTGGTCGAAAAACGAGTAGATAGAACGCGGACTTGCGGCGATCGATCGGTGTGC
>CAYXDO010000104.1:32240-37750 GCA_964463485.1 uncultured Myxococcales bacterium | reverse complement strand
AAGTGGCACGTCCTCGTGAACATTCCAACGATAGTATGCGACGCGTTCGGACTCAGGGCCAGGCGGATCTGCGCCCAGTCCAATCCCCGACGGTGTCGATGCAGATCCGAGTCCTTCGTTGGTTGAGCTTCAACGTAGAGGACTCAGTCGGCTCATACTCGCTCAGGCGCGGCAACTGCAACCGCCGAGCCGGCGCTACAATTGTGACGGCCTCGTGTTCGCGAGCAGGCGCACGAATATTCCTCCTATAGGTGTGGACGCGGATATCGAAGACTTATTGCTCCGCATCGTGTCGGGAGATTGTCGAGGAGTTCGACTCGGTGCTACCGAAGAGTGAGTTCGGCGCCCAGCGGAGAACTCACGCCGAGCTTCGCGGGGAGTCTGCGTCGTGCCGCGGATTTCGAGGCCTCTGCCTTACTTGGGCTGCGCAAGCAGCGCGCCCGTGTGGAGCTCGACGAGGATGGGGAGCTTCCGTGCGATGGGCCTGCGGGCCAGGAGTCGGGCGGCGATCCGCCCAGCCTCGGATTGCGATCGCGCGCGGCGCGTGAGCTCGGCGACAGCCTCTGCGGACTCGACTGCACGACCTGAATCAGCCAAGAGCGTCTCCAGCCACTCGAGGACGCGCTTTGCGGTTAGGCTCGGGAATGAGTTGAGCGCACCAGCTGCGATGGCGTTTTGAGCTCCGAGCTGAAAGGCGGCGACCGCGAACGGCGCTCTCTGAGCCACGAGGGTCAGGGTCGTCTCGAACGACTTGAAGGCGAGGCGGTCCTGGGTCAGTCCATCTCGAATCCCGCGTGCGAGGTCGGCCCCAGAGACTCGGTGTGCGATGACCCAGTCGGCGACGTGCGACGCGATGACGACTCGGGTGGGTGGAAACACATCCAGGACGCGCGCTGAGAGTAAGGGTCCGACGGCGTCGTGGACGTCGATTTCGTGCGATCTGGCTGCGCTCAACAGGGACAGGCCCAGGTCTCGCGAGTCCGCCCGATCGGCGCTCTTGAGGAGCTCGACCCCTCTGTCGAATCCGTCCTGCAGGGGAGAGCGCGCCGCGAGCCTGCCAACGCGCGGTGGCTCAGTGAAGTCGCCGACTTCGACAAAGCGCTCCAGGGACTCGCGCCGAAGCCGAAAGAGCTGGGACCCCTCGGAGGGCACCGCGGCGAGCGCGCGCAGCAGATCCTGGCTCGGGTCTGTCTGAACTTCGGGGGCGCTGGGCTCGAGCGCGACGAGCGGCCCGACGAGCTCGCCAATGATCGTCCGAGTGACTCTCGGCATCGCTCCGACCTCGCGCTCGATCCGCTTCAGCGCATTGGCGCTCAGGGATGAGCGGTGCTCGACGAGCCACTCCGCGATCGCGCGGGCGACATCGGCCTTTGGGTGCCCAAGCCCCGCGACGAGGTCGTCCGCGATGAGCCCGAAGAGGTCTGGCCGCTCCTCGAGGTGCGCCGACAGAATTCGGAGGGCTCTTAGGACGACACTCTTCGCCGAATGCTGGAGCGCCGGTCCGATGGCCGTCATCGCTCGCTCGTGCGCAGAGTCTAGCTTCGCGGCCATGAGTCCCAGCGACGCGACTTCTCCCACTGGCGAGCCGACCAAGCCGTAGAGTCTGTCGCGGAATTGGGCCGAAAACTCCTCGTCGCCGAGTCCCGCGGCTGCGCGCGTCCTCTCGAACAAGATCCGAAAACCGAAGGCGCGGGGACCTACCGCGGTCGCGAGGCGCGCAAGGAGGATATCGACGACACGACCGCCGGGCACGTGGCCGGCGCGTATGGCATCCGCCAGCTTGAGCGCCAACCGTTCGTCGATCGGATCGGAGGGGAGCCAATACGTCGGAGCGTCGTTGGCGAGCCCGTCGAGAATCATGGAGCTCTCGAGCGTGATCAAGCTGGGTTCGAAAAACCCATCGGACAACATGGCGGGAGGCACGGCGCTCGCCAAGTCGGAGGCGCGCTGCGCCGTGATCGCCGAAACGGCCGCGTCGAGCGCGTCCCACTCGTGGAGCCCCTCCAGGCACGCGGCCCGCAAGGTCTCGGTGGTACTCAGTTCCACGACCGAGAGTCCTTACTCATCCGCGGACGTCGTCCGCGGCGAATCGAAGCGCGAGGACGTGCCGGCACGGGCCGCGCGACAGCCTATTCTCGTGAAACCATCGGCACTCGCACGACCCATCGACGATCTTGCCGTCGAGCTCGAAGATCGTCGACGCGCGGACGGAGTGCGCGCCCACTCGTCCGGAGACTTGGATTCTGGAGCCGAGAGTCTGCCTGGCCTCGAGCTTCACCCGGCCTCGCGCGACTTCGCTTCGGGCGGAAGCCAGTCGGGCCGGCACGCGGTCGGTCGTAAACGGCAAGACGCGGTAGAAGTACTTTCGCTGAAACAGGTCGTACCCAATCACTCCAGCGGCCCCCAGCTCGTCGAGCATTCTCGGGAGCGCAGCAGGCTCGGCGGAGACCACTCGCCCGAGGTCCTCCCCTCGAAACTCCGCGAGCCGTGCGGCTGCTCCGGCGCGGAGCCAGAGCTCGAGCCGATCGGTCGGTTCTCTCGGCGCGTGCGACAGTGAGTCACCTTCACCCGAGAAGCCGCGCGCGGGGTGCGGGACAGCGCGAGCGTGAGTCGCGCGAAGCGGAGGTCCGCAACCCAGCCCGTGACCCCACCTTCGGAGCGATAGACTCCGAGACGCTCGATGTACGGGAGCAGCGATCGGAGGAGCGACAGCCGAGGCGCACCGCCGACTTCCGATGAAGCGCTCGACGGAGTCGGGAGGACCTTCGGAGCGTCGCCATCGGGCGTGAGCCACAGCGACTGACAAGGGCCGCTCGATGGGATCGCGGAGATCAGTTGCCTGGCGGCAGGCCGCGTGAGCTCGGCGATCTGAATGGCCGATCGAAGCGCCGTTTGAATTTCCAGAAAGCCGCGAACCCAGCGCTCGGGCAGCCTGACCTTCTTCTCGAGCACGGGCCCGCTCGGCGTCGTGAGCTCGAGCGAGCTCCATCCGACCTCCAAGCTGGTGGTCAGGCCCCGGCGCAGCCCGCCGAGCTTCTCCAGGAATGCGGACCCGAAGTCGACGTTCGTCGTTCCCAGCCCGCCGAACTGGGCGCTCTCGAACATCGCCTCAGTCAGATCGACGCAGCAGTATGCGCTTCCGCACGCCGAGAAAACCTCGAGCCGAACATGTCCGGGACCCACCGAAACCACCGGGTCGAGGATCCTCTGAACGAAATCAGTGCGCCAGAATCGGGTGACGAGGGTCGCCTGAAGGGTCAGCAGCAGCAACCTCAACTCGAAGGCGTGCTCGGTCGATCCCGTGAAGAGTCCTTGCTCTTCAGGCGGCTCCGGCGGCTCGGCCGCAGATAGGTACACGACCTGTCCGCTCGCTCCGAGCGCGATCTCGCTGGCCCGAGCATAACGAAAGGGGGACATTCCGAAAGCCTTTCCTGCGACGCCTGCGCGCGTCTCTACCATTTCTTGTGGACCTCCTGCCACCACGGGAGGCGCCGGCCTGGTCGGGTCTCCGTTTTGTGACCTTGTGCGATCGCGGCGATTCGAACAAGCTCCTCCCGGCGCCGGCCTCGATCAGCGCGCGGGTTCCTTCGACCGTGCAGTCCGCGGCCAAACCCAAGTATCTCGTCCAGGACGAGGGAGGGCAGTTCACGAGCGAAGAGTATCGGCCCTGGTGTACGCGAGCTCACGCCCAGGTTCGGTGACGAGTCTCGCAGGTAAGACACCCAACGAGGTCTACCGTGGCGTCGAGCCGGCGAGCGAGGCGCCGCGATTCGAGCCGCGAGCGCGCTGGCCCGCGAGCGCTCCCTGTGCGCGGCCCCAGGGCAGCGCCGAGGCCTGGGTTGGCGCCAAGGCGGCTCGATCTGCACGTGCGCTTCCTCGACGACGATCGTACTCTCCCGGTCGTCGAACTGAAGCAAGCGGCGTAGGTCTCGGGCAGCGAGACCAAACTAATATTCGGGCCGTAGGGCCGACGGAATTCCGCCAGCCCGGGCCCGCTTCGAGTGCTGAAGCACGTGCGAACTCATGTCATTGGGACTCATCCGAACTCTCGAAATACCAGGTTTTCGCGAATACCGAAGTCGCTGGACCCCTACCCCCTCCCCCTACGGCCGACCCCCGCACTGTGCACTCTCTCTCACGACTCCATTCTCATCTTCTATCAGCACGATCACGCAGCCGACCAACTCAGATTGAGCGGCGCAGCGCGGCGTCCACCGATTCTCAGCGGCATCTTGAAATACAACTTCACAGCGGCCGCTCTCGCACTCCGAAGAATCGCGACAAGGCTTTCCGCCACCCGAAATAACTCTAGGGTGCGCTGACCTTTGTTCAGAGGCGCAGGCGATAAACAGCAGCAAGAGTGCGGGCTCGAATTTGCTCATGATGTGAGAGTCTACGTTCATGGTCCGGATCGTGGTGAATCCCGCCCGTGGTCAAAATTCAGCGGTCGGAGCGCGGCGTTCTCGTGCAGCGTGAGCCAGCGGAGCTCGCCTGAGTACGTGATCGCGAGGCCGCCGGGGCGGGAGATCGCGAAGGTGAGGAGGTCGTGCTCGGGATCGATCGCGCTCACGCTCGAGAGATTGACGGAGCCTTCCGGCACGCTGAGCGCGGGCAGAGAGACGACGCGTTTGATGCCAGTCGGTCGCCCGCTACGGCGTGGGCGGCCCGAACACGTCGGGGAACTGGGCTTCACTCTCTGCGCCGAGGCTGGGTGGGCGAACGGAATCGGGCTCAGGTCCATTCGGAAGGCGCCCACGGGTCTTAGTCCGTCAGTCGATGCCACTGAGAGCCACTTTTGGATTTTCAGGAACGACTTTCGAAGCTGCCAGACGAGTGCACGACCTGAATCAGCAAGAGCGTCTCCAGCCACTCGAGGACGCGCTTTGCGGTTAGGCTCTGGAATGAGTCGAGCGGGCCAGCCGCGATGGCGTTTTCCGCTCCGAGCAGAAAGGCGGCGACCGCGAACGGCGCTCAACGGATAGAGTTGTCCAGATCGAAGCCCGGTCCGAGGCGCTGATCGCCGAAACGGCCCACTCGAGCCCCTCCAGGAACGCGGCCCGCAAGGTCTCGGTGGTACTCTGTTCCCCGACCGAGAGTCCTTACTCATCCGCGGACGATCGTCGTGCCCGGCACCGCTCGATTTGCTTCGGAGAATCCGACATCCGAATCCGAATCCGATTCCGACATCCGATTCCGATTCCGACATCCGATTCCGATTCCGACATCCGATTCCGACATCCGAACCCGAATCCGACATCCGATTCCGACATCCGATTCCGATTCCGATTCCGACATCCGATTCCGACATCCGATTCCGACATCCGATTCCGACATCCGATTCCGATTCCGACATCCGATTCCGACATCCGATTCCGACATCCGATTCCGAATCCGACATCCGAATCCGACATCCGAATCCGACATCCGAATCCGACATCCGATTCCGACATCCGAATCCGACATCCGATTCCGACATCCGATTCCGACATCCGATTCCGACATCCGATTCC
>CAYXDO010000104.1:22921-32140 GCA_964463485.1 uncultured Myxococcales bacterium | reverse complement strand
TCCGATTCCGACATCCGATTCCGACATCCGATTCCGACATCCGATTCCGACATCCGGTCAGGTCCCCGGCGTACGGGGCCGCCGGGTACAGCAGGATACGCTCCCGAGGGCAAGTCTCGTCAGTCGTGTTTGGTCACCTGGATGCTGAGGAGGTCTTCCAGCGCCTTCGCCATCGCGCCGGCCGACTCGTAGCGATCGCGCGGGGCTTTGCTGAGTGCCTTGAGGGTGATGCGGTTGAGTCCCTGGCTGAGTCCGTCGCGCCCTTCGAGCGGCGGGTCGAGGTCGGTCGAGAGAATGGCTTTGACCAACTTTTGGGGGTCATTGCCGAGGAAGGGCTGAGTGCCGGTGAGACTCTGGTACAGCGTCAAGCCGAGCGCGTAGACGTCGCTCTGCGCGGAGACCGAGGCGTGGCGCAGCTGTTCGGGAGCCATGTACGAGAGCGTGCCGACGACGACCCCTTCTCCGGTGATGGAGATGTCGTCGGAGATTTGGACACAGCCGAGGTCGAGCAACTTGTAAGTGTCACCTTGGATGAAGATATTGTCGGGTTTGATGTCGCGATGGATGATTCCGTGGTCATGGAGCGCCTGGATGGCCGACGCGATCTGCCACGCCATGCGGCCGGCTTCCAACGGGCGCAGCGGGCCTTCCGCGCGAATTCGGCCCGAGACCGTCCAGCCGTCGAGGAGCTCCATCACGACGAGGGGCAGGCCGCCGGGGGTGGTCTCGAAGTCGAAGACTTCGACGATGGAGGGATGGTTGACTTTGGATCCGGACCTCCACTCTCTTCGAAGTCTCTCGGCGGCGTTTTTGCTTTCGAGCGCGCCCTCGCGAATGACTTTCGCGGCCACGGCGGTCTGGGTCTTCTTGTCGAAGGCTTCGTAGACGATGCCGTAGCCGCCCTCTCCGCGAACGCGGAGGACTTGAAAGCGCGGGCCGAGCGCGTCCTCGTCGATGCCGTCGCGGTCCTCGACCGCAGGATTGCGCAGCTCGCGAATTCGACCGGATACGCCCCGCGGCCGGGGTTGTTCGGGCTCCGCGGAGCTCCGTCCGGGGCGGACGTGTTTCGCGGTGGGCTCCTCTTGCTCCAGCTGGAATTCATCGGGCGGAGGGGGCGGCTCGACGTCCTGTCCATGGAGAATTCGGAGCAGCTCTCGAACGCTCTCGTCGGGGCCCATTTGGATCACCATGCCACGGCGTGCCGCGGAGAGGAACTCAGTCGCGTGACAAAGAGCTGCCAACCCGCGGTCAGGCGCGGGTTTTTCGACGGCCGGTGCGCTCGGCGAGACCCCAAGCGATACGGGTTGCCATGGCCATGATCGGGAGCTGCGAGTTCACGCCGATGCTCGTGGGAAAGACGCTCCCGTCGGCCACGTACAAGCCAGGCAGCTCGAAGGCTTCGCCCCAGGCGTCGACGACCCCGTTCTTCTTGTCGAGGGCCATGCGGCAGCTTCCGAGCGGGTGAAAGGTCACGCATTCCATTCGTCGGGCAGACAGCCCGGGATGAATTCGGCGCGGGATTTCGTCGGCCGACCGGATGGGTTGCATGCCGAAGAAGGGTGGATAGATCTCCTTGGCGCCGGCTTCCATGTAGATCCGAGCGAGCACCTGGATGCCGCGAATCATATGCTCTTTGTCCTTCGGAGAGAGCCGATAAGTCATGAGCGGCTCCCGGCCCCACATCTTGTGCACGCTGCCGCCCTCGTCGTCATGCACGATTCCGCCGAAAATGCCGAGGTGGCCCAAGTTACCTACGCGTTCGGCGAACTCTGGCCCGACGCCGGGGAGGCCGGCCGCGAGGACGTTGGGTGGGAGGAAGAGGCCTGTGAGTGTGACTCCTTCGCGTTCGAAATGATCGACGAACACACTCTGCAGCGCTCCTTTCCAGCCGTCGATGCGTTCGTCGAACCTCGCGACGACCCGAAATCCCGGATGGAGAGTCATGTGTCGGCCGAGGGAGGATGATTTCAGCCCGGAGCTCATGAGGAGCAGCGGAGTGTGAATGGTTCCTGCCGCGACGACGACGGAGTCTGCGTGGACGGTGATTCGGTGAGTTGGTCTCTGGCGGCCCTTTTGGTCCTTTCGGCCCAGAAATCGGCCTTCGACGCCGCTGGCGCGCCCGTACGCGTGGGTGACTCGGTGGGCGAGGCAGTCCGAGTAGATGCGGACGCCGCGCCGTAGGGCCTTTGGAATGTAACTTCGATCGACGCTGATCTTCGCGTGGACCGGGCAGCCGAAGTTGCAGCGCGACCAACCCACACACCCCTCGGTGTTGCGTCGCATGGACCGCACTGGAATGCCGAGGCGTTTGGCGCCGTCGACGAATTTGGTGGTCGAGCCGCTGCGCATGGACTCAGGAACGACGCTCACGTGGGATTCGAGCTCGGCGCTCTCGAAGGCGGGGCGCATGGCTTCTTCGGAGAGCGCAGAGAGTCCGCGTTCCCGAATCCAGCGTTCGTGAATCAAGCTCGGGATGCGAAAGCAGACGCCTCCGGTGAGCACGGACGATCCGCCCACGACGCGTCCGGCCATGACTGTGATGACGGGGGTGTCTCCGAGCCCGAGGACGGCGGTGGTGCCGGCTTCGCGGCCGAGGTGTCGCAGAGTCTCGGTGGGTCTCCATTTCCCGTAAATTTCGCCGGGAACGTGTGGACCTTCTTCCAAGACGACGACGTCGAGGCCGGCCTCGGCGAGCTCTTTGGCGACGACGGCGCCGCCCGCGCCCGATCCGACGACGACGACGTCGGCCCACTCTTCCACGTCTTGGGTGAGGGTGTGGCCTTCGAAGATGGGCACGGTGAGCTCAGGCGATGGTGCGCAGGTTGCGCGAGGTCGATCGACTCCGTGGGCTGGGCGCAGAAGGGGCCTCGGCTTGGGCGTGTTCGATCATGGGTTTGCCGTCATAGCCGGTCTCTCGCAGCGCTTCTGGGTGCTCGAAGTACACGAGGCACAGGAGCGCCTTGGGGAGCGCCACCAACGCGGCCAACGGGGACGCGTCGAGTCGCGCGAGGTAGCGGACGCGGGAGCGCAAATCGAGGTCGGAGAGCTTGGCGAGCTCCCCGAAGAGGAAACTCAGGTGTTCCACGAGGAACAGCGTGACGAGGAAGAGGGCGCGGGTCTTGAAGCCGCTCGCGATGGACAGCTCGTCGACCTCGTGAAGGGTCCATTCGATACGGTCGGCCGGGATCCCCGCGCCTCGATCGAAGAGCGCTTCGGCCAAGCCGACGGCGGCTGGGGCGAGCGATTCAGGGAGCACGAACGAGGTATACACGATGAAGATTCGGGGCGTGCAAGCTTGTTGGCGGCTGAAACTCGGCCGGGTTTGAAGATGCTTGCGCTCGTGCGCTTTTTGAACTGGGATAGGTCTGGGCTATGCGCCTCGTCCCGGTGCTGTTTCCGTGCGACCTCGGCTCGACCGAGCAGGGTCGTTATGTGCCTGGGGGAGAACGGGGAGCGCCGGATTTGTTGCTCGACCTGCTCGAAGACGAGGGTGTGAGGCTGTCGAAGCCTCGCCTCGTCGCGGTGGAGACTCCGAGCGCGGCCGATCCCGTGGACGCTCCGTTGAAGCTGGACGCTCCGTTGGCGCGGGCCATCTCTGCGCTCGCGGCGGAGGTCGCCGCGGTGAACAAGGATGGCGATTTTCCGTTGGTGCTCGGCGGGGATCAAACGGGGATGTGTGGCCACGTGCTCGGGCACTCGGCTAGGCACTCGAAGGGCATTGGGCTCGCCGTGCTCGGGGACGCTTTCCTGGACCTCGCGACGCCCGCGCCGCCGGTTTACGACGACCGGGAGCGGGCGAAGAGCCCGGACGTCACGGCGACCGGCGACATGTGGAACATGGTCTTGGCGGCTTCGTTGCGGATGTTTCCCAAAGGGAGCGCGGTCGCCGAGGTCATGGCGAAGAGCGCGGTCTCGAGCAAGCAGACGACCGTGTTGGGGGTACGCGGCCCGCGATCGGCGCAGGTGCGTGCCACCGAGCGGCGTGCGGGGATCGAGGTGTGGAGCATGGAGCGGCTCGAGCTCGATGGTGAGGCTTCGTTCCGATCCACGCTCACTCGACACCTCGCCACCGGGCCGATCGCGCTGTCGATCGACGTGACGGGGATCGATCCGGCGCTCATGGGGGCGGTGAAGCGGCCCGTCCCCGACGGCATCGATTGGAGCTTTCTGAAGCGAACGCTCGATCAGTGTGTGCCTCACGTCGATCGTTTGCTTGGCCTCGATCTCTGCCAGGTCGACCCGACGAAAGACGATGTGCACCACACCGCGATGTGCCGCCTGGTGGAGACGATCGCGCCGTTCTTGATGCGGCTCGGCCGCGTCTGATTCGAGCGCGGCCCTCGGGTCCCGCTTCTCCGTTGACCCTCGCGCACCGCTTCGGTCTCTTCGGCCGCCATGAACGATGCGGGTCGCAGCCTCACCGACGAGCTCAAAGCTCTCGAGTCGAGCTTTGCAACGGACCTCGGCGCGATCTCTACGGACGCAAGCGACGCGGCGCAGCAGTTGCTCTTGCTCAAGAGCGTTTACTTGGGCCCCAAGGGGAAGCTGACCGCGGTGCTCCGTGGGCTCGGGAAGCTCACCGCCGAAGAGCGCCCGGCCGCGGGCCGCGAGTCGAACCGAGCTCGCCAAGCCATCGAGGCCGGACTGGATCGCGCGGTCTCCGAAGCCGAAGCCAAGAAGAAGCAGCGGGAGCTGACGTCAGGCCGGCTCGACATGACCCTTCCGGGGCGTCGACCCCACCTGGGTTCGATTCACCCCGTCCACCGCGTGATTCGCGAGGCGGTCGGCATCTTCGAGCGCATGGGCTTCGAAGTGGCGACCGGGCCCGAGGTCGAGCTCGACTGGTTCAACTTCGGAGCGCTCAACTTCCCCGCCGATCACCCCGCGCGCGACATGCAGGACACGTTCTTCGTGAAGGCTCCGGACGCGCGCGCCAACGGCGAGGTCTTGCTACGGACGCATACGTCTCCCGTGCAGATCCGCGCGATGTCCGCGCGCGGGGCTCCTATCCGCATCGTGTCTCCGGGCCGCGTCTATCGCTGCGACTCCGACGCCACGCACTCGCCGATGTTTCATCAGATCGAGGGGCTCTGGGTCGACGAAGGCGTCTCGTTCGCGCACTTGAAGGGCGTGCTGATGAGCTTCGTCAACGCGTTCTTCGGGGAGCGTCGATCGCGCTTTCGGCCGTCGTTCTTCCCGTTCGTCGAGCCCGGCGCCGAGATGGACATGGAGTGCGCGCTGTGTCGCGGCGCGGGCTGCCGCGTGTGCAAGGGCACCGGCTTCATCGAGATCCTCGGCGCGGGCATGGTCCACCCGAACGTGCTGCGGGCCGCCAACATCGATCCGGAGCGGTACACCGGGTTCGCGTTCGGCATGGGCATGGATCGCGTGGCGATGAGTCGCTACGGAATCGACGACCTGAAGCACCTCTTCCAGGGTGACGTTCGGTTCCTCGGGCAGCTGTGAGGGTGTCGTGAAAGTTTCGGTCGATTGGATTCGAAGTCTGTTGGTGGGCAAAAGGCCGCCGGCTGAAGAGATCGCCGACAGGCTCGGCAAGGCCGGCATCGAGGTCGAGGGCCTAGAGCGCCAGGCCGATGCGCTTCGCGGGTTGATCGTCGGCGAAGTGCGCTCGGTGGCAGCTCACCCGAACGCCGATGCCTTGAAGGTGACCGAGGTGTTCGACGGAGGTTCGACTTCGGTGGTCGTCTGCGGAGCTCCGAACGTGGCGGTCGGGCAGCGCGTGGCGTTGGCGCGGCCGGGCGTGACGCTGCGTGGCGGGATCCAGATCGCGGTGCGTTCGATCCGCGGCGTCGAGAGCCACGGCATGCTCTGCTCTGCGGCCGAGCTTGGGATCGGATCCGACGGAGCTGGGATCCTCGTGCTGTCCGAGGACGCCGAAGCGGGCGCGGACCTCGCCTCGACGCTCGGGCGTACGGATGTGGTGCTCGAGCTATCGGTGGGGCCTAATCGTCCGGATCTATTGTCGCACTATGGAATCGCGCGGGAGGTAGCGGCGATCTTCGGGATCGCGGCCAAGACCTTGGAGACGAACGTGACCGAGGCAGGCGGACGCGTCGGCGAGTCGGCGTCGATCGAGGTCGAGGACCCAGCCGGCTGCCCGCGGTACCTCGCGCGTGTGATCCGTGGCGTGACCGTGGGGCCGTCGCCGAAGTGGGTGGTGGATCGGCTAGAGGCCGTAGGGCTTCGTTCCATTTCGAACGTCGTCGACGCGACCAACCTGGCCTTGCTCGAGCTTGGGCATCCTCTTCATGCGTTCGACTTGGACAAGCTTGGAGCTCAAAAGATCGTCGTGCGTCGCGCTCGGTCGGAGGAGTCCATCGAGACCATCGACGGCAAGTCGCGGGCGCTCGACAGGGCTGACCTCGTGATCGCGGACGAGGCTCGGCCCGTAGCGATCGCGGGCGTCATGGGCGGCGCGGGCACCGAGGTCGCCGCGACGACGAAGGACGTGTTGCTCGAGTGTGCGCTGTTCGACGCGAAGTCGGTGCGGAGGACCTCCAAGCGGCACGCGCTCCACACCGAGGCCTCTCACCGCTTCGAGCGAGGCATCGATCCCGGCGCGATCACGTTGGCGGTCGATCGGTGCGCGGCCCTGATCCAAGAGCTCGCTGGCGGGAAGGTCGCTCGAGGAAGGATCGACGTGAAGGCGAAGGCTCCGAGGAAGGCGCGAGTCTCGATCCGACCGGAGCGAGCGAGCCTCGTGCTGGGGCGAACGGTGACGACCAAGGAGATCAAGGAGTCGCTCGGCGCGCTGGGCTTCGAGGTCGTGAAGAGCGCGTCCTCCAAGGCGCCGCTCGTGTTCGAACCTCCGTCCTGGCGGCTCGACGCGACCTTGGAAGAGGACCTGATCGAAGAGGTCGCGCGGATCTCGGGTTTCGATTCGATTCCACCGATCGTGCCCTCAGGTCCTACGGCCGTCTGGAATCGTGCGCCGCTCGAGGATCGCGAAGGGCGTGTTCGGACGATCCTCGCGGCCTTGGGGCTGTTCGAACACGTGTCGCTGGCGTTCGTGTCCCCGGCCCAACACGCGGCGCTGGGTCTGACCGGGCAGGAGGTCGAGCTCTTGAATCCGCTGGGCGAGGAGACCTCGCGCATGCGGATGTCGATGCTCCCAGGCCTCTTGCGCGCGGTGAGACACAACCAGGCGGTGATGAGCACGAGCCTGCGGCTCTTCGAGCTCGGGAGGGTGTTCGCGTGGGAGAACGGCGCGCCCACGGATCCGCGCGGGCGGCTTCCGGTCGAGTCTCATCGCCTCGGGATCGTGTTGCGTGGACGGCGAGCGCCGGACGTCCTTGGCTATGACGCCGGGAACGTCGACGCCTTTGACGTCAAGGGGCTGCTCGAGGGCCTGTTCGAAGCGGTGGGTGTCGACGCGGCTCAGGTGAGCTGGGAGCCCACTTCGGCGCCCCATCTGCATCCGCGCTCGGCCACGCTCGTGAAGGCGGCAGGCGCCGCGCTTGGAACGTTCGGGGAGCTCCATCCTGACGTGATGTCGAGCCCCGTCTTCGAGTTGGAGGGTCCGATACCGATCGTTGCGGAGCTCGACGTGGACATGCTGTTCGCGGCGATCGGGTCGCGGAAGGTCTTTCGTCCGATCCCCCGACTGCCGCCGGTCGATCGCGACTTGTCCTTCTACGTCACGGCCGAGGCCTCCGCGGCGCGGCTGCTCGAGATCGTGCGATCCCGGGCCGGCGAGGAGCTCGAGGCGGTCCGAGTGTTCGACGTCTACACGGGCAAAGGGGTGCCCGAGGGTCAAAAGAGCCTGGCGCTTTCGATGCGCTTCCGTGCGGCTGAACGAACCCTCACCGATCAGGAGGTGGATTCGCGTCTGGCCGCCGTGATGAGCGCGTTGGAGTCCGAAGCGGGGGCCGAGGTGCGCAAAGGCTGAGGCCGAAGTGCAAAAAGGCTGACCGGAAGTTTCAGGCATCCCGGGGGGTTGGTTGCGTACCACGCCGACCTTTGGCACAGTCCTTCGGCCATGGCAGACGGAACCCCCACCAATTTTTCCTCTGATATTGCGGGCCGAACGCTGACGAAGGCCGAGTTCGTCGAGACGATCTACTCGAAGGTTGGGCTCTCGCGTCGCGACTCTGCGGAAGTGATCGAGCTGCTCTTCGAGTCGATCAAAGAGACGCTCGCGCGCGGAGAAGCCGTGAAAATTTCGGGCTTCGGAAACTTCCTCGTTCGTGACAAGCGCGCGAGGGTGGGGCGTAACCCACAGACCGGTAAGGACATCGAAATCTCCGCGCGCAGGGTGCTCCAGTTCAAGGCCAGCCAGGTCTTGAAGGACGTGCTCAACAGCTAGCGGATGACGGACGACCCGTTCGCGACGCTCGGAGTCTCGCGCGACGCGAGCGAGGAAGAGATCCGCGCGGCCTACAAGCGCCTCGCCAAGGCGCTCCACCCTGACGTTCGGCCGGACGATCCGGACGCGGCGGCCAAGTTTCGAAAGATCCGCGAAGCGTATCAGCGAGCGCGTTCGCTGCGAGCGGGCCGGGCCGAATCACGGGGGCCTCAAAGACGGGCCTCGGAAGCTCGAACGGAGGGCGAGCGTCGTCGTGAAGATCTCAAGGAGGTCTTCGAAGAGGTCTTGAAGACGAAGCGACGCGAATACGAGGCGCGCAGGCCCACGCGACGTCCGACGGCGTCGAAGGAAGCGCGGGGTCGCTCGGAGGGGATCGTGAGGGTGCCTTTCGAAGCGGCGGTCAAAGGGGGCGAGCACTTCCTCGAAGTCGAGCGCGACGGACGACCCGTTTCGCGAATGAAGGTGAGCCTTCCTGCCGGTCTGAGCGACGGAGAGCTCCTGCGGATCGAAGGCACGATCTTCAGGGCCGAGGTCGGTCATCACGAATTCTTACGGAGAGAAGACGACCACGTGATCCTCGATCTGCCGCTGACCATCGCCGAGCTGACCCTCGGAGCGGACGTCGTGGTGCCCACGGTCGACGGGTTGGTGGAGTTGGTCGTGCCTGCGGGAACGAGACCCGGTCATCGCCTTCGCCTTCGCAACAAAGGGGTGTCGGGGCGCGGAGACCAGTTCTGCGTGGTGGACCTCGTGTTGCCGGACCTCCGCAAAGGCAGCGTGCGCGGGGCGCTGGAGGCGCTCGATGGCGAGGACGATCGCTCGCCGCGGCCGTGGGATCCGAGCGGCGCGGCGACGGGAACGAGACTGTTCTAGGCTGGGCACGTGCCCGATCC
>CAYXDO010000104.1:0-22821 GCA_964463485.1 uncultured Myxococcales bacterium | reverse complement strand
CTCACCGTGATCTCGAATCGGGCACTACAATCGAGGCAATGTTGCCGGTTTGGCGCAGGAGCGGCACGTGGTTCGTGATCGCGACGTTGCTGCTGGTGATCGTCGTCGCGATTGGCCGCATCGCCGTTCTTCGCAGCAAGCGACGCGTGATTCAGTCCGCGTGTGCGGCCGCGATCAAGGGCGAGCACGCGCGCGCGGTGGAGCTCAGCGAGGGCTTTTGGGGCGCGAGCGACGACGGTCGAGTCGCGGGCGAGTGCCGTTGCGTCGGCCTCGCCGGGCTCGGACGAGCTTCGGAGTGCGCGGACGTCGTCGGCCCCGCCTGGCTCTCGGCGCGCGAGCGGTGGTCACCTTCGAAGAACGTGTCCGTGTTGACGATCGTCGGGCTGCGAGAACGCGGCCGGATCGCCGAAGCGGCCGAGCTCGCCAAGGCAGCAGGACGCGCGCGGCCTTTCGACCCGGAGGTCGCGATCGTCGAGGTCGGGACGCGAAGCTTGGCCGAGGACGAGGCTCGTGTCCTCGACGACGTGGCCCGGCGACTCGCGACCGGCGATGAGGCGGCGACCAAGGCGCGCCTTTGGCTCGCGGGTCGATTCGGCAAGCGAGGGGACGCTGATCGCGGGCTCGAGATCTCAGGTGCGTCGCCGCCCAGCGACCTGAGCCTCATCGAGGTTTGGGCACAGACGCGCGGCAGGCTGCTCTGCGATCGAGGCCGCGTCGACGAGGCGATCGCGTTGTTCGAGGAGTGGAAGCGACGAGGTGGAGAGCGCGTGAAGGTGGCGACGGCCCTCGCGTTGCTCTTGAGCACGACCGGCGTCGTCGAGGCAGAGACGCAGGTCGACGCGCTCGAACGTGCGATCGCGATGGCCGAGGCGGAGCCTCAATCCGCGGCGTCGAAGGATCTTCCGACTTTGTACGCGAGGCTGATCGGTTGGCTCGTCAACCTCGATCGACGCGACGAAGCGCTGAGCCTCTATTCGAAAGTCTCGGAGCGATTCGAGGTCCCCGGCATCACGCGCGAGATGTTGGTTCGGCGTGACGTCTCGCAGTCGAAGAGAGGATCGCTCGACTTCTTCGTGCCCTCGCCAGCGACGCTGTGGGTGACGACGGAGGGGAGCGCGCCGGACGCGGAGCTCGAGCGCCACCTGACGAAGCCCGAGGCTCGGCTTCGGATCGAACGCGCAGAGTCGGCTCGACCCGTGCGGTGGGTGGTCGCGGACGAGTCGGGAACGCGCGCGTCAGGAAGTCATTGGGTGCCGGCCTCGGGTAGCTCTGTGGAAATTCGACCCGTGCTTCGACCGCCTCTCGCAGTAGCCCCAGAGCTCGCGGTGGTCCGCGCTGCACCCGACGGGCGTCGTCGCGTGTTGAACCTGATCTTGGACTGCGGAGATTGGAGACTCTTGCGCTACCTGCTGGCGCGGGGGGAGCTCCCGTTCTTTCGGCATCTGCTCACGACCTCGCGCTACGGAGTGCTCGACAGCCGGCCGGCCTTCACCGCGGCCGCGCTCGATACGTTCGTGTATCCGACGAAGCAGGCCGAGGTCGGGGCGCTCTCGTTGATTCACCGGATGGGCGTCGAGCTCGCGGGGTTGTCGTCGATCGGAAAGAATCCGTTCGAGTCGCTGAGCCTCGTCCTCCCCGAGCGTGACAGCCTGTTCGAAGCGATCGGGAGTGGACCTTTCGTCACGGCGAACATGCTCTTCTCTCACGGCGCGATTCGAGCCGGCCGGCAGGCCCAAACGTTCGGGCCCAAAGGGCAGCTCGGCGAGCTCGAGGTCGGCTCGACGGCGAGGTCGCTGACCTCCGATGAGTCCACCGCACACCCGTCGATCGCGGGGCTCGACAACATCGGCGGTCACGCTCGAACCATTGCGGCAGAGATGGACGCGGCGGTCCGGATCGCGCGCGAACGGAAGATCGATCTCCTCTTGTTGCGCATCGAGCCGCTCGATCTGGCGACTCACGGCGGGCTCGCCGAGCTGATGAAGGACAGACAAGACGACGGGCAAGCTCCGTTGTTAGAGCTGTATCGATATCTCGACGAGCGGCTGACCGAGGTCGATCGCGCGCTGGATGAAGATGATCTGCTGATCGTGACCTCCGATCACGGGATCGCGACGTCGATGGAGCACGACCCTGCCGCGCTCTTCTTCGCCAAAGGCGCCGGCCTCCCGCCCGGGCGTCTCGAAGGGAGCCCGGAGTGGCGGGGGCTGCCACGAGCGATCGCGTACCTGTTCGGAGTAGACAGAACGGACTGGCCGTCGACGGGCCATGAAGCGTGGGCCCAAGACGTCCGTGGCGGGCCGGGTGCGAGTCCGGGTGCGGGTCCGGGTCCCGCGGCACATCCCTAACTCTTCACGACCGCCAACCACAGAATCGCCGGCACCAGAAGTCCGCCCACCACGACTCCGGCTTTGGCGACCACGAGGCGCAGCGCATCGGCGCGGGCGCGCGCCTCCGAGTCCTTGGAAAGCGCGCGAGGCAAGGCCACGTGGGAGACCCAAACATCGAACCCTTCGAACGCGAACACGAACACAAAAAGCAGCAGCTTCTTGAAGAGCCACGGAGACTCGGCGCTCCAGCCACCGATCGCCATCAGCAAGAAGCCGCTGATCACGAGACCTATGAAAGCGACGTGCTCCACGCGCAGGACGCGCTCGCACGTGGTCTCGATCCACTCGAGGCGATCGGCCATCGTGGGATCGCGGTGCGCGGCGACCAAGAACGCGTAGGCACCGAGCGCGGGCCCGATCCACAGAATCGCCGAGACGAGGTGGAAGAGCTTGAGGAGGGGATAAGACAAGTCAGTCGCGGGGAGCGATCACGAACGTGTCGGAGAGGCTCTTGAGCCATGTATCTGGGCCGCTCGCGACGCTCGTCTCGCGGAACGAGAGCATGGCGGTTGGGATCTCGGCCGTCTTGATGTCCTGAAGGTCCGCGTCGAGGCTCTTGCCGACCAGCACCGCCAGCTTGGCTTTGCCGACCTTGGCGAGTCGTTTCGAGGTCGCCTCGTCGAACGGGCAGGCTGCGGGCTTCGGCTTTCCGGCCAGCAGGGCGGCGAGGCACGAGGTGGCCTGCGGCCCATTTGCTTGGAGGTCAAACGTTTCCGCTGGCTTCACTTTGGCGAGGTCGAGCGCCCGAGAGACGAGGGAGTTGGCTCGAGCGCTGTCGGCACCGAGCGCCACGACGACTTTGGTGCCTGGCATCTTTCGAAGCACCCTCGAGAGCGGGATCGTCCAGTGCAACAGGTCGCCTTCCGAGCCGCGCGCGACGAGCAACACGACGTCGTTCTTCTTCGGGAGCTTGGCGGCGAGGTCTTGCAGCGACTTCAATCGAGTGAGGTCGAAGTTGTCGTCCGTGGGTGTCTTTGCGGTCGTAGCGGCGCCGAGGATCTTCCACTCCGCGGCAGCGCGGGCGCAGGCCGGATAGGACGCGGCTGCCTCTTCCGCAGAGGTCTGATTGAAGCACACGAAATCCACGGCGCGCTCCCGCATCAAGTTGGGGAACGGCGGCTCTGCGAGGCGCCGAAAGAGCCCGAGCGCTTCGGCTCGCGCGGGTTCGGCGGCCGGCGGAGCCTCCCAAATCGACTTCTCGACCAGCAGGTGAGCGCGCACGGACACGATCGCCGCGAGGTCCGCGGGGTCGGTCGGTTGCGGCCCGGTAACGCTCGCTGTCTTGATCGCCTTGTCGAGCATGCCCGGGACCCAACCCTGGTTGCTCTTGCGGGCCTCCTCAGACTCGAGCTGCGCGAGCAGAGCCACGGCGCCCACGGAGCCGGCCGCCTTGGCCGCTTCCGCTGAAGCCATCGCGAGGGCGAGGTCGCCGCTGCTGGCGGCCAAGCGTGCGAGCGCGAGGTCGATGCGTGCCGGGGAGCCCAATACGGGCTTCGCTTTTTTGAAGAGGTCGAGCCCCGACTCCTTGGCTTTGCAGCGCAACCCGATGTGCTCCACCACGGCGATTGCGTCCTGGTTTTTGGCCAGCTGTGCGTCGACGGATGCCTTGATGTCCTGGACGAATTTCGTCCTTTCATTGGCGTCGGGCCCGCACACCGGCGTCAAAATCTGCGCCAGCCTCGAGTCGCGGAGCGGATCCGCGGGCGACTTCAACGCGTCAAGGGTCTGCAGAAACGGCGTGTCGGGTGCCTTCTTGGGCGGCGGTGGCTGAGGGCACGCAACGAGCACGGGCACGAGGATCAAAGAGGCGATCCTTCTTTCGAGCATGGCGCGTGCGTTACCGCAATTCGCGCCGAGCCGCTAGGATAGCGAACGATGGCGGGCCGCGCGTGTGGAGCACTGCTTGCGCTCCTCGTGACTCATTGCGCTCCTGCGCCGTTCGTCGTCGACGATCCGACTTTCGACCCTTCGATCCGAACCGTCGTCGTGTTGGTGCCTAGCGACCGAACCGCGCTGGCCCGCGCCGGCGCTCCAGGGGACTCGCGCCTTCACTTTCGCGTCGGGCTCTCTCAGCCGGAAGGTCGAGAGCTCTTCTCTCTCGGCTGGCGGTGCCCCGACCTCGAAGACCTCGGCCTCGGCGTCAACGGCCTCGATCAGCTGATCGTGCCAGCTTCGCCCGTCCGCGGGCCCGACACGGTGCATCGCGCGGTCCTTCACGACGGTGAAGATCCGGCGTGGGAGACGCTCGACGAACCGCCGGCTGCGCTGTCCCAGTCGATTGGTTTGAGCTTCACAGAACCCACTCCATGCCACCGCTTTCGCTCTCGCACGCTCAGCGATCTGGTCGTACGCGACCGCGAGTCCACGTTCGCCGTGCTCACGAGGGACGAGCGCATCCTCGTCGGATTTTCCAATCACGTCTTCGAGGTACTTCCGGACGAGACGGTGCGCGAGCTCACCATCACCGCGTCCACGTCTGCGCAGGATTTCTTAGCGGCACAGCAAGGTCCCGACGGACGACTGTACGTCTACGCGAGCGGAAAGGTCTTGGCCGGTGACGCCCACGGAGGCGAGTTCGAGGTCCTCGGTTCGAATCCCGCGTTCGAAGAATGCTCTCCCGAGCTCACGCATCCTCGACAGTTCGCCATGGACGGACGGGTCGGACCGGCCGGCTACGAGCTCGTGATCGTCGGCGACACCGGCACGATCGACGTGTACGAGGTCGAACGAAATCTCTGGCGCCGCATCGAGTTCGATCCGCCGCTCGTCACTCTCCCGGTGTCGGACGGGAGCTGTCCGGTTCCCTCGGTCGGCGTGGCCTTCTCTGACGGAGGCATCGTCGCGGCCTTCGAGACGCCGAACGGGCTTCGATGGCAACGCGCTGGCGACACCGCCGCGCGAGTCGTGAGTCTTCCGGTGGCGACGAACGACGCGCCGACACACATCTCCAAGCTGGGCTCGCGGGTCCTGGTCGGCACCAATCAACAAGGCGTCTGGAGCTTCGAGTCCGGTCGGCCCGTCGCTGCGATCCAACACAGCAACCCAGGTGCGGTTAAAGCCATTCTGTCTCTAGGCGACGGCTTCATCGCCGCGGGAGGTTCAGGTCCGATGCTCCAGTGGTTCGAATCGTACGGCGCGTGTGAAGACGCCTTTGCCGACGGAGTCGGTACCGTGGACCGAATGCTGCCCTTCGGAGACGCCTACCTCGCCATCCCGATGGTGTTCGGCGTCGTCGACGAGAACACGCGTCGCCCAGCTTCGATCGTCGAGATCGAGGGCGACGACCCGTGTCTCCCGCACGCTCGATGATTCAATCAATCCGGCGTCAGGGCGCTCCACGGGAACGCTCCGCCGCACCCCGAGGTCGCCGGATCCGTCGCTGGCGGCCGCGCGGTGGCGAGCGCCGCTGCTTCGTCCGCGGCGTCGTACGCGCTCTGGCAGTAGTAGAGGACGCTCGCCGCGGTGGTCCAATCCACGCGACTCCACTTGTTCGGGTTGAACGGGTGATCGGCCGCGTTCTGCGCGACGAAGGAGTCGTCTGCGTTCGAGTACTGCGTGATCGCGTAGCTGCTGCCGTCGTTCCACCAGGACGTCGACGTGAACACGTGATGACCTCCGAAGCCGTCCGTGTAGCGGCCCTCGATTTCGAGCGGAGTCACCACGCCCGCATCGGGAAGGACGCCGGAGTCCACTGCGCCCGAATCGGCGTTGCCGGTGTCGGTGACGGTCGCGTCGCTCTTGTCGTCGTCGGAATTGCAACCGGAAGCGACGATCGCGCCGGCGAACAGGAAGTGCGTGAGCTTCATGGAATGACCTCGATCGGGAGCTCGAACGTCCAGGGTCCGTAGCTCGCTTTGAGTGTTGCGTGGCCGCGCTGTACGGCCTCGAGAATGGGTTCGCACTCGAGCTCCTTGGCGAGGTCACAGTCGGCCGCGACGGCGCCGTCGCTCGAGAGCGTCAGCTTTGCGTCGAGCCCGCGCAGGACCGGACCGCTCGGCCCGAGCGCGTCGAAGCGCGGAGCCGCGCGTCGCTCACCGACGCGCATGGTGACCTTCCGCTCGGCGCCTTCGATCGAACTGACCTCGACGGGGACGGCGTGCAGCAGCATCACCGCGTCGAGATCGAAGCCCGCCGATCGGGCGTCGGACGCGATGGTCGATCCATCGACGATGGCGACTGCATCGAACGTGCGGTTCGAGCCGAGCTCGGCGCGATCCCCGCCCGCGTTCGGATCCCTCGGGTCGATCGACGAGTCGGAGCTGCCCGCGAGCACCGGAACCAGGCCTGCTTGCGTCTCGACGCGGCGCCATTCCTCGGCGCTCCGAACCTCAATCGCGCCGGGCTCTTTGAACGCGCGCTCCGAGCCTGCGATCGAGAATGGATTCTCGAAGACCGCCAGATCCGCGCCCCGGCCGTCGACCCCGACGACTCGATCGAACCCGAGCTCGATCCGGCCCGCCGCGCCCAACGAGACCACGTCGAACGAGCCCGCGAGCTCACCGCCGCCCTTCGGCGGTCCCAACACAACGTCGGGCATCCTTTCGGATCCGAAGCCCGCGCCCGCGCCCGGCGCGAAGCCGAGCACCTGCGTGGCAAACGGTGAAAGGTCGAGCACGTGAACCTCGACGTCCACACCCCCGTCGTCTCCGGTGAGCGAGAGCACGGCGGACCCAGGTCGGAGGGCTTGGACGCGACCCTCGTCGAACACAGCCACCTCCGAATCCGTCGACGTGGCTTCGAGCACCTCGGATCGTGTCAGTCCGTTCGCGCCTTCGACGGCGACCGCGATCAATCGGCTCGAGGGCGCGCCCACGATCGTGATTTCGTCGGGGATCGCGACCCATCCGGAGGCTCCGCAGCCGTTCACGAAAGCGAAGGCGACCAGTCGCAAAATCCGCGACGGTTGCTGGTGGGGCGGGCGCGAAGCGCTAGGGCGTGTCGTACGTGCCATGGCCGTCCTCCCACTCCACGAGGAGGTAAGGTCACCTGAGGCGACGGCGATGGTTGGGCCGGTCTCCTGGCTCGCAAGCTCCCCGCAGCGCCTTCCCCCGGCTCTCCGGAGTGGCTCTTGCTGCGGTTTCGCCCGGAAGGGCTACGCTTGCTTACAGTGGCGGGTCCGCGCCGGATTCACACCGGCTTCCCTGGAGAGTTGCCTCTCCGCCCACCTTGGTCGTCGCACTTTTACGTTGGACAGGTCGTGGAGCCCACGTCAACGGCCAGGTTGTCGCATTCGTGACTCACTTTCGTCGAAGATTGATCGCGACCGGCACTCCGCGTCGAGCCTGATCGCCAAGGACCAGGTCGAGCGTCGCGAACGGGTACGGAGCTGGCGGCGCGGCCGAAGCCGTCGCTGCCAGCTCGCGATCGACGGCCTCGAGGCGCACGAAATCCACGTGGGCGCTCCCTCGCTCCCCTCGGGCAGGCGCCGGTCGACCGAGGAGTGCGGCGTCGAGGCTCGCTCGATTCCAGCCGATCACGATCGCCCGCGGCAGCGTCGTCGCGCACGGCGCGAGCTCCGGCAAGATCGCCACGTCCCGGACGCAGATCGCGTCGGCACCGCGGATCTCGATCGGCTCCGGATGAATAGGCCAGCGCTTGGAAATCTCCGAAGCAAAAGCCTCGAGCGCCTCCTTCGCGAGCGCCGTGCCGCGTACGCCGAGCGCCAGCGCGACCCTCGGCATACTTGCCGAGGGCGGGTACATCGCGAGCTCGAACGTGCCGTCCAACACCGCGGCGGTGAACAAGGAGCTCTTCAGCTTGAAGAGGTCATCGGCCTGGCTACCTAGAGGCAGTAAGGATGCGATATCGGCGCCGCCCGCCGGACGAAAGCGCGCATGGACCACGAGATCCTGCGCCGACAGCACCGGCGCGCCAGGATCGCCGCTCGGAACCCAGAGCTCGGAGAGCGCACCGACCAGCTCCGCCGCGATCACGATCTCTTCGGCGTTTGCCTTCGCCGTGCCCTCGGCGAAAGCCGTGTCGGAGACTCGAAAGCGAAAAGAAACGTGGTCGGTCGGGGCCTTCTGAGCTGGCGCGCACTTGATCGAAGTGAGGATCTCTTGCAGCGAGGCGGGCTCTGCGGACTGCGAAGTCACGAGCCCTTCACAGCTCCGCGCCGTGGCTTCGAGACTCCGGGCCATGCGGCCCAAGGGCGTGCGCTCGAACCCCGCGAGGGCCCGAGCGAGCTCGGCGACCACCGGAGCCGGACCTTCGAGATACGCCTCGGGGCGCTCGGGGCCAGGCCGACAACCTAGAGCGAGCAGCAAGAGCCAAGGGCGCACGTCGCATCTTCTCATGTCCGGCTTGAATCTCCGACTTCGGGTATGCTCCGCGCTTTCGCCATGCACGATCCCAAGCTGCTCGAAGAAGCGCTCAAGGAGCTTCCTCCCGACATCGCTCAAAGCCCGCTGTTCAACGCGGATCTCGCGCCCGTCCCGCTGGGTCGCCGCGTGTGGAGCACCTACAACTTCGCCGCGCTGTGGATCTCCATGGCGCACTGCATCCCGACGTACATGCTCGCGGGCGGGCTGATCTCCGTCGGCATGAGCTGGAGCCAGGCGCTGCTCACGATCGGGCTCGGCAACATCATCGTGCTCGCGCCCATCTTGCTCAACGCCCACCCGGGCACGCGTTACGGCATCCCGTTCCCGGTCCTCGCGCGCGCTTCCTTCGGCACCAAGGGCGCCAACATCCCGGCGATCCTCAGGGCCATCGTCGCCTGCGGCTGGTTCGGGATCCAGACGTTCATCGGCGGCGAAGCGGTCAAGACGTTCCTCGAGGCGGTGTGGCCGGGCTTCGGCCTCATCGGAGGAGACCTCCGGCTCGCCGGCCTCAGCATCCCGAGCGCCATCACGTTCATGATCTTCTGGTCCCTCAACATCTGGATCATCTACCGCGGCATGAACGCGGTCCGTGTGTTCGAAAACTGGGCCGCTCCCATCGTGCTCGTCATGGCGCTCATCTTGCTCGTCTGGGCGGTGGGTGCGGCCGATGGGCTCGGCCCCATGCTCGAGCGGCCGTCGAAGTTTCAGACGCCCGGCGAGTTCTGGAAGGTGTTCGTTCCGTCGCTCACCGGGATGATCGGCTTTTGGGCCACGCTCTCGCTGAACATCCCCGACTTCACGCGGTTCGGAAAGGGCCAGAAGGAGCAGATGCTCGGCCAAGCGCTGGGGCTGCCGACCACGATGATCGCCTTCTCCGCCATGGGTGTGATCATCACGAGCGCGGCCCAGGCGATCTTCACCGGCACACCGCCAGAGAAGCTCTGGGATCCCGTGTTCATCCTCTCGATGATGACGTCTTCGACTCCGCCGGCGGGAATGGTCGAGCCGATCATCAGCTCCGCGGCGACTCGCTGGTTGGTGGCGATCGTGTCGTTGTTGGGCGTCGGGGTCGCGACGATCTCCGTGAACATCGCGGCGAACGTGGTGAGCCCGGCCAACGACTTCGCGAACCTCGCGCCGCGGCACATCTCGTTCAAGACGGGCGGCCTCATCACCGGTGTCGTTGGCATCTTGATGATGCCGTGGAAGCTCCTGGCGACCGCCGGCGACTACATCTTCACGTGGCTCATCGGCTACTCGGCGTTGTTGGGTCCGATCGCGGGCATCATGGTCGTAGACTACTGGCTCTTACGGAACAAGGAGCTCGACGTCGCGGATCTCTACCGGCCGGAGGGTCGTTATCGCGGCGTGAATCCGGTCGCGGTGGTCGCGCTGGTGCTCGGCGTGTTGCCGAACATCCCAGGCTTTTACAACGCGGCGCTGAAGATCCCGAGCGACGGGTTCTTCGATCACCTGTACGTGTACGCCTGGTTCAATGGGTTCTTCATTGCCGGCGCGGTCCACTACTTCGGCTCGCGTCTACGCAAGACCTGACCGCCTCGCCTGTCCTCGAAGTATGATCGCCGCCGTGGCTCGCGACGGCGGCGCAAAGTGGCTCGAGCTCACCAAGGATCTGCCGACCGATCCCGGCGTCTACCTGATGAAGGACAAGAAGGACGGGATCATCTACGTCGGTAAGGCGAAGAACCTCCGCAGCCGCGTTCGAAGTTATTTCACCGACGGGAGCTCGGACTATCGCGCGTTTGTTTTTTCGTTGGGCGACGTGCTCGGCGACATCGAGACGATCGTCACGCGTTCGGAGAAAGAAGCGCTCTTGCTCGAGCGAGAGCTGATCCGAAAACACGAGCCGCGCTTCAACGTGATCTGGCGCGACGACAAGCAGTACCTATGCCTCCGCGTGGATGGTTCGCACGAGCTGCCGCGGGTGGAGGTCGTCCGGAACATGGGCAAGGACGGCGCGCGCTACTTCGGGCCCTATCACTCGGCGACGGCCGCAAGGCAGACGCTGCGCGTGGTCAATCGCTACTTTCAGCTTCGAACGTGTCGAGACTCCACGCTCTACAGCCGCAAGCGACCGTGCCTCGAGTACCAGATCGGCCGTTGCCCCGCGCCTTGTGTGCTCGAGATCGACCGTGACGAATACCGGCGCAACGTCGACGACGTGTTGCTGTTCCTCGAAGGGAAGGGCGAGGCGCTCGCCAAGAGGCTCGAAGAGCGAATGTGGGAAGCCGCCGAGCGCGAGGCCTTCGAAGCCGCCGCGCGCCTTCGAGACCAAATCACGGCGATCAAGAAGACCCTAGAACCCCAACATGTTGCGCTCGCGTCGCTCCGAGACCAGGACGTGGTCGGCCACCATCGACAAGGTGACGAGATCTGCGTGGCGGTGTTGGCCGTGCGCGCGGGTCGGGTCACCAACGTGGACAGCCATGTGTTCGCGGCCCGCGAGTTCGACGACGCCGACCAGATCGAGTCCTTCCTGCTCCAGTTCTACGAGACGCGCACCGAGATCCCCGAGGAGGTCGTGGTCCCCATCGAGCTCTCCGGTTCGGAGCCGCTCGCCGAGCTCCTCGGAGAGAAGCGGGGCAAGAAGGTCTCGGTCGTGTGGGCGCGCCGCGGAGAGCGCGTGCGCGTGCTCGAGCTCGCTGAGGAGAACGCGCGTCACGCTCACGAGGAGAAGCTGAAGAAGCGAAGCCGAATCGAAGACGTGCTCGCGGGGCTCCAACGAAAGCTGCTCCTCCGAAAGCTCCCGATCGCGATCGAGTGTTTCGACATCTCCCACTTCCAGGGCGGGATCATCGTCGGGTCCAAGGTCCGCTTTTCGAACGGCCAGCCGGAAAAGAAGGGCTACCGGCGCTACCGGCTGCACATCGGCGAGTCCCAGGACGACTTCGCTTCGATGTACGAGGTGCTGACGCGACGGGTCAGGCAGGGCGTTGCGGACGGCGACCTCCCCGACCTGCTCGTGATCGACGGCGGCAAGGGCCAGCTCAACGCGGCGAGGGCGGCGATCGACGACGCTGGCGCGGTCGGGCTCGAGATCGTCTCGTTGGCGAAGAGCCGCTTCGAAGGTGAGACGGCGGAGGGCGAGCTCAGCCGTTCGCCTGAGCGTGTGTTCTTGCTCGGAAAGAAGGACCCTATCGTCCTTCGCCAGACGAGCGGTGAGGTCCTGTTGTTGGCTCGCCTCCGCGACGAGGCCCACCGCTTTGCGATCACCTATCAACGGAACCTGCGAACGAAGCGCAGCTTGCTCTCGTCGCTCGACGAGATCTCCGGCGTCGGACCGAAGCGCCGCAAGGCGCTCCTGAAGGCGCTCGGCAGCGTCGATCGCATCAAGGCTGCGAGTGTCGAAGACCTCGCGAACGTTCCGGGTATTTCGCGAGGCGTCGCGGAGTCCGTGTTCCGTCACTTCAACGATCGAGCGGCAAAGCCGGCCGAAACGTGAGGGGCGCCGAGCCTACTGCGCCAGGCATCCCGGCGATCAGCTGCCCCAGGCAGACTCGTCGCGCCGCGCTCGAATGGCAGATGCCTTCCGGGAGTGAATCCCGCCGAGCGGGTCCCTCGCTTTGCTCGGCGCGATCACGCGATCGAGCGCGCTCGCGAGCGCACCGCGCTGTCCGCGTTGTCGCAGTTGGGTGCCCGGGCCCGTCGCTCTTGTCCCGAGGAAATAACGAAGGCGACGGACTTGCATTGTTGACTCTCCCGTTGTTCCGCAATACGCGGTGCCTGGGTTCGAGATGCGTCTCTATCGAAAAATCATCCCGAAGCTTTCGAAGGAAATCATCGCCACGCTCAAGTCGGACGGCGACGTCGAGATCGACGATCAGAAGCTCGAAGAAGCCGAGCTCGATGTCGCGGCCATATTGGTTGAGTACTGCAACGCCGAAGATCGATTGAATCAGGAAACCCGAGAAACTCTTTCCCGACGCGGACTTTCGCCGGATCGTTTCGCCCAGGTGAAGAAGACCCTCGCCGAAGCGCGCAAGCACAAGACGGGCGAAGAGGGACTCGAGCATGTCATCAATCAGATGATTGAAGGCCTGATGCACTCTCGAAACGTCGAAGAAGTATTCGCCGAAGATCACGAGATGCGGAAGAAAATCCACAACGTGATCGTGAAGTACTTGGGCATCGACGAAGAAATCGATCGAGAGGTTCGGAGTCGGCTCAAAAACCTCCGCGAAGGCACACCCGATTGGGACGTCGAATACGAGCGTCTCGTCGGCCAAGCCAAGCGTTCGCGCGGACTCGCTTCCTGATTTCGAATTCTCCCCATGAAAATTCCGGTTTCGCTCGACGGATCGACGCTGATGTCGGTCTGGGAGCACCTATCGGCCCTTCCGGGCGGTAAGACCGCATTCAGTCTCGCCATCGGCCAAATGGCTCCGTACACCGGCACGCTCGGCGCGCGGGTCGAGGCGCTTTCACCGGGCCACGCACGCGTCGTCGTTCTCGACCGGCGAGGGATTCGAAATCACCTCGACTCGATTCACGCCATCGCGCTCGCGAACCTCGCCGAGATGTCGACCGGGCTGGCCGTCGTGAGCGGACTGCCGAAGGGGTCGCGCGGCATCATCACTCAGATCACGATCGACTACCTTCACAAGGCCCGCGGGCGGCTGACCGCGGAGTGCAGAGTGGATCCTTTGGGTGAGGTCACCGAACCCCGAGAGCTCCTGGCGGTGGCGGAGATCTCTGACCCTTCGGGTCAGGTGGTCGCGCGAGGGCGCGCGTGTTGGCGCGTGGGTCCGTCGCGACGGTGATCGGTGTTTGCGATCTTGATCTCTTTCGCCTCGAATTTGTGTAGCGTCCCTTCGTGTCCAAGAAGGATCTCGCGATCGCCAAGGAGCTCTTCGAGCGCTTCTTCCTCGAGTCGCAGGGCAAGCCGAAGACCAAGATCGACCTCGTCTTTGCGCTGGAGGACCTCGGCTACAAATACGCGAAGGCCGAGCCGGCGCTCGAGTACCTGACGAGCCGGGGCCTCATCGAGCTGTACGACGACCGCGCGTTCATGACGCCCTTCGGCGTGGACTGCGCCCGTAAGGACATCGACATCGCGGACTTGCCGCAACGCGCACGGGATTGGGCGCCCATCGCGGTCGAGCCCGCGAAGTCAGCCCCGGAGATCTCGAGGTCTACGCCGAGCGTCACCAAACCCGAGCTGCCCGAGTTCCGGCCGTCGGCTCCGGCCCCGGGCTCGACCTTTCGCCCCGAGCACCCGCAGCTCACGCAGATCGACGAAGACGGGACGACCTCGGTGCACCTGCTCGGATCCAAAGCGGTGATCGGTCGCGCCCCGGACGTCGACGTTCGTACGCTCGATCCGCGAGCCTCCAAGCGACACGCCGAGCTCGTGCTCGACAACGACGCGTACGTGGTCACCGACCTAGGATCGGCCAACGGCACCTACCTCAACACCGAGCGCATCACGACTCGGCGCCTTCGGCACGACGACGTGATCGTCGTGGGCGCAACTCAGTTCGTGTATCAGTGCCCCGAGGAATTCGTCATCACGATGGTCGACGGCGATCCACTTCCCCCGGCGGTGTCGAAGCCGCCGACACCGACGAGGGCCCAACCGCCGCCCCTCAAGAAGGCGAGGCCGTTGGTGAAGTCGAAGAAATAGTCTCGGTCGGATAGTCTCGGTCGGATAGTCTCGGTCGGAAGGCCGAGTTCCCGTAGAGCGGAGTCACGAGACGAGGAGAGGGTCGACCAAAAGCCTCGCCGCGAGCTCCTTCGCTCCGGGCACGCCTCTTAGTCGGTCCTTCGCTTCGTAGATCGTCTCCTGAGCGTGATCGCGGTTGATACTCAGCCCGAGCTTGTCGACGAGCTCCGCGATACTCAGCGCCGCGCCGACCGTCTCGAAGCTCGGATAGGCCGCCGCTCGCGCAGTCGCAGTCACTACGAGATCCTCGAAGATCCGCTTCAGCCTGGGGCGAGTCACCGTGAGCCCGTGGGCCCGAATCTCCTCGGCGATGGCGAGCGCCCGCTCGTACGAGGGCACGTCCGAGCGTTCGTGCTGCTCGAGGATCTCGCGTTCGAGCTCGTGCCCGAGGGCGAACTCGGCGGCCTTCTCGAGCTCCACGGGGAGCTCGAGCCCAGCCTCCTCCAAGACTTCGATGGTTCGAGCGTTGTCCTCGTAAAGATATTTGTACTCTCTGACGAAACGATCGACGATCCCGCCGAAGACCTGTTTTGCGACGGCCTCCCGAGCCTCCGGGAGGACGTGCTCGAGCGCAAACTCATCTGGGCCGAACGCGGCCTGGGCCCTCCTCAGCAGCGTCGGGATGGACGCGCCGTGGAGGTCTTCGAGCAACGCGGTCCGCTCCTCCGCGTCAGACTCACCCAATCTCGCCGCACAGTAGAAGTCAGCTCCGCCGAGGTGAATCGCGACGTAAGAAGCCACGTCGGTCTGCTCCACGGAGAGCTCCTCGACGGCCACCCGACCGAGCGACACGGAGAGCCTACCCACGCGATGGCGTTCTTCATGAGTTCGGTGCCAGGAATAATTGGAACCGATCTGCCCTCGAGCACCCGTATGATTCGCGAGCGAAGTGAGCGCCGCGTGGGCCACCACACGCGTGGGTCTCACTCCGCACGCGGATACGACCTCGCGATACAGGTCGGCGCCGCTACCCAGCTCGGGCTCGTTACTCTTCGCGTTCGAGAGTGTGTCGAGAAACTCAGCTTCGACGGGGGGTCCTCCGAGTCGTCTCATGAGATCGACCAAGCGCCCGGCGTATTTGAGGATCTGAAGCGTCTCGAGGCCGCCGAGGTCGTTGAAGAACCACCCGCAGCTCGTGAACATCAGGAGCGACGAGCGCTGCGCCTCGAGATGCTCGAGCGCGCGGGTTCGGCGCTTTTGCGTGGCCAGGTTCGCCCCGTGAGCTCCGAGGAACTCATCGACCTTCTTCGGATCCAGCAACACCTCGACATACTCGTCCCGAGCCGCCCAAGGGTCCACGAAGAGCGCCGAGGCGTCCCCGCCGAAGAACTTGGCCGCCTTGTCGTTCAGGACGTCGAGCGCTTGCCGGAGGGGCCGACGCCAGGCCTGATTCCAGCCAGGCTTGGCGCCGGTCTGGCAGCCGCAGTCTTCCATCCAGCGGCCGAGCCCGTGGGCGCAGCTCCACGCGGTGCCGCGACCATCGGACCCTGCCGCGAGCTCCACGATCAGGCGCGGCGGCAGGAGCTCGAGGACGCGCCCGTAATTCGTGACCTCCAAGCCAGCCGCCGGCGCGAGGTCCTGCAGCGCGTAAGTGAGCGTCCGATCGCCCCACGCGTGGTGGTGTCCGTAAGTCTCGCCGTCCGTGGCCGTGTGCACGAGCGGACCCTTCTGGGCCCAGCGCAGGTGCTCGATGAACCCTTGGCTCGATCCGAGCGCCGCGCCGAACGCGATCGCTTGGGCCGGATCGGGGTCGTAGAAGAACACCGCGAGCTCCCGGCCGGAGCCGTCGCCGTGCAGGTGCCGGTACGGAATGCTCGTATCGAGGCCCTCTTGCGGCACCGGCTTCCAGGTTCCGCTCGGTCCCCGAATCCGCCCGGCTTGGTGGGGAGCGAGGATCACGTAACTCATCCCCTCGTCGATCAGGTCGTCGAGCGTCGCGGAGTTGGCGCCCGTCTCCGGGAGCCACATCGCCTCGGGCTCCCGACCGAAGCGATGCCGAAAGTCTGCCTTGCCCCAGCGAAGCTGCGTTTTTCGATCGCGAGCGCTGAGGAGCGGCAGGATGCTGTGATTATATCCTTGAGCGATGGCGTTGCCGTGTCCAAGTCGCAGCCGCGAGTTTCGGTCGGCCTCGAGCACTCTCGCGTACGCTCCCGGATGTGCCTTCTCCATCCAAGACAGGAGGGTAGGGCCGAAGTTGAAGCTGAGGAGCTCGTAGTTGTTCGTGATGCGGGCGATCTGATTGAACGAGTTGGTCACGCGTGAGTAGCCGTTCGCGCGATAACACTCCGAGTGAATTCGCTCGTTCCAGTCGTGATGAGGCGCGGCGCTCTTCTCTCGTTCGATCTGGCCGGTCCACGGATTTTCGCGAGGAGGTTGGTAGAAGTGACCGTGAACGACGAGGAAAGTCATGATACGCGGCTTCGATCGAACAGCTTGGTGAGCTTCGCCAGACGCTCGAGGGCGGAGCTCGGGATCCCTCCCTCGGGAAGCCGAAACCGCCAGTTTCCTGACGCCGTGCCCGGAGTGTTCATGCGGAAAGTCGTCTCCAAACCCATCAAATCTTGCACCGGAAAGATCACCACGTTGGCGACGGAACCCATGAGCGTGTGAATCATGTCCCAATGAATTTCGGAGCCATTCGAGCGAAGGAACGCGTGAGCGTGATCGAGGGTGGCGCGAGCCGACGCCGGGGTGCGGTCCGCGCCGGCCGGTCGCTTCGGACCGTCCGCCACCGGCTTTTGCGACACCTCCGGCTTCCGAGTGTCCTCCACGAGCGCCGCGTACCAACCCACCGTCGTGTCGTTGTCATGAGTTCCCGTGTAAGCCACCGAGGACTTCGGATAGCGATGGGGCTGGTGCTCGTTCGGCAGCTCGTCCGGACCAAAGGCGAATTGAAGGACCTTCATCCCCGGAAAATCGAAGGCGTCGCGCACCGCCCAAACCTCCGCGTCCACCGACCCGAGATCCTCGGCGAGGATCGAGACGTCGCCGAGCGCGTCTTTGATCGCCTGGAACAACTCCCCTCCGGGGCCCCTTTGCCACTCCCCGTTCCTGGCGTGTTTGGCGCCGAATTGGACCTCCCAGGCCCGCACGAACCCGATGAAGTGATCGATCCTCACCGCGTCGACGAGTCTGAAGATCTGACGAAAGCGATCGACCCACCATGAGTAGCCCGTGGCCTTCAAGCTCGCCCAATCATAGTGTGGGTTGCCCCAGAGTTGTCCGTCTTCGCTGAAGTAGTCGGGAGGAACGCCGGCGACGACGATGGGTTGGCCTGCATCATCGAGCCTGAATACCGATCGATTGGCCCAAACGTCGGCGCTGTCTCCGGCCACGAAGATGGGGACGTCACCCATGAGTCGGAGCTTCTTCGCGTGCGCGTACTCGGTGAGGTAACGCCATTGTTTGTGAAACAAGAACTGGATGATTTCGGCGAGCTCGATCTCGGCGGCGAGCTCGCGGCTGAGGAGCTCCATCGCGCTCGGATCGCGATCGCGCACCTCCGCGGGCCACTCGGTCCAAGGCTTTCCGTCGAATTTGGCCTTGAGCGCGGCGAACTTCGCGAAGTCACCCAGCCAGGAGCCCATCTCGCTGCGAAAACGCTCGAGCTCTCCGGTCAGCTCCTTGTTCTTCATGAAGCGCTGGCTCGCCTTCCGAAACGCCGCGGCCTTGACCTCGTAGGCGTAGCCAAAGTCAGCCAAGTGACCTGGGCGCGGAGCCGGCAGCTCGGAGGTGCGAAGCAGACCCGAGTCGATCAAGTCCTCGAGGCTCACGAGCAGAGGGTTGCCCGCGAACGCCGAGATAGCCTGGTACGGGGAATCGGCGACGGCAGGCGGTCCAAGCGGCAGGACCTGCCACCACGTCTGGTCCGCGGCCGCGATGCTGTCCACGAACGCCCGCGCGGATGGGCCAAAATCACCGATCCCGTGCGGCCCGGCGAGGGACGTCGGGTGAAGGAGCACGCCGCTTCTGCGGTCGTGAAGCAGAGACGCCATGGGCGCGGAGCCTACTCGAACGACGCGACGAGAGAACAGGTGGCTCAGCCCGCTACTCCCGGATTTGGCGCGCGGTTGACCCGCCGAGCCCGACGGCTCCGAATGAGGTGTGTGCGGCCGTTACGTCTTGATGGAGCACGCCGTGCCGATCGCCGAGCAATTCGGCCTCGTGGATCCCGTCCCGTTCACGCCGAGGTTCAACCTCGCGCCCACCGACGAAGGGATCGTGGTGCGGCTCGGCGCCTCGGGGCGTGAGGCGGCTACCCTTCGCTGGGGCCTAGTTCCTTGGTGGTCAAAGGATCGAGCCGGAGCGGCCAAGATGATCAACGCGAGGTCCGAAAGCGTGGGTGAAAAGCGCGCTTTCAAGGACGCGTTCCACCGACAGCGCTGCCTCGTCCCCATGTCCGGATTCTTCGAGTGGAAGAAGCTCGAGAAGTCGAAGCAGCCCTACTTCATCCACGCCAAAGACGGTTCCTACTTGGCGGCGGCCGGGCTGTTCGATCGATGGAAACACGAGGGAGTGGCGCTCGAGACGTTCACCGTGTTGACCACGAGCTCGAACGACGCGATCCGTTCGCTGCACGATCGCATGCCGGTCTTCGTGCGCCCCGAGTCCTACTCGGAGTGGCTCGATCCGCAGACGAAGGTCGTTCGGCTCCTCGAGCTTCTCACACCGTATCCCGACGAGCTGATCGAGCTTTGGCCCGTGAATCCTCGCGTAGGTACGGTGGCCAACGACGATCCGTCGTTGATCGTTCGCTACGAGCCCAACGCGGAGCTCGTCGTCCGGCCTTCGAAGCGAGCGAAGCCGGTCTCGAAAGATCAGCTCGCGCTGTTCGAGGACGACCTCAAAGTTTGAACACGCGCGTCATGATGAGGTCACCCTTTCCGAGCTCGACGCCGGCGCCGTCGAACGTCGTGTTCAACTTCTTGTCGAAGCGGCCGATGCGCTTTCCATTGGCGTCGTAAGCGACCGTTTGATTGGGCTGGACGTCGACCGCGCCGACCTTGGCGCCTTGTTTGTCTTTCACTTCCCTTCGGGCCACGGCGCATCCTAACCCGACGCGGGCCTGCGTCAGCAAGAGGGCTCAGCCGAGCTTCTTCCATCGCGCGGCGAAGAAGCCGTCGGGCTCGCCGGGGTCGAGCGGGCTGAGCTCCAGGGTCCGCTCGAGCACGAAGCCAGCAGGAGGTTGGTCTGCGAGGCGCTCCCCTTCGTCCGGCAGGACGCTGCATACGGCGTACACGAGGACGCCGCCGGGTCGCACGCGGGAGGCCCCTCGCTCGAGCAGCGAGCGCTGGGTAGCGACGAGCCGCGGCAGATCGTCAGGATGGAATCGTTCGCGGATCTCGGGGTGGCGTCGCAGGGTGCCGAGCCCCGAGCACGGAGCGTCGACGAGCACCCGATCGAAGATCGGCTCCGCGGCGGGCGGCGGATCAGAGAGCTCTATTGATCGCAGGCCCAGCCGAACCGCGGATTCACCTACGCGCCGTATCTTCTCCGCGTTTCGGTCGGAAGCGACGACCCTGCCGCGATCTCCCATGACCTCCGCGATCATGGTCGCCTTTCCGCCAGGAGACGCACACAGGTCGAGGATCTGCTCGTCTGGCTTGGGATCGAGGAGATCGACGACCGCCATCGAACCTTCATCCTCGACGGTGGCACGCCCCTCGGCTACGGCCGCGAGGTCTTGGGGGAGTAAGCCGAGACGGTCGGGCAAGACGACTGCGCGCGAGTGGAGGCCGGGGCGTCCGTCGACCTCCGCGACCAAGTCGTCACGCGACGTTCGCAGCAGGTTGGCGCGGAGCACCAGGGATGGGCGTTCGAGGCACGCGACGCCGTAAGTCGTGGCGCGATCCACGCCCAGCCGATCGGCCAGAAGCTCGGCGAGCGGGCGAGGGAGGCTCGTGACGAAGGAGAGTCGTGAGATTGGATCAGACGCCGGGGGCGGCTCGGGAAGGCGCTCCGATCGCGGTCGAGTCGCGATCTTTCGCAAGATCGCGTTCACCGAGCTGGCGGCGCGTTCGCCGCCGCGGGCGCGAGCCTGATCGACCGCGGCGTTGACTGCGGCGTGGTCGGGGACGCGATCCAAGAAGAGGAGCTGATAGGTGGCGAGGCGCAGCGGGTCGTGAATTTTAGGGTCCAAGTCCTTGAGCCGCTTGCCCTCGCGCGAGAGGGCCTTGTCGAGCTGAACACGTCGGCGCAGCGCGCCGTACGCGAGCTCGGTGGCGAGCGCGCGATCGCGGGGGTCGGTGACCTTACGCGCCGTAAGCTCCGCGCGAAGGGCCGCGGAAGCGAACGCCCCGCGTGTCGACACGCGAAAGAGAACCGCGAGCGCAGTGTCTCGCGCGGGATCCACCGGCACGGAGGCACCGTACTCCAGTTGCGCGGACCCAAGGAGCGAAAGCAGGTCCTTGACCCCCTCGAACGAGGGCGAGAGGACGGACCGATGTACGTGCGCGTGGCGCCCTCGGTCTTGTCGGCGGACTTTGCGAGGCTCGGCGCCGACGTCGCCGACGCCGACGAGGCGGGAGCGGACTTGTTCCACGTCGACGTGATGGACGGGCGTTACGTCCCAAACCTCACGATCGGTCCCCTCGTCGTCGAGGCGCTGAGAAGATCGACGAAGAAGACGCTCGACGTGCACCTGATGATCGTGGAGCCCGAAAAGTACCTGGCGGACTTTCGAAGCGCCGGAGCCGACGCGATCACCGTGCACGTCGAGGCCTCGCCGCACCTGCACCGAACGCTGCAAGAGATCCGAAGGCTAGGGGCGAGGGCCGGCGTCGCGCTGAATCCCCACACGCCTCCGGAAGCGATTCGATGGGTCTTGAACGAGCTCGATCTGGTGCTCGTGATGAGCGTGAACCCGGGATTTGGCGGACAGAAGTTCATCCCGAAGGCCATGGACAAAGTGCGAGTGCTGGATCGCTGGCTGCGCGAAGCAGGGCTGCGGTCCGTTGTTGACATCGAGGTCGACGGGGGCGTAAACGCCCACACCGCTAAGGACGTGATCGAGGCCGGCGCCAACGTGTTGGTGGCGGGCTCCGCGGTGTTCGGCGCACCGGAAAAGGGTGTGTTAGGCTACCGCAAAGCGATCGAGTCCATTCGGGGTGTAGCTCAGCCTGGCTAGAGCGCTTGGTTCGGGACCAAGAGGTCGCTAGTTCGAATCTAGTCACCCCGACATTTGTGAGCCCTGGAAACTTCAACGGTTTCCGGGGCTTTTTTGTTTCTAGCACGACCTCTCCACGTGGGCCGGGTCCACGCCCGGGTCCACAGAGATTCCGCACGAATCTCGCCCCCGAATCGTTCGAGAGCTCTCCTGCCGGCTGGGCTGGAGTCGCGTTCATGCAAAACACACCAATGAAGAGAGGCAAGCGCTGGCGCATCCGCTGGGTCGACGAGACCGGCGTTCGCCACAGCAACACCTTCGAAACCTACCGGCAAGCCGAAGACGAGCTTCGCACGCGCTTGGTCGAAGTTCGAGAGCGCGCCAAGGGACTGCGAGCGCCCGCGCCCGCGGCTCGAACGTTTGGAGAGCTGTGCGATTCGTGGCTTGAGCTCCGGGCGCCGACGAAACGCAGCGCGGCGACCGACGCCAGCCTGATCTCCGTCCACTTGCGTCCGGCGTTTGGGGACCGGCTGATCGGGGATATCAGCGCCGCGGACATCGAGAAGTTCAAGATCCAGCGAGGCCACCTGGCCCCGAAGACCGTCAATCACCTCCTGACGCTCTTGGTATCCATGCTCCGACACGGAGTTGAGCTGGGCTGGATGGCGACGCTGCCCAAAGTGCGCAAGTACCGTATCGACGAGGTCAGCACAGGCTACTCGTATCTGCGCACCTCAGACGAGGTCCGCCGGTTCCTCTCCGCAGCCAAAGAAGAGCCGCATCCACTGCCGAATGCGCTCTACGCACTCGCCATCCACACCGGGCTGCGCTGCGGTGAGCTCGCCGGGCTGAGATGGGCCGATGTCGATTTCGACCGCCGTCAACTTGCTGTGAAGCGAAGCTATGCGGGTCTGACCAAGAACGGAAAGTCGCGGCAGGTTCCGCTCCTGGATTGCGCTCTCGAGGCCCTGCGCGAATGGCGTGCCCTCTGTCCGCAGGTCCAGCTCGTGTTCAGGAGTGACTCGGGTACGATGCTGAGACGGGACTCCCCGGTGATTCGGAAGACACTTCGTCGCGTCTTGCGGCGAGGTGGATTCGAGCCCGGCTACATCACGTTTCACGACCTTCGTCATACGTTCGCGAGCCATTTCATGATGGCGGGAGGCGACCTGTTTCGACTTCAGCACATTCTCGGGCACGAGGATGTGAGCATGACCCAGCGATACGCACATTTGTCAGTCGATGCGTTCACCGCCGACTACGCCCGGGGTCTGGAACGACGTCGGATCCCGAGTACTATGCAGCGTCTTGAACATCCTT
>CAYXDO010000103.1:16666-37754 GCA_964463485.1 uncultured Myxococcales bacterium | reverse complement strand
AGGCAAGATGCCTGCGCTCCCAGGGCCGGATGACCATACGGCAGGTCGAGTCCGCGAAGCCTACGGGCAAGATGCCTGCGCTCCCAGGGCCGGATGACCGACCATACGGCAAGTCGAGTCCGCGAAGCTTCGGCGCAGGCAGGATGTCTGCGCTCCCAGGGCCGGATGACGGGCCCTAAGCCACGGCGGTTGACGCGTTCGGCGGACGCACGGATCGTGGGTTCGTGTCTGGTCCCTCGAGAGTCCTCTGCGGGCTGCTTCTGTCGAGCGTGACGGCCTGCGAGGAGGTCGACCGCTGCCTGCTCGACGAGGACTGCGTCGTGGGCCGCCGTTGTGTCGGCGCAGGCCCTGGTGCTCCTGGAACGTGTCTGCCGTGTGCTTCCGCCGAGACGCCCTATGACGGTCAGGACAATGACTGCGATCCGGAGACCGTCGACGTGGATCTCGACTTCGACGGAGACAACGCGCGGACCTCCTCGGTGACGCCCGGCGGGGACTGTGACGACTCGGATCCGAAGAGGAGCTCCCTCGAGCCCGAGCACTGCGCCAATCGCGTGGACGACGACTGTGACCGCGCGATCGACGAGATCGACTGCGCGGACGAGCTCCCTCCGATCGTGAGCTACATCGAGCCTCTTCCGGGCGAGGCGGTCTTCGGCGTGATTCAGGTGCGGGCGTACGCCCAGGACGACGTCAAGGTCGCTCGTCTGGAGCTCTACCTCGATGGGTTGTACATCGCGACGGCGACGGCGGGCCCGGACGTCTACTTGTTCACGCTCGACACGACGCGATTCGTCGACGGAGAGCACGAGGTCGGCGTAGCCGCTTGGGATCTGGCGAACCGCACCGGGCGAGCGGCGCATGGCATCATCATCGACAATTCGAGCCCTCCAGCGATCGTTGTGGAGTCGCCGAGCGCCGAGCACAGCTACGCGGGGGCCATTCCGATCGAGATCGTGGGGCGCGACCTCGGCGGCATCTCTCGCATCGAGGTGTCGTTCGATGGTGCGATCGTGGCCACCTCGACGCTCGCCAGACTCTCCACGCTCGTGGATGGGTCCGCTCTGTCCGAAGGAGCCCACGAGGTCTTCGTCGAGGTCGTCGATCGCCGCGGCGCGAGGACTTCGACGTCGACGACGTTGGCCATCGACCGTGCTCCGCCCGAGCTCGTCGTGCGGCCGCGGCCGGGATCGACGGTGGCTGGACGTTTTCAGGTGCAACTCATCGCTTCGGACGCCTCCGGCGTTCGCGCGCTCGGATCGGGTGTGCACGAGACACGGCTCGATCAACTCAGCTTCGAGGTCGACTCTACGCTCCGTCCGAACGGGCCGTTCTCCTTCGTGGTGCGATCGAACGACGCTACCCTCATCGACGGCCAACCCATCGGCAACGCAGTCACCTCGACCATCACGTACTTTGCGTCCAACGCGCCCAACCAACCCCCGTGGGTCACGCTCGACGCGCCGACCGCAGCAGTCCATGGGTTGTCGCGCATCCAAGCCAGCGCGAGCTCACTTCTCGGAGTCGATCGCGTCGCGTTCGAGGTCGACGGCTTGGTGGTCGGAACCGATTCGACGAGCCCGTACGAGGTCGATCATGACTTTGGCCGGGCGAGCGGTTCGGTGACCGTGGCCGCCACGGCGTACGGCTTGGACGGACGATTCGCCCGCGCCGCTCGAACGCTCTCGGTCGCGGCGGGTCCGCGTTTCGTGCTGCCGACTTTGATTACGTCACCGACTCTCTTGGCTCCGGAGCCCCTGCTGGTTGGAGATTTCGACGGTGATGGCCGCGCCGACCTGCTCGCAGGCGCGCCCAGTCCGTGGCTCGCTCGCGGCCTTCCTGGAGGCTTCGGACCCGCCGCAGCCCTCTCCGCGCCCGCCGCGCTCGCGCTCGTCCGCCACCCCACCGGCGCCGTGATTTCGACGCGCTTCGACTTGCTGGACCGGTTCACGTGGCCCTCGACGCACACGACGCTCGACGTCGCGATCGGCCCGAGTCGGGCCCTCGTCATCGGCGATGTACACCCCCAGATGGGTCAGGAGGTGATCGTCGGTCGCGCTTCGCTAGGAGGGCCCGACGCCTTCATCGTCTCGACGGCGACGGGCCTGACCCAGGTCGGAACCATCGGCTCCCTCGGTGACGTTCGCGGTGACGTTCGCTCGATTGCGCTCTTCGACGCCGATCGAGACGGGGATCTGGATGTCGCGGTCGCTAGAGAGCGGGTCGACTCGAACGTGACGATTCACTTGGGCCAGAACGGAACGTTCGACACCACACGATCGCTCGCCGATCCCGATCCGATCGCCGATCCCGATCCGATCGCAGAGCCCGGTGCGATCGGCGAGTTGCTGACCGGAAGAATCGGGGGAGACGTGGCCGCGGACCTCCTTGCGATCTCGCGTCATCGCCCACGCGCCTCCGTCTGGATCTCTGATCCGACGTCTCCGAACGGCCTGTCCGCGGGAGCGTCCGTCGAGCTCCGCGCGATCGCCGACTCAGCGCGCCTCGCTGATCTCGACGGCGATGGGGATGATGATCTGATCGTGCACTTCGTCGGATCCCGCGAGGTCGACGTGTTGGAGAACCAGGGCGGTGAGCTGGTGCGAGCGCGCGGCTTCCTCGTTGGAGCGGGGAAGATCTTCGTGTTCGACGCGGACCAAGATCAGCGCCCGGACCTGTTCGTCGCCGATCCGCAGCTCGGAGGCGTCGCCTACGCGATCGGGCGCGGGCTCGATGTGTCGGCTCCGTTGGTGCTTCCGCTCGATGGGGCGCCGACGAGCTTGGCGTCGAGCTCCGATCCCACGAAGGTCGTCGTGGCCCAGGGTCGACAGCTGCTGAGCTTTGGCCAGTCCAACGGGGCGCTCGTGCCCATGCCTTCAAAGACGCTCCCGTTCGAACCGCTGGTCGTCTCTGCAGCGGGTGATCGGGTGGGCGCTTGTGGGCGATCGCAATCGTGGCTCGTGACGGCTCGAGAGGTCGTGGAGCTCGCGAGGGGAGGGAGCTGCGCGGTTGGATCCTTCGCGGGCGCCGCGATTGCGATCGCGCGTGACTCGTCCACCGGTCCAGATGGCGTCACACTCTTCGACGATGCGGGTCACGAGGTCGGCGAGCTCCCGTTCGGGCGCGGGCCGGAGCGAGTCGTGTTCACCGAGCTCGAAGGGGGGTCGGAGCTGCTGGTGGCGAACGCCGAGAGCCGCACGCTGTCGGTGCACGTCGTTTCTGGATCCCGGGTGGTCACGCGGCAACTGCTCGCCCCGTTCTCCCTGACCGACGTCGTCGGGGGTAGATTCGGCGGTGATTCGATGCGCGACCTAGTCGCGCTAGGTCCCGAGGGACTTCTGCTTTTCCTTGCAGCTCCAACGGGTTTCCTTCCGGGGCGCCGGTTGGAGGTGCCTGGGTCTGGCCGAGCCGTGCTCGCGTCGGGTGAGCTCGACGGAGACGACGCTGCCGAGCTGGTCGTCGTCAGGCAAGGCAGCGGGGCGGCGTCGCTGTTCGTCGCGCGCTCCGAAGGAGGTTTTTTCGCTCCCGACGTCTTGCCACTCGGTGCAGGAACGGCGGGCGTCAGCGTCGTGGACGTCGATGGTGATGGGGACCTCGACGTCGTAGGCGTGCACTCGACCCCCCCTGGCTTGGCGGTGATCGAGAATGCGCTCGGGTTGTGATCGAGAACGCGCTCGGCGGGATTGACCGGCCCGGAGATTCCGGGTTGCCTACCGCCCCATGTCGAAGGTCCTTTCACGATCGATCGGGAGCGCGTTCGCACGCGCCGCGATCGCGTGCCTCTCCGCCGCCGCGTTCGTCGCATGCGGTGGAGACGATACGAACAACAACAACCCCAACAACAACAACAACAACAACAACAACAACAAGAAGATCAAGATCGACAGCTTCACGGCCAACCCGATGCAGGTGGCGGTCGGCGGCACGACGATCTTGAGTTGGAAAGTCACCAACGCGACCTCGGTCGAGATCACCGCGGCGCCCGGTGGGGCGCTCCCGTCGAGCACGCTGCTCGACGGCTCGGTCACGAGCGCGGCGATCAACGAGGCGACCACCTTCACGTTGACGGCCAAGGCTGACGGGCTCGCGTCTGTGCAGCAGACGGTCACGGTGAGCGTGGACGCCACCGCCGTCGGCATTCAGATCTTCGAAGCGACGCCCAACCCAGGCGAGCTCGGCGCAATGACGACGCTGCACTGGAAGACCGTGAACGCGACCTCGATCCGCATTCTCGACGGAGCGACCGAAGTTCAAACGCCGACGACCGACGCCGAGGGCACCAAGATGGTGACGCTCGATCGTCCTTCCACGACGTTCAAGCTCGAAGCTACGGGCGCTTCAGGTATGGCCACGCGAGACCTGGTGGTGACCGCCACCGGACCGCTCGCGATTCACGCCTTCACCGTCACCCCAGCGACTTTCATGACGGCGCCCGCGACGATCGCGATTCACTGGGAGACCACTGGGGCGACCTCGCTGGCGCTGACCCAAGATGGCACTGCGGTCGCGGGCTTCAGCGGCATGGCGATCGGCGACATGAACGTCACGCTCAACGCCTCAGCCACTTTCGTGCTTCGCGCGACCGGAGACGGCTCAGAGACGGTCGAAGAGACGAGGACCGTGTCCCTGCTCGCCGGCGCCGAGGTAGAGCCCAACGACACGTTCGGACAGGCTACAGCCGCAACGGGATCACACTCTGGATCGCTCGGGACCGACACGGACTTGGATTGGTGGTCGGTCACCGTTCCGGCGGGCGGCTGGGTTCGAGCCGGGACCGACGACACGGCGGGCAACTGCGACATCGACACCATCGTCACCTTGTTCGACACGGACGGGGCCGCTGAGCTCGACTCCAACGACGACCGCGGAGGTGGACAAGTCTGCAGCTTGCTCGACCCCGCAGCGGCTGCAGGTGCAAGGAATCTCGCTGGCGGCACTTACTTTCTCCGCGTGGAGGGCTACGAAGGCGCGCTCGGCGACTACGTGTTCACGGTCGAGGTCGGAAGCAAGGCTTGCGGCAACGGCATCCCAGAGACCGGTGAGCAGTGCGACGATGGCAACACCGCCGCCAGCGATGGCTGTGACGCGAGCTGCAACATCGAGATCATCGGCGAAGTGACCACGGTCCCGGCGAATCAAGTGATCGCAGTGCCTCTCGTGGACGACACGACGGTGAAGACCATTCGCCTCGTGCTCGCGCAGCCGGCCTATCTGCGAGCCGAGACCTTCGTGGACAACGCTGGGCAGCCTTCCTGCCCCGATCCCATCGACACGCTGATGGTCGTCAGCGACTCGAACCAGACGACGATCACCGGCGCCGACAGCGGCGGCATCGGGGAGTGCTCCAAGATCGATCCGGCCGTCGATCCGGCCGCGATGCTCGAAGCTGGCACCTATTTCCTCGAGGTCCGGGCCTTCAATCCCGAAGGCGCACCCGATCTGAAGCTCCGCGTGGAGCTCTTCGGGCCGGGCTGCGGCAACGGGCTCATCGAGGAGAACGAGACCTGCGATGACGGCAACACGACGGCCGGCGACGGCTGCAACGCCACTTGCCGCCCCGAGTCGAGCCAGACCATCTCGGCTCCCGGAGGGCTGTTCCCCATGTCGTTCCCGACCGAGCGATCGACCGTGACGTTCGCGCTGCAACTCACCGCGGGCCAATCCGTCACCGCCAGCGTGACTCCGGCCAACGCGGCTCCCGATTGCTCACCCTACCCACGAATCGCGTTTCTGGACTCGACCTACGCCGAGCTCGGCGCCGATTCGTTCGGGGACTTCGAACGCGGATGCACGAGCATCGAGGCCGGGCGTGATTCCTTCGCCACCGATCTCGCGGCAGGCACCTACTATGTCCACTTGCAGAACTCCGGGGGCACGCCTGGAGCTCTCTCGCTGAATGTCGTGATTCGGAACGCGGTCTGTGGAAACGGCATCCTCGAAGCGCGCTCCGGCGAGCAATGCGATGACGGCAACACGATGGGCGGCGACGGCTGCGACGCGACCTGCCACCTCGCGGGCATGTTCACGGCGGAGATCGAACCCAACAACGACCTGAACACCGCCACGCCGTCTGGGCTCGCGGGCAATCCGAGCGTCGTGGCGGGCGGAGCGATCAGCCCCGGCACGGACGAGGACTGGTGGAAGATCACGTTGACCGCTCCGAAGACGCTGACTGCGGGCACCCACACGACGCTCGCTGATTCGGCGGTCTGCGCAACAGGCACCGACACGGTCCTCACCCTCTACGACTCCGCTGGAGCGAGCATCACGGAGAACGACGACATCGATACGTCCGGAGGCAACTACTGCTCCCGAATCGATGCCGCCAGCTCGATGGGTGCCTCGAGCCTCATGGCCGGCACCTACTACCTCAAGGTGAAGAGCTACCAGAACCGAGACGCGATTCCGCTCTACTTCCTCACGATCTCGCTTCAGTAACCCGCCCGGCGCGCCGGCAGCCCCGCTCACGCGAATTGACTCCGGCACCCTCGCCGATGAATCTTCGGGCATGTCGAATTGGCGCCGCGCGCTCGTCGCTCTCGCCCTGTTTTCCGGTTGTGACGACGGAGTTCCGTGTTGGGACGATTCGGCCTGCAAAGAGGGCGAGAGGTGCCACCAAGAGGACCCGCAGAACCCGGGTGTTTGTGTCGTGTGCGCGGAGCTCGAGGTCTACTACGACGGCGCTGACAACGACTGCAAAGACGACACCAAAGACTCCGATCAAGACAAGGACGGCGATGGCTGGGCCCTCTCCCCGGTCGGCGTTCCGGGAACCGACTGCAACGACGTAGATCCGGCGGTCTCAGGCGCCCTCCCCGAGACTTGCAGTGATGGAAAGGACAACGACTGCGATGGTCGGGTCGACGAGCCCGAGTGCGGCGACGTGGACGGCCCTTCGGTTCGGATCCTCGCGCCTCCCTCCGACTACTTCGCCTTCGGCGTGATCGAGATCCGAGTGGAGGTCACCGACGACATCGGCATCGATCACGTCGATTTGATCTTGGGTCGTGAGGGCACGCCCGCCTTCGCGACCGCCTATGGACCTCCGTACGATTTCTTCGTGGACACGCGCGCCGTCGAAGACGGACGCACCGAGATCCGCGCGCTCGCGACCGACTTCGCGGGCAAGACGGGCTTCGACCGAATTTTCCTCACGATCGACAACGAGACCGTCCCGGCCATCGAGCTGACGCCCGAGCCCGACCCGACTCGCTCGTATGGCGGCCACCTGACTCTTCGATTCAACGCGCACGACGTCACCGGGATCGATCGCACCGAAGTCCAAGTGGGCGGCGACCTCGGTATCCCAGATGGAGACGGTCCTTACTCGTACGTGGTCGACACGCGGGCGCTCCCGGACGGCCCGCAGCCCATCAAGATCCGCGCGATCGATCGCGTGGGCACGGTCGGAGAGCTCGAGATCGTGGTGCGGATCGACAACACCCCTCCTTCGGTCAACTGGGCCGTTCCGACTCAGGGTGCGCTCATTACGCCTCCGGGCCTGCACGGCTTCGAGGTCCACGCCGATGATGCGTCCGGCATCTCGTTGATCCACGGCCTCGGCCTCCAGTCGGGTGTCAGTCCGTTGTCAGGCCAGTTCGACAGCACGGGGCGGCCGAACGGCCTCGTCGTCTTCACCGCCACTGCCACCGACGCGGCGATCGTCGACGACGGCCTGGTTCTCGGAAACGTCGGGACGGCCACGGTCGGCGTCGTGATCGACGACGGCACCCATGTCGTGTGCCACGACACCGTGCCCATGACTGGATCGGCCTTCGCCGGTGACACCACCACGGCTCAGAACAGCTTCGAAACGTATTGCGGCGCGGTAGGGTCGAACGATGTCGCGGTCGAATACGTAGTCGCCGTCGATCTCGAGCAGCTCGACGTCAGCCTCATCGCGTCGTTCAACTCCGTGCTCGCCATCTACATCGACTACTGTGGGCTCGCGTCCCAGCAGACGTGCCTGGTCGACAACCGACCAACCGTTACGCTCCCAAGGCTTCGCGCTGGACAGCGAGTCGTCGTGGTGGTCGACGGCGCGACACCGAACGACAAGGGACCGTTCACCTTCTCGCTTCGCGGTCGAGTGTCCCCCGGCCAACCGTGCGACCCCAACGACACGAGCTTCACGTGCGACCTCGGGACCTGTCGGCCCGCGGAATCTGCTTTCGAGTGCCCACCGATTCGCGACTGCCCTGACGGAGTCGACAACGATCGTGACGGGCTGACGGACGAAGACGTTTGCACGAGCCCGCCCGTCTTGACTTGTCCGGCCGATCAGATCGTCGACGTGCTCTCGACCACCAACCTGAACGCGACCTTCACGAGCACGAGCGCGATCCTTAGAAGGACGTGGACCGTGGAGTCTGCGCCGTTCGGTTCGGACGCCGTGCCCGTCCCGCCCAACAGCCCCAACACCTCCATCCACACCCTGCTGTCAGGCGACTACGTGCTTCGTTACACCGAGATCGATGACGACTACGAAGCGACCTCTTGTGAAACTCGGCTCTCGGCCCGAAGCCTCGACGAGCTCCGAATCGAGATGTTGTGGAATCCATCGATCCCAGAAGATCTTCACTCGAGCGACGTGGATCTGCACATGATCCACCCGCGCTCGCCTAGGTGGTGGGATGACTTGTACGACTGTTACTTCGGGAATCGAACGCCGAACTGGGACGACCCGCAGTCGATCCTCGACAACCCGCGGCTCGACGTCGACGACACCAACGGACGCGGGCCCGAGAACATCAACGTCCGCACCCCGCCGCGCAACACGGCCTACCGAATCGGCGTCCACTACTGGAGCGATCACGGGTATGGGCCCGCCGACGTCTACGTGAACGTCTACTGCCACGACACGTTGCGTCAGCGATTTGGACCCGTCACCCTGCAAACCGATCAGTTCTGGAAAGTGGCCGACGTGACCGTGACCGGCGACTCTTGCCAGGTCGTCGATCTCGCGACGGGCGGTAGCCCGGTGATCATCACAGAAGCCGCGAGCCGCGCCACACGCTGACTCGTGACGAGAGCACCTCTTCGTCGCATCGTGTCCACGCTCCATTTGGACGCGAACGCCCGCGCTCGATTGACGAGCTCGATCGCGCCCATCGAGCTGACCTGGGTGGCCCCCGCGGAGCTAGGTGCGACCTTGTCGGGCGCCCAGGCCGCCTTCGTTCGGTCGGACGTGGATGAGGTGCTGCTCGCGCGGCCCGAGCTCGAGTGGGTTCACTCCGATCACGCCAGCCTCGAAGGATCGGCCCGCCCCGAAGTGTTCGACCGCGGCTTGATCGTCACTGGTTCCCAAGGGCGAGCGGCCTCCGCGCTCGCCGAGCACGCGATGCTCTTCATGCTCGGTCTGGCCTTCGACGTGTACGGCAGTCATCGCGCCCAGCGCAGGCGTCGGTTCTCGCTGCGAGATGGCGAGCTGCTTCGGCCGCTCGTCGGGCGTACGGTCGGGATCGTCGGCCTCGGGCACACCGGTCGGGCCCTCGCGACGCGCGCGAAGGCCTTCGAGATGCACGTCATCGCCTACCGCCGCAAAGACTTGCCGGTACCTCCGGGGGTCGACGAGGTGCTGTCACGCGACCGAGGCTCGGACCTCCTCGAGCTGTTGCCGCGGGTCGACTTCGTCGTCCTCGCAGCTTCCTTGAACGACGAGTCCCATGGGTTGATCGGCGCCAAGGAGCTCGGATCGATGAAGCGGAGCGCGTTCCTCATCAACGTGGCTCGCGGAGCGCTCGTCGACGAGAACGCGCTCGTCGGCGCGCTCGCACGAGGTCAGATCGCGGGCGCCGGTCTCGACTCGTTTCTCAAAGAGCCGCTCGATCCAGACAGTCCTCTCTGGAGCGCCCCGCGAACGATGATCACGCCTCACTTCACGCCGCGTGTCGACGATCAGGACGAGCGAGTGGTCGACATTCTCCTCGAGAACGTCCGTCGATACTCGGCGGGGGAGCCGCTCTCGAACATGCTCGCGCGTGACGACGTCTACACGCACCTCTTGAAGCGCAAGCGAACCCGCCGAAAGCGCGTGAACGACGACGGACCGATTCAATCGACCTTGAAAAAGCTGGGTCGCCTCTTCAGCGGCCCGACCTAGCGAGGCTAGAGCTTTTTCTCGGTGAGCTTTTTCTCGATCTCCGCGAGCAAGTCCTGAAGGCCGACGTCTCCTTCTGCTCGCGCGCGCACGAACAAGTCTTTGGCCTTGTCCGAGTCTCCCGCGGCGATCATCGCTTTTGCATGCAGCCCTAAGACGCGAGCCCGCGACCGCGAGCCCCACGCCGTGCTGGATCGTTTGATCGCGTCCGACAGCGGTTCGAGCACGGCGAGCGCTTCCTTGAAACGGCCCTCTGCCAGCAGGTCCTCGGCGTAGTCTCCGGCGAGCTGCGGGTTGGTCGGAAACGCCTGCGCCAACGAAGCGGCGTAGCGCACGGGCGCTCCGAGCACACCCTTGGGCTCGCTGAAGGCGAAGTGATGCGCGACGTACGTGCCTTCGTATTTGTAGACGTTCTCTCCGTCGACGAGCTTGAGCACGTTGGCTTTGCCGAGCTCCGCGTCTCCTTCGAGCCCAGCCATGCCGAGCAACGTGCGCATGGCCCACGACTCGTAGGCGATCGCGAGGTTGATGACGCCTTTGGTGAAGTGGAGCGTCGGCGTCGGCTCACCGGTGCGTTCGGCGAGCATCGTTCGAGTGCGTCGAGCTTCGGCCAACGCGCCCGTGCGGTCACCGTCGTCCATCAGCACCCGGACTCTGCGTGTTCGCGCTTCGATCTCGAGGTCCCCGAACCGTTGCCCGCGGGATCCGTGGGCTCGCGCAAACTGAAAGAGCCGCGTCAGCCGGCGACGGCGCTCGTCGAGCGCCTCTGGTGTGCGACCCAAGATCGCTAGCCTGAGCTCGGAAGCGACCAAGCGCACCCAAACCCCACAGGCGCCGTCGTCTGGGTCCGCGCTCTTCTCGATCTCCGAGAGCCTTCGGTCCGCGAGCTCGAAATCGGCGGCCAACACGGCCGCCGCCGCCGCTTTGCAGCCCTCCCGGTCGAACCACGGGAGCGTTCGGGACGCGGATGCGTCGGTCGCCGCGGCCCCCACGGGTTCGGAGAGAATCAGGAGGAGCGCGAGCAACGTCATATCGAGCCGGCCATGCCTACTCCCAGGTTGATGGGAAAGGCCAGCCGTGTCCAAGATTCGCTGGGTATGACGTCGGAGGACAAGCGCCGCAGTCGCCGTCACATCACGCGTCTCGATGTAGACCTCGAGTACCCCGGTTGGTCTCGTCGGGTCGTCGCCAAGGACGTGTCACGCCACGGGCTGTTCGTCGAGACCTCGGAACCGCCCAGAGAACGGCAACTTCTCCAAGCTTCGATCCACATCCCGGGCTCCGTCGTCCATGCCACGACCTTCGTGACCCGCGCGGTGCGCGACGGAATGCCCGGCGTCGGGTTGCAGCTCTTCGCCCTCTCCCTCGCCGCCAAAGACCGCTGGGAGCGCTTCATTTTCCGCCTCTCCGGCGGCGATCCGCACGAGCTGCCCGCGCCACGCACCGCAGACCTCCCGAGCTTCCTGCTGCGCTTCCCGAGCTTCGAGAAGCTCGTCGACTTTCAGGTGAGAGTCCTCCCGAGCGGCGTCGTGTACCTGCAAACGCCCGTCCTTCGCCCGGCCAAGACACTCGTCGCCGTCGTGCTGATCCATCCGGTCACGGAAGCCGAGATGACGCTCTTCGGCTCCGTATTGCGAACTCACAACCGAACCCCGCGCGGAATGGAGATCCGCCTCGAACCCATCACCGACGACGACTGGGCCCGTTTTTCGCGCTTCGTCGAGCTCGGTGACTCGCACGATCAGATCCGGCCGTACGAGGAGCCCAGCTTCGACATCGACGAAGAGGCCGCGGCGACGCCTCCGTCCGCTCCTCCCATCGTCGAAGACGCGCCGCCGGTCTCGGATCAGTTCGACTGGGGCGCCGTCTCCGATCACAACATCGTCGACCTCGGGCTGAACCTCGCCAACGAAGCGACGATCGATCTGACGCCCATCGACGCCACGACCGAGGCTCACACCGAGCTCCCCGCCCCGATCCGCGATGGCTGGTTCGAGACGCGAGTGACCTGCAGCGCGTGCGAGCTCGACTCTACCGTTCGCCTCGGAGACGCGGACGGACAGCTCGGAGATCTCGGTCGCTGGGTCCCCTATTGGTCACCCAAAGAACAGACGCTCGTCTCCGTCCTGCGCCTCAAGCCGAAGCTCGAACGCGAGCAGATCCTCGCGCGCCTCGGGGAGAGTGCCATTTCCAAAAAAATCCCGCTTCAATTCGCGTTCGAAGTCGCCGATCTCACTTTGGCTCCGAAGAGTCCCGCCGGAGAGCGAGTGCACTACAGCGAAGCCGCTCGCGCGGTCGCCGATGCGCTGGAGGTCATCGCCCATGAAGGTCGCGCCGTGTTGACGGCGCCCTGCGAACGCTGTCGGAAGGGTTACTGGACAGCTCGACGCATCTAACAGGTCGCTGAGAAAGTCGATCTTGTCGGCGGCGGCGCCGCACCTGATCGGCATGGATAAGCAAATTCCATCGCTTACCGTTGAATCGGGCACGGGCGCGGGCACGGGCACGGGCACGGCATGAGTTTCGGAGCCTTTTTCAGCGACCACCTAAGGCCGACCGGCCCAGATTTGCGCTACCGTGAGGTCATGAGCTCGAGTCCCGATCACGTCGTTCGCGTCATGACCAACGACGGGGCCTTCAGGGTCATAGCGGCGAGGACCACCAACCTGGTCAATGAGGCCGCTCTGGCCCAAAACGCTCGTGGAACGACCCTCTCGAGCTTCGCCGATCTGCTGACCGGCGCCACGGTGTTCCGCGAAGTCATGGCGCCCCACCAGCGCGTGCAAATCATCGTCAACGGTGCACGAGGAGCGGGGACGCTCGTCGCCGACAGTCTCCCCGGCGGCCAAACTCGCGGCCTCGTCACTCTCGCCGGACACGCTGAGGTCGATCTCTCGGACGGCGCCCACATGCGTATGATTCGCGGCCTCGGCTCGGGTCAGTTCCACGAAGGCATCGTTCCGCTCGATCGAGCGATCTCCGGAGGGCTCACCGCCTACCTCTCTGCGGCCCAGCGCTCCGCGATCACCATCGGCCTCGGCGCCATCGTGGAACGCGACCGCGTTCGCCTCGCCGGCGGTTACGCCGTCCAGGCGCTCCCCGAGGCGAGCCGACCGATGTTGATGATCATGACGGAGCGCCTCGAGCAGTTGGCCGACACGCGGGTGCTGCTCGAGCGGACGCAGGGCGCCCCTGAAGCGCTCATCGATGAGCTCTTGTACGGAATGGAGTTCACGAAGCTCGAAGAGTCCCCGGTTTCGTTCGGGTGTGTTTGCGACGAGGCCCGAGTGTTCGCCGCCCTCTCCACTCTCGGCCGTGCCGAGCTCGAAGACGCCATCCGGAGCGCCGCGGTGCTCGAGATGACGTGCGAATATTGCGGCCGTGAGTATCGAGTCTCGCCGGAGCGACTCAGGGCGCTCCTCGAACCGAGCTGATCAAGCTCGACGAACGGCCTCCGCGATCAGCGCGACTCCAAAGCCGGTCGCTCGATCGTTGCGAAACGCCGGCCCGGCCAGATCGACGTGTCCCCAAGTCACCTCGAGATCTTCGATGTGGTTGAAGATGAACTGCGCGGCCGCGCTGGTCTGCGGCCCCATGCGATTCTTGACCGAGTTGCGCATGTCCGCCACCGGACTCTTGAACTCACCCTTCATGAACTCAGGCGCGAACAACAACGGGTGGGCGAGATCGCCCGTCGCATAGCCTGCATCCACCAGGAGGCGCTCCAGCTTGCCAGAGTTGCTCACGATGGCCGCGTGGCTCGAGCCCGTCGCATACAGCTGCGCGCCGGTGAGTGTAGCCGCATCGATTACGACCTTGGCGCCGAGGACCCGCGCCGCGTAGCTGACTCCGTCCGCCAGCAGCAGTCGACCCTCCGCGTCGGTGTTGTTGACCTCGACGGTCTTCTTCGAGTGCATCACCAAGATGTCGTCGGGTTTGTAAGCGGTCGGGCCGATCGCGTTTTCGGCCATACACAACACGAGCGAGAGCGGCCGCCTGATCTCCTCGGACACGAGCACGTGAAACGCGCCGAGCACCGCACCCGCGCCACCCATGTCGCACTTCATCGTCTCCATGTTGCCGCGCGCCTTGAGGTGGAGCCCACCGGTGTCGAAAGTGATTCCCTTGCCGACCAACGCGACCTCCGCGCCCTTCGGCTTGGCCGGTCGGTATCGCGCCACGAGCATCCTCGGAGCCACCACCGCGGCCCTTCCGACCGCGTGAATTCCGCCGAGACCCTCCGTCAGCAAGGCCTCGCCGACGATCTCGTGGATCTCGACGCGATCACCGAGCATGACCTTGGCCGCCTCCGCGAAGGCCGCGGGATGCAGCTCGGCTGGCGGTGTGTCCACGAGCTCCGAGATCCGTCGAGTCGTCTCGAGCACTCGGACTGTGTGCTCATTCACCTCCACGACCTCACCGTTTTCGAGGATCGCGGTGACGGACACGTTGGCGTCGGCCAGCTCACCGTTGCTCTTCTTCGAGAACTTGGGAAACGCGCGTACGATCGCCGCGAGCGCAGCGTACAGATGGCCCGACTCTTCGAGCACCACCACGATCCCGTGAGGACCGCGCTTCGCAGCGAACCCAGCGGCCCCCACCACCTTCTCCACCATGGGCGCACGCGCCGGTGACCCATGCCGCGACACGCGATCGGGGAGCGCGCCGACGACGAGCCTTCGAAGCCGGCGCTTCGATTTTTTCTCTGCGTCGACCAGCGTCGACGCCGTCGCTCCTAGATCACCCGGTTTGGCTTCCGAAGCGAGCTCCGTCGCGAGCTTGCGGATCACGCCCGGAATCGCCGTGGGCAAGTCCGCGAGAGCTTTCTCGCGGGCCACCAACAACAGCGTGTCGGACGTGCTGAGCACTCGGTCGAGAGTCGCGTCGAAAACCAGGTCAATCACGGCGCGCAGTATGCCCGCGCCGTGGACGAGGTGAACGGAATTCGTTGAACGTGCGCGACCCCGCCCGCGGCGATCGCCGCGGCGCTACGCGTCGAGCTTCTGAACGAGCGTGATCAGGTCTCGCACGGTCGACAGGCTTGCCAGGTTCTCATCCGGAAACTGAACCTTCAGCTTCTCCTCGAGCTCCCCAATCACTTCCATCGTCGAGACCGAGCTCAGACCGAGCTCGCCAAGCTCAGTCGAAGGCTTCACCTCGCCGAGCCTCTTGTTCTCGACCTCGTAAACCGCGGCTTTGAACATCTCGATGATCTCTTGCTCGCTGCGCATCTCGTCCTCTGCCGGGCGTTCCGCCCAAAGCCGGCGCATGGGACATGGACGGAATGGTCTCGTCAACCGTCTCTTGCGCGGTTCTGTTCGAGCGGTGAAGCTTCCGTCATGCCGTTCAGTCAGCTCACGACGATCAGCTCCGTCTTGATCGCGTTCGAGCTCGAGCAAAGGCCACCATCGAGTTTCGTTAGCGGCCGAACGCTCCCTGCGAGCGAGGGACTACGGCGATCGATCGATTTTGCCTTGAGCTCGCTGCCTATCGACTCCGAAGAGGCTCGCCGCGAATTCCTGATCGCCCCAATTTTGCGTGAAATCGCGGAAAGATACGCAGACCAGATCACGTTGTTTGCACACCGATCGCTCAGCGCCGGCTCGTCGGAGCTGGCCGGAATTCCCGACTACATGATCGCTCGACGCTCACCCCGAGGACGGAGCGTGCTCGAGATGCCGATCGTCGTGATGGTCGAGGCAAAACAAGATGACTTCAACGGCGGTTGGGCTCAGTGCATCGCCGAGATGGTTGCGGCCCATCGATTGTATCCGAGCCTTCGCCGAGTCTTTGGGGTCGTGTCGACGGGTGACGTGTGGCGCTTCGGCTATCTCGAAAGCGGTCGCGTGTTCGTTGAAGAAGCGCAGGTCTTCACGATCAGACCACTCGACGTTCTGTTGGGTGCCGTCGATGGTGTGGTGAGTTTGGCGGTCGGTGAGATGCCTGCCTCGGCGATGGCCGCGCAGGTTTGATATTGAACCGTGGCTACCTACGCAATCGGCGACGTTCAGGGATGCCGAGACTCCCTCGACGCGCTCGCCCGCATCTTGCCGGCGGGCCCCAACGACGAGCTCTGTTTCGTGGGAGACTTGGTCAACCGTGGTCCCCGATCCCTAGATACTCTAAGATTCGCCCGCGATCGACCGAACACTTCGGTCGTCCTCGGCAACCATGACCTGCACCTCCTCGCACGCGCCGAGGGCCTCCGCCCGAAGAAACGCCGAGACACGCTCGATGACGTGCTCGAGGCCGCGGACCGCGACGAGCTCCTCGAGTGGATCGCGAGCCGCCCGTTCGTGATCGAACGCGCCGGCTGGTCCATCGTTCACGCCGGCTTCCTGCCCGAGTGGTCGTCCGATCAGGCCCTTCGGCTCGCCGAAGATGTCTCCAGCGTGCTCCGAGATCCAAACACACGCCGAGAGCTCCTCGAGGCTCTCCAAGATCGTCGCCCCACTCAAGACCAAATCATCGGCGCCTTGCGTGTGTTCACCTTGATCCGCACTTGCGATCCAAACGGTCGCCCAGACTTCGAGTTCGCGGGCCCGCCGAGCGCCGCTGCAGCCGGCCAAAGCCCCTGGTTCCTTCACCCGCACAACCGCTCGCGACCGGTCGCCTTCGGCCACTGGGCCATGCTCGGCCTCAACGTCGGGACGGACTTCGCGGCCCTCGACTCCGGCTGCGTCTGGGGCAAACAACTCTCCGCCCTTCGGCTCGAGGATCGTGCCCTCTTTCAAGTCGATGCCCGCGAGTCTTCGCAGGACGTCGACGCCTGGGACTGATTCGATACTCACCTGCGCCTGGTGAACTTATGGACTTCGAGGTGCCCGGCCAGTTCGGTCCGCGTTCTTGAACCAGAGTGTGCTTCGAGGTACCAGGCGAGTCGACCCATGCACACCCACCTGCGCACCTTCGGGATCGTCGTCTCCTTGTTGATGCCCGTCGCGGCCGCGGCCGACGACGAGCTCCCAGAGCTCCCTGACGACGAGACCTTGCCCCAACCCGGCGAAGCGCCGTCGCTCCCGGACGATCGAACTCTCCCGCCGAAGCTCACGCCGGACGTGCCTGACGAGGAGGACTCGCCAGCACTTTCGAGGTCGCTCGAGGAGCGGATCGAAGAGCTCGAGGCCAAGTCCGCGGAGCTCGAGCAAGAGGTCAAGCAAGCCCGCGAGCTGAAGATCCAGGGTACGCCGATCAGCTTCCAAGGGTACGTGGATTTCGGAGCGTTCTGGCCGATCGGGAATCGTGGAGTGGGTTGGACTCAGGATTTCGGAAATCATCAGTTTCCGGAGTATCGCGGGAAATATGGATGGGTATTTCTTGGCGACATCTTGGGGACCGCCGTAAACGCTCGCGGCGAACCTGCCGATCTGGGTGACGCGCCTGGCGTCGCAAGTCGCTTCGATTCGGTCGATTCGAACGGTGCGCCTGGGTTCATCGTCAACGAAGTGAACGTGCGTACGACGGTCGGCCTGAGCTCCCGAACGACGCTGCGCACCAGCCTCGATTTTTTGCCCCGGTCCGGCGATGAGTTCGCCCTGGGGGACTTCTTCGACGTCGACCTGGCGGAGGTCGAGTGGCTCGCGACCGCGGACGGCGCGGTCTCCCTCTTTGCCGGCAAGACGATGCCGGTCTTCGGTATCGAATACAAAGAGCGCAAAGCCTCCGATCGCCACGGCGTGACGCCATCCCTCGTCTACCGCTACACGTCGGGCTCGCAGCTCGGGCTCAAGGTCAGAGCGAAGCTCTTCGACGAGCTGTTGCTGTTAGCCGCGTCCGTCACCAACGGCTCACCCGTGATCGAGGCGTTCCATTTTTACGACGAGGTCGACAGCAACTCAGGCAAGACCGCGAACGCTCGCGTCGCCTTGAAGCTCCCGATGGAACGGCTCGCCAGCGAGCTCGAAGGGCACGCGTTCGAGCTCGGAGTCTCCGGGGTCGTTGGCGCGCAAGACAGAGCGCTCGACAGTGACGAAGTGTTCTGGCTGGCCGGCGTCGACCTCGAGTACCGAACCCTCGAGCTCGACTTGAAGGCCCAGTGGATGATGGGTGAGTCGCCCGGCCGCGCGCGGGACGGAGCCTACGGGTTGAAGCTCAACAGCTCGGGTTATGTGGAGCTCGACTGGTCATTCCTCCCGTACCTCGGGGTCGTGTTGCGCGGTGATCTGCGAGACGCCCTCGTCACCCTCGGCACGGAGCGCGCCTACCTCACCAAGACCTGGAGGTTCACGGGCGGACTTTTTGCAGATGTCAGCGAGCACGTCGTGGTGAAGGCCGAATTTCTTCACAACGGCGAGTTTGGTGGCATCGAGGAGTTCGAGAATGACATTCTCACCAGCTCCCTCCTGCTCGTATACTGACTCCAGACGAAGGGCGGTCTCGACCATGTTTTCACGATGGACCCGAAAGTTCCTCCTCATCCTCGGCGCCGCGTTTGCCACCGGCTGCTCTGGTTTCGATGACTTCTTCACGGCCGACGAGTGGGCCCGCCTCGAGTCCCTCGCAAACCTGCCCGACCCCGATCCCGACCCCGTGAACAAATACGTCGGGGACGCAGCGGCGGTGGCTCTGGGGCAGCAGCTGTATTTCGACGCCCGATTCTCCGGAGTCGCAACTCAGCGGGACACCCTCGGCCGCGACGCGCTGTATGCCAGGGCCAAACGTGGCGACCCCACGAACGTGTCCTGCGCCAGCTGCCACGACCCCAAGACCGGCGGCAGCGACCACACCTCGGTGCCGGGCCATGTCTCGGTTGGGGCTGGGTGGTACGACGTGAACTCAATGCCCACCGTCAACTCGGCGTATTACGATCTCAAGTACTGGAATGGTCGGTACGACTCCCTCGTCTGGCAAATCACCGCCGTCAACGAGAGCGGCGTATCCATGAACTCGACCCGCCTCAAAGACGCCTGGCTCATCCACGACCTCTACCTCGACGAGTACCGAGCGGTGTTCGACGAGCACCCGTTCCCGTTCGATTTCCATGGAAGAGGGATCGACCGGAACAAGGTGGCGAGCGACGTCCTCGAGCCCGCCACCGTCGATGGTCAGGCCAACCCGCGGGCCGGCCAGTGCAAGCTCTCGCCTGAGTCCGAATGCCCCTCGGAGCTCTGCCGCGAGACCACACTCATGAACAAGGCGTACTGTCTTCCCAGGTGGCCTCTCTCGGGCAAGCCGGGCGCCGACAAGACCTGCGACGAAGCCAACCCGGTGGGTGACCTCTTCGACTGCATGCCCGCCGAGGACCGCGAGGCCATCACGCGGGTCTACGTCAACTTCGCCAAGGCGATCGCCGCCTACGAATACAAGCTGATCAGCCGCGACGCCGCTTTCGATCGCTACGTGAACGAGGGTGAGTCTTCGACGCTGCTCTCGGACTCGGCCAAGCGGGGCGCCAAGCTCTTCGTCGGCAAGGCGTCCTGCGTGGAGTGCCACAGCGGCCCGCTCTTTTCGGACGAAGCGTTTCATCATATCGGAGTGCCCCAGGTCGGCGCTGGCGTGCCGACCGAAGCGGAGTGCACGGCAGGAGCCTCCTGTGACTGTGTGAGTACGCCGGCCAAGGACTGTTTGCCGTGGGGTGCGTACAACGGTCTCGGGAAGCTCCAGGCCAACAAGGAGTTCCGAATCGATGGCACCAAGTGGAGCGACAACCCCGTCGGCGCCAGCGACAAGCAGAAGGAGTGGTACACCCGTCCCATCGGCGACGATATGAAGGGCGCCTGGCGTACGCCTTCGCTGCGTGACGCTGCCCTGACCGCTCCCTACATGCACAACGGCGTGTACACGTCTCTGCTCGAGGTCCTCTGGCACTACAACGCCGGAGGAACCAAAGACGCCGCCGCTCCCGAGCAACTCTCCGTGCGGATCGCGCCGCTCGGACTCTCCGACGAGGAGCTCGACGACCTCGCCGCCTTCCTCGAGACACTCACCGGCGCGCCGTTGCCGGACGCTCTCGTCAAGGCCCCCGCGCTTCCCTGAGGAACCAAGACCATGAACTCACCTACTCAGCTCACCCTCCGCGCTCTGGCCAGCGCTGCCGCCTGGTTGGCGTGCTCGAGCGCCTTCGCCGAAGGCGAGGCGGCTCCGGGCCAGGCCGCGGCGCCGCCTTCGATCGAGCAACGCGTCGACGATCTCACGGCCGAAGTCCGAGCGCTGAAGTCGGCGATCGCGGAGCTCGTCGCCCTCGAAAAGCGCAAGCTCGAGCTCGTCGCCCAGCTCGCCGCGATGGCGCCGCCGAGCTCCCCTCCCCAAGTCATCGCTCCTGTCGTGCCCCCTCCTCTTGCGCCGCCTCCAGCTCCCGAAGCTCGACCTGCGCCGAGCCTTCCCCCGCAACCGACTCGGGCTCGCGAGACTTCGACCGTTCGCTTGGAAGGAAAAGTCGCCCTGCCGGCCGGCCAAATCGTGGGTTATGTATACGTATCCGATGTCAAAGGCAGGCCGGTGAAGAACACCGCCCCGGTCACCATCAAACAAGTCAACAAACAGTTCCAGCCCAGCTTCCTCGTCGTGCAACGAGGAACCACCGTCGAGTTTCCCAACCTCGATCCGATTTATCACAACGTCTTTTCTTCGAGTCCCGGAAATACCTTCGACCTCGGTATTTACCGAAAAGGCGACGAAACCAAGTCCGTCGTCCTGAGCTCTCCCGGCGTGGTCGACATTTACTGCAACATGCACTCACAAATGCAGGCCAGCATCCTCGTCGTGCCCGGACCCCTCTTCGCTCGAGTCGCCGAAGACGGCTCGTTCACGCTTCACAACGTACCCGAGGGCCGCCACAAGCTCGCGGCCTGGTCTCCTGGGGCCAAGCTACTCGAGCGCACCGTAGACGTGAAACAAGGCGCCTTCGTCGACTTCACTCTGGAGGCCAAGGACTCCGCTCACACCAATAAATTTGGGCTCCCCTACGGATCCTACAAATGAGCCAAAGGGTCCGCTTCATCAGCGCAGGCTCGCTGCGCTCGCCGCGGTTCATCAGCGCAGGCTCGCTGC
>CAYXDO010000103.1:0-16566 GCA_964463485.1 uncultured Myxococcales bacterium | reverse complement strand
TTCATCAGCGCAGGCTCGCTGCGCTCGCCGCGGTTCATCAGCGCAGGCTCGCTGCTGACCGTCCTCCTCACCAGCGCGTGCGCGACGCCCAAGCCACAACCTATCGTCGAGGCGCTGCCGCAGCCGACCGAGAGTCTCTCCGATCTGACCATCCACACCGGCGAGGTCTGGTACAGAGTGCGCGGCCAGTGGCTGGGCCTCTCCTCCGACGAAGCCAAAAAGCGAGACGAGACCTTCGACGCCAAGCACGCGCCCGAAACCACCTTCTGGGACCCCCAACTGTCCGTTGAGGTCGCCAGCCTCTGGTCTGCGCTCTGCAACGAGTGCCATGGCGGCCGGCGACGGATCTCCGAGTCCCGCTTCATCCCGCCCCCCCAAGACGGGTGGGGAGGCGGAGAGGGGTACTTTTTCGGAGCCAAGAAACTCCGCGAACGCCAATTCCAGGTCGTGTTCGAAGGCGGCAAGAAAGTCATCGCCGAGAAATCCAAGATGCCTTCGTGGGGCGGACGACTCAGCCGCGAACAGATTTGGGGGCTCATCCACTACGTCGAATTCTACTCGATGGCGGTGGAAGGTCACTTCCCGCCCGGACTCTACCCCGAAGCCAGCGACCGACTCATCGAGCCGGGCAAGTGACGTCTTTCGGTCTTCGCCCCGGCGCTCACGGCCGTGTCGCTGACGCCCTGGCGGTGAGTTGTGATCCTTTGGTTGCGGCCCGTCGGCCGCGGTATGGAGGGACGCTCCGATGAAGGGGACCGCTTGAGCCTCATGATGCTGGCGCTGGTTGGGCTCGGCTTTGGGCTCGCGTATGTCAACGGCGCCAACGATGTCTCGAAGGGCATCGCGACGCTCGTCGGCAGCGGGGTCACGAACTATCGCCGCGCGATCATCTGGGGCTCTCTGTGGACGGCGGTCGGCGGGTTGCTCGGCGCCGTGCTCGCCAAAGCCATGGTGTCGACCTTCGGCAACGGCTTGTTCGCCGCCGGCACGACGCCCACGCTGCTGGCCGCCACCGCCACCCTGTGCGGCGCCGCCGCGTGGATCCTGATCGCCACGCGGACCGGTCTTCCCGTCTCGACCACTCACGCCATCGTCGGATCGATCGCCGGAGTCGGCGCCACGGCCTACGGCGTTCTCGGCGTCGAGTGGAGCGCCCTGGCGGGCAAGATCGTCGTGCCTTTGCTCGCCAGCCCGCTCGTCTCGCTCGTTGCCGTCGTGGTGCTCCTGCGAGCGACGAGGCGTGGGACCGCACCCGCGGTCGCAGACTGCGTTTGTGTGGAGGTGCAGCCTGCGATGGTCGCGTCCGTTCCCGGCATCGCGACCCATACAACCCATTCGCCCGGGGCAAAGTTACAGATCGTGGCAGACTCTCGAGAAGCCTGCGCGGTCGAGCGCCCGCATGCGCTGCGGCTGACGCTCGACCACCTGCATTGGCTGACGAGCGGAGCCACGAGCTTTGCGCGCGGGATGAATGACGCGCCGAAGATCGTCGCGCTCGTGCTAGCGGCCGGGACTCTCGAAGGGTCCCTCGAGGTCCTTTCGAACCCACTCCTTTTCTGCCTGGTCACGACAGGCATGGTCGCCGGCAGCCTCGTCGCCGGCAAGCGCGTGACCCACGTGCTCGCCGAGAAGGTGACGCCGATGGATCACCACGAGGGCTTCATCGCGAACCTCGTGACCGCAGGTCTCGTCACCGCCGGCGCGACGCTCGGCCTTCCCATGTCCACGACTCATGTTTCGTCGGGAGGTATCGTGGGCGCCGGAGCCGAGCGCGGGTCGCTCAACCAAAAGACCCTGCGCGAGATCGGTCTCGCCTGGATCGTCACGCTTCCCGCCTCGGCGATTCTAGGGATCGGAGCGTACTCGGCCGGAAGAGTACTCTTCGGATGAAGAGCTACACGCTCCGCAGGAAGGTCGGAGATCCGGAGATAAGGGCCGGGCAGGATTAGGATCGGGCACGGGCACGGGCACGGGCACGGGCACGAAGTCCTCGCAGAGCCCCGCCGAATTTCGCCGCTAAGTGGCTGGCTAGCGAGCTGAGGCGGCGTGGGTTCCTGAGCTTGGCCCGACTCGCTGCAACCTGCTCGCTCGCGATCTGTGTCGTCGCTTCATGTAGAGGGACTTCGCAACGCTTGGAGATCGTGTTTCCTGGTCCCGAGGCTCGCGACGCGACCCTTCGGATCGACGTCATGCTCATACCCAGGGTCGAAGTCGGAGCTCCCGCGTGTGTCGAGCTCCTCGGGTCCTCGACCAGCAGAGGAAGAGGATCTCCGCGCAGCTCGAACAGGCCGAGAAGAAGGATTCAAAGCTCCAGCTCGACCTCTTCAACGAGGACGAAAAGAAGCAGCTCGAGGCGGATATTCGACACTGGAGGACGCGACTCGGTGAGTTGGAGAGTGACTTGAAGCTCGAGCCCGTCCGAGTTCGCGACTAGCACGCGCGACGCGTCCAGCCGGTCGGGCTCGTTTACCTCTGGCCGGAGACGGGATGATCAGCTAGGAAGGAGCGAGACGCATGACCAAATTTGCGAACCTGGCTGCCCTTCGCGAATCGTTTGGCTACCGCCAGCAATCGGTGGCGGAGGCGACGCACATCGATCTTCCGCGCCTCCAGGAGCTCGAAAACGGCGATTTCATGACTGTGTTGGAGGCGTCCGAGCTCGCCACAGTCTACGGCTTGGACTTGCTCGCAATTTCCACCACCCCAATCGTTCAGGATCGCGGAATCGAGGTTCTGACCAGCCTTGATGAATTCCGCGAAATTTCCGACGTGCTGCGCATGCGCGTCGTACGTGCCGCGAACGCAGCGCGCGAGCTCCGAGAGCTCCGCTCGTTGCTCAAGATGCCCTCCTCCAAACTGCGCAGCTTCTCCACGGAAATCCACAAGCTCCAACCACGACTTGCAACGGAGTCTGCTCCGCACAAACAGGGGGCGCTCCTGGCCAAAGCCGTTCGGCAACTTCTCGGCCTGGGCGCTGACCCGATTCGTTCGATGCGCGATCTCGTGGGCGGGCTAGAGGGCGTCGAGTTGCTCTACGCCTCTCTCGGGCCTGATGGACCCGCAGGTCTCTCGTTTCTGGACGAGACTCGCGGTCCGGCGGTCGTGCTGAATCTGGACGGCAAGAATCGCAACTCGTTGGTGCGAAGATTCAGCCTAGCCCATGAGCTCTGCCATCTCCTGTTCGACGCCAAAGGAACACCGCTCGCTTCGGTCTCGGGATTCTTCACTGAGTCCAAGCTTCACATCGAGCGGCGCGCCAATGCCTTTGCCGTGCGGCTACTTTGCCCCGAGCCTCAGCCTCAGCGCATCGCTGCACAAGGGGCCGAGCCCGCGGCGAACGCAGCGGAGTTGAGTGAGTCGTATGGCCTGCCCTATTCGGCCGTTCGTCTCTACCTCAAGAACAAGACCTCCGTGCGCCTGGAACCGACGCCGCCGGTTGCTCTGACGTTGCGCGCCATCGAGGACCGTTGGTCGCAGGCGGAAGTGCCTCTCGGGATATCAGACTTTCCGTTTCCAAAGACAGCCGAGGAACGGCGTACCAGCTTAGCCCGCCTGGCCGCACAGGCGTATTCGCGAGAACTGATCGTCCGCGATCGATTTGCGGAGCTCATCGGTCTGTCCGCCACCGACGACATCGGGCCCGTCTTGGACTACTTCGCGCTGGATCCACCGGTCGTCGAAAGTGTCGGTGCGGCTTGAATGGCTATTTCATCGACTCCGACGCTTGGAATTTTCTCCTCACTCACCTCCTCGAGCGTACGAAGGTTCCACTCTTGCTGACCCAGTTCGTGGCGAGAAAGGAGCTCTCGCAACTCTACTCGTCAGAGATCGAACCCCTTGTTCGGAGCGGGCGCATCCGGGTGGAAGCCGTGAAGCTCGATCCCAAAGGCAGGAAGAAGCTCGAAGCGCTGCGCAAAGTCGTTCACATCGGTGAAGCTGAGGCCATCGCCTGGTTGTCTCTCCAAGGCGCCGCCGAGCGCCCTTCATTCATCTCATGTGATGTCGCCGCATTGGCCGAGGCCAAGAAATCGAAGGTTCCCGCCCTCGATTTGATGGGTTTGGTCGCAGAGCTGGTTGCATCGGATCTTTTGCCCCTCGAGCAGGCCAAGGCCCATCTTGTGGCGTGGGAGGATAAGAAGACGCTGATCGGAAAGCCCCCAGACTACGATGGCTTCGACTCGACGCTCGCGCGGCGATTGGCAGCCCGAACATCGAGATTGGAGTCCAACGGGTGAGTTACTTCCGAGTCACCCCACCCGAGATCCTGGACCACAAAGCCTGGCTCGGCTACGTCCAGCCGGTCGGTGTCGTCGCCGAGATCGAAACGATGCCGGCGCCGACTGCCATCGAGGTCGATGAGCTCGAAGCCAATGCGTGCGCAAGGCCGCCGGGTTCGGGACGCGTTGAGCTACACGGAGACGACGATACTCACGGTCGCCCAACTCGAGACGAGGGAAGTGATGAGTCCGTCTTGAATCGATCATGAGGTCACGCCTGAACATCTTGCCGACCGGCGACACCGGCCGGAGAGCTCCCAACCGAAACGCAGAGTTTGCCGTCGCACGAGCGACTCGGGATCCGTCCGGTCCGGACTCTGGCGAATGTTCGCGCCGGACGTTTCGGGTCTAGCGTGGCGGAGGGCCCAGGGGTGCCGTCGGCCGTGGCCGACTCATGCAGTCGGTCCGGTCGGAGTCGGAAGTCGGAACTCGGAAAGACGAGTCCTGCCAGTTCGCGCGTCACGCTGACCGAGCGCGTGGAACACTCGCGCCGATGAAGGCGCGGACCAGATTTTTGAGCCAGATTCCTCCATCGGGGTCTCTCCCTCGAGAATTTCGCGTCCGACGAAGCCGGCCGCGCGGAGGTGCACCTTGGCCCGACTCGCTGCAACCTGCTCGCTCGCGATCTGTGTCGTCGCTTCATGTAGAGGGACTTCGCAACGCTTGGAGATCGTGTTTCCTGGTCCCGAGGCTCGCGACGCGACCCTTCGGATCGACGTCATGCTCATACCCAGGGTCGAAGTCGGAGCTCCCGCGTGTGTTGAGCTCCTCGGGCAACTTGGCTTGGGAGAGCCGACGGTCGGCGAGTTGGTATTCACGGCGATTGGCCCCTTTTCGACCGACCTTCAGGTCGACGAGGTCCTATCGCTCGAAGACGAACCCATCATCCACGTGGTGGCCTACGACGGAATAGGAGATCTCGGGAGGCCAATTCTGGAGGGGTGCGCCGATGCCCCGAGTCGTGGGGACCGGATCATCTTGAAACCCATCCTTCCGAGCAACTTCAGGCTGAGTATCGTCGGCGCCGGGCACTTCGCAGGCCTCGCTGGGCGCGAGCTCGCGAGCCCCATCCGAGTGCGGGTCGACGGATCCCTCCCCGGTCGGCGTGCGGAGCGCTACCCACTGCCAGGGCTCGATATTCGCTTCGAGCCAGCCCTCGAGCTCGCCCTTGATAACCTCCCGGCCGGATCTCCGCTCACCCTCCGCACCGACAGCGGCGGTCTGGCCGAGGCACGAGTCACGCTGCCGCCGGTCGCTGGGTTGTGGTCCGTGCGGGTACGACTCATGGCCGCGGCCATTTCAGCCGAGGACTCGGCCCTGAGTTTTCTCATCGACGGCGTGGAGCCAGCGAGACTCGTCGAGTCGAATGAGGTCGCACTCCCGGGAAGAGAACCGGTGATCGAGCTCGCGACAGGAGATGTAACGGGAGATGCCGCCCTGGAGCTGGTGATTCTGAGTTGCCACGGCACACCTGCTGAATGTGCCCTGGGCGTTGCCTCCGCGGGTTCGAGCTCGGCAGGAGAGCTGACGGTGATCGGCGGCCTCGGCGCACAACCCTTTGCCGTGACCCTCGATGAGCGTGTCGCTCATCCTGGAATTGCTCCGTCGGGGCTCTTCGTTGGTCCGATCGTGCCGGGAGCGAAAGACGACATCGCGGTGGTGAGCGCGCGGCGCGCAGAATGCGCGGACGGTTCCTGCGGCGACGGGAGCGAGATCAGAGTGATCGCGGGGAACGAGTTGGCACTTTCACTTCGCCGGAAGGAAGTTCTGACCGCGTCCAACGCAGTCGGCCTTCGTGGGTGGAAGCGTGATCCGACCCAGCGCTTCGCCGATCTCGTCACGGCGGGACAGGGTCGAAGCAGGGTCGGGCGAACCTGCTCGCTGGTGAGCTCGTGCCTCGACTACCTGTCCCCTGAGTGCGAGCTCCATTCGGAAGCGTGTGGCTGCCCACCCAGGGAGCGGTGTGAGTGCCCGGCCGGGCGGGACTGCACCGCGAACGACGAGGGCCTCTGCGTGGCGGATGACAAAGAGCTCGAGGTCTTGATCAACACGCACGACTCGAACGGGTCAGGCTTGACTCCGTCGGCTGAGTCCTGCCGACAGCCGGAGCTTTCCTGTGAGAAGGCCGGCCAAAATACGCGCGGTTCGTGCAGGTGCGCGGACAATCCAGCGAATCACTGCGAGACCACGGATTCCTGTGGGTGCCCGATCCCCAACCGGAGCTTGATCGGGGCACACGGCGCAACCGCACGTCCTTTCGGGCTGGCCGCTCCCACAGGAGACGTCATCGTCGCCGCGACCAGCGCGGGGCTGGACTTTTTGATTGCCCAAGATTCAACCGACCGCTACGCGCTCCGGTGGAAGGTGAGTACGCTGAATGCGCCGATTCACGGGGTGGAGATACTCGAGCAGGATGAGGATACCGTCGATCTGGCTTGGTTCTCCCGAGCCGATGGGCCCGAGCCGGCTTGCCTCGACAATCGCCCATCCGACGCTTGCCCCATCCTCCCGACGGGCGCCAGTGGCGCCACGCCAGGTTGCCTCGGGCTGATCGCGGCCTCCACCTTCGACTCGCTGCTCCCGCCCCTCGACCCGGTTCCAGGCGGCGAGCGCGTGCTGGGTGCAGCCTCGCTGTGTTTGCAGTACGCGTTGGACTTCCGACCCGAAGGGATGTGCGTCGGTCGCCTCAATCACGACCCTTACCCAGACGTCGTGCTTTCGAGCGGAAGCGGTATCTGGGTCTTTCTCGGGAGTCTCGCGGGTGGGTTCGTTCTTCCGCAGACCAGCTATCCGATCGAGTCTGGTCCGGTCACGTGTGCGGATCTCGACGGCGATGGGCTCACCGAGGTGATTTCGGTCGTGAAACGCAGCGCGGCGCAGCAGGCGATCGTCGTCCTTCGTCCTTGAATCCATGTGTTCGGATCCCGCCCTAGCAGGTCGCTGAAAGAGGCTCCGAAACTCATGCCGTGCCCGTGCCCGATTCACTCGGCAAGCGCTTGAATTTGCTGATCCATGACGATCGAGCACAGCGCAGCGTTCCGAGAAGTCGACTTTTTCAGCGACCTGCTATGGCTGATCACTTCAGCACTCTCCTGGAATCGTCGATATTTCCATTCCCTCCTTGAGTCTGCCAGGCCGTGTCGACGGTCTACTACCGAATCAAGAAAAGCGTTTGGTTGACGCTTCCCTCGGACTTCGGCTTACTAGATGGCACGGTGCCCTATGTCCTCATCCTGTTGATGGCGAGCGCCATGCCGACACGCATTTTCGTGACCGCTGGGCCGCTCGACGCTCAAATCGAGGTTAGGCTCAGAAGTGAGTTGCCGCTAGGAGCGTTAGCGAGCACTGCCACTGGCGCCGACCTTCGAGCCTCTGTCACGCCGGCACCCCAGGCGTTGCTTGTCGAGGTTCGCGGTTCCCGAGGGGAGACCCTCTTGCTCCGCGATGTCGCAATCGCCGGAAATGACGACGCTGCCCTTCGGCAGGTTGTCTTACTTCTGGCCCGCACCTATGCAGATTTCACCCCGAGCACGCCTGCGCTCACATCCAAATCCGCGCCCGCGGACCCGTCCGAGCCGCGCTGGGTGGTCGAGGCGGGTGCCCAGATCGTGAGTTGGAAGTCTCCAAAAACACCCCAGTTGGGCTTGCTGGTTGCGGCAGCGTACGCACTCCCTCGCACCCGCCTGGAGCTGGCCGCGCGCCTCGAGGGACGCGGATTTTTCTGTTGCGAGAGACTCGTCGAGGGTTTGACTTCGGACGTGTTGGAGCTCTCGGTCCTCGTCGAGACGAGATACGGGATCGACTTTGGGCTCACTGTTTTGTCCGTGTTGGCAGCCGCCGGATTCGAGTTCATGCGGGCGACGGTTCAACCCATCGCGTTTTCCGGTCTGGCGCCGGCTCAAACGGTGGAGCGACAGATCCCAGTCGCTCGGATTGGACTCGGGCTTGGGTTCGGTAGCCACCTTCGTGCGCAGGTTCGCGGTGGCGCTCAACTGCGATGGCCGTCCACCGCCATCGAGCTCCCCGCGCGGTATGGGGCAGCCTCGCTGGATCCTGGGCTCATCGTGCCCTGGGTCGAAGTTTCGGTCGGGTCCCGCTTGCCTTGACGTCTCACTTGGCCACGCGGGTCGTTGCGAGGGAGCCAGCACTTGAACAATTCTGGCGGGTCCGGAAACAGATGCACGCGGTGATTGGCTTCCCTGATCCCCAGCGGCCGTTGGGCTGCGCAGCCGAATTCGGAGCGTCACCGCACCCGACGGGCGGAGAGGTTCCGAGGTAACCAAATGACCGCGGTTTCTCTCAACGGCCCCCACAACGATGATCACGCGATCTCGTCGAATCCGATCGAGGAGGACAAGCCGATCGGGCTCGCTCCGGCCCTGACGATCGAGCGTTTGTTCCGCGAACACGCCGCCGATGTGTACCGGATGCTCGGAAGGCTCCTCGGTCGGGAAGCTGGCTCTGCCGACCTCGAAGACTTGACTCAGCAGGTATTCATCGCCGCCCATCGAGCGTTGCCTCGGTTCCGGGGCGGGAGCAGCCCTCGTACCTGGCTTCTCGGGATTGCCTCCAACCTCGCGATGGTTTTTTTGAGGGGCAAGGGCCGGCGGCTGCGCTTGTTCCACGCGCTCGAGCGCGAGCCCATTCGCGACACGGTCCGAAGTGCCGAGGACGTCATCGAGGCCCGGGAGCGTCTCAGAATCGTCTCGCGTTGCCTCGAAATGCTGAATCCGAAGAAGAGGATGGTTTATGTCCTGCACGAGCTCGAAGGACTTGGAACTCGCGAAATCGCGGAAGTTTTGAATACCAAGGAAACCACGGTTCGAACTCGACTTTTTCACGCTCGAAAGGAGCTGGCTCGTCACCTCCTCGAGTCCCAGGAGAGGGTCAGATGACTTGTCGCTACTCAAGCGAGGCGCGCCCGGTAGGCCAGCCCGCCGACCATCTCGCCCATTGTCCAGAGTGCAGATCTCGGCTGGAGGAGGCCAGGCTTCTACTCTTGGCGAACGCTCCGATGTTGCAGCCGGAGGCTCGCGCACGGGTCTGGTCGGCCATTCGCAGGGATCTGACGACGACTCAGACTGTCGCCCCACGACGCCAGTCGCCCAGTGTGCCAGCGTTCGCGGTCGCGCTGGTGGGCGTGGCAGCTCTCCTCGCTCTCGCCGGACCGTTGACGACAACCCCGGTTTCCTCGCCGCCCAAGGTCGGTGTTCACTCTCCCCTGCCGATCGAGCGAGTGCTGCGAATCGGGAAGGCGACGATCACTGCACAGCCGACCGCCGAAATTCAGGTTTCGAGCTCAGATCCGAGCCGCGCCTTGGTCTCGCTCGGTTCGGGGCGAGTCGATGTCCTCGTGGACAAACTCGTCGGCGGGGAGACCTTCGAGCTGGCTACGCCGAACGCCAAAATTGAAGTCGTGGGAACTCGTTTCACCGTCGAAGTTGGAACCATCGATTGCACGGAAGGGAGCTGTCCCTCCATTCGGACGTCAGTTCACGTCGTCGCCGGCGTCGTCAGCGTCACGCGAAGTCCTACCGACGTCATCATCCTTGGCCCAGGAGAGCACTTGGTCGTCGATTCACGGCGGCTCACGGATCTCGCCGTTGATGGTCGGAGTCCACCTCGCTCGACAGAAGCCCAGACTGCGCGCACGTCCTCGCAAAAATGGTCAGGTGCCACGCAGGCGAAAATCTCCACCAGGCCGCCACCTCCGTCGAAGCCTGCACCTCCAACGGAACCCGATTCCGGTCTCAGCGCCGCTGAGTTGCTCGAAACGGCGGACCGGCTTCGACAGGCGGGACTTTTGAGAGATGCCCTGGAGCGCTACGACTCGGTGGCGAATTTGGCGACCGGCCGCCCCTATGCGGAGGAGGTCGAGTATCGGCGCGCCGAGTTGTTGTTCTCTTTGTCACGACTGGAGGAAGCCGAGCGCGCTTGTCAGTCCGCTGCCGACAGTTTTCCTTCGGGTTCGCTTCATCCGGAGCGAACCGCGCTTTGGGCCAGGATCGTGCTCTCTCGCAACGACCCAGTCCGCGCCGCGCGGATCCTAACTCGGGCACCCCCGAATACCCAAGAGCTCGAAGGCTTGCGGGTCTCCGTGGCAGAACGACTGCTCGTCATCGAACCTTCGGCGGCAAGGGCACTTGTTCGAGGATTGAGCGGGGATCATCTCCGCGACAGAGTGCGTCGTATTCTCGACCAAACCGAGCCCCCAAAATGAACCGAGGGATCGAAACGAAATGGTGAATGCCGGAAACAAACCAAGGCCGCGACTCTTCGCGGACGGAGGTGAATATGCCCGAAAGAGGCTCTGAGACTCATACCGTGCCCGTGCCCTCCCCCCCACGTAAACATTGGGATTTTCTGCCCTGTGCCGATCACGTGCAAAGTCGCGGTCCGAGAAATCGACTTTTTCAGCGACCTGCTAGGTCGACGAGCCGGCGGCCAGTCAACGCCGCCCGCATCATCGGAGTCTGTTTTCTGACTGCGGGCTGTTTGGAGAGTGTGATGCTAGAGGAACTCACGGGTGGCGCCATTGGCCCGAAGGGAGGTCGGATCGTGAGCGCGGACGGGACAGCGGCGCTTCGGTTCGCCCCGGGTGCGCTCGTACGGGAGACCGAAATCACGATGCGCGTGAAACGAGAACCACGACCCAGGCTTGTTTCGCCGATATACGAGCTTGGGCCCACAGGGATCACGTTCGCTGCGCCTGTAAGCTTGACCATTTCGGTGGACGCTGGAGGAAGCTCGAGTCTCGTCCTCGCAAACATTGACACTGCGGCTCCGTCTGCAGTCCATGACTCGACCCAGCTGGATGCCGAACGTGCCGTAAGAGGTACTCTCCAGCACCTCTCGTCCTATGGAGTTTTCGAAACGGCTGGTTTGTGCGCGGACAAGGCTTGCGGAGCACGATGTTCCATCTGCGACGCCGATGACGCGGGATGCCTGTCGGCAGAGGGCGCGAACGTGTGCGGCCCGAGTGGCCGGTGCGAAGCCGCCGCGGCTGGCCTTTGCCCGCCCAGCCCATGCGGCTGCGACGCCGATTGTCCGGACAACGAGTTATGCTGGGATGGGGTCTGCGATGGAGCGATCGGTTGCCGAGCCGCCGCGCCTTGTCCAGCTGGGAAGAGCTGCATGGACGGGCGCTGCCTCCGCTCAATCCCATACGTTCCTTGCGCGCGCAAGAGTTGTGGAGACTTCTGTCGCAGTTGTGACCCCGCCGACCCCGGCTGCGTCGAGGACACCGTGGTCAAGGCCTGCGATGCGACGGGCGCCTGCGTCCCCAATCACAGTCCCGAGTGCCCCCCCTGTGCCAGCGACGCGGACTGCGGACCCTGTTCCGAGTGTCAGGCGCAAATATGCACGACCCGCGCAGCAAAGTGCCATCTCAGAGTGTCGGCCTCCGACCTCGACTTCGGGACGGTGGAGGTTGGGTCGAGTGCCGAGCGGTGGTTCCTGATTACCAACACCGGCACCTCAGCGTGCACGTTCGAAAGCCCCAGTTTGACTGGCGGGGAGTTTGTTTCAGATAGCGCCGTCCCGATACCGCTCGGAAGAGGCGACGCGGCTAGCGTTTTCATTCTTTACACGCCGACGGACCTGGGAACCGACGAGCTCGGGGTCGAGATCTCAACCGTTGACGCCACGTCGCCGTCCTTCTCAATCTGGCTCCGCGGCGAAGGCGAGTCACCATAGTTCGAGCCCTCAAGGCCCTGTCCACGGGTGTCCGCTGCGTTTCGCGCGGTGCCCCTCCGAGGCACGAGTCACACCGCCGCCGGTCGTTGGGTTGTGGTCCGTGCGGGCACGACTCATGGCCGCAGCCATTTCAGCCGAGGACTCGGCCGTGAGTTTCGCCATCGACTTCGTGGAACCGGCGAGACTCGCAGAGTCGAATGAGTCGCACTCCTGGGCAGAGAATCGTGGTGATCGAGCTCGCGACGGGAGATGTAACGGGCGATGCCGCCCTGGAACTGGTGATTCTGAGTTGCCACGGCACACGTGCTGAATGTGCCCCGGGGGGTAGCCTCCTCGGGTTCGAGCTCGGCAGGAGAGCTGACGGTGATCGGCGGCCTCGGCGCACAACCCTTTGCCGTGACCCTCGATGAGCGTCCTTGAATCCATGTGTTCGAATCCCGCCGAGCAATCGCAAGCAATCGCAAGCAATCGCTCGGCAGGATTAGGATCGGGCACGGGCACGGGCACGGGCACGGACGGGCACGGGCACGAAGTGCTCGCAGAGCCGCGCCGAATTTCGATGCTAGTGGCTGGCTAGCGAGCTAGAGCTAGGGTGTCACTCATCGAGGTGGTTCCTCAGGTGGTTCGCGCGTGGCGCGGACCGTCGTGCCCGTGCCCGTGCCCGTGCCCGTGCCTGGGATCGGGATTCAGGATTAGCAATCGCTAGCAATCGCTAGCCGCGCAGGCGCGCGCGGCTCTAGCCGCGCTGGCCCGTGCGTCGAGCTCGTACCTCCTGTATGGCTTCGTGCTCCAGTCGCTCCTGGTCGGCACTCATCTCCGAGTACGATCGGTACCGGCGCACGCCTCGGGGGAACTGCCGAGGAAAAAGCACGGAAGCCGTCTCCCAGATTCTCGCGATGACCCGCAGAAGCTGGGGACTGGCTGGATCCAACTTACCCGCCTCCGGCATCTCCTCGATTGAACGGAACTTCGTTACGGGCATCTACACATCTTCCTTTAGGTCGAACTCAGCTCGCAATCGCTCTGCGTCGAGTCGGTCCTTGTATCGAACTGTGCTTCGTTTCATCCGATAGAGCATCCTTGGCGTCGCGACGGGGACCAGAGTCCCCTCGACGTCGAGCTCCTCGACCTCCACGTCCTCGTAGCTGAACGCTTCGCCGAGGCGCGTGAGGATGTCGATGTGGAAGTCGTTTTGCGGCGGAACATACTGGATGGCGGGATAGGCTCCGAGCAAGTCCTCGGCGGTGATCGACGCGATCTCAGGATCAGCGAAGACTCGGTTCAGGGCAGCGCGCAGCCGATCGACGTTCAACGGCGTTGGAGCAATGAAGATGTCCAGATCTTCCGTTGCCCTCGCGAGACCATGGAGGTTGACCGCGACGCCTCCGAACACCTTGAACTCGACGCCTTCATGCTTGAGGGCTCGGAGCACGGCCAAGATCAGCGGGTAGTCCACCCGCCGAGCTTACCGTAAAGCCAGCGACGTTGGTCTCTCCAACGCGAAACAAGCGACCAAGCTCCTGGTTGAGGATGGGACCGCCGGGGCGTCGGAGTCAGCGCGGCCAACGTTCTTCTCACGGTCACCCGGTGTAGCCGCTCTCGCGGCAAGCGGCGACGGAATCGCCACTACTCTGGCTCCAGCCGCGCTCCTAGCTCCAGCCGCGATCCCACCCCGATCGTGAGCACGGTGATCTCAACTTCGCCGACTTTGACGGCGCTCCTCGCTCGAGCGCGTCCGTCCGGCCTCCTGTGTCCCATTTTCGCCTGCACAACATCTTTTGTCGATACAGTATCCACATATGGTTATGCTATCCATTGTTGGTGCAGCCTACACCTCGAAAAGGAGCACGGGATGATCGACATCAAGGCTGAGGGACTCAGAGTGAGTCGCGGGGACACGTTCACTTTGCACGGACTCAACGGTGGACCAAAATCGGTATGTCAGGATGGGTCCGGGTCTCTGTATCCGCCGAACACAGGTCTCGGCACCCGGGCCGTCACGTTGGCGACGAGCTCCTCGTCGCTACTCAGGACGTCGTCGTAACGGGAGGGGCCGGCAAGACTTTCAAGGCTCGATTTCTATCGGGTCCCGACGCCGACAAGGAGGTGCTCGTCCACTCGAATCACGTCTGGCCTTTCGCTCCATACTCCAAAGCCAGTCGCAGCGAGGCGGAAGCCGAAGCCCAGCGGCAAATGGAGAGGGTGAGGTCGCATTCGGGATCTGATTCGGAGAGAGCACGAGTGGCGAACACGACGCTGGTCGTTTCGTTCAACGAGAGTGCTCCCAAACGAGCGACGAACGTGAATGTGAATTCGGACCTTCTGGATCGCGCGAAGGGACTCGGAATCAACCTTTCACAAACCCTGGAGCGAACCTTGGCCGAGCTCGTAAGAGCGAGGATGCGGGAGCAGTTCCTGGCAGACAACCGGGAATCGATTGAGGCATACAATCGGCAGGTCGAAGAGTCAGGCGTATTTGGCGACCACGGACGGACTTTTTGATGAGCCAGTTCGACGTTCACGAATATTCGCGCGCGCGAGGAAAGGCGCTCGGGGTCGTCGACCTTCAGAGCGACTTGCTGGCAGGCTTTGACACGCGGGTTGTCGCACCGGTATATGAAAAGGGTAGTCGCGCCGCCATTCGAGGAATCAACCCGGAGCTCGAGTTCAAAGGTATGACTTGCTACGTATCGATGGCGGAGCTAGCGGCGGTACATCGCCGCGAGTTGGGAGCGCGCGTTGGCTCGATGCGAGACGCTGGAAACGAGCTCGTTGCCGCGATCGATGTGATCTTCACCGGAATCTGAAGCCCGTCGCGGCCGCATTTGGTTGCGGCTCGTTGGCCGCGCTGTGAAGATGGAAGATCAGCGCCCAACTCGGAGGCTCTCGATTCGAGGCTTGGTCCGAGTCGAGCTTCGTAGTCGGGCGTCTCGGTTTCGGCCGGCGCGCGAGACAACACATCGAAAAGATGCCCACGATCCCAGGGACCCGTACCATTCAGGTTTGTCCGCGAAGGCTAGGCGCAGGCAAGATGCTTGCGCTCCCAGGGGTCCGCGAAGCTTAGGCGCTGGCAAGACGCGCGCACCCCAGTCGGAGAGTCGGTCTTCTCGCGCACCGGGCTGGCCCCTCGGCTTCCGAACGGTTATGCCCTTCGGAAATGCGCTTTGGTGCCCTCGGTTGCGGAATGATCGGAAGCTCCTTTACCGTGCTCGCTTGCTCAGGCGGATCACTCGACCTTCCCTTTCCGTTCCCCGAGGTTATGGGGGAAGGTCAGAGTGAGATCCTCGTGGTGGATTCGGGAGGGACTCTCGAATCCTTTTTCTATCGATACTCTCCTTCGATCCAAGTGCCCGTCACGCTGACCGACGACGACCGAGTCACGCTCGAGGCGTACGTATTCGATTTCGAGCTCGCCCTGCCGGACGGCCGACTGCCTAGCGGCGCTGGTCGATCGATCGCTGCGGATCCCCGAGCTTCCCTGCGAGGGCTCGCTGGTGCGGGTGAGTTTTCCGGATGGGAGCCGATCGTGGCTGGCTCGGCGAGCAAGTTTGCGGAGGTCCGCGTCCCTGCGGCTCAGGACTGCCTGGCCATGACTTCCGGTCGAAGTGTGGAGCTCTCGTTCGATAGTCACAACCGCTTTTTCGTCACGTTGGACGACCAAAGGGCGCTCGCTGGGTATGCGAACGGGCACTTGATCTTGGTGGAGCGACCGTTCGAGGTGCAAGATCTGGGTGACTTTGGCAGCGACCGAACTCAAGGTGCCATTCAGGTCGACTCCGAGCTGTTCCTGCTCGGGCGAGCTGGGATCCACAAGACGATCGTCGGGTCGAACCGGCAAGTCACGTTCGAGCCCTTCGGACCGCCGAGCGCCGACGTGCTGAGGTGGGGCGGCGCGCTCGACCGCGAGCGCTTCGTCACGCTGGCGCGAGACGGCGCCATCGAGCTCTTCACGGAGACGACGACGAGAGTTCTGCACCGTCTCGACCTCGGCTCGACGGCCATCAACGACACTTGCGGCGGGCTCGCGCTCCACCGGGAAGGTGACCGCGCCACCGCGGCCGCCGCTTTGGGATCACTTGGGAGAGTCGTGGTGCTGACGCTCGAAGGCGAGGACGTCGTCGAGGTCGAACGCGCCGAGCTGGGCACTCAGGACGTCGATCAAGTTTGCTCGCTCACGTATACTCCTCAGGGATTCGTGGCGGGCACGTCCGCCGGCGGACTCTTCCGGTTCGACGAGCAGAGTCGACAGTGGCGATCCGAACCGTTCCCCGAAGCCAACCGCCTGCTGATCGACTCGATCCAGCCGCGCGACGATAGCTTCCTCGTCGCCGCGGGACCCTTCATTTCGCGGTACTCACGCACCACCGGCACCTGCCCCATCGACCAGCGCGTGACCGCGGTGAGTGTTCTTGAAATGGCGATCTTCGGCCCGGAGATCCTGATTGCGTTCGATCCCTCGGATCCGGCGCACGAGCAGCTCGCGCTGGTGACGGTCGCGGAAGGAATATGACTTCGGAACCCATAGGGCCCGTCAAAGAATACCGGATCAACTCGGCCTTCGATGGCTCCGAAGGATCCCTACCGTCGCCTTGGG
>CAYXDO010000102.1:0-38091 GCA_964463485.1 uncultured Myxococcales bacterium | reverse complement strand
ACGCAGACGATCTGACGCAGACGCAGACGATCTGACGCAGACGCAGACGCAGACGGTCAGACGCAGACGCAGACGATCTGACGCAGACGATCTGACGCAGACGATCTGACGCAGACGCAGACGCAGACGATCTGACGCAGACGCAGACGATCAGACGTAGACGATCAGACGCCGACGATCTGACGATTTCAGATCTGCGTGAGGTAGGCGATGGAGGCGCCGATGGCGGCGGCGGCTGTGATGAGTGCGAGCAGCGCTTGTATGCGCCGCTGCTTTCGGAGGATTGGGGCGAAGCTGGGCTCTTCGTTGCTGACGGGGACTCCGTCTTCGAGCCGCGGCTTGGCCAGCGGCGGCGCGACGCGTGGGTCGCGGAACGCTACCTCTGCTCGCTGGGCGCGCTGCGCAAGTCCCAACACGTTTCCGGGGACGGAGGCGTCGGACGTCGCGGCGGGTTTGACGGTTCCGTCTGCGGAGTGCGGTGGCAGGCTCGACAGGGCGACGTCGATCGACGGGAGCTCGCTGTTCACGAGGGAGAGCGGGAGCTTGATTTCGCTGTCGAGCGTCTTCGGGAGCTTCTTTGGCGGAGGCATTCGCTCGCCGGCGATCGATCCTCGAGAGACTTTCGTAAGCGCGGTTTGGACTTCTTTGCGATTGCCGGGCGAGCCTAGCGCGGCTCGGACGAGCGCTCGCAGCGTGGAGACCGATCCTGGTCGCACCCACGGGTCGTCGGAAGTCGCGACGCGCAGGACGGGGAGCGCGGCGGGAGGAATCTCGGTGTCGCCGATCCCTGCTTCGAGCGCCTCGCCGAGCAAAGTCCCGAGGTCTCGTACGGGATCGCGCAGGCGCAAGCCGAGCGAGGCCGTGCCGTCGCCGGCGACTCGGACGTCGGCGAGGGACGGCGATCGTCCTTCGGTCGGACGTCCATCGAGCTCTGCGCGAGCGAACAGATCGTCGAACACGGACGAAACGACAGCCACCGACAATGGCGTTCCCTTCTGGGCGTGGACGCGCACGAGCTCGTCGAGCGTCGCTCCGATCACCGGACGCTCGTGCTTGGACGCGAATTCAGCGCTTGCGCGTACGGTTTGATTCAACATTTGCTGATCTCTTCCCTTCCATCGAGGTGACGAGTGATCTGAGTCGCTCGACCTCGGGGCCTTCGGCTTCGATGAACCGCAGGGCCATGCCGCGAATTCGGGCGGTCGTTTTGGATCCCGTTCGCGCGGGCTCCTCTTCGACTCGAATGACCTCGGCCCGAACGCGGATCGGGGCGGATCCGCCTCCTGGGGTGATCTCGAGCTCGAGCAGCGAGCCTTGTTCGACGCCGACGGTGGTGGCCACGAAGAGCCCGCCTTCGCTGATGTCGCGGCTGATTTCCGTGTAGGACTCCTTCGGTCTCCCGAGGTCCTTCCATTCGATCCGGAGCTGTACCGGAATCCGCGGCGAGCGGCGACGGTCCGTGGCGTCCACCTCGGGGCACTGTAGCAAATGGATGATCGCCGTCCAGCTTTCGACCGATCCCTTCTGGGGACGGCTCGATCCGTCGAGCTTCGAGGGAGGGCCTCACCGCGGGCTTGCCTTCGGCGCCGGCCTCGCGTTTTGCTCCGATGCCCGCTGGGTCGTGTAGCCGGTATGTTCGACATGCTCCGATTCCTCGTGATCCTCTCCGCGCTCGTGGCTTGCGAGGAAGACGTGACGAGCAAGCCGCGTGCGGACTCGGGGGTGGGTGAGCTCGACGCTGCCACTTCCGGCTTGGAGCTCACGCCGGGCATGTCCTTCATCTATTCCGCGCAGCTCCATTTCCGCTCAGGCGGCTCGGAGAAGGACGCGACCTACACGCTCGAGCTGACCATTCAATCCGTGGAGGACCGAGGAAAGACCGCGAGCAAGGCTACGATCGTAGGCAGCGGAGCGACGACTTTCGTGAACGACTTCGACCCGACCGCTGGCTACGACAGTTGGATCGCGCGACTCGGGCCGGTGGATGCGACTGAATCGGTCGGCTCGGCGCCGGTGAGCGTCGAGTTGTCGAAGGCCCCCGAGATGCCTCGTTTTCCGAAGCAGCTTCCGGATCCGGGACCGTTCTTCGTCGACATGCGCGCGAGCGCGGAGCTTCGAAGTGACTTCGTCGAAGTCAACGCGGCGCTTGGGCCGAGTGCAATCGACCCCGAAAACCATCCGTCAGGTCTCTGGGTGCTCGGGCTCGACGGCGTCGACCCTGACATGGAGTACTACGACCCCGGCGCGAACCTCCGTCACCTCTCGCTCGAATACGACCCGCGCGGATTTCTCTCTCACGCCGAAGAGCGTCTCGGAGACGCGACTGGCCACCCGAACTTGCCGAACGGCTCCTTCACTTTGCGGCTCACCGGAGGCCCGTGATGATTCCATCGACCCCTCAAGGCCGGAAAGATCGATCCGGTCTCTGCGCCGGGCTCCTCGCGTTGTCCTGGATCGCGTGCGCCGACGATCCGCCGGCACCGACGCCGGAGTGTGTCGTCACCGCGGACTGTGGTCAGGGGCGCGTCTGCACGGCCGAGCAGAAATGTATCGCCGACGCAGAGTGTGGCACCGACCAAGACTGCGATCCCCGCCGCGCTTGCTCCGAAGCCCACGAGTGTCTGCCGCGGCCTGGATTCGGCGACGACTGCGACGCCGAGCGGCCCTGTGCGTTCGGTGAGTTCTGTTCGCCGCTCCTAGGGCTCTGTCAAAGCTCCGATGCCGCTCGCGATTGCACTCGGCGAAGCCAGTGCCCCGCAGGGCAGATCTGCGATCGCGAGGCGGCCAAGTGTGTGAGCGCCCCCGGGTGTTACGGGCCCGAGTTCTGCGAAGACGGCGAGGTCTGCGACCTCGTCACCCATGTCTGCAGAAGCGCCGCGACCGCTTGTGTCCCATGCGATCGAGGCGCCTGTGAGTCGGGAGAGTGTCGCGCCGAATCGAAGGAGTGTGTCTTGGACGGGGTCGATCCATCGTGCCGAGAAGGGGAGCGTTGTGATCCGCTCGGCCGCTGCGTTCAGTGCACGCGTACAGCGGACTGCGGGCCAGGCCTATACTGCAACGCCGCGCTCGGCCGTTGCGAGAGTAACGTCGTTTGTGCTCAAACGGCATCCGAGTGCCCGACTTCGCCGGACGTCTCTTGCGTCACCTGCACGGCTCCGCAGGTCTGCGACGAAAGGACTCGACGCTGTCAGGCTCCACCGACTGAGTGTGAGACGGATGTCGACTGCGTCGGTGATCAGTACTGTGACTTCACGCTGGATCCTCCGATCTGCGTGCTTCGATTGCCGGCGTGTATCGACGACCGCCAGGGCGAGCCGAATGACGACGTCGCCCACGCCGCGCTCTTGGAAGCCGACGTGGTATCGGACCTGCGCGCGTGCCCAGGCACCGAGGATTGGTACACGATCACGGCGTCGGCGGGTACGCACCTCACGATCGACGCGAGGTTCCTTCATGCGGACGGAGACCTCGACCTGCAGCTCTTCCTTCCGGACGGTGTGACGCTCGTGGACCAGTCTCGCAGCGTCACCGACAACGAGCGTGTGGAGATCGAAGCGGGCACCGCGTTGCGCGTGAAGCTTCGCGTCTTCTTCGCGACGCGAGCGCTCGCCGCGGTGCCGTACAGCCTCCTGATTGGGCGGGAGTCCGGTGCGATCTGCGCCGACGACGTACACGAGCCCGATGATTCGCTGGCCGAGGCCAAGCTCGTCGAGAGCGATCGACCCTACGCAGGGACGCTGTGCGCCGGGGATCCGGATTGGTACGTGGTGCCGAGCGTCGCTTCGGGGACGCGGATGATCGTGACACTCGATCACCGGCGCGCCTTGGGCGACTTGGATCTCGAGCTCTATCGACCGAGCTCTCCGATTCCGTTGATCGCCGATCGAGGTCGTGAGGACGGCGCGCGCATCGAATACGACGCCGCCTTTTCAGGCGACTACTACGTGCGCGTGGTGGGCAAGGAAGCCGACGCGAACGTGTACACGCTGCGTGTGAATCTGAGGGCCAATGTCGGCCCGACCTGCGTGGACGATCGATTCGAGCCGAGCGATCAACCGTCCGACGCGACGGCTTCTCCGGAGGACACGACCGAAGTGGCCGCGGAGCTCTCGATATGCGCGAGCGACGAGGATTGGTACCGCGTGAACCTCGGCCCCGAGGAGGCCGTTCGCGCGGAGATCGGTTTTTCCGCGTCCGCCGATCTGGAGCTCGCGCTGTACGCACCGGGCACCCTCGCGTCGAGGGACGCGCCGTTGACGATCTCGAGCGGGGTCGGACCGAGGGAGAGTATCGCGTATCGAGCGGTCCAACCTGGCGACTACATGCTCAGGGTGCACGCGCCGAGGGACTCGGACAGCTCGGCCTACGAGCTTCGTCTGCAGCGCGACCCGCCCTTGTTTTGCGAGCCCGACGCGATCGACGAGGCGGGCAAAGGCAACACCCGAGAAGACGCGATCGATCTCGGCGCGTCTCCTACGAGAGCCGACGAAGTCAGCTTCTGCGAAGGCGACGCGGATTGGTTCAAGGCGCTGCTGCCCGCTGGTTATGTGAACGTCATTCGGCTGGCGTTCGTCGGTTCCGACGCCGAGCTGGACATGGTGTTGTATGACGCTCAAGGCAATCAGCTGATCGCCACGGCTGGAGTCGGTGGTGACTTCCGCGAGATCGCCGCGCGGGTGCCGGGCCCGACGGGTGCGTTCGCCGAGACGTACGTCGAAATCGTACGCGGAGCTGGTGTCGAGTCACTGTATTCGTTGGCCTTCGATTTGGTACCCATCTTCAGTTGCTCACCCGACTCGTTCGAAGTGAACGACGCGCCGGAGGTCGCGACGGCCATCGAGGCGCTGCCGTTCGCAGACGAGTCACTCACTTTGTGTGTTTCCGAGCCGTCGGTCTTCGGCCTGGGTGACGAAGACTGGTTTCAGTTCGTGCCGCCGTCGGGTGCGAGATTCTCGGTCGAGCTCGAGCATGACGAGGGTGACTTGCTGCTGGAGCTGTTCTCGCCGGGCGGGGCGCGTCGAGCTTGTTTGAACCTCGGTTTGGATCGTTGTTTTTCGGACGGTCCGGGCCACTCGGAGCAGCTCGTCTTTACTGCGACGGTGGCCGCGCCTTACGTGCTGAGGGTCGCGAGCATCTACGGCAATCCAGCCTTTCCTTCACCGTTCGCCATCGATACGCCGTATCGCCTCCGGGTCGAGCTCGTTCCGTGAGCGCGTTGGCGCTCTGGGTCCTCGTGGCGAGCGCTCCGCAGCTGATTGTGGAGACTCCAAAGGTCGAGTCCTCCTCGTGGCTCGACGAGCGACGGAATCTCGCCTTCGCGAGACGATTCGAGGCTTCCCTCTTTCGTGATGCGCGCGAGCGCGGCTTCGAGCCGGTCGCGAGCGCCGACTGTGGGAGCATGGTGGCGTGCTCGTCGACGGCGGCGGTCGTACGAGCCTCGATCGCGTTCACACGCGAGGACTGTCTCGTGCGAGTGAGCGTTGCCGATGAGGTGGTTCGGCGAATGAAGCTCGAAGGGTGTCTGTCCTCGGAGCTGCTGCATGCTGCGGAGAGCTTGTCGCGTCAGGTGCTCGAGGCTCGAGTGTACGTGCCCAAACCCACGGAGCGGCTCACAGCGCAGGCGATCGCTCCGGTCTTCATCCCTTCGGTGCCTCCCCTCGGGGCGCCCTCGGGGTTGCGAGCCGGGGCACTCACCCGAGGGTTGGCTGCGTACGAGGCGCAGCGATTCCGCACCGAGTGGGAGGGACCTTCTTTCTCGGTGCTGCGAGCGGGTCGGTCGATCGACGACTGCGAGCTGCTGTCGGCGGCGGGCCGGCCGGTGAGTCGGAAGCTCGCAGATCGCTGCTCCGGAAATTGGTTCGAGCTCGCGTACGGATTCGTACCCGTCGGACTCACCGTCGCGGCGGCCGGCGTGATCCAGACCGGTGCGCCGGAGTTCGAGACTCCGCTCCTGCTTGCCGGAGTGGGGACCGCGTTGATCAGTCTGATGGTCGGCCTTCTGCTCAACGAAGACGGGCTCGAGCTGGGCGAGCACGCGATCGATCCGGGAGCGGTGCAGGAGCTCGTCGCCGAGCAGAACGCGTGGCTGGCGAGCGAGTTGAAGCTGACGGAGGCCGATTTGGAGGTCGCGGGGCTACAGCCTCGAGTCTACGGTCTGGGCGGCGAGCCGTGAGTTGAAGACCTTTGGCTGCGGTCGGTTGCTTTGGCTGCGGCCGGTTGCGCACGCGCCACTCTCGAGTTTGGCGCCAAGTAGCCGCAGGCAAGCTGGTCCCAGGGTCCGGCGCCAGCATCGGGTTCGGCGCTGAGTAAGTAGCCGCAGGTTCGGCGCTAAGTACAGGTCCCCGCAAATTCGTGACCACCGGAGAAACCACAGAGAGCACAGAGCCGAAGCCCACAGAGCACACAGATGATGGAATGAGCACTTCTCTGTGTCCTCTGTGTCTTCTCTCCGCGTCCTCTGTGGTTTCAGCCTGGTCACGAACTTCCACGGACGTGTACTAAGGGTTGGCGAGGCTCGCGGCGATGAGTCCGGCGGGGTCGGTGATTTCGCCTTCGGAGACGAGCACGAAGTCTTTTTTGTGGGTTCGATCCACGATGCGCAGATCTTTTACGAGCACGTCGTCCGTTCCCGCGATCTTGGCGAAGGTCGCGAGCTCTTTGGCCACGTCGAGGTCGAGGTCTTCCTCGGCTTTGGCCAGGATTTCGGCGCGCTCGGCGGGGCTCTCGGCCGCTCGAAGCTTTCCGACGAGGCTGACGAGGTTCTTGGCCTCTTTGTAAGCGGCGCTGTCTTCCGAGAGCGACCTGCCGGTGGTGTAGCGGTACTCGGAGTCTCTCGTGTTGCCGGCGCCGCGCCCGTTGTTGTTCGATTGGGGCTCGGGGCCGCGTTCGAGGAGCCACACGAGTCGAGCGTGCTTCGGGTGGTCTTTGGCGAGCCACGGCGTGGTGCGCCAAACAGAGTCGTTCCCCCAGAGGTAGTCCATCTTCCACGGGCGATCGAGGCGTTCGTAGCTGGACGCGAAGGCGGAGTGAATTTCGTCGTCGGTCGCCGCGCACAGCTTTTCGAAGCCCGCCTTGGTCAGGAAGATGTCGATCACTCGGTCGCTCGAATCGAAGCGAGACAGGAAGGTCTTGTCGGACTCGAGGCCCTTGGCTTCGGACGGGAGCGCCCCGAGGATATCCGCGAGGGCGACGAAGCGCCGGACGTCGTTCTTCGAAGTGATGCTGTCGCTGTTCACCGTGTGGCGCGCGTGATAATACGAGGTCGTCGGCTGTCCGGTGAATGTCGCACTCACATACTCTCGCACGGTCGAGCGTTTGCCGCTCCACCAGCGTGTGATGATGTCGCTGTGGGCGTCGGTAAGTTTGGCGCGGTCGTAGGTGACGACTCCGTCCGGAGTGGTGAGCGTTCCGTGTTTGGCCTCGGCCGAGGACACCGAGCTCAGGAGCTCGATCGGTCCGAAATGGAGGGTCACGGAGTCCGAATTGCCGTGACGATTCTCTGCGAGGGTCGCCGAGCGCACGTCGGACAACGCCGCGCTGGTGAGCGGGGAAGCCAACCAAGATCGCACGGCGCCCACGCCGTCGCCGAGCGGCGCGGCCACGTCCACGCTCTTCGACCCGGTGAGTCCGAGGAAGCGCTGCATCAACGCGTCGTACGCCGCTCGGCCCCCGGGCTTGCCGAGATCGATGACGTAGCGGCCCTTGTCGTCTTTTACCGCCCACTCGGAGTGAGTTCCGCGGAGCTCGACTTTGAGCCAGCGCTCGATCTGCTTGTCGAGGAGGTTGGTGATGGCGTCGGTCGCGGCACCCACCGTTCCCGAGCCCTCGCCCAGGTTGATGAGCTCTCCGACGTGGGAATCGACCCCCACCGCCAGGTGACCCGACTCTACGTTCGAGCTCATGTCCCAAGCGTCCAGGCCGACTTTGACTTTGTCGCCGGCGAGACGCTCGACGACCATGGAGAGGCCGACGTCTTTGGCCGACGTATGAGTAGCTCCGGCCGAGACTCCAACGGAGACTCCGGGCGCTTCGACGATGTTCTCGCTGAACGTGGCGCCTCCGTAGACCGATACGTGCCCGGTGCCGCGGATCGTGACCTCGGTGCCGCCGGCCAGCGCCCGAGCAGACTCCGACCCGAGCGGAAGCCGGGTGGTCATGTTCTTCGCCGCGTCCACCACGGCGGAAGGCTGAACCGTGTAAGGAGCGAGCACCGAGTAGTCGAGCGCCGCGCGGGCGTTGGCGCCGAGGTGAATTCTCACGGGACCTGCCGGAATGCCGAAACCCGCGTGGAGGCTCGGATACAACCCACCGCCCGAGAGCGCCCAAGTGATCGGTTCACCCGCGTCGATCGACGCCTTGGTGCTCGCGGCCCGCACGTCGTTCTTGGCGATCAGAGGGTCGGTCGGTGAAATCAGCTTGGCCTTCGCGACGACTCGTACTCCGCCATACTCTCCGTCCAGCGCGGTGACTTTGATGTCGCGGTTCTTGTAAATCTCACCGCGCACCAACGATTTCAGCATTCGGACCAGACGGCCGTCGCCCTGATTGTCACCGAAGAGGATCGACTCACTCAAGTCGGTGTTGGTCGGCACCGTCGGCGGAGGAATTTCGTTCGTCTCGGCGTGGGCGACCGCGGCCGGCACGATCGAGGCGGCGGCCAACGCGGACGCCGCCAACTTCGGATGCCGCCGGACTGTGTCCATGAAACCGCCCGTGGGCGGCTCTTCTGGCTCGAGCCGGGCCCGAGGCTCCGATCGCGCGAACCCATCCGCCGGCGGAAGGGGAGTCTCACGCGCCGTCGGGGCGGCGTCGGGAGTGTTGGTGGGGGCTGGGGCTGGGGCCGTTGGTGAGAGCGGGCCGCCGATTCGAGATGCCATCGCGGGGCACGCTACGACATAGGGTCCAACCCGTCCAGTGTTGTCGTCGAAAAGCGCACGTTTCGGATCGTCGCAGGAGACCCACCAAACGCTCATCAACCGCTTGCCCCGGCTTCGCGGGATGTGGTCGATTCCCGGGGCTTGAAGACGTTGCGAGCTTCGTTGGCGACTTCGCTCCTGATCGCTAGTCCTGCGATCGCCGCGCCTCCTTACTGGGACAGTGCAGAAACGTCGACCGTGGGGACCGCCACGGTCGGGTCGACCTTTCTGGTGGGACCCGCCTCGAGCCAGCGGAGCGAGCCTTTTCCTTTGACCGAGCCGGTGGGTGTGCTGGCCGACCAGCGCCAGCGCGAGGCTTCGCGGGGTGAAAAGCCGGTCCTGCCGCCTCCGCCGGATCCCGCGCTTCACCTTTGGCTCGGCGAGACTTGGCTTGGATTCCCGATCGATGCCTCTTCCTTCATCGAGGCGGCCTCTTCGGTCCCGATCGACGTCGATCGCGGATTTTCGAGGAGTGACTGGTCTACTCAGCTCCGGGTGGGTGCGACTTTCGACTCGCGCCTGGCGTTCGTTCCCTTGTTGCTGGCCGCGGAGGTCGAGGGTGAGTTTCAGCTGAGAACGCTCACGACGGACTCGATGCCCGAAGGCGACGGATACCCATCGGCTCCGGACTCGACGAAGACGCTGCGCAAAGCTTGGGCCCGCGGCTCGCTCGGACCGTACCTTCACCTCGGTGGCGGGTTGATGACTTCTACGTTCGGGATGGGTCTTCTGGCCAATGACGGCACCCGTCCCGCCGACCCATCTCTTTTCTCCGAGCCGCGCGACGGGGATCGGACTCTCCGGGGATTTTTGGCGACCGGCCCGGTCACTCGGGCCAAGATCTTCGCGAGCGTGGCGGTGGACTCGGTGGTCGCGGACGATGTCTTGCTCGGAGGAGACGCAGCCACTCAGCTGGTGTTCGCGTTCATCGCGGGCCGGCGGGAGCCCACCTGGGCGGGGTTGTACGTCGTTCGGCGCGTTCTCACCGCGGGCGACGGTGACGAGACGATGGTGTGGGTCGTCGACGTAGCCGGGCGCCTCGAGCTTCGACCTACCGACGGATGGGTGCTGAGTATCGAGTCGGAGCTCGCGATGATATTGGGCCGGACCGACTTTGCAGCCACCGCGGAGCTCCCGCGCCACGACGTTCGGCAGCTCGGCGGCGTCGTCCGGGCGCTCCTCGACGCGGGCCGCCTCGGAGCGGGCCTCGACGTGGTCGCGGCGTCCGGGGACGGAAATCTCGACGACGACGTGCAGAGCGCGTTCAAGGCCGATCCGCGCTTTGCCGAGGGGCTCCTGTTGTTTCGCCACGTGCTGGCCGCTCGAACCGCCCGCGCGGCCTACCGAGCTACCGATCCAGACTTGCTCGGCTACCCGCCTGAGGACCTCGAGCGGCTGCCGACCCGCGGGAGCGTCTCGAACACGCTCGCGTTCTTTCCGCGAGCGTTCTACCGACCGTCGCACTTCTTCGAGCTTTACGGCGGTCCGCTGTTCGCCGTGGCGCTCGAGCCCCTCGTCGACCCGCTCGCCACTCGGCTCGGCGGAGGCAGCCCGCGAGCGCTCAATGGAAAGGCGCCCGATGGTGAGTATCTGGGTACGGAGCTCGACCTGGGTTTTCGGGTTCGATTCCCCTTCGAGGGAGGAGAGGTCGCCGCGGTCGGCGAGGGCGGCGTGTTGTTTCCTGGCGGAGCGCTCTCTGCGGGCGGGAGCCTCGCTCGGACCGTTCATGGCGGAAGGCTGATCGTGAGGGTGACTCTGTGATTGGCTCATCCGTGGGTCGGGCGGGCGCGAAGGTGGGTAGGAGTACGAGCATGAGTTTGGGAATGAGTATGAGTACTCGCGCGCGTCCGGGCTCGAGTACGAGCACGAGCACGAGCACGAGCACGAGCACGAGCGCGGGCGCGAGTAGCGGCGCGGACAGGCAAACGACCGCGAGTACGTGCGGGAGCGGGAACGGGACCCGGACCGGGACGAGCGGGCGGAGACACGCTCGTATGGTTGCTGGACAGTTCTTTTGCGTCGCGAGTGTGGCTTCGTGGCTCGCCTGCGGGATCGACCCTGAGGGGCTCGCTCCTGCTCGTCCTGCTTCGACGACGGTCAAGGTCGACTTCGACCACCGGCCGCTCCCGGAGATTCCGCTCCCCAACGACCTCGCGACGCGGTGGGACGATAGCTCACCAACCCATCGGAGGGTCAATGCCTCGCTCGTAGCGGTCACTCAGCATGAGCGGCGGGTTCGGGTGCGGGCGGACGAGCTCGATGGCTGGGGCGTCTTCCAGCCCATCAACATCCCGTTCTCCGGGCCGCTCGACGTCGACTCCATTCTTCGCGGGCATCGGGATCTCGACTATGACCCGTCGAACGACGTCCTCTATTTGATCGACGTGGATCCGGACTCCCCGGAGCTCGGAAAAATCCACGAGCTCGACTTCGGCAACGGGAGCTATCCGGTGGTGCTCGAGAACCGTGACTACTGGGAGAACGACCCGCGCGGATCGCTCCTTTCGTTGTTGTTCGAGGAGACTGAAGAAGACACCAACGGGAACGGCGCGCTCGACCGGGGCGAAGATCTGAACGGTAACCGAGCGCTCGACCCCCTCGAGGATAGAAACGGAAATGGGTTGCTCGATCCGCCCGAAGACACCGATGCGGACGGCGTGCTCGACCACCCGAATTATCTGCCGGGAGCCGCTCCTGATCCCACCTCCCTCGCAGAGCGTGCCGACGCGCTGATGACTTTCTACGAGAAGGAGACGAACACACTCATCGCCCGCCCCATGGTGCCGCTCCGGCAGCGCACGACGTACGCCGCGGTGGTGACTCGGCGGCTGCTCGACGCCAAGGGTGAGCCGGTCGGATCTCCGTACGAGTTCGTCAATCACACCGCGCAAACTCGGGCCCTCGAGCTCCTGCCCGACTTGCTGCCCGCGGGTCTGACGCTGGACGACGTGGCCTTCGCGTTCACTTTCACGACTCAGTCGATCGACAGCGACTGGGTAGCGGTGCGCGACGGACTCTACGGGATCGGGCTCCAGAAACACGTGGGCACCGAGTTCCCGGCGGAGGTCGACGTGCTCCATGAGCTCCGCGATCCCGAGCAATTCGTCGAACAGAAGAACCTCCACTTGGTCTACACGGAGAACATCATCGATCTTCTCGAAGACCTAGCCGTCGACGCCATCGATATCGACCGGGGTACGCCGCAGTTTCGGATCCTGCTCGAGAGTCAGCGGTACGTGGATTTTCATGCGATCGGGAGTTATCTGTCTCCGCAGCTTTTCGACCGCCAGAAGGTGGGGGAGGAGAAGTGGCTGCCCTACGACGAGCAGAGTTGGCCGGCGAATTTGACGACTGAACCCGTCCGGACCCGGTCGGAGAGAGTCTATTTCTGGCTCACCGTGCCACGAAAGGAGGTCTCCGCTCGCGGCGAAGGAAAGCCACCGCCGCTCGTGATCGTCGGTCATGGGTACACTTCCAACCGATTCGAGATCCTGTTCTACGCTGGGTACCTTGCGCGTCATGGAATCGCGAGCATCGCGATCGACTGTGTGTCCCATGGTCTCGAGCTCGATCCGGTTCGGCGGGCGGCGGTGGAGGGGCAGTTCGAGAGGGAAGGGCTCGCGCCGTTCATTCGCGCGATCTTCCTCGATCGAGCCCACGATCAGAACGCGGACTTCTTGCCGGATTCCGGCGCGGATTTTTGGACGTCCTACGTCTTCCACACGCGGGACGTGGTTCGGCAGTCTGCGCTCGATTACATGCAGCTCGTCCGAATCATCTCCACGTTCGACGGCAAGCACCGCTGGAAGTTCGACCACGACGGGGATGGCGATCCTGATCTCGCGGGTGATTTCGATGGAGACGGAGAGATCGACGTTGGCGGAGACGCCACGTTGGGCGTGACCGGAGGGTCGCTCGGCGGGATCATGTCGATGGCGCTCGGCGCGCTCGAACCCAGGATCGACGTCGTGGTCCCTATCGCCGGAGGCGGCGGGCTCTCGGACATCGGCATTCGTTCCAGGCAGGGCGGCGTGCGGGAGGCCGTTGGCCTCAGGATCATGTCGCCCCTGTACACGGGCACTCGTCAGGCCGACGGGAGCTTCGAGATCGCGACCATCGTGCCCGACCTCAACGACGACGTGCGGTTCGTGATCGCGCGGACGTCTGGGGTGGAGCCCGGCGACACCTTCGTCGTCGAGAACCTCGTCAACGGCAAGCGCGGCTGCGGTTACGTGAGCCCAGAAGGGAGAGCTCGGGCCTCGGTGGAGTCCGACGTGGGCGACGCTACCCGGATCGAGCTGTACTCAGGACCGTCTCTCGAGCTGGATACTCACTGCACACCGCTGGCCGGCAAGAAGCCCTTTGGGACCCTCGATCACTTCGAGGAGCTCGTGCGCTACCAGGGCCAGATCTTCGACCGCGGGGCGCCTTTGGTAGCGCTCGCCGAGGGCCTTGCGCTCAAACGAGGCTCCCCGAGCCTCCGACGCTTCATGGGGATCGCGCAGATGGTGTTGGACCCCGCCGATCCGGCGGTACTCTCTCGCTATCTCACCGAGCCCTTGACCTATCCTGGGACCGGTCAAGTCTCTGGAGCCCACGCCTTGATCGTCACGACGATGGGAGACATGAACGTGCCGGCGAGCTCGGGGGTGAGTGTGGCCAGAGCGGCCGGCTTCGTCGATTTCAAGAACGCTGATCCTCGTTTCGGAAAGTCGACCAACCAGGTGCTGATCGATACCTACACCGCCGAGGCGGTGAATGATCTAGGCCGTTTCAAAGGAGAGAACGGCCGAGGTATTCACATGGACATCGAAAATTTCAGCCAGGGCACGGACATGTGGGGCGAGGAGATTCCGCGGCTCGACCCGCCGCTCCGGGCCGGGCTGGACAAGACGGACATCCTCGGAGGGAAGAGTGGCGCCATCTTCCCGTACGCGGTTCCGACCGGCCAGCATGGGTTCGATCTGCCAGGGGAGATGACTTTCGACGGACGGAGGCGTTGTCGCGAGCGCTGCCAGCTCCCCGAAGGGTGTGACTGCGACAATTACTCGCCGTTCGATATTGGTTTTTTCATGTTCAACGTGTTCGGGACGTATTTTTCGAGCGGCGGGATGGAGATCGACTTCGATCTGTGCAATTCGAGGGACGACTGCCCGAACAAGAAGCCGGCGCCCGCGCTTCGGAGCCCTGACGAGCTCCGATGAGCTCCGATGAGCTCCGATGAGCTCTGTGTTGCCTGGGACCGCAGGCATCTTTGCTTGTGGCTGTCTGAAGCAGGATTAGGGTTTGGCGGGGATCCGGCAGGATCAGGATCGGGCACGGGCACGGGCACGGGTACGGACGGGTACGGGCACGAAGTCCTCGCAGAGCCGCGCCGAATTTCGACGCTAGTGGCTAGCGAGCTGAGGTCTCACTCATCGAGAGACGGCTTGGGTTCCTGAGGTGGTTCGCGGCCTGAGGTGGTCCGCGGCGCGGACCGTCGTGCCCGTGCCCGTGCCCGATCCTAATCCTGAGGCAGAATCACGATTGGGCAGGATTAGGCGGGGATGAAGACTCGGGGGCGGCTGTCGCCGCGGAGCGAGGTGAGTTGGCGGCTCACGTGATCGCTGGCCTCGTAGCCGTTGCCGAGCGAGACGGAGATGTGGCCGTGCGGGCTGCGGTCCGTTTGTCCCCAAACGACCACGGCGCCGGGCGGGAGGTTTCGGAGGTCCGACCCGGAGACGTTGACTTCGCGGAAGTCGCTGCGACGAGCGAGCTGGCCGGCCGCTTGGTAGGCGGACTGACCAGCGATGGAGCCGAGTCCTGCTCGCTCCATGGCCTGACGGACCCCTGCCTTGCACCGGCCGACCGTGCCCATGTTGTTGGCGACTTGAGATGCTGACTGAGCGAGTCGTCGCCCGCGCTCGGTGGCGGGCAGGTTCGACATGGATCCGGGACCGGGGATCGTCGCCGAACCGGGCGTCCCGCGAATGCCGCCGTAGTTTTGGCCTTTGGGAAGGGCGAACTGGCCGGTCTGAGCGTAGTTCTGGGCGGCGGCTTGGCCAGCGCGATTCAGCGACGCCAGGAGCATCATCAAATCTCCGTCGCTGATCTGGCCCATGCCAACCTGGCCGGTGGCGAGCGCTCCTGCGAGCGCGCCGCCCGGATCGGTAGCTTCCATGCCGATCCCCAGCCCGAACATGACCTGCATCATGCCCGTCGCGAGCTGCTCGGCTTGCGCGCGCTGCATGGGGTTCAAGGCGCCCATGGCCCCGATCTGGGACAGACCCATGGAAGGGTCCATGTACGCTTGGCGTCCGTAGCCGACGATTCCGCTAGTCATGTAAAATCCACCTTACCGGGCTCGTTCAGAAAGTGCCACCAAGATCTTAACTCGATCGCACGAGGACTTTGGTATGCTCGTTCCATCATGGCGTCCGAAGGCGGAGAAGAAGCCCCGACGATCGACGGCGTCCTGGCGGAGTCCGCCGAGGTCTTGAAGCAGCTCAAGGAGCTGAGCGACAAGCAGCCCGCGCCGGAGCCCGAGCCGGACGAGGTGGACACGGACGGCGAGACTGCTCGCCGCGAGCAAGAGTCGAAGAAGTTGATCGGCGCGTCGGCGAGCCCGAGCGGCACCGACATGCCGCTGTTGCCTCCGCCGCGGGCCGACCTGGTGGAGCAACTCAAGGCCGAGAGTAGGAAAGCCCAACGCATCGGGTCTCCCATTCGTGGCAGCACCGCCCCGACGCAGCCCCGCGCGCCTCGACCGAAGTGACGCTCACCGGGGCGCAGCGGTTCGTTCGAGCGGGTCGGTTCATTCGAACGACAAGGCTCGGGCGAGCCCGAAGGCCGCGAGCGCGACGCCTGCCGCGAGCCCCGCGATCATTCCGGCTCTTCGATCCTCGGCTCTGGACCGACTGAGCTCGGTCTCCTCGGTGACCGGGCGCTTCGCGGCGTCCGCGGCGGCGTCGGCGAACAGGATTCCAAAGACAGTCCCGGTGACGAGGCCAGCGCCGCCGATCCCGAGCGCGCCGATGGTCACTGGGTCCTGATACCAAGGTGTGCGCCGCTCGCTTCCAACGAGGTTGGGCGCTTCGGACGCGAGCAGGCCGGCGAGAAAGTCTTTGGTGAGTGTCTGCCGAAAGAGCCCGCTCCGATAACTATCGGCGATCACGCCTCTCGGCCGCATGGCGATGGCGTTGCTGGAGGTCGCCACCAACAGCGCGGGCGCGGCACCTCGGTGGCGGACGCCGAAGGACTCGTGATCGGTGGACAGCTCGACTGCGCTAGGAGCCCACACCAAGAGGGGCTGCCCCGCGGGCTTGTTGGCGTCGAGGATTCGGCTCCCGCGCGCGTCGGTCAGATGGAAGCGCCCTTCGACCGACTCGGGGACCTCTACGAGTTGGTCTACGGACACGACCGAGAGATCGACCAACTCTGGGCCGCGGATCAGGGGGGCCCGTACGAAGGGTTGAATCCGAGCTCGGTCCGAGACCTTGAGATTGGCGGCGGCCAGATACGCTCTGACTTCTGTGTAGGTCACTACGCCGTCACCGTCGACGTCCGCGGCACCAGCGAGCGCGCCGGTGATTTGGTAGCTGAATACGCCGGCTTCGTACCCATCCCACTCGTGGACTTCCCGGGCCGTGCTCGTGGAGAGAAGAAAACCGGCCTCCGGATACCGGCGTAGATCGGCGATCTCCTCGGCCGGGACGCGTTCTCCGCGGGCGTGGGCGAGAAAATACGAGTGACACGAGTCGATGATGATGTGCTTCCGCTCGGCCTTCAGGCGGTCGAGGACCAACTCATACAAGTCGGTGCGTGAGAAGGGTGCGTCGAGCAAGTGGAGGTACGCCGAGGCGGCGGTCATGGACCCGTGGCCGGAGAAGAAGAAGAAGAGCTCCCGCTGGCGTCCCTCCGCGCGCTCGAGCGCGTCCTCGAGCAGGAGCAGGCTGTCCAGGACGCCTCGGCGGGTCGGGGCCGCCGCTCGATCGGCGAGCTCGCCGAACCTCTCCCCGGACAGAGCGTCAGGCGTTGCCAACAAGATCACTTTGGCGCCCATGCGCCGCATCAATTCGGCGAAGCGAAAGGCATCATCGTCGGCGTACGAGAGCGGCTCGTAGTCGCTGTCGGGCAGCGGCAGGTCGTTGCCGATCACGAGGGCGAAGCGGGCTGGCTCGGCGGCCGCAGGGAGCGCGGCGAGCAACGTCGCGAGGACGATCGCGGAGCGGGCCACGTCTAGATCGTGGCCTCCTCGAGCAAGAACGTCACGCTGGATCGAACGTTTGGGGATCACCCGAGATCGGCGCCTCTGGGGACGTGGCCATGAGTTTCGGACCCTCGAGTCGATCGTCGAGCCGAGTGATCGGTATGGAAGCGCAAATTCCACCGGTGAGTCGGGCACGGGCGAAAGGCATGAGTTGCTGTACTGAGCTCAGTCCCTCGGCCAAGGATTTTCGGGAATTTCGACCTGACCTGGCTCTGGTGCGCCCGTCGCTCGAATGACGCCGATGAGTTGATCCATCAGGGCGATGTCACTCTCGATGTCGGCGTCCCCGGCGCCCTCGTGGGCTCCGTCCTCGTAGTCGGCGGCGGCGGCGATCACCCGTCGCAAGACCGCGATCGCGGCTTCGCCTTGTCCCGCCCGCGCGAGCGCGGTGGCCGACTCGAGTGTCACGAACACGTTCAACATGACGAAGCTCTTCTCGACGATCGTGTTCTGAAAGAACCCGCCCTCCGGCAAGAACCACGCTGACCCCGGCAGCTCGACCCGAACGCTATCCGACACGATCCGGTTGGTGCCGGGCTCGCGAAACTCGAGGTCCACGATCGCGACTTCGGAGCTCGCGGGCTCGGGCTCCTGAGTTGCCCTCGGCATCAGCTCGACCAGCAGGGCCGACCCACCGCCTCTCCTCCCGCCTTCGGGGGTGACGTCGTCGTGGGCGCGTCGGTGCGCGAGGAATACGCTCGGCACCTCGAGAGTACCGTTCTCCGTGGTGGTCTCGAAGAAGCGCGAGCCATACGAGCGGAGGAGTCCAAAGTCCCGACCGGCGCGCAGCTTCAGGCTGAGATCGAAGCCGACCGGCATCGTGAAGTACTCGAGCTCCTGTCCGAAGACCTCCTCGACCGCGGCGGCGTCTTCTACGAAGTAGAAGTTTCCGTCCGCTTGCTCGGCGAGGCCGCGCATCAGCTCGATGTTGAAGCTCGTACCGAGCCCGATGCTCGTGATGCCGATTCCGTCCGAGTTGAACGCCTTACTCAGCGCCAAGATCTGCTGTGGGTCGGTCAGACCTTCGGTCGGTTGCCCGTCGGAGAGTAAGATCACCCGGTTCTGGCGGCCGGAGTCGTACTCTGCCTGGATTTGACGGTACGCGAGCTCGAGCCCGGCCGAGATGTTCGTGCCGCCCTCTGCCTCGAGGTGCTGGGCCAGCGCGACGGCCTGGGGACGGGTGTCGAGCAACTCTCCGATGGGCAACAGGAGTGCTGCCGTCGAGGAGTATCCGACGATGGCGATGCGATCGTCGTCGCGCAGACCGAGGATCAATCGCTCGAGTCCGCTGCGCACGAAGTCGATCTTCCCTTGATCGGCCATCGACCCCGAGAGGTCTACGGCCAGAGCCAGGGTGAGCGGCGGGCGGCTCCGAGGGTCGATCGTGAGGGGTGAGTTGAAGCCCAGCTGGAGCATCGTGCAGCCGCGGCCATCGGCCAAGTTACTCATCGCACCCAGCATGGCCTGAAGACAGATACGTTCGCCGCAGGCGGCCGCAGGGAGCTCGGTGTGATGTTCGGCGAAGAACCCGGCGGCATCGAGCGATTCGGGCGTAGGGATCTGACCGGCCTCGAGCAGTCGCCGAAAATAGCCGAAGTCCTGAGCTCCCCCGAGACTCACGTTCGTGCTGGGCCCGCCCGGAACCCAGTTGTTGCCGTTGTTGCCAGGATCTTGGTACGCAGCGCTCATCAGGTCGTCCTGACAACCCACCAACGCGAGCCCGCACCAAACCAAACTCTTACGAATCATCGTCCCTCCTGTCCGAGCGACCAGCCGCTCGGCTTGGGCTGGAATCATGATTCGTGCCGGACCTAGCGAGTCGGGGAAGGGTCATCGACCGGACGTTCGTGTCGGTCTTTGGCGTCGAGGCCTGACAGACTCGACCTGATTTCCGGCCTGTGTAGGGACGGGCCGACGGGCGGCACGCTCTGTCCGCGTAACGAGCCTTGGGAGAGCGGGCGCATCGGAGAGTCGCTCGAAACGCGATTGACTCTCGGCCGTTGCGTCCGAAGATATGCGGCCATGGGGCGCAAGAGCCGTGAGAAGCGCGCGCAGCGCCAGGCGGAAGCCACGGAGCGCGACCGGGATCGCGCCTTCAAGGACAGGATCGCGAACGTCACTCGCGCGCTCGCGGCCTCACCTGACGGCTCGCCTGAGATGAAGGCGGCGGCGCGCGGGCTCGCCGAGGTGGCGGCGGGCCTTCGTCGCGCGGGTTCGTTCGCTCGTGCTCGCGAGGCAGCCGCTTTGGGCCAGCGGCGAACGAAGCGCCTGTGCGTGGAGGAAGGCCTCGCGGCGCTCGGCGAGGGTCGGTTCGAGCTCGCGAGGGAGGCGGCCAAGGGCGCGCCGGAGCTCGCGGAAGTGCTCGGGACCCTCTTGCCAGGGGCCAAGCCCAAACAAGGACGTAAGCGCTCGCCGCTCACGCCTCACGTTCAGAAGCTGCTGAAGCTCGTTTGGATGATCGAGGAGGGTGAGCTCTCGAAGGCCGCTCGGGAAGCGGGCAAGGTGAGTGTGCCCGAGCCGCTTTCAGCAGCCTTGTCGGTGGCACGCCTCGAAAGTAGCCCGCGGCCTGTCCTCGCAACCCTGCACTCCTTTTCCGCGCCGATCCGCGACCTGGCCATTCGGGTGCTCGCCGCGCGAGAGGGCCTTGGACTGGCCGGGTACCCGGCTGGGCTCGATCAGGCTGAGGTCGACTTGTGGGCCCGGAGCGCGTTGACACCTTGGCGTTCCGATCGATCCGCGATGGCTGCCCATTTGTCCGAGTGTGAAGTCAACCATTTCCTGCCCGAACACAGGGCTGGCGCTCGGCTCTACTCTGGGTTTGGGGACCTCTCTGGCCCGGACGCGAGCGGGCACCTCGAGTCCGCGCTCTCGGGCGGCGCGGACCCAGTGGAGTGCCTGCGAGGCATGGCCATGGCACCGTCATCCGACGAGCGATTCGTGCGATACAACGCGAGACTCAGCAAGGAGCTCGAAGAACGGGGCGCTCCCGAGCTCGCCATGGCGGCAGCGTTGTTTGCGGCTCGGGACGACAAAACGTCTGCCAAGCGGGCCTTCCAACACCGGGACGGGCTCAAAGCGTTGGCGCAGCGCCTAGGACTCTCGGGTCCGACAGTGGACCGAGAGATCCGTTTGGTCGAGGCCGCCCAGGCCGACACGCCTGAAGAAGCCAAGCGGATCGCCGAGGAGCTCCTCGAGGACTCTCCGGCCTGGATAGATCCTTGGGAGATCTTGATCTCGATCGAGCAGGACCCCGCCGCGCGTCGTGCTCTGAATGAGAAGGCCTTCGCGGCGACGAAGCACTCCAGCTTCAGGGAGGAGCATCCTGAAGCCGGCCCGATCGCCGTGCAACTCATTCAGGAGTGGCAGGCGAACGCTCCGACACCCCCGTTTGACTTCCCCGCCGAAATCGCAACGGCGCGAGCCGAGCTCGGCGCGACGGGCCAGACCGCGCTCGAGCTGGTACGCATCGGGCTCCTCGCGGAGCTGGGTCGGCGCGATGCCGTAGAACATACGATTCGAGCCCAACCGGACGGCGACCTGAAGAATTGGTTGCTCGGGGTGGCGCTCCGGTTCCTGCCCGACCTCATGGACGCAGAGCACGCGAGAATCGTCGCGGAAAGGGACCAACGACACTTCGAGGCGAGGTTCGACCTGTGCGTGGCTGCGGGGGCCGCCGACGCCGCCGGTCGGCTGCTCCACGCGTGCGCCAGAATTCTGCCTGCAGACGTCATCCGAAGAGCCAAAGAACGCCTTCGCGAGATCGGCCACCCGCACTTTCCGGACAACCCACTCGACCCGTTCCACGCTGCGCTCGGGGCCGAGGTCTGCCTTTTTGGCTCGTTCTTGGAGCAAGTCCCCGAGCCACCACCTCGACAGCCGGCCGAGCCCCAGGTGAAGAAGCTCTTGGCGACGATGCCAGCCGACGTTCGCGCAGCGGCCACGGTGGTGGCCCGGCTGCAGGGCGTGACGCTCGAGGAACTCATCGAACAGGAGATCTTGGACCGAGGCCTTGGATTTTGAGGCCCTTGGAGGGACGGATGAGCGCCAAAGAATGGAAGTCCGAACTGAACGCTCCGTTTTCGCAGGCGCGCGCGACCCTCCGTTTGGACCGCGGGGCGCCGTTTACAGAGGTGAAGGCGGCCTACCGAAGGCTCGTCGCGGCGCACCCGCCCGATCGGGATCCAGCCAAGTTCGCAGAGATTCGGGCGGCCTACGAGCTGCTCAGCGACCCATGGAAGTCGGCGCGGGATCGGCTCGCGAGCCGAACACCCATGGTCGAGCCTTTCGAGCTCCCCGAGATCCCGAAGCCGGGTGTCCTGACCCGCAAGGCTCTGGAGGAAGCCATAGCGCTCCTCCCGGCCGAGATGATCGCGAGCTTCGATGATGAGTGAAGTTTTTGGAGAACGAGTAGCAGGAGTAAGTCATGAGTGATCTCGTCGTAGGCATCGATCTAGGTACGACCAACTCTCTAGTGGGCGCGGTCATTCACGGTCACATCCAACTTTTTTCCGACGCGGAGGGACGCGAGCTGTTGCCCTCGGCGGTTGCGATGGACGAGGCAGGAAAGCTGGTGGTGGGGCGTGCTGCGCGCAACCGGCGGCTCCTCGATCCGGCTGGCACGGCGATGTCGGTGAAGAGGAAGATGGGTACGAACGAGAGAGTTCGCGTCGGCAGGGTCGAGCTTTCGCCGCAGGAGGTCAGCGCGCTCGTGCTCGGCGGCCTGCTCGACTGGGTTCAGGCCAAGACGGGCCAGCGCCCTCCGCGAGCCGTCATCACGGTCCCGGCCTATTTCGGAGAGGCTCAGCGGCAGGCGACCCGGGATGCCGGAGAGATCGCGGGGCTGAAGGTCGAGCGGCTCGTCAACGAACCCACCGCCGCCGCGCTCACCTACCAAACCGGCAGCGAGGAGCGCGTGCTCGTTTACGACTTCGGAGGCGGGACTTTCGACGTGTCGGTGCTCGAGCGCGATCAGGGCTTTTTGGAGGTACGGGCGAGCCGCGGGGATACTCACCTTGGGGGCGACGACATCGACCAGGCGCTGGTGTCGCTCGTGCTGAGTCGAGTGGGGCCGACGAGGAGCTCGATAGAGGCAGATCCTCGCGCCATGGTCCGGCTCCTCGACGCGGTCGAGCGGGCGAAAGTCGCACTCTCGACCCGAACCGAGGTCGAACTCATCGAGCCCTATCTCACCGGTCAGGGCGCGAGCGCCGTGCACGTGGAGTGTCGACTGACTCAGGACGACCTGCGCGGCGCCTGCGAGCCTTTCGTCGCGCGCACTCTGGCCGAGGTCAAGCAGGCCCTGGCCGACGCGCGAATCAAGGGCAAGAACCTGGACCGCGTCCTGCTCGTCGGGGGCTCGAGCCGCCTTCCGCTCGTGGCCGAGCGAGTCTCCGAGGCCCTCGACCAGCCCGCGTACGCCGAGATGGACGCCGACCGCGCCGTCGGCCTCGGCGCCTCCATCCTCGCGGGTCGAGCCTCTGGAGACGAGATCGCCGAGGTGCTCGTCGACATCGCGCCGCACTCCATCTCGATCGGCGTCAGCGATGGCAAATACTCTCGACTCAGTGACGATGATTTGATCGCCGCCAGGATGATCACCAAGGACACTGCCGTTCCCGTCGAGCGCTCCGAGACCTTTTACACGGTGCAGCAAGACCAGGAGGCCATTCGGACGCCTATCGTTCAAGGCGAAGGGTACCTCATTCGGGACAACGTTCCGCTGGGTGAGATCCACGTGAAGGAGCTTCCGAGCTCCCCGGCCGGCAGCGCGGTGGACGTCCGAGTTCGGCTCGACGTCTCGGGTATTCTGCACGTGTCGGCGACTCACCGAGCGTCTCAGCGGAGTCAGGCCGTGGTGATCTCACATAGCCCGTACAGACTCTCCGAGCAGCGTCGCGAGGAGTCCAAGAAGGCCGTGCTGGCGCTCCGATCGGGCGGGGCCGAGCAGCAGACGCCTGCGGAGAGCTCGGGGCCAGCGGAAGCCGAGCTCAGACTCAGCCAGGCGATGGTCGCGAGGGCCGAGCGCGCGATCGAAAAAGCCGAGGCCAGCGCCGAGCGCGAAGCAGCCATGAACGCCCTCTCGTCGCTGCAGAAGGCCATCGAAGCCCGAAGTCCGAGCCTCGAACACGAGCTCAATCAACTCAGCGACGCACTCCTGGAGTTGTGAGTTGCGCTCGGAACGAGGGATGGCCGAGGTTCCCGGACTCGAGGTCGATCCTCGTCCAGCTCCGGAACGCCTCGTCCAGCTCCGGAACGATCACTTCGACCCGGCGGTGTTAGTTGGCGAAGCTCTCCGGCAACTCCACGAACCACGGAATTACGAATCACGCCCCTCCCCCACGACGCACCCCGCACGAGCGCGCGACTCTCTTTTCCACACGAAAGCTCGATGCGTGACCAACAGCGCTTCGCATGGCGGCGTTATCGAAGGCTCGCGAGCGCGACACATCCTGTCGTGCTCGCTCCGAATCGTTGGTTCTGAACGACCACGCCCGTTCTGGCCGCTGGCGCGCTCTGACGTTCGACTGCGGTAAGGTGGTGTCCTTGCTTCATCCCCCGCCAACCCCGCGTGAGGGCCGCGAACCCGCGCTTGTCCCAACGCCCTCGCTCGCGATACTCGAGCAGGTGCCGTGATGCATCCGATCCAGAGGCGATTTCTCGCTGAAGACTTGGTCCGGCTGCGACGCGCCGGCGAAGAGCGCCGTTTTGCGATGTCTCAGCGGCGCGGGCGCATCGATCCCAACCCTCACCAGGTGGACGCAGTGATCTTCGCGCTTCGGCGGGTGCGGGAAGGCGGCTGTATTCTCGCCGACGAAGTCGGGCTCGGGAAGACCATCGAGGCTGGGTTGGTGATCGCGCAACTCATGGCGGAGGGCATGCGGCGGGTCCTCGTCATCGCGCCCAAGCCTCTTCTCGGTCAGTGGCATCAGGAGCTCTACAGCCTCTTTGGCATAGAGGCCATGGAAGGCGGCGCGAGCGTCGAGTCGCTCGCCGGGAGCGGAGTCTTCTTGATCGGCCGTGAGGCGGCGGGAGGAGATCGCGGAGCTCAGGCGCTCACGGACGCCGAGCCCTTCGATTTGGCGGTGATTGACGAGGCCCATGAGCTCTTCGCGGGCATCTGGCAGCGATTCGATCGCGACGGTCGGTACAAGGAGTCTTCATCCCATTCCCAGATCGCGGCGCGGGTGCGGGCGGCGCTGGCCGGGGTACCCGTCCTGCTCTTGACGGCAACTCCCATTCAGAACTCCCTAGCGGAGCTTTGGGGGTTGGTTCACTACGTCGAACCCACCGGGACTCTGCTGGGCGATTTGCCGACCTTCCGGAGTGTGTTTTGTGAAGGGGACGACCGAAGGCTAGTTCCCGGGCAGGAGGACGAGCTCCGCCGGCGCCTCGAGTCCGTCCAGAAGCGAACGTTGCGCCGCCAGGCCAAGGAGTTCCTCGAGACGCCGTTCGTGGACCGCCACGCTCGTTGTTTCACGTATCGAATGAGCCCGGAGGAGCGCGCGCTGCTCGACGAGGTCAGCGCCTACCTCCTCGAACCCAATCTCTGCGCCTTCACGGGCAAACAGCGGCAGCTCCTCTTGATCAGCTTCCACCGCCAAATGGCGTCTTCCAGGGCCGCCCTCGCGGCGAGCCTCGGCAAGGTCGCTCTGCGCTTGGAGGGCATGTTGCGCGGCGAGAACGTATGGACCGAGGACACCGACCTCGAGGACCTCGAGGACTCTGACCTCGAGAGGTCCGTCGACGAGGTCGTGACTTCGGACATCGTCCCGATCTCACCTGCGCGGATCCGAGACGAGCTGATTCGTGTGCGAGGCTACATCGAACGCGCCGAGGCCATGACTCACGACAGCAAGGCCGAAAAATTCCTCGAGGTCGTTCGCAGCGTGCGCGCTCGCTCGGAGACCTCCGGCCGGTTGGTCGTCTTCACCGCCTCGCTCACGACTCAGGACTACCTTCGCAAGATCCTGATCGACGGCGGTATTCCGGACGAGAGTATCACGCTCTTTCGCGGCGACAACGAGTCGCTTCGCACGAACCAGGCCCTCGAACGATGGGTACAGGAGGTGGAGTCGCTCCAGCCGGCCCAGAGTCGTCCCAAGAACAAGAAGGTACGGCAGAGGCTCGCGCTCGTGCATGAGTTCAGCACGCGATCTTCGATCTTCATCTCCACCGAGGCCGGCGCCAAGGGTCTCAACCTTCAGTTCTGCGAATCGCTCATCAACTACGACCTCCCCTGGAACCCTCAGAAGATCGAGCAACGCATCGGGCGCTGTCACCGGTACGGGCAGAAGAACGCCGTCACCGTCATCAATTTTCTCGCGGAGGACAACGACACGGAGAAGCTCCTCTTCGAGATTCTCGCCATGAAGCTCGACCTGTTCGGCCAGGTGCTCGACGCCTCGGACGTCATCATCCACTCTCCCGGCACGGACGCTCCGGAGACCCTCACCTCGACCGTGGGGACCGAGATCGAGCGTGAGCTCGGCCGAATCTACCAACGCTGTCGGAATATCTCGGAAGTGAAGCGAGAGTTGGAGTCACTCCGATCCGCCGTCGAAGAGAACCGACGCCGGTTCGAACAGACTCAGGCCCAGACCGAATCACTCATCAAGTCCCGCCTCGACGCCGACCTTCGCCAGGTCTTCAAGGGCATCAGAGAGAGGCTGCCGGCGAGCCTGGCGGAGCTCGACAGGGATCTGGAGCGCCTCGTGTGCGGCTATCTCGAGGCCTCCCACGCGCGCTTCAGCCTCACGCGGACGAGTCAGGCGACGATCATCGAGCTCGAAGAGGCCTCGGGCTCGAAGGTTCGCTATCTGATCGGGCAGCCGGGCGACCGAAAGGACGTCTCGACTCTGAATCTGGGCCATCCGCTGGTGACCGCGGCAGTTCAGGAAGCGCGCGCCGGGCCGACTGAGTTTCGTGTTCGGATCGCTCCGTCAGCCGAGTTTGCCGAATACGTCGGAAGGCGGGGGAGGATGGCTTTGAGCAAGGTCAGGTACGAAGGCTTCGAGCCCATCGAGAGGCTGCTGGTCTCGATCGTGTTCGAGGGCCAGACCGAGCCGTTGCCAGACGACGAAGCGCGGCGGTTGCTCGATCGTCCCATGACCGACTCGGTCGTGAGCTCGACGGTCGACCAGGAGACTTTGGAGGACGCGATCGAAGTGTCGTCGTTCTTCGACCAAGCAGGAGTCGCCGACGCAGAACAGGCGCGCTTCGATCGCGCGATCGAGCAGCTCGAACGTTACCTCGACGATCGCTTGATGGTCGCGCGGCGCCAAAGGGATGAGCTTCGAAGGAAGCTCAAGAGCGCAGACGCTCGGCGGGATGCCGCCTTGGGCCCCGAACAACGGGCCAAAGCGCAGGTCGAGCTGATCCAACTCACCGACGAGCTGGAGCTGGTCGAGCAACGGATCGCCAAGCTTCAGGCTGGGGAGGACGAGGTTTATCGGCGAGGGCACGCGCGCGCCACCGAGCGGCGCTTCGCGCCCCCGCGAGTCGAGCGGCTGCTCGAAGCGGAGCTCGAAATCGTATGATCGAGGGGGATGACGTGGTTCTGAGAATTTTGCACACTGCCGATTGGCATCTCGGGAAGTCATTCAAGTCGTTCGACGACGAAGACGAAGGCAAGCTCGCCCGAGCCCGTTTCGACGCCGTGGCGCGCGCTCTCCAGCTCGCTGAGCAATACCGAGTCGACGCCATGCTCTGCGCGGGAGACTTGTTCGACCTTCCTGACCCTCCTTCGGAGGTCGTCGACGCGCTGCTCGAGATCTTTCGCACCAAGGAGCGCGACTTTCCGGTCCTCTTGCTTCCCGGAAATCATGATCCGCTCACGACGACCTCGGTGTACCGGGAGGGTGGGCGACTTCGCGCTTCGCTGCCCGGTTATGTCCGTGTGGTCGATCGCGACGACTTCTCGCTCGCCTTGGGTGATGAGGGCGTCGTGTATGCGGTGCCCTGTCGCAGTAAGTCTGGGCAGTCGGATCCGACCGAAAAAATTCCACGCCGAGAGACCGGCGACCGCCGAGTTCGCATCGGCATGGTCCACGGGCAGACCTTTCATTTCCCGGAGTTTCAGACGACGTTTCCGATCTCGAAGGACGCAGCGCGGCAGGCTGGCCTCGACTACCTCGCGCTCGGAGATACTCATGCGTTCCAAAACGTCGCCGAGGGCGGACCTCCGATGGTCTACCGCGGCGCTCTGGAACCCTCGACTTTCGGAGAGACCGGGGCGGGCTTCGCGGCCGTGGTCTTGCTTCGGCGCCACCCGGGCGCGCCGTCGATTCAGCAGGAGAGGGTCGGTCGCTGGAGGTGGCGGCAGGAGACTTGCCGAAGCGTTGGCGAAGTTCGAGCGCTGCTTCAGGAGCCAGAGCTTCGTCACACGGTCCTCAAATTGACGCTCGATCTGAAAGGCACGCTGAGGGAGCTGGAGGACCTCGAGACCATGCTTCGCAGCATGAAGGACTCCTCGGTGAACCACGGGCGCGTTGGCATCCTCCGCCTCGAGCGGGATCGCCTCGAGCTCGACCTCTCTCCAGAAGAAGGCGACGAGACGCTCCCCGCGGCCCTACAGAGTGTAGTGGCGCGTCTCCAGGGGTCCGAGGCCGAGCTTGGACCCGTCGCCTCGCGCGCGATCCAACACCTTTACCGAACCTTCAAGGACTTCCGCTGATGCGTCTCATCCAACTCAAGGTAGAGACCTTTCGGTGCATCGAGCGCGCGAGGATCGACTTCTCCCCAGGTCTGAATGTGCTCCACGGCCCAAACGACCTCGGCAAGTCGACCCTCGCCGCTGCGATTCGTGCGGCGCTGTTGCTGGCCCACGGTCAGCGAGAGCACAAAGAGTTCATTCCGTGGAGCGCGGATGTCGCACCCAAGGTCGAGCTCGACTTCGAGGTCGGCGGGGACTTCTTTCGGGTAGCCAAGAGTTTTGGCGACGGAAGCCGTGGGCAGTCCTTGCTCAGCACCTCTAAGGACGGCCGTGACTACGCCGTCGGGTCGAAGGGTCGCGAGGTCGACGAGAGGCTCCGTGCGCTGCTCCAGTGGGGCGTCCCGGCGCCAGGAGGCAAGTCGAGAGTCAAAGGAATGCCGGAGACCTTCCTGAGCGAGCTACTCATCCCCGACCAGAGTCAGGTGGCTCGGATCCTGAGTTTGAGCTTGGAGCAGGACCCCGACGAATCCGGGAAGGAGCATCTCACCCGAGTGCTTCAAGCGATGGCGACCGATCCGACTTACAAGAAGGTGCTCGAGCACGCCGAGACGAAGGTGGATGAGGCGTACACTCCCAAGGGGCAGAGGAAGACGTCCAAGGGCTCGGTCTGGACCGAAGCCCGGGAGCGAATCAACGAGGCCCAGCGGGAGGTCGAGCGGCTCAACGCCGATGCCGTGAACAGCGAAGCCGCTGAGGATCGGGTGCGGGAGCTCTTCCAGCGAGTCGAGGAGCTCCGTGCGCACGTGGAAGTCGCGAGGAGCCAGCACGACCACGTGGTCGCCGTGTGGCAAGCCCACCTGGAGAGGCAGAGAGCCGCGACGGAGCTCGAGGCTGCCACGCTCGCGCTGAGAGAGCTCGACGAACAGCTCCAGTCCGTCGAGGCGTCGCGTACCGACGTCCTCTCACTCGAGACTCAGCTCGAGGACGCGAGCGCGGCCCGCCAGGCTGCCCAGGATGCCGTGAGTCAAGCCCAGCGGGCCCTCGAGGCTGCGGAGAGGGTCACGGTGACCAACTCGGAGCTCGACCTCGCGGTTCGCAAGACGGAGCTCGCCGAGATCGATGCGGAGCTCGCCCGATGGGCGCAGGAAGGGCAGCGGGCCGCCCAGGCCGCCGACTTGGTCGCACAGCTTCGATCGCTGGAAGAACGCGTCCTCCTCGCGATCGCGGAGCGTACGTCGTGCGAGCAGAAGTTAGGGTTCGTCGAGGCCGAGTTGCGAACCTTGGAGGACAGCCTCCGGAAAAATGAGCAGTTGGCCGCGTTCTCGAGGTATGTGGCCGCCGAGCGCGCCTTCGAGGCAAACGAGCGGACCCTGACCAAGCTCAGGGCTGCCAGAGAGAGAGGCGAGTCAGCCCGCGCGCGGGCCGAGGAGCTCGAGCGCGAGCTGAGCGCTCGGACTCTGCCTTCGCGCGCCGACCTGAAGGCGCTACGAACGCTCGAGCTTGGTCTCGAGTCGGCGCGGGCCGCGCTCGGCGGAGTCTCGGTCGAGCTGCGACTGATTTCCCCGCTCGGACTCAGGATCGACGCGGATGAATCGACGGAGAGAACAGTTGTCTCCGAACGACTCATCGAGGCTACGAGCTCGATTCGACTCGGGATCGAAGGTGTCGGCGAGCTCATCGCACGCGCTGGGCGTCCGGATGATCGCAGGCGGCTCGATGAGCTCGCGGAGCGGTGGGATCGTGAGGCGAGGCCCGCGCTCATGGCGGCAGGCGAGGGTGATTTGGACGGCGTGTCTCGACGACTCGATCGAGCGGAAGCCGATCGACGAGCTCGGGAGGCCTGCCTGGTGGACGCCCAGGCGGCTCTAGAAGCTGCGACGGATCTGGCCGTCCAGGCAGCCGAGCCAGCGGCGCTCCGCCAGGCGGTGTTGGACGTGTTGGATGAGCTCGCCGCGTTGGGGGAGGTCGACCTAGAAGTCCTGCGCGTTCGACTGCAGGCGATCGAGCGGCCCGACCTCGAGAACACCCGCCTGCAAAAGCAGCGAGACGTACTCAGCTCCGCGGCCACCCGAATCCAGGTCGAGCTCGCCGGAGTTGCGACGGGTCTCGATCGCGACCAGGCGGAGGCGATCGTCCTGAGGTCCCGCGTAGACTCCGAGCTCCAGCTCCTGGGCGCGGCGCCGACCGCCGTCCTCGAGCGCATCACGCGAGCCAGGGAAGGTTTGGAGCGAAGGCAGCGCGAGCGGCGCGCCGAGCTCGTTCTCATCGAAGAGCGGGACCGAGCAACGCGGGATCGCGTGATGAGTGCCATCGGAGCGGCGCGCGAGAAGCTCGAGCAGGACCAAGCAAGGCTGCGGGCAACCGAAGAGCAGCGAGCTCACTCGGCCACTCTCCTCGCCGCCGCGCGCGCAGTATGGGCGGAGAGAGAGGCCCGGGCCCAAGCCTTGGATCGTGGCGTAGCGGTGCTGAAGGTTTCGAGCTGGAGTGAGTTGCTTCGACAATTGCCCCAGCATCCGCCGATCGACGAGGCGCAGCTCGCGGAAGCCAGGGGCACTCTCGCACGTAAAGAGGCGGACCTCGATACGGCCGAGGGTGAGCTCCAAGTGGCTCGCGGGGCCCTCGAGCAAGTGGGAGGCAACGTCGTTCGCGAGTGGAAGACCGGCTGGGTCGAGGCCCTCGAGGTTCGGCTGCGGGAGCAGCAGGAGCTGGACGTAGATTACGAGGCCTGGCGCCTGTTGGCCGCGGCGCTGAAGGACGAGGAGAAGGCTCAGGCCAGTCACCTCGGTCGTGTGTTGGCTCAACCCATCGGACAAAGGCTGGAGGAGCTCACGAAGGGGCGGTATGCGGGCCTCGAGCTGGGCCCGAGCTTGGACGAGCCGAAGATCGTGGCGCACGGGAGCGCCCGTCCGGTGGGGTCGTTTTCGGTCGGAACGCGCGAGCAGCTCGCCATGCTGATTCGGATCTGCTTGGCGGAGAAGCTCGAGTCTTGTTTGATCCTCGACGATCAGCTGACTCAATCGGATCCGGCGAGGGTGGCCGCCCTTGGGGAGCTTTTGCGGTCGACGGCGCAGTCGATCCAACTCATCGTGTTGACGTGTCGTCCGGCGGATTACGCGGTCGAAGGGGCAAAGTCGATCGACCTCGAGCAGAGTATCGTCAGATATGGGTGAGCTCGGCCACGAAGGAGATCGACCTGGTCTCGACGCCAGGTGGATCAAGGCTGGTGGGACCCGCAACCCCGCGAAGCGCGCGGCGGTGAGGGATGCGATCGCGGCGCTCCCTCGTCCGTGGCTCGTCTGGTCGTGCGTTGACCTTCTTCGCTGGCCAGCGCCCCCGATGGGCTTCGATCTCGTCGTGCTGACGGCCGCCGGATTATTTGTCGTCGACCTCATCTTGAAACCCGATGGGTTTCAACCCGAGCAGTATCAGGCGTATCAGGCGAGCCCGACCGAGGACACTCGATTCGGATTCAGTCCCAGCCGGGCCGTCGAGAGAAAGAGACGTGCTCTCAGCGGTTGCTTGGCGCGTGCTCTCGGCGGGAGACCAACAGTTCAGTCAGGTGTGGCGCTGGTCGACTCGAGGAGCGGCGTGAGTTTGCCGAGCTCACGTCATGTGTTCGGGCTTCGAGACCTCGGCGCGGGCTTGGCCGAGCTCACGGAGTCCAAGGTTCTAGCCTCGAGCGGGCGACGGGCCATCGAACGCGTACTCTCCGAGCTGCTCGTGGAACAGACGCCAGACCGAATCGAGCTCGGAGCGGAGCTTCTCTGGCGCCCCGAGCTCGTCGACCACGAGGCGTTCGACGTCCGCTCGGAGGTCACCACCCGCGTGAGAATTTATCCGCACCTGCAACCCAACTCGGATGAGTTCGCAAGAGAGTGGACATTTCTGAAGAGTCATTCGGATCCGGGGATTCTGGCGCCACGAGAGTCGTTATCCACGCGGGGCGTGCCGGTCGTCTCGTTCGAGCCGTTCGACGCGCTGCCGCTCGATCTCTTCTTGCGCCGCCCCCACCTCGACCTCGGAGCTCGCTCCAGCATCGTGCTTCAACTCGCGAGAGCTCTTCGATTTTGCCACGAGCGCGGCACCGTCCATGGCGACTTGTCCCCAGACGTCGTGCTCGTGCGTTGCGGCTCGGACGACCGTCCCCAAGTTCGACTGCTGCTAGGCAAGGAGCCCGGCGAAAGCGCGGCGCAACTCTCAGATGACGCAGCATTGTACTTCGACCTCGTGTATCGCGATCTCGAGTTCATCGCGACCGGCCGTATCGATCCGGCCGAGGACGTGTACGCTTTGGGCACGTTGGCCTACTTGGCCTTGATCGGCGAGCGACCCACGCGTGCGCGGGACGAATGGCGCGAGAGGGCGAGAGCGCTGCTCCCACCACCCCTGGCGGAGTTCGTCCTCCGAGCGACACGCTTCCACCGAAGGGATCGCTTCGCCGACGCCGAAGAGGCCGCTGAGTTCCTCGTCGCCGCATGCCAGCGGTCGGGAATCGAGCTGCGGATGGACTCATGAGTCCGAGCGTGGACGTCTCGGAGTCACGAGTTGCCAAGTCACCCCGAATCGCGATCCGCGAAGGTCATGCTTGCGGCGGCCCGATGACTATCAGCGCCGGGCTCAGGTCAGGTCATGTCAGCATCCCTTTGTCCATCGCCGGAAATCCCTCGTCATCCCGATGTGGCGGGATCGTTGCTCGCCCTGCCGCGATCCTTTCCAAGGCGTTGGTCTCGGTCAAACCATCGCCCGACAAGCAATGCAGAACCTCATTCCAGCGCTCGGCGAGGCCGAGTCTCGGTCGAGCGCCGTATAACGGCGAATGACAGCGCGATCAAAAACCTCGCGGTCAAATTGGCGCGTCCTGTTGTGTTGTCTGCCGATGGGATGCTCGGCCGAGGTGGTTGGGCTGTCGACCCAAGATCCTCACACCGACCGAGAGAGCACGAAAGCCCCGTTTGATGCACCTGTCGTCAGCATCGCATTTCCAACGGCCTTCAGTCTGACCGATGCGACGTCGCTGACGATTCGAGGCCACGTTTCTGACGCTCACGGCGTGAGAAGCGTTCGGATCAATGGAGTCACCGCGGACACCGACGACGACTTCGCATCGTGGGAGCTGATCGTTTCGCTATCATCTGGGGAGAACGTCTTGGTCGTCGAAAGCGAAGACCGAGCTGGCACTGTCGCTCGCGCGGCACGAGTCGTGGTGAGATCGGAGCCGCTTTTGTTCATGTCACCCGATGCGGTCGTCGTCGAGGAGGCCGCCCGACGCGCGCTCGTCGTCGATCGAGCGCGTCAACAGCTTGCCGCAATCGACCTGGACACTGGTCGTCGCGCACTGATTAGCGGCGAATCACGCGGCCGGGGGCCGACATGGTCCTTCCTGACTCAGATCGCGCTGGATACGGTCAACCGTCGAGCGATCCTCGTCGATTCACCAGCGCCATTCAGACCTACAGACGGCGCGGTAGTGGCCATTGATCTCGACAGCGGAGACCGGACGCTCATCAGCGACACGACAACCGGGACCGGCCCGCTGTTCTCGAGCGCCGTCGGCGTGGCGGTTGATAGTGCCAACCGCCGCGCGTTGGTGTTTGCATTGCGAGGCGCCGCGACGGGCGAGCCCTGGGCCTTGCTCGCGATCGACCTCGAAACGGGTAACCGCAGGATCGTGAGCAGCCCGACGACAGGAAGCGGCCGATCATTGCTCGGCGGGCGGGGGATGACTTTGGATGTGTCTCGCCACCGTGCGCTCGTCGTTGTCACGAGCAACGGTTACACGGGCCTCGTGGCTGTCGACTTGCAGAGCGGCGATCGAACGAGCATCACGGATCCTACAACCGAGTTCGGCGTTGGGTACGGGCCGAGCGGCGCCGTTCTGGACGCAGCCAACGATCGAGTACTCACGGTTGCCAGCAGCGGAGTGACTCAAGAGAGCGAGCTCATTGCAATCGATTCGAGCACCGGCGACCGCGTCGTTCATGCGCCAAGCAGCAAGTATGGGTACAGCGCCATCGCATTTGACGGCGTCACGGGTCGTCCCATCGTCGTCGCCGCGCAGAAGGTCACGGATGATCTGCGGATCGGGCAACTCTTGACGGTCGACCTCGACAGCGGAGCCAGCGTACCCGTGAGTCCGATCGGTATTGGCGCGGGCCCTGCGATCGCTGCACCAAGCGACGTGGGCTTCGATTCGATCCGGGGCCGCGCGCTGGTCGTCGATCGTGAGAACGGGCTGGTGGCCGTGGACCTCGGCACGGCCGACCGCACGATCTTCAGCGACTTGCCGGGCGATGCGGCGCTGGTACCCACGCACCTGGCGCTCGACGAGGCCAACCACCGGGCGTTCATCGCCGCCAACGCGGGCTCCGCTACGCAGGACCGCATCGTTTCGGTCGACCTCGGCAGCGGAGACCTCATGGCGATCGACGGCGTGGGTGTCGAGTTGGCGGGCACGACCGGCATTGCCCTGGACTCCGCCCGAAACCGAGCCTTGGTCACTGCGTTCAGAGGACCGCCGCCGATCATCGCGATGGCGGCTGTCGATCTGGTCACGGGTACCCGCACGGCCTTGATCACGACCGAGCCTGGGCAGGGACCTCGATTCATCTTCGACGCGCTGACCGTCGATGCTGCCAACACAAGGGCGCTCGTGGTCGACTCCATGACCAACTCCGTGGTAGCAGTCGATCTCGTCACGAGCGCTCGGACGACGATCAGCGAGGATGTCGCCGGCGCGGGACCATCGCTCGGCAGGGCGATAGTTTTGGACGAGGCTGGGCAGCGCGCGCTCGTCATCGGAAACCGGCTGATCTCCGTGAGCCTCGCGACAGGCCAGCGAAGGTTCCTCAGCAACGAGGAGGACGCTCCTACTTTACCGACCGGCCTGGCAAGGTATTCGTCGCCGTGCTGCGCGCTGATCGTCGACGATGGCCTCGACGCGGTGGTCCTGGTTGATCTCGTGACTGGTGAGCGAGTGATCGTCTCCGGCCATACCGCCGACTAGATTTGGGTGCAGACGGGCCTGGATCTGAATGTGCTGCGGGGGAGTCGGTTGAAAAAAGGATAGACAGAACGCGGGCTTCCAGGTTCCACGCCCACGTCCACGGCTTCGTTTCGTCCACGCCCAGGTCCACGATTGACGCTCACGCTCACGACGACCGGCGGGCGTTCTTTCCCCCGCAAAATCCACCCCTGACTTTAGGTCATGACCGATCCCGGGCAGTATTCTGCTCCCAGAAGACACACGCGAGGTCGCTACCGAACGACCTCAGCCAGACGGCCCCTGTTCAGACGGTGCCGGGCGGCCCCTGTTGCCCCTGTTCAGACGGTGCCGGGCCTGCCCCTGTTCAGACGGTGCCCCCTGTTCAGACGGTGCCGGGCACTGGGTGCGTTCCGTGGAACCGTCCGCTTCACTTTTCGGACGGTGCGGCACTTTTCGGACGGTGCAGCGGCCCACTTTTCGGACGGTGCCGGGCACCGCTCGGAAGGCCGGACGGTGCCGGGCACCGCTCGGAAGGCGGGGGCGGCCGGGCACCGCTCGGAAGGCGGGGGCCGGGCACCGCTCGGAAGGCGGGCAGGCGGCACGGCACCGCTCGGAAGGCGGGCAGGCACCGCTCGGAAGGCGGGCACCGCTCGGAAGGCGGAGGAAGGGGCTCGGAAGGCGGAGGGCCGGGCACCGCTCGGAAGGCGGTGGGCCGGGCACCGCTCGGAAGGCGGAGGCGGCACCGCTCGGAAGGCGGAAGGCAGCCCAAAGGTCGAGAGCTTTTTCCCCGTCACGAGCAGGGGAAGAGGACGACGAGTCGAAGCGAGGAGCGGCCTGAAAGGCGTCTCTATGACTCGTTCTCGACAATCCGCCTGGCTGTGGCTCGCGCATTTGCGAAGTGGAGCCGCTCGATGCGACCTGGGAGCCGTCCACGTGGACCTGGCCTTTTCGGACGGTGCCGGGCTGGCCTCTCGGAAGCTACGGCCGTATAAACATATATTTTGTATGCGTTTTTGGAGCAGCATTGAGGACGGACCAGCCACCATGATATGGGTACCCGTATGAAGACCACGATCGACATCGCGGACGCGCTCGTCGAGCGTAGCAAGCAGGTCGCGAAGCGAGACGGCGTGACGTTGCGGGCGTTGGTCGAGGAAGGGCTTCGGCTCGTGCTCGAACGACGAGCAAAGCCCTCCGCCTTCGACCTCCCGGACGCCAGCGTTGGAGGCAACGGCCTCCAGCCTGGGCTCGACTGGTCGTTGCCCCGCGACTTGGCGTATCCGACCGAGGAGCCATGATCGCCGTCGACACGAACGTGCTCGTCCACGCCCATCGGGCCGACTCGCCCTTTCATGCCCCCGCCGCGGCAACTCTGCGGGGACTGGCGGCTGGCCCGGTCAGATGGGCAATTCCGTGGCCTTGCTTGCATGAATTCTATGCCAAAGTCACCCATCCGCGCGTATTCGCTCCGCCGAGCACGATCGAGGAGGCACTCAGGCAAATCGCGGCATGGCGCGCATCTCCAACCCTCGAGCTGCTTGCAGAAGGCCCTGACCACGGAGCACGTCTGGCAAGTCTGGTTCGGGCAGGTGCGGTCGTTGGCCCGATGATCCACGATGCACGGATAGCGGCCCTGTGCCTCTCGAATGGCGTCTCCGAGTTGCTCACGGCCGACCGTGACTTCGGTCGGTTTCCCGCGCTCGCCACCCGGAATCCGCTCGTGAGATGACCCGGCCTCCGTCTATACCCCTGACCCTCGAAGCCTCTGTTTCGCCGCGAAGATTTAGCCACGGAGGAACAGAGCAGGAGCACGGAGACGCGATCAGATCACTCTCGACGGTCCGAAGCTGCCGTTCGTGCTCGTGCTCGTGCTCGTAATTCACGGAACTCATGTTACTCGTGCTCGTCTCAACCCTCCGGATCAAGCTTGAACCCGGCGCTCGGAGAGTACCGCCAAAGGACGTGCGATCTCGACACCGCTGAGTTCGGCTTCGGGCCTGATCGGCGACGAGTTCGCGGCACGAGAAGCTCGATGCGGTTCTCGCGAAGAGCATGCATGGAGGACGAGCCCCCAATTTCCCTGTGCCTCCGCGCCGGGAACCTCGTCGTCACGGCAGGGGAGCAGGGAAGACTCACGGGCAGCGTCGAGGCGCAGGGAGTTTCGATCCGGACGTGGAAGGACGATCTCGGAGAGGTGACTCGGATTTCGATCCAGACCGAATTCCCGAGAGACATCAAGATCGAGGCTCGCGCCATGTTCCAGGGAGAATCGATACTCACGGGATCGGAGGAGTTCGATTCGCAGGTATTCTCTCGGCGCGCGACGAGCTGCGCGCGGTGGGTTTGCTCGGAGCACCGGTCCGAGCAGCGCTCCTCGAGCTCGTGCGATTGAATGGAGAGCTGAAACAGGGCGAAATTCTGATCGCCGAATACCGGATGAAAGTTACCGAAATTCCGGAGCTGACGAGAAAGGGCGCGAAAATTGCCTCGGAAATCAAGCCAGACGCCCACCACGGAGCAACGTCTTTTTGACCTTGCCTGCTTCGACCCAATTATTGGCGTTCGAAAGGGGAGTCTCGCGCGGCTACGCGGCTTGGTGAAACGGTCCTCGGGTGTGCCCGGACTCTCGCACTCGTCCAGGAATGCTCTTCAACAGGGCGACGCGTGGGTACGTTTCGTCGCCGCCACTTGCTTGGAACCCCGCGGCGACGCTTCAATGGGGCCGGCGGTGAGTACCGCCGGAAGGCTTTTCGACTGACGATGATCTCCATGGCAGTTCGGAACGTGCTTCAATGGGGCCGGCGGTGAGTACCGCCGGAAGGTCCACGGCCCCACCGTACCAGGTGAGCGCCGGAAATGCTTCAATGGGGCCGGCGGTGAGTACCGCCGGAAGGTTGCGGGACCTATGTAAATCGAGCCAACTCTGCGGAGCTTCAATGGGGCCGCCGGTGAGTACCGCCGGAAGGAACTGCCCCTTTGCGTCGATCGTGATCGTCGATTTGAAGGGGCTTCAATGGGCCGGCGGTGAGTACCGCCGGAAGGTTGGATGACGAGTCTCACAGCAGCATTTTGGCGGTTCAGACCTACTTCAGCTCGCTCGCGGAGTCGAAAAATCGACGAGCTCCAGAGCGGATCGGGTGCACGACCAAGTTGCGCGATATGTCGACGATCATCCCTCGGCGCTGGGCAAACCACAGAGGACACAGAGCAGGAACGCAGAGAACAACGTAGATTTTGGCCAAAAGTCCTTCGTGCCCTCCGTGTTCCTTCTCTGTGCTCTCCGTGGTTCATGCGG
>CAYXDO010000101.1:9400-38428 GCA_964463485.1 uncultured Myxococcales bacterium | reverse complement strand
GGCAACGTTGTCGCAAGACCTGGGACGAACGGACAGCCGCGTACGCGCTGCCGCCGGGTTCTGATGTTCACCTCAAGATCCTGCAGGACGAGCAAATCCGATGGAATATCAATGAGTTGCTAGTCGCTTGAAGGTGAACCGGATCGAGTGGGCGTGGAGGTGGACGAAAACACTCCGCCGATACTCTCAAACTTCAAGAAGCCATTCACACCCCACGAGCGGCCCACCGGGAGATGACGCGCGTGCCTCCGTCGCCTCGGGCCTCGATGCGAAGGTCGGCGCCGTGGGCGATCGCGATGGCTTTGGCGATAGCGAGGCCGAGGCCGGACCCTGGCTGACCGCTCTCCTCCGCGGCCACCCCTCGCCGAAATCGCTCGAAGACCTCTTCGCGCTCCTCCGGCCGTATTCCGAGTCCAGTATCCCAAACCTCGATCTCGACGTGACCGTCTGCCGCTTGAGCCGTAAGCCCGACTCTTCCTCCCTTGGGTGTGTAGCGAACAGCATTGTCGAGCAGCGCGTCCAGGAGCTCGAGGAAGCTCGATCGGTCGGCGCGAATTCGGAGGCCCGCGGGCACATCGAGCTCCAAGTGGAGCCCCGCCTGCTCGACTCTCGGAGCGAAGAGCGCTCGCAGATCGTCACCGACCGAGTTGACTTCGAACATCTCCTCGGAGAGGACGCCGCGCGACGCATCGACGCGAGCGAGTGAGAGCAGCTGGTCGATGAGTTGGCTGGCACCGTCGGCGACGCGCACGATGTCCCGCAACGCCGCGCGATTCTCCTCGGAGCTCCTCTCGCGTCGGCCGGCGACCTCCGCGACCGAGAGTATCGACGCGATCGGAGTACGGAGCGCATGACTTGCTCGTCCCACGAAGTTACGCTGTTGCTCGAACGCGATCTCGAGCCGATCGAAGGCCGCATTCAGCGCCCGCGCCAAGCGAGCGAGCTCCGGGTCGAGGCCCCGAAGGTCGACCCTCCGGTCGAGTGACTTTTCATCGATGAGCTCGACCTGCCCTGATAACCGGCGCAGCGGACCGGAGACGACTTGGGCCACCGCCGCAGCCCCGAGCGCCCCAAGCATGATGCCGAGTAGCACGGCCGTGCCCAGCCCAACTCTGAACCGAGTCGACAACGCCGAGAATCGCTCCGCAGGCGCGGCGACCGTCAGCACGAGGGGTCGCCTCTCTGGGCTCAACTGGCGGTCATGATGGGCGGAGATTCGGGCAGAGTAGAGTCTCCAAGGCTTTCCGCCCGGCGTCCGCATCGTCTCATACCCAAGCAAATCAGATCGCGTCCGAAATCCAAGCTTATCCAACCCGCCCTCGAGCAGCGTCGCTCCGGCGGCGTCCTGCACGCGAAATGGCCCCGAGTCCTGAGTGCCTTCCTCGTCCTCGAGCTCCAATCGTCCGTGTTCGACCTCGAGGTGAGCCTCGAGCTCTTCCACGCGGTGCCGAAGCTCCCGATCGAGCACCTCCGACGACCAGACGCCCATCGAGCGTCCCAAGTACGACCCGAACCCGAGCAGAAGGAGTGTCACCAGCGCCGAGACCAGCAACACCAGTCGAATCCTCAAGCTCACTTGGAGCTGACTCCGAGCGACTCCGGATCGAGCCGAAAACCTTCCCCGCGATGGGTGCGAAGCACCATCGCACCGGCCACCCCGACCGCATCGAGCTTCTTGCGTAGCCGCGCGATGAATACGTCGATGACGTTGCTGTCGCGATCAGAGTCCTCGTCGTAAATTCTCTCGGCGATCCGAGCTCGACTCATCGTGACGCCGACATTGAGCGCCAGGAGCTCGAGCACCGCCAACTCCTTCGTGGTCAACGAGAGCGCGCGACCGCTCACGGTGGCGCTGCGCTTTTCCAGGTCCAGACGGAGCTCCCCCACCTCCACGACGTTGCTCGGTTGCCCGTGGCTGCGCCGCACCAGAGATCTCACCCGCGCAAGCAACTCCTCGAACGCGACGGGCTTCACGACATAGTCGTCTGCGCCCTGGTTCAGGCCCGTGACCTTGTCTCGGATCTCCCCGAGCGCGGTCAACATGAGTACGGGGGTCTTGACCCCGCTCGAGCGGAGGCGCTCGAGGAGCTTCAATCCGTCGAGCTTCGGGAGCATCCGGTCGAGGATCATCGCGTCGTACGCGACCTCTGAAGCCAAGTGTAGGCCGTCCTCGCCGTCGGCTGCGATGTCAACGCTGAACCCTTCCTCGCGCAGCCCCTGGGCGAGGCTCCGAGCCAGGAGCGCGGCATCTTCGACCAGAAGGATCCTCATTCCGTCTCCGAGGCGTGCGGGAATCGGGCCAGCCATACAGACCTTCGTCGCCCAACCCATCGAGCGCAAAGCCTGCGGTCACTTGGGAATCCGAAGCTCGCGCTCGCGGAAGCTCCAGCGTTCGGCGCCGAGGTGGCAGGCTCCGCAATTGGCTACGCTCCGAACCGACGACCGAGCGAAAACCTCGCCTCGAAGCTCTCCATGCTCGTGCGCGATGAACCGCAGATCACTCAACCGAAGTGGAGTAGAACCGCGGCTGCTTCTGACGACTTTCTTGGAGAGAGGATGAGTGTCGCCCTCGGCGGCATTGTCCAGGAGCCACCGCTCGAGCTTCGCCCTGGAGTCTGAATCGAGCTCGGCGTTTTGTCCGAAGTGATCGGCCAGCTCATCCAGCAATTTCACCCAGGACCGACCTGGTAGCATGCCGGGAGGGTACGCCAGATGGCACGAGCCACACTCCGTCTCGTAAAGGAGGAGCGCGGTGGTCGAGGTCAGCGCCGCCTTCGGATCGGTCCCGTACGGCGAGTTGCGCCGGTTTTCTCGCCGGTTTTGCCGCCGGTTTTGATCGTCGTCCGCGAAGGCAGGGGCAGACTCCAGGCCAAAACCGAGAGCTGTCGAGATGAGTACCGCGATGGATCGTTTGTACACGTTCATGAGTCTGTTCTCCTGTTCTTTCGGAATACGACGTTTCGGAATGAGACGTTTCAGAATGAGATGTTTCAGAATGAGAGGAGCCACGTGAGGAGGTCGCCTCTTTCACGAGCGGTGCAGGTGCGCCCGAGGACCTGTTTGCAGTTGCGGTCATACCACTTCGAAGCTTTGGCGAGGTCAGTGAACCGAGCTGAGTTTTGCCTCGGGGCTAGCGGCTGGACGATCTTTCCGGCGGGCGTGCGTCCCGCCTTCGTTGGGTCAGACCCGTGGCATCCGGCGCATGACTCACTCTTGGCGTCGAGCTCGAACGAGGTGAAATAGAGCGCCCGGCCTCGTTCGGCGTCGAGGACTCCGCCGCCCTCCGCTCGAGCCCCCTCGGCGTAGCGTTCCAGCAGACTCTGCGGACTCTCGGCCGCCTCAGCGGTGCCTTGTCCAAAGATCGCCGAGAGTCCAAGCGCGACGCCGAGGCCGAGCAGCACCGAAACCAGCAACGCCAGCGCCCGGAGGAACGGCTTTCGTGGCGCAGCTCCAGGCTCCTCGGTCCCTCGCTTCCATCCGGTGATCATGCCCCCGACGAGGTTTTGGCGCTCGAGGAACGAGGACACGATCACACCCGCCACGTGAAGCCCCGCCAACACCAGGATCGCGTGAGCAACGAGCTCGTGAGTTTCCTTGATGCCGTCTGCGACTGAGTGCGACAAATAGGGAGTGAGCGGCCCCTCCCACTCCGGACCCAGCCGCATCAACACCCCCGTGCCCGTCGCGGCCAAGAGAAGGAGCAGCAAGGCGATGACCATCACGGCGCCAAGCGGGTTGTGGCTGAGGTGTAGGGGAGGGCGACCCTTTACGTAGGCTTTGGCGAACTCGACGACTTCGCGCGGCGAACGCAAGAAGGATCTGAATCGCGCGTACCGCGAGCCGACGAAGCCCCAAGCGATTCGGAACACGAGCAAACCCAGGATCGCCAGCCCAGCCTTTGCGTGCACGGAGCTCCAGTCGTCTTCCTCTCCGGTCAGGAACGCGACCGCGATGAGGAGTACGAGGCTCCAGTGGAACAGGCGAACCGGAATGTCCCAGACCTTGGTTCGAGGTGTGCTTTTTTGGGTCGAGATCGAATCCATGCTCCGAGCCTAGCGACCCGTTCGTGAACGCATCGTGAACGAAGCGCTCTTTCGTATCGTTGGTCGTTCGCGCTTGCCGCGAGCCCTCGGCCTCCTCTATGTCCCACCCGTGGCTTCGACCGACTCTCTGACTCGTCGCTTTCTCCTTTGGTTCTTCGAGCACCCGCCTTTCTCTCCGTACGTCACCGTGAGTTGCTCTCTCGACATCTCCGCGGCGCGGGCGTACCTGCTGAGCCTCAAGGAGCGGGGCACTCCGGTGACCATTCAAACGCTGCTGGCGGCCTCCATCGGACGAACCTACGCCGAGCTTCCTGCCGCCAACGCCTCGGTGATCGGTAACAAGATCGTTCGCTTCGAGGACGTCGGTGTGGTCGCACCCATCGATCTGAGCAACCACCCAGGCGGCCTCGAGACTGGACTCATCGTGTTGGAGCGCGCCAACGAGCGCACTTTGCTCGAGCTCGGCGCGCAGGCCAAAAAGACGGTCGACGGAGAGCGCCGAGGGGACCGCGACAACCCATTTTTCAGGCTGGTCATCCCCATCGCGGAGAAGGTCCCGAACCGGGTCTTGGTGCTCGCGCTCGACGGCTTCGATCGAGTGGCTCGCACGGAGCTCGCCGCGAAGTGGCTGCGAAAGCTCGTGCCGGCCACCGTCGGACTCTCGAACCCTGGCGCCACACTCAGACTGCCTGCGGGCGGCTTGATGCGCGGAGCCTCGATGTCGATGCCTGACAAGATCGTCTCGCTCGGCTCTTTGTTTGGAGTCGGGCCAATTCAAGACGAAGTGATTGCGGTCGAGGGCGCGCCCGCGGTTCGGCCGATGCTGCCGCTGATTTTTGTGTTCGATCACCGCCTCTTCGATGGTGTTTACGCCGGCCGAGTCCTCACGAAGCTGCTGGAGGTGCTACGCGATCCCTCGAAGGTGTTCGGCGAGACCGGCACCGCGTCGGGCGTTCGGGTAAAATCCTGATTTTCAAGCGGTCTCGGCGTACGATCCATGGCGGTCAGCTCAAAAAACCCCTAGCCAAATGTCGTACCTTGAACCATAAAGCCTTGTGCCTCGCGTAAGGTCTGCGAACCCACCTCCGCCCCAGCTCCCCGTCGTCGCCCCGCGGCAAGAGATTCCGAAGACCGGTCTGCGTGAGATCGACGCCCAGCTCAGCGCTCCGAACCCGAACGCTGCGCTCGTGGGCGCGGCCAAGCGGATCTTGGGCAAGCACGTGGACCCTGCCGCGGATGTCGTCGGACGCGGTCAGGCCAGGCGGATCCCATTGGGACAGTTGGATGGGAGCTCGATCGAGATCTCGCCCTCCGGGCGGTTCTCACTGGGCGGAAAGGTCGCCGCCGAAGGGGCCGGCGTCGGCGCCGACGCGTTGCTCGTGTACAAGATCGCCGAGCGATCCAACGAGGACGGGAACCTCTTTGCCGCTGCGAAGCTGTCACAAGCGATGCGCGGCAGAGTGTTCGCTCAGCTCTCCGAAGGGCTCGAGCACGCTCAGGCCGGCAAGTCGAACGCGGTCAAGGACAAGCTATTCTCTGGTTCGATCGCCTTGCTGCTCGATCTCGCGGACGCGTGCCCCAAGTCGGACGCGACGCTCCGAGCGAAGATCCTCGATCGTGTGCTCGGGGCGCTCGCGCACGAGCGTGACCCGGAGCCGGTGGCCTTCTACGCCAACGCCATGCGAACCATGGTCAAAGGCATGGACGCCGAGCAGAAGGCTGCGTACGACGCGATCGTCGACCGAGTATTGCCCGGCCAACCTCCGGTAGAGGCTTGGACGGCAGGGAGGACCAAGCCGCTCGAGGTTCGCCACTCCATCCATCCGGAGTTCTGGAAAGAAGAGCTCGCGTTCTTCAGCAAGAAGAATGGCTTCACGCTGATCTCGAAGAACGCCAAAGACGACCATCGAACCTACCAAGGCAAAATTTTAGACCCGACCGGCAAGAAGGCGCCGCTCTTGATTGAGCTCGAGGTCAAGAAGGAGGAGCTCGACTTCCTCGAGCCCATGCCCGATCCCAAAGCGTTCGTGATTCTGTACTCGGGGCACTCATCGGTGGGCGGCAACGGAAGTCAGTCGATTCAGGCCGCCGGCACTTCGAAGGGCGGCCTGCCGAAGTTGGTGCTCGCGGCGAACTGCCGCGGAAAAGACAACTACGCCGAATTCACCAACAAATATCCAAAGGACCACGCCATCATGACGGAGCATCCGACTTACTCCGTCAGCGGCCAGGCGCGCATCTCTGCCTTGTTCGAGATGCTCGCGCGTGGCGAGACCTACGCGTGGATGAGGGAGAAGTCGGAGGTTTCGGCGTGGGACGAACCTTCGAACAACTACTTCTACCCGGACGAGTGGCGGAAGTTTCGCTTCATGGACGTCGATGAAGACGGGAAGATCGACGCCGGCTCGTTAGGGACGGATCGGTTGTACGACGTCGACGCGCGGGCGGCGAGCCGGAGCTTCGTGCGCTCGCTGAATTTCTCGAACTCCGAGCTCTTCTACCACTGGGAAGTGGACGCCGAGAATAAGAAGAAGAGTCACTTCGGAAAGGAATACTCGGACTCATTGATCCCGGCCGGACGAATCAAGGACCCGAAACCCGGTGAGGTGGTGCGGGTTCGCAAGGTGTCGAGCCCGAAGGCCAAGCAACTGCGCTTCGAGGTGAAGTTCGCGATCGGACCGGCGAAGAAGCTGGACCAGAATCTCTACGCCGGTGTCGCTACGATGGAGACCATCAAAGCGCTGTCGATCGATCGCGACGGGGGGCTGTCCAAGCAGGAAGCGTTGCGCGCGGTTTTGATGGGCGCCCAGGCCATCCATTACCTAGACGTGTACATCGACACCGCTCCAAAGACGACGAAGGCCTACTTCGACCGAATCGGTTTGGTTGAGAACATCGACGATAAGAAGATCGAGCACCTCTTCGAGAAGTTCGACGCGCATGCCAACGACGAGCAGGTGGCGGCCTTCGAGAAGCTGCTGACCAAGGAGTACGGCGTCGATCTGGATGCCTGGTACGAGAAGTTCGGAAAAGGCGAGATCCAAGTCGCCTGAACCCATGGACGAGCGGCGACAGATGCGTGGAGCGATGAGCTCGACGCTCCTTGACCATGACCACGGCTCCGTCATCGAATGAGATCACTCTCCTCTGAGCTCCTTCGCGCCCTCGCTGCCCTCCTGTGCGTGGGCAGCACCGCGACGGCCGCCGCCGAGACCGCGGCCGAGCTCGCCGAGACCTCTTCAGCGGCCTCCGCGAAGGTTGTCGAGCCTCGGCAGGGGGTCCCGGCCGTGGCCACCCAGAGTACGAGCTCTCGCCTTGCAAATGCGGCCGGCACCTCGTCTGTAGCCCCGAGCAAAGCGGGGACCTTCGGTTTGTCGCTTGGGATCGATGCGGGCGTAGGGATCGGGACCTTCGTCACGAACCAAAACGCAGACTCGCCCTGGTATGGTTCGAGCCTGAGTATTGGGGCGAGTTACTCGCTGACGGAGAGCCTCTCGTTGTCGCTTGGGCTCTCTGGCGCCTGGGAGTGGACGAGCCTGGTGACTCCGTGTCACGCGGCCGAGGGGCCCAGACCCTCGGGTGCGGCGGCCGAGGACTGTTCGGACACCGAAGCCAGCGGCCGGGCAGGGACGACGACTCAACCCAGCGCGACTTTCGACGATATCGAGCTCTCGATCGACGACGCGGCCTTGCTCGAGCTCTCGGAGCTCACGCTCTCCGGCGGCGTGCGCGTGGGCCTGCCGACCAGCCGTGATTCTCAGGCGGTCGGAAACATCTTCACAATGGGCGGTTCTCTTTCGCTCGGAGCGGCGTTAGGGCCGGTCGCTCCTTCGGTCAGTCTGGGCGCAACGAAATTCTTTCCCACGGCTACTGCCGCAGTCCTCGAAGCGGCAGAGGCTTCGCGCGGTGACTTGCCGATCGGGCACTGTCCGGTGCCTCGAAGCGATTCGTGCCTCTTGCTGGCGGGATTCGTACCCACCTACCGCTTGACCCTCGGCGCGGACGTGCGCTTCGATTTCCCGTTCGTCGAGGGCCTCGCGGCGAGCCTCTCGTTTTCGTACGCGTACAGCCGGGCGTTCGGAACCGGTCGCGACGCCCTGTCTTCCAACGAACGCGATGCCAGCGGGACCTTGATCGTCGACGGCAACAACGGCTCGGACACGACCTCCGGCGGGCTGGAGCTCTCGTACGCGGTCGACGACGCACTCACCTTGGCCTTCGGTCTCTCGAGCAGTCAGCCGGCGAAGACCGCGGACGGCAAGGCCTTGCGATTTCCCTTCTTCGATTTCATCTCTCCAGCCAACAACTACTCGAGCTGGTACATCTCAGCCTCCTACAGTCTGTGAGCCCTCTCATGAGAAAATCATTCCTCGGATTCATGCTGTCTCTCTCGGCGCTCTCTTGTGCCCAAGACGTCGGCGACGTAGATCGAACTCAGGCCAACCGAATCAGAAAGTCTCTGTTCGAAGGAGAGTGGTACCACCAGAAGACCACGTTCGACGTGCCCTACTCCGCGGGCTTCTCGTTCACCGGCGAGACCTCCCTGCTCGACCGCGTCAAGTGGGAGATTCAGGAGAGCTATCTCATCGCTTACCGAACCTACGATCTCGTCGACAACACCCTCGCCGCGTCGAGCCTCCCGGATGTCGCGTTCAAAGGGGCACCCATCGCGGCCTACGGTATCGTCGAGCATTTCGACGTGATCCGCGACTACAACACGCAGACTGGCGAAGAGTCCAACGTCATCTACGAGAACAACGAGGACAGACCATGGTCCGAGCGAGAATACATGAGGGTCGACTGGTCGAAAAACTTGGTCGCCAGCTTCAACTTCCTCGACGATCAAGTCGAGCAGTCGCCCATGGCGTATTACGTCCAGGACGAGAACGACCCAGATCGGCTGCTCGTGGGCGTAAAAGAGAACGGAGAGTGGACTGATCACCAGGACTGGCGCGAGATCGGGGACCTCGAGCACGCCGAGTACCTCGACATCGTGGACACGATCTTCGCGAATCCCGAGGTCTATGAAGAGTTCGATGGAGAGTCCACGTACTCGTACCCACTCTGTTGGTTCTACGCTTCGTCGGACTGCCAACCTGCCCGCGTCAAGATCCGCTCCGCCTACTTGAAGATTGACCCGAGCGAGTCGTATGAGCAGCTGCGATACCCAGACAACGAGCTCGTGCGCGGGCCCGACGGCAAGGCGCTGAAGGATCCCGGCGGCAACCCCGTCCGCGTGCCCTACTTCGACAAGTTCGGCTATTTCCGCGTGGAGCGAGACCGGTATGACCGCCAGAAGGAGATCACGGAGACCGGCCGAACCTACCTGATCTCGCGCTGGGGGATCTGGAAGGACGCTCCTGAGTGCAAGGTCGGAGAGAGCTACGCGAACTGCACGGTGCGACCGATCGTGTATCACCTCTCGCCCAACTTCCCTCCCGCGCTCAAAGCGGAGGCTGCGAAGGTCGTGTCGTCGTGGAATCAGCCGATGAAAGAGGTCGTCAACCACCTCAAATACGGGGGCTCGCGGCCGCTCGATCAAGTGGAGGACGTGTTCGTCCTCGCAGACAACTCGTACTCCCCTGCGGTCGCTCGAGGAGAACGGATTGGCGATCTACGCTACAGCTTCGTCTATTGGATTGCCGAGCCTCAATCCGCGGGGCCTCTGGGTTATGGACCGAGCGCGATGGACCCCCTCACCGGGCGGATCATTCAGGCGTCGGCCTATGTGTACGGAGCGGCCGCGGAGGCCTGGGCGACGACTGGTGCGGATGTGGTCGACCTCATCAACGGAACGCTCTCGACCGATGAGTTCATCGAAGGAGAAGACGTACGCGCCTACGTGGCGAGAGTACGCGCCTCGAACCCCACGAGTCGTGAGGAGGCCGCGCGGGGCGAGGCGAGGGCCGAGGACACGCGCAGCTTCGTTCGATCCGAAGAGTTTCGACGAGCCCATGCTCGGCAAAAATCCGTCGGCAAGCGAGGCATGAGGCTCGATCACGGCAGAGTGCGCGCGCGGGCCTCCGCCATTCGCGGGACTCCCTTCGAGGACTTGCTGCTCAACGACGAGGTCGTTCGGGCGCTGTCTCCGAAGACCCGCGGGCTGGGAAGCGAGGCGCTCGCCTCCCTGAGCGAGAGCGAGAAGAGGACGCTCTCGCCGGCCTTCTGGGGCGCGCACGGGCCGATGCGAGCGCGAGACCGAGAACGCCGAAGGAAGCTGCAAATGCACAACGTCGAGCTGGCCCGTTTCGCCCACGACGCGGTCTTTGGACTCGCGGAGTCTCTAAAGGGGCGCGAACGCCAGAGTGTGTACGACACGATCCTCGCGCGGATCTTCGCGTCCACCGCGGAGCACGAGATCGGCCACACCCTGGGCCTGCGCCACAACTTTGCCGGCAGCTATGACGCGATCAACTATCGCCCCGAGTTTTGGACCCTCAAAGGCAACTCGCCCACGCCCTTCACTCGTATGAGCACCGACCAAGCCGCGGGGCGAATGCGAGAGATGCAATACTCGTCGATCATGGACTACGGCGCGCGGTTCAACAGCGACATCCAGGGGCTGGGCGCGTATGACGAGGCGGCGGTCCGCTTTGGATACGGGCAGCTCGTCGAGGCCTTCGAGACGCCTCCGAGCGAGCCGCTCGCGGAGGTGTTTGGGCTCGACGTGGCCCTCCAGCAGTATCGCCACTACACTTCGCTCCCACGCTTGTTCGGAGGAGACGCCCAGGGCATCAACCGCCGGCGCTTGGTGCCCTACTCTCAGCTCATTTCCGAGAAGCTCGCGGGTCAGCCCACGACGGCCGAAGTGCCTTATCGGTTCTGCTCCGACGAATACGACGGCGCTGTGAGTTGGTGCAACACCTACGACGAAGGCGCAGATCCGTGGGAGATCGTTGCGAACGCGTCGGACGCCTACGAGGCGTATTATTTCTTCAACTCGTTCGCTCGCGATCGGCGGGAGGTCGAGCCCTGGGACCACGGCGTCGACATGTACTGGCGCTACTTCTTCCACGCCCAGAGTCAGTACCAACAATGGGTGTTCGACAACTTCGACGCAGAGAGCACCTGGGAAGAGCTTCGCGCGGACGCCGCGACCTACGGCATTCAGGACGTGGAGTACAACTCCGCGATCGACGGAGGCCTATCGGGCGCCACCGCTTCGCGCGAAGGGCTGAACTTCCTCGCGCGCGTCGTGCAAACTCCCGAACCCGGCGCTTATTATCTCGATCCCGACGAGAACGTCTTCTACTCGTACTCGTACGATAGCGACGTCGAGCTGTGTCCTCCCGGAGAGTCGCTCCCCGAGTGTTCGGACCTCAACCTGGACCTCGGAATTGGAAAGTATGCCTTCAGCTTCTACGACGGAGAGTCTGGTTATTATTTCTACGACCGCCTGCACAACATCGGATCGTTCTACGACAAGCTCTCGGCGATCGAAGCCCTCGCCTCGCCAGAGACCAACTTCCTCGGCGTCGACACGAACGCCGACCTGACCCAGTATGCCATCGGCTTCCATTGGTACTACCCGGACCAGATCACGCGGCTGGTCGGAGGTTCCGCGGTCGAGGGTTATAGCGCGTTTGCCGGCCTCGCCGACGATCAGGCGCGACAGTATCAACCCCGCGACATGTTCGCGCCGGCGAGCTCGCTCACCGGAAAGTACGCCGTCGACCCCGCCACGAGCTTCACGATCGAGCTCTACGCGGCGTGGTACGGAATGGCGTTCATCAACCTCGACTTCGACAACTCCTTCAACGACAAGCTCAAGATCTGGGTCGAAGGCAACGGAGAGGCGGTGCTCCCGAACGTCACCGACGCCACCCGGGTGGCGCGCTTCGTTCACCCGCGAAATGGTCGAACGTACATCGCCGTTCGTGCGTCCGACCCGAATCAGTACTCACCTGGGTTCGAGCTTCTCAAGCGAGCGCAGGCCTGGGTCTCCGCCGGCGTCGACCCGGCCTATGTGGAGTCTCTCGTGGCCATCATGGAGTCCATCCGCGGCATGGACGAGCTCTACGGAAGGATTTACTTCTGATCTACTTCTGATCTGAGTTTCTGATCCGAGCTGCACGCTCGCTGCGCGATCCCTGGGTGCTCGTTTCAAGTGTTGGCCCTCTTCGCAGTCTTGACCTCCGTCGTGGCTCTTCGGCTGGACACTTCTCCGGAAGTCACTTCGGAGACCGCCGCCGCGCTCTCGAGCGAGTTGGTCTCTGCCATCGAAGGCCAGACGGCCGCGAGCGTGGTGGTCGACGACATCGTCTGGGAGCCCCGCTGCGGAGTGGACTGCGAGACCGAAGTTCGTGCCCGGACCAACGCTGACGACGTGGTGCTCGTACGCGTCCTCGGGGCCTTGAGTCTTCTCCGCGTCGTCGCCGTCCGCTCGGCAGGTCCCGGGACTTTGCCAAAACGGCTGGAGCTCGAGCTCTCCGCCCCCTCAGACTTGAAGGCAGCAGCGCGTAGCATCGCTCAGGAACTGTTTCCGAAGGTCGCAGCGTGGCCTCCGCAGCCGGAAACTGCCGAAGCGGCGACCTTCGACCCTCCCCCCTGGATCCTCCTGAGTGCCGGCGTGGCCGCCCTCGCCGTCGGGGTCGGCTTGGGAGTCTCCAGTCAGTCCCTTCGACGAGAAGCGGAGACGTCCAACGACGTGCCCACTCGCGAAGTTCTGGAGAGTCGTGCGTCGGCGCGCGCCGCGGTCTCCGTTACGTCGATGGTCGTGGCCGGTACGGCGCTGCTGTCGGCGATCATCTGGCTCGCTTGGTAGCCACGCCTAATCCTGCTAATCCTGATCCTGCCTCAGGATCGGGCACGGGCACGGGCACGGACGGGCACGGGCACGGCATTTTCGGGACCTCGGCGGCTGTCGAGGAGATCAACGACGGTCCGCGCCACGCGCGAACCACCTCAGGAACCCAAGCCGTCTCTCGATGAGTGAGACCCTAGCTCGCCAGCCAGTAGCGTCGAAATTCGGCGCGGCTCTGCGAGGACTTCGTGCCCGTGCCCGTGCCCGTGCCCGATCCATCGCCCGTATGGATGGGTGGATCGGTGAGATGCTGGGGCCGCAACCAAACGGGCGTGAACCGCTAGTCACGTCGTTCGAGGATTCGAACCCGAAGGCGTCCCAGACCTGCACCGTAAATGACCGCAGCTGGCGACTCGGCGAACCCTTCGGTGCCAGAAAACAACTCCGAAGTCACCGCGGTTCGCCCAGAGTCGACGAATCCCAGGAGTCGGGGCCGGTCCTCGTTCACTTCCGACATTTTCGCGTCGAGCGGGATCGAGCTCCGCTCGCAGAGAGTGAGCTCGGTGGACTCCGAGCTGCACTCCGACTCTGTGGGAGCCGACAGGACGCTGATCGACCCGCCAAGGTCGGGCTCGTCGGAGAGCGTCGCACCTTGCACCTCTCGCCAGCCAACGAGCACGCGGTCCGGGCAGGATGGTGAGATGGCCGTGACCTGCGGCTCCCCGAAAAACTCGGACTTGTAAGTACGCTCCCGGAGCTCCCTACTCAAAGATCGATCCAACCAGTAACCTTCCACCCGAGGAGCTGCTCCCGGCGCGACGGCGAGAATTCTCGCCAAGCGGCGATCTCCGCCCGCCCAGACGACTCCGCTCGATCCGCCGAGCGCCGAGTACTTCGGCCGGTATCCCGTGCTCGGAGGCTCGCGCTCCACGATCGGCGTGGCCGGATCATCGTATTCGACCGCGAGCTCGATGACCTCACCTTCGGCGAGCAGGAAGAGGTCGCCGTCCGGCCCGATGAGTATGAATCGGCCGGGCAACCACTCTTGTAGGTCGAGCAATGACCGACCTTCGAACGGGAGAGTCACTTCTTCCAGAATCGCGCTGGTGTCGACCTCGACGATCCGCAGCCAGGTCCGCTCCGCGCCCACGCCTGCCACCGCGAACCGATTTGTTCCGCGGCTGTCGTTGGTCACGAGTTGAGCGTCATCGTCTGTTCGGGCGTCACGCGGCGGAAACGTGGTGGCGGCGAGAGACAAATCATCGCAGGACCGAGCGTCGGGCACGCCCTCGACGACTCGAGCCACATCGCGTCCATGGAACCAAACGAAGCTTCCGTCATCGAGGGCCGCGAGGGCCTTCGCGGCCTGTTCGTCCTCCTTCAAGGGTCCGAAGATTTTTTCGAAGCCTGCGCCACGGTGGCGCCGAAAGAAGCTGCTCGTTCCGACGGAAGCGAGCTGCCAGTCACCAGCGCTCCTCAAGAACGTCACGAGCGGTGCGGGACCGAGCTCGGGTACCACCGTCCAGCCTCCGTCGCTTGCAGCATGGACTTGCACTACGGAGCCAAGCTCGTCGACCTCCACGGCGGTTCCGCCGCTGAACGTGAACGAGAGAGTGTCGCTCCCTTCTATCCAAGAGCTCGAGCAGGCCGACTCGCCTTCGGCAAACCAAATCATCTCGGCATTCGTGGGCCCGCCGCTCGCTTCCAGGTCGCTGATGGTCGCGGTGAACAAGGCGCTTCCGGACTCTTCGGGTCCGAATTCTCCCGTTCGCAACGACAAACCGCAGAAGAAGACGCGATCATCGAGAGAGTCGAAGTGAAATCCGCGCGTGCGCCGACTTGGAATATAGGTGCGACCTTCGAAAACCACCGAGCCCAGCTGCCCCAGGCATTTCCAGCGATCGGAGCCCGATCGCCGAAGGTAGACCGAGTGCGGTCCGCTCGAAAGCCCCGTCCCGTCTTCGAGCAACCGTACCGGCCCGAGCTCTCCGTCTTCTCCCGGACACGTCTCGACGGGGAGCTCCACGCACTCGACGTCCGGCGGGCCCTTGCATTGAAACAGCGTCGGTGTGTGATTGAGCCCGAGGCCGGAGGTCACTCGCCCGGCGGACATGAGAAACTCACTCGGGCCAAGGGACAGAAAGGAGCTCGGAGCGACCGGGAAAGGAAGCACGACCCGTTCCTCATGAGTGAGTCGCATTCCGTGCGGCGAAGACGCGTCGACCTCGTAGAGGTCGAGCGTCGGGTTGCGGCCGGAATCTTCAGAACCGGCGGAGCCCAGCACGACCGTGAAGCTCGCCGATAGAGTGCTCGTACCGATGATACCCAGCTCGTCCCCGTTCGACGAGACGTCTTCGAAGACGTCGGCTGGCTCGCCCGCCGGAGCGACAAACAGAGCGCGACCCAGTCGCCCAGCGACGTTTCCGAGCTCGTCCATGAAGGGGCTCGAGAGCAGATAGCCGTTCTTCGGATGAATCAAACAGTCGAGGGATGGCTCTCGCGCTGGGCCTGCCCTAAGCTCAGACTCACATGCGCAGGGACCCGGCCAATCGAGAGTGATCTGACCTCGGACTTTGGATTCCACGCCCGGCGTACCCTCTCTTTCGATTCCGCCGTCGGTGACCCGATAGCTCTCGACGCTGACCCAGGCGGGGGGCCCGCATGATGACCCAGAGAGGATGACTTGTGGCGGAGAGATAGCGACGACCGGACACCGCGCGCAGGAAGCTCCGTTGGCCGGCGGATCCATGACTCGCCGCGCGACCGGGCCCGCGCCTCCGGTCGCATCGATTGGATCACCCTCCGGACCCACGAGCTGGCCCGCGGGCACCGCGTACAGGTGAAGTGACTCGCTCCGCTCCGGCGCGCCGAACAGCGAGCGGGTCGAGCCGGGTTCGAGGCGATCGACCCGCAAGACTCGGCCTTCCGCGTCGGCGGCGGCCAACAGCAGGAGCGAATCGCTCGGCCAATTCCCGGCCAACTCGGCGTAGCCGTCGCCACAAGCGCAGAGGCACGTGAGCAACACAGCCCGCGCGGAACGAAGTCGGAGCTCGACCCGTGGATGGGGCGCTCTCTCGCGGTTCGGCCGAGTCAGTCCGGGCGCGAGTGATCGCTTACTCATTACTCATCGCTTTGCCATGCGTCCTCGACGAGTGAACGACCGCGCCTCATATCACGTCCTCGGACCGGCGCAAACGGGATCCTCGGCATCGACCTTGTCACTGGATCCTCTCGGACTCTTTCTTCGACGGTCAGGCTTCGCGCGGAGGGCGAGCCGCATCCGGGCTGCTTCGCCTGAGTATCTCCTCAATCACGACTCTGTATCCAGACAGCATCCGCATCATTTCCGCCTCGGCCGCCAGAAATTCGCTTGGAGCTTCCACATCGACTGGCGCGAGCGCCAGGATTCGGGACACCGCGCCGCGAACCGCGGGCCCACTCGCGGGAGCCGGAGGTGGGAGGCGCAAGTGCTCTGCGTGGTGGCGAGGCTCGAGAAATCGAGCGACTTGCTCCTCGATCACGCCCGAGGACGAAGGCGCCACGACGTCTCTCCGTCGCTCGAGAGCGAGCAGGGCGTCCATCGGCAAAGACACCCTGTCCGCGGGTCGATTCGCGACCGCGTTCCGCGTGTGAATGAGCGAGAGCATCTTGGAAATCATCACGAAACCTCCACCAAATCGTAGTCATCAGCCCGAGAGGGTAGCACGGCCGAGGGGCTGGAGAATCGCGTCTGCGGGGAGCTCCTCGAAGGACAACACGCTGACTGGCCGCAAATCATGGCGGATCAACTCCCAGACTCGGCGTCGGATCGACGAGCTCGTGACGAGCGCAGGCCGAATCCCGGCCGCGACGACCGGTCGAATGGCCGTCCGAATGGCCTCGACGATCGACCGCGCGATCTCTGGCTCGACCCCGAGGTCGTCCGAGCTAGCGAGCGTGTCCTCGATCGCGGAGTCGAGCAGCACGACCGGGACCGACTTTTCGAGGCCCGCGTGGGCGAACGCGAGCTGAGTAGCGAGCGCTTGTCGCACGTGCTCGGCCAAGCCGACGGGGTGAGGGTCGGAGCTCCCGGAAGTTGCCAAGGCTTCGAGGATCGTCTTCATGTCTCGAATCGAGACGCCCTCCTCGGCGAGAATTCTCAACACGGCTGCGAGCTGACTCACGGACACGAGCTTGGGTACGGTTTCCCGAACCAGGGCAGGACACGCGGTCTCCATTCGCGTCACGATGTCACTCACCTCGCCGAGCCCGAGAAACTGGGAGGTCCGAGACCGCAAGATCGACGCGATGTAGAGCGCGATCGCTCCGGCGGCGCTCCAAGTGGGTAGCCCGCTGGCCTCCAATACGGCTCTGTCATGCACGGGGACCATCGCGGCGGTCCCACCATTCAGCGGGTTGCGAGTCGGTCGGGCCTCGATCCCGTACCGCCTGATCTCGGCCGGGCTCACGAGCGCGAGGCACGCAGTCGGCGAGACTGTCTCGCGGAGGACGGGTACGTCATTGATTCGGACGACGAACTCGCCTTGCGCCAAGCCAGCGACTCCGGCTCGCACGAACAAGGGTGGGAACCGAATCCCCGTCTCGAGGTAGAGCGCCTCTCGCAGCTGAGGCATGAGCACAGCCAGCAGCTCCACGTCGCCGTCGTCGACGCCCTCTCGAATTCCGAGCGCCTCGCTCAAGGTCGGATCGAGGTCGATGCCGAGCGGTGGAACCGACGGCGCGAGCTGATCCGGGTTGAGAGTTGGAGCCTCGAGCTTCGCCGAGAGCTGTTCCGCGAAGGTACTCACCTCGGAGACCGCGGAGAGCTGCGCGCCGGCCCAGATCGCGACGAAGGCGGCCGAAGTCAGCAGGAACGGAAGCGCCGGCAGGCCCGGGACGAGCGCCAGGAGGAACATCAGAGCGGCGCCGGAGCTCAGCACGGTCGGGTTGGAGACCAGCTCCCGCTTGACCGAGTACCCAAGCCCGGTCTTGGTCTCCGTAGCGGGCTCGCTCACTCTGGTCACCAACATACCGGCCGCCAGAGTCACCATGACACTCGGAATCTGCGAAGCCACGGCATCGCCGATCGACAGCACCGAGTAAGTAGCGAGTGCGCCGCCCCAATTCATCCCATGACGAAGCACTCCGATCGCGACGCCTGCCGTGAGGTTGAGGGCGGTGATGATGACCCCGAAAATGGCATCACCTTTGACGAATTTCATCGCCCCGTCCATGTTTCCAAAGAGCTGCGACTTACGAGCGAGACCCTCCCGCTTCTCCGCGGCCTCCGTCTCGGAGTAGAAGCCGCTTCGAAGCGCGGCGTCGATCGACATCTGCTCCCCGGGCATGGCGTCGAGCGCGAAACGCGCGGCGACCTCGGCGACGCGTTCGGCACCTTTTCCTACGACCAGCAGCTGGACCAAGGTGAGGACGAGGAAGATGACGATGCCGACGATGAGATCTCCGCCGACCACGAGGTCACCGAACGCATGCACCATCTGTCCGGCGCTCCCCTTCGAGAGGATCCCGCGCGTCGTCGAGACATTCAGCCCCAGGCGGAACATCGTGGAGAGGAGCAGCAACGCAGGGAAGCTCGGCAGATCGAGCGGCCTCTTCGAGAACAGCACGGCCATCAGCAGCAGCGTCGCGGCGCCAAGGTTTGCGCCGATGAGTATGTCGAGGAGGACGTTTGGCAACGGAACGATCAGCATCGCGACGATCGCGCTGACCGCGGCGGCGAGGAGCAAATCGGGGCGACGTCCTATGATGCCGAAGACCGACGAGGAGCTCAGCCTTTCCATCACTCTCCTCCGGTCGAAGGCTTCTTGGTTCGGGACGGACCGACACACGGCGGGAGGCCGCGTTCGAGGTGGTGGAGGAGCGCGACGGCCTTTTGCTCGAGCGCTTCATCGCGTCGTAGCTTCGCTCGCCGGTACCCCTCTTCGAGCAATTCGAGCGCAACGGGGAAGTTACCGGTTTCGATCGCGAGCTCCGCTCGATTCACCAGCGGGCGGGGGTCAGTCGGATCGAGCTTCGACGCTCGCGCGTAGAAGACGTCAGCGCGGTCCTTCTGTCCCATCTTGTCGAAGACCGCGCCGAGCGCGAGGGCGTGATAGGGCTCGGAAGGATCGACCGCGTACAAGCCGGCGAACAGGGTCTCGGCGAGCTCCAGGGCGCCGTTCTGAAGATAGTGCCAGCCGACTGACGCGATGGCCACGAGGTCCTCCGTTCGATACGCCCGCTGCTCTCGGAGAGTGCGACATTCAGACTCGATGGCCCCGATAGGTCCCGCGTCCCGCGCGCGCGTGCGGTCCGGCTCGAGCTTGGGTTGAAGCTGGCGGCTCGGACGCATGGCTCGCGGGCGGGCGGACGAAGGAAGGCGTGCCGAGGGCCGTCCGCTGTCCGCTCTCGGACGGGGTTGGTGTGAAGCTCTGAGATTTCTTGCGGCGCCTCGCCGGGTCGCCTGGAGCGCTTCGGGTGAGCTCATGACGCTACCTCCACTCGCTCCGGAGAGAATCTGTTCGGCACTCCCAACTTCCGAAGGCGCTCGTGAAAAGCGCTTCGAGACAGCCCTAGGCGTCGGGCCGCTCGCGACCTGTTGTTTCCGCAGGCCGCGAGCGTCTCCATGAGAAAGCTCTTCTCCTCCACGAGCGTGAGATTCCGCCGCTCGATGGGAACACCAGCGGGCGCAGGATCGGGCCGCAGGTCCACTGGCCCGTCGTTCGTGACCTCGAGCTCGAGATCGGCCGCGCCGATTACTTCGCCAGCGAACAACCTCGCACGGAGCAGGCAGTTGCGAAGCTCGCGGACATTGCCTCCCCATGAGTGCGACAACAAGGCAGACTGAGCGTCGGTCCCGAGCACGAAGCCCGACCCGGCCAGGAACGAGCAGGCGAGCAGCAGCACGTCCTCGGGCCGAGCCCGCAGCGGAGGCAAGTCGAGCGACAAGATCCGGAGGCGATGGTAGAGGTCCTCGCGAAACGCGCCTTCACGCACCATCTGAGCGAGATTCCGATGAGTAGCAGCCACGACTCGAACGTCGACTCGACGTTCCATCGCGTCCCCGATCCGACGCACCGACATCGTCTCGAGCACGCGAAGCAGCCGAGGTTGAAGCTCGAGGGGAAGCTCCCCGATCTCGTCCAGGAATAGCGTCCCACCGGTCGCGGCCTCGAACACGCCAGCGCGGTCTGATGCGGCGCCCGTGAACGAACCCTTCACATGGCCGAAGAGCTCGGTCTCAGCCAGAGTCGAAGTCAGCGCTCCGCAGTTGAGAGCAACGAAGGGTCCGGGGCGCCCCGAGGTGTCGTGGATCGCGCGGGCGACGAGCTCCTTGCCGGTGCCGGTCTCGCCGGTCACCAAGACCGGCAGGTCAGCGCGAGCGATCCGGCGAATGCGGTCGAAGACCCTTCGCATCGCGAGGCTCCGGGTAGTCATTCCGCAGAAACTTTCGATGAGCTCCGGGAGGCGGCTTACGTTGTTCACGTTGGTCACGGTTTGGAGTGACCGCGAAGGACGAAGTGTTCGCTGACAGAGGCTGACAGGCCTGCAGTCGCTGGTCGCCGTTACCGCGCCGTCGCAGCTGGCGGCGACGCGACGGCGAGCGACTTTGCGCAATGGCGAAGGAGAATGTGGATGGATTGAGGAGTGCTGGGATCAGCGGCTCTGGGCGAGTCGCCGCAGGAGTGTCCTGAGCGTTGGCGCGAGAGCCGAGGCCTGGGTGAGCTCGGCCTCGACGCTTCGACTCGTCTTCTCGAGCTCGCCCGCGACCTGACCGGCCTTCTTCGCTCGCGCCGTCGCGTGTTCCAGACTCTCTCCCAGTCGAGTCTCCACGAAGTCCTTGGAGCGCGAAATGGATTCCTCGAGGATTCGAGCCGGGCCGAAGTCGTTCGCAGCCGCGCCAACGCTCTCTGCCTCGGGCCCTAGAGCGACAGACTCGGGCAGCGCCACGTCCGGAGCCAGCGACTCCGGCGTCGAGCTCATCGACGAGGCAACGTCACAGCCTGCTTGTACGAGCGACTTGGCCGTGACCGCAAAGCCGATCACTTGCATCGGGGTCGAAGCGAGAAACGCCCGCGTCGCGCTTGCCTCTCTCTCGATCTGTGCTCGCGTGGCGATCGCGGCCGATTGTTGGACCAAAATCGCGCTGGCCTCGTTTTTCAGCTCCTGAGTATGTTCCTGAGTGATCTTCCCGGCTCGTGCGAGAAGCCGAATGAGCGGACTTCGACCGATCTGGATCGTCATGATGTGCTCCTTTGGCTGGCTGGTTGGCGCCTTTTGCGGCTGCTCGGCGCTCAGTTGCGCTCGAAGCTCCTCGCGTCTTGCAGGGCCTCTCGGTATTTCTGAGTCAGGTCGCCGAGCTGGGCCTCCGCGTTTCGCTGATCTCGCTCCGATCGGGATGCTTCGAGCTCGAAGTGGCGGCCCTGATCAGTGATGCTGTCGGCCTCACCGTCGAGCTCGGTCGCGCCGCTCTCGACGAGCTTGCTGCCGATGGTCGAGCCGGCTCCGAGGACCGCGGCCCCGAGACCGATCAGCGCGATGCCCACCGGCGCAGCGCCGACGCAGCAAACGATCACACCTGCCACGGCGGCGGCGATTCCAACGATCGCGCCGATCAAACCTCCCAGGAACCCACCGCTTGCGCGGCTCTCGTTGGCCTCGTGTCGCTTCTCCGACTCGTCGCGCTGCTTCTCGATGTGGGCTTTCTTGGCTTCGACGCTTCGCGCGTAGGCCGACTTCACGGACTCTTGAACCGACTTGCGATCTTCACCGATGCTCTGACGCGACTCCTTTTGCGCCAAATAGGTTAGTGCTTCCGAACTGAGCTGCGTGCTGCGAATCATGACATCCTCCAAAACTATCGAGCTCTTCCGATGTGCTGGTCATGAATGGGATCGCTCGTGAAATTCGCCCCGGCATGACCAACTCGGGCGAGAGCGGCGAAGCAAGCGAACCTGCCGGCCCGTCGGATTCATTCCGTCCGGGTGCCGACAAATTCGACGGACGGTCACTCGAACGGAACGGGGCTCCGCTGGGTCTCGTCCTTGAGTACCTGACCCAAGTCTTTCATGGCCAGCTCTGCCGAGTCCAAGACGTCGTGGAGCTTCTGGAGGGCGTCCTTTTGTTCGCGCTCCATGGCTTCGACCTCCACCTTTTTCTCCTCGGCGGCGATGTTGGCGCTCTCGGCCTTGTGCCGCTTGTTCTCGAGCTGCTCGGCGGAGCTCCCGAAATCGAAGAGCTTCGCAAAGAAGCCGTCCGGACCCTTGTGATTCTGGAGCTCTTCGGCAGCTCTTTCGGCCTGCTGACGCAACGCCTTCAGCTCGCCCCGAAGCGCCTGAGCCTTCCCTTGGGCGTTCTCGAGTCGGGCGGCGCTCTCCCCCAGACCCTCCCTTTTGTCCTTGGACGACTCTGCTTGTACTCGGACGACGATCTCTCCCACGGAGACGCTCTTCTCGAAGATCTTCATGTCACACCTCCCGGCGAGCTCAGCCGATGTTACCGATGATTCGGTTGGCCGCCGCGTCCATGGCCTTCATGCTGTTGCTGGTCGCCTGCTCGAACTGGCTCTTCTTGGAGAGTGCGAGTTGGAGGCGGATGTTGTCCTCGTCTCCGAGGTCGCCGAAGTGCTGGCTCATGGCGTCGAGCTCGTCTTTCATCTGGCCGAACCACTTCTGCATCCCCTCTTTGTCAGTCTGAGTCGGGTCGGGCCGGCTATCGAGGAGGCTCTTGATCGTGGCGTCGTCGAAGCCCGCGGCGGAGCAGATGGAACGGAACTGTGTCTCCAGTTTGGCGAGCTCGTCCGGGTTGCCGGCCTTGTCTTTGGATCCCGCGACGGTCTCCATCTGTCGGAGGAGCCCCTGGAGCTTTCGGACGTCGCTCTTCTTCTCGTTGTTGTGACGCAAGTTCTCGATGATTTGTCTCAGATCGTCGTCGGCCCCGGTCTTCTGCAGGGTCAAGGCCTCCAGGAGCGCCGTCTCGACGTTGAGGCTGGTGAATGGGTTCGAGGCTCCGGCCAGTTGGTACGAGAGCGCGACGGTGTCCGGAGTGGCCTGTCTAGGGGCTGCGGGGATCGCGATGGCGGGGACTCGGGGGGACGAAGGTCTGATTGGGTTCATACGAGGCTCCTTGTTGGAATCGGCCGTTCGGCCTGGTCGAAGCTGTGTGAATCAACTCGTGTGCCAGCCGTGGCGCAGAAGGACGGCGGCCGAGTGTCCGAAATTGTGTCCGGAAAGTCGTGATCAAGGTGTGCGGAGATCCGTCCAACGAGTTATCAGATCGCTGAAAAAGGCTCCGAAACTCATGCCGTGCCCGTGCCCGTCCGTGCCCGTGTCCGTGCCCGTGCCCGATTGACCCCGTAAGCGCTTGAATTTGCTAATCCATGACGATCAAGCACGGCGCAGCGGTCCGAGAAGTCGACTTTTTCGGCGATCTGTTAGCATGGCCGAGTGAGATGGCTCGTGCTGGGACTCTGGTGCACGCTCAGCGCCTGCGGGCGGAGCGCCGACGATGTCTCCGAGGAATTCGAAGCTGCGGTGGCTGAGGCGAACGACTGCGTCAGCTCGTCCGATTGTGTGTTGATTTTCCCAGGCTGCCCACTCGGCTGCTTCACCGCGGTGAATCGAGCTCGGGAAGCCGAAGTCCGCGCGAAGGCAGACGAGCTGATCGCGGATTACGAACGCGGCGGGGCTGCTTGCGCTTATTCCTGTATTCAGCCTGGAGCGCTCGTGTGCGAGGGCTCCAACTGCGCGGTGCTCACTTCCACACGTTCGTAGGCACTCTCCAATTCACGGGCTCAGCCAGCGGCTCGTCGGTGCGATGATGCAATTCTCCTGCGAGTGGAGCCACTGAAACGTCGGCGGCGGCCAGCCTTTCCGCGTCTTGAAGGCTTCCTTCGCGCGCTCTCGGTCCATGAAGCCTTCGTACGCCCAAATGTGAATCAGCGTGTCGGCATTTCCGGATTCGTGGGTGAAGCAGGCGAACAAGGGCGAGACCTCGACGCGGCCCGGAATCAGGGGCTCCCAAATCTGAAGGACTTCTTTCATGTGTCCTGGCTGATATTGGTAAGTTCGCATCTCGCAGATCCAGCTGGGGCCGAGCTGCAGAAGCGGCGGCGAGAACGGCGCCGCCACCAACGAAGTGCGATCGCGAGCGCGCAGGAAATCCACCGGCGTCGGTGGAGGACCCCCTGGCGCCCTGAATTCGATCAATCGGTTGAGTCTTCCGAATTCCACGCGGAACCTCGCCGTACCGCTCGGGACAGGGCTCTCCACGAGCTTGCCCAGGGAACCAGGGCTGAGCTCGAGAGTCCACATTTCGTGAGTCGACGGCGACATGCTCGGACCATGGCACGAAGCCAGATAGCTCACAAGCCGAGCGATGGTCGTCGTCCGCGCTGATCTAATTTTCGAGCACCGAAGTGCAGGCTAGCCCGGGGCAAAAGCGAGCGGAGGTCGTTGCGAAGAGCAGCGGAGAACGACCTCTTTGAACGGCGCCCTGGGTTATGTGTGAGTAGACAATTGAGCCCCGAAGGGCGCCACGACTCATCACGGCACGAATCACCTCAATCCGACCCGAGACGCTTCTGCGCCCTGGCTCGAGCGGCGGCCCTTCGACGCCGGACGACGATAGGGTGGATACGATCGGTGTGTCGGATATTGTGGCTTATTTCAGCACCACCACGCCCAAATCGGCGACAATACGAAGGTGGTTCGTGTACCGAGCTCAGGACGGCTTCCGCCCGTAGCCCAACCGGCCGTTCAGTCGACGGCGTCAACCCAGGCTGGGCGCGTCCAGCCGATGTCGCAGAGGTCGAACGGCGCGCCGCCCAACGCGGTGGCCGCGAAGCCTGGTGATCTGAGCAGCGCGAAGGCCGCGTTGGAGGCGGAGCTCGTTACGCTCGAGAGCGAAGCCCGAGCGCTGACCACCGAGATGGACAAGGTCACCAAGGAGGTCGAGGCGACCCGTGGCGAGTTGGATCGGTTGAATCAGATCGGGCACGGCCTGGAGGTTGCGAGGGCCGACGAGCTGGCCGGAGTGAAGAGCTCGAGGCTCGACCGGCGGGCCGAGTACGAACAAGCGAAGTCCATCGTCGACGGCCACCTCGACAAGTTTCGAAAGCTCGGGGTACCCGAGGAGGAGCTTGCGGCGGCCAGGAAGAAGATCCTGGTGCGTTTGGCGCGCAGCGCGATTCGCGCGGGTTCGGAGCGCGGGGCCGCACCGGACGACAGTTGGCGGCTCGAGGTCGAGAAGCTGGCGAAGCTCGTGCCTACCGCGAAGTCGGTCGCCACCAGGACGATCAACGCGCTGGCGTCGGCGCTGACTACTCGGCGAGACGAGATCGCGAAGAAGCAACAGGTGATCGTGTCTCACCGAAGCGCGGCGCAGGCCTGTGCGAAGAAGGGCGAGCAGATCTCGGCGAAGATGGAACGAAATCGAGAAGTCATTCAGTCGGGGGCTCAGCGAATCGCCGACCTCCGGCCGCGGCTCGATACGTTGCACCAACGGATCGGAGAGCTCCGGGCCGCGATCAATCTGTTGCGCAGCTTGATGGCGATGATTCGCATCGAGGAGGAAGCGGCGGAGCGGCGTCATGAGCAACTCATGAAAGAGACCGAAGACACCAAAGCGACTGAGCTCTTGGACGAGATTCGTCGGGAGGCGCAGCGGCTCGAGGCGTCTTTGAGGGAGAGCCGCAGAGCGCAGGCCAAGGAGCGGAGTGAGATCCCCTCGCGATCGGCACACGAGAACAAGGTTGGCTTGCTGGAGAGGGCGCTCGTCGACCTGCGAGCCGCCGCGCAGCGATCGGGCGCGACACCCGAGGAGACTCAGAAGGCGCTCATGGCCATCGAGCAGGTGGTCCGGAGCACCGCGGCCCTCGAGGGGAGCGCTCCTTCGAAGCCGAAGTCCGCGGAAGACCGATAGGCCAGGCCAGCCAGGGGCCTCCAGAGTTTCGGTGACCCCCCGCGCCCGGCAGCGCTGAGTACGGGTCCTAGAGCTCCAATCGGCTTGGAACTCCAATGAAATCGTGCTCGTGCTCGTGCCCGGAATTCTTCGGATCGAGCAAGAGCACGAAAGCACGAGCACGAAAGTCCGAGCTTGGATCGATCTTCAACTGCCGGAAGACTTTGGGGCGTTCAACCCGATCCGCGCTCTAGTCCTCTCTCGCCGTCGGCCCGAAGACGAGGCGCGCAATTCTTGCACCTCTGGTTTCGTCGACGAACTCACCTTCCGCCGGCCCTCCTCAATTGACCCTGGTGCGCTCGCGGAGTAATCGTGAGTCGTGTACGACCTCGGAAAGTTTTCGCTGGCTGAGATGATGGACTGCGGAGGTAAGCTTCGCGGGCTGGGGGCGGGGACCTCGAGCATGGAGGAGGCCGCCAATAAAGTCGTTCGATCGCTCTACGACGAGCTCCAAGACGGCGCTTCCGGAAAGCGGGCCAGCGCGCTCGTCCGTCTGTACAAGACACACGCCTTTGGAGAGCTCGACGCGAGCCTACAGACCTTCGCGACCGGCCTCATGCCGAACGCGGAGATCAAGGACGAGACCCGCTGCCTGACTCTTCTCGCCACGGCAGGAGACTTGCCGGAGTGGAACGATCGACGGGCCTCCAACGGCCACAAAGCGATCCCGCTCCCGAGTGAGCAAATTCTACAGAGCATTCCCATGGTCGCGCAGTTGGTGAAGTCTCTGCGGGTCGACCCGAGCATCATCGTGAAGCCGGATCCGAAGTTGTTGCTCGACCTCGCGGAGCAGACGTTCAACGTCTTCTTCGTGCGCGATGCCAAGGGCAGCCCGTACGTGCCCGCTCAGGACACTTTCGTGATTCCTCGAGAGATCCGCAGTGTGCTCGGGTTCGGCTTCGTGCTGCCTCCGAAAGACCTGGTCGCGGTCATCCTCTTCACCCGGATGCTGCTGCCCCAAGCCACCGCGGAGCTTTTCAAGACTCTCGCCCTCAGCGTCAAGCTCGCCCTACTCCCCCACGCCGCCGGGAAGGTCTTCGAGGACTCACGCGCATGAGCTCGGACGACGAAGCGCTCATCGAGCGACTCCGCGCGGAGTGTCTCACTCTCCAGCAGTTGCTCGAAGTTCATGAGCGCACCGCGCGAGATCAACTCGCCATCATCAACCGACAGCAATTGGCCATCCAGGAGCTCTCGACGCCCATCCTCGAGGTCTGGAAGCAAATCTTGGCCGTACCTATCGTCGGCGTCATGGATGCCCAACGCTGCTCGATGATCATGGAGCAGCTCCTGGCGGCCATCGGTGCGCGGCAGTCGCGGGCGGTGATCATCGACGTGACCGGAGTGGCGATGATCGACACGGAGGCCGCCGGCTATCTGATGAAGGTCTTTCGGTCCGTCGAGTTGCTAGGGGCCCAATGTGTCGTGACCGGCATTCGTCCAGCCGTGGCCCAGACGCTCGTCGAGCTCGGGATCGATCTGCAGGGCGTAGCGACGCGCCGAAACCTGCACGAAGGCCTGCAGGAGTGCATCCGGCGCTTGAGTACGGGATCCGCAGGCCAAATCGTTTCCGGGTCGCGGGGGCCGTCCGCATGAGCGTCGCGATGAGAGTCCCCATCATCAGCCTGTATGGGACTCTGATCGCGTCGATCCAATTCGACCTCAGCGACGAGTTGCTGTTTCGGCTCAAGGAGGACATCGGCCAGAAGATCGACACAGCCGGGGCGAAAGGTTTGATTTTGGACTTATCCGGGATCGAAGTGATGGATAGTTACATCACCCGCGGAATCAGCGACCTCGCCCAGATGGCCAGACTCATGGGTGTGGAGACCGTGGTGTGCGGTCTTCAGCCGGCGGTGGCCGGAGCGTTGGTCGACCTCGGCCTTGGCTTGCGCGGAATTCTCACGGCCCTCGACTTGGAGTTGGCGCTCGAGCTCGTCCAGGAGCAGACCAAGGAGCGTGAGCTCGTTTGGGAGAGTCCTTGATGCGCGTGGAGGTCGGAGCGGCGGTGGAGCCGATGGTCGGCCAATCCGTGTCGGGAGACGCGATCATCGTGGTCGAGACCGAAGAGACGTTGCTCGCGGGCATCGTGGACGGGCTGGGTCACGGACCGGTGGCGGCGGAGGTGGCGGCGACGTTTCGATCGGTCGTCGAACGCCTCCCGCGATCCTCACCCGAGGTGATCTTGGCTGAGTGTGATCGATCGCTCTTCGGGACTCGCGGAGCAGTCGCGGGACTCTTGAGGGTGGAGCTCGCCAGTCGTCGACTCTCCTTTGCCGGCGTTGGAAACACGACCTTCGTGGCGAAGGCCGCGATCCCGATGCACGTCGTGTCTCTGCCCGGAATTTTGGGTCGGCTGCGGCGCGCGCGTCCGGTTCGATTCGATTTTCAGCTTTCGGACGGAGATCTCGTGGCGCTCCACTCGGACGGGGTGAGCTCGGTGGATCTGCGGGACGCAGACGGACGCAGTCTCTCGGACTTCGCCCGAGAAGTCATCGACGGCCGAGGGCGTGAAGACGACCGTAGCTGTGTCGTGCTTCGCATTGCGAGCGAGACATGAGTTTGGCGGAGGAACCTCTTGGACGACGTGTGCTCGCGGCGCTCGAGTCGAGGCTGGTCGTATTCCCAACCCTCAAGGGCAAGCTGACCTCGATACCCATCAACCCAACCCAGACTCAGCTCGACGACCTCGAGCGCGAGGTGGTCTCGTTTGTCGCACTCTACGGCGGCGCGCACCAACGCGAGCTCCTCGAGCGAGTTCACGCCGCCGCGGGCGGGCGGATTTGCGCGACGCCCGAGAATGAGGCGATCGAGATCAACGACAAGTCCGACGCAGTGGTCAGGGCCCGCACGCGCGCGCTCGAGCTGGCGGCCAAACAAGGATTCTCGCTCACCAAGAGAATCAAGCTCGCCGCGGTGGTGTCCGAGCTCGCGCGCAACATCGCATTGTACGCCGGCCGGGGACTCATCGAGATCGAGATCCTCGACCAACCTCGCCGCGGCATCTTGGTCCGCGCCAGCGACAACGGGCCCGGGATCGCGGACGTGCAGGCGATTCTGGCGGGCAAGTACGTTTCGAAGCGGGGAATGGGAATGGGGCTGCGCGCCGCCAAGACGGGGGCGAACGAGTTTTCGATCGACACGGCTCCTGGCAAGGGTACGCGGGTGCTCGTGAAGTTCTACGTCCATTGAGGCGGAGCCCATCGCAGCGGCTTCTCGGGTGGAAGTCATCCGGCCCTGGGAGCGGCCCTGGGAGCGCAGGCATCTTGCCTGCGCGTAAGCTTCGCGGACTCGACTTTCCGT
>CAYXDO010000101.1:0-9300 GCA_964463485.1 uncultured Myxococcales bacterium | reverse complement strand
CCTGGGAGCGCAGGCATCTTGCCTGCGCGTAAGCTTCGCGGACTCGACTTTCCGTATGCTCCGGTGTCTCGCCAATCCACACGGCCGATGAGCCTCCGCGAGTCTGTTTCGCACCAACTCGTTTCGTTCCAAATCGCCGCAGGCAAGATGCCTGCGGTCCCAGGGCATTTGATACGCAGCGAGCTTTTCGGGTGGAAATCATCCGGCCCTGGGAGCGCAGGCATCTTGCCTGCGCGTAAGCTTCGCGGACTCGACTTTCCGTATGCTCCGGTGTCTCGCCAATCCACACGGCCGATGAGCCTCCGCGAGTCTGTTTCGCACCAACTCGTTTCGTTCCAAATCGCCGCAGGCAAGATGCCTGCGGTCCCAGGGCATTTGAGCTGTGACTCTTCACAGGAACTCGACTCGGGAGCCCTCGCGAACCGATTCTCCGACATGGACGACGACTCGTTCGCCGGCCGAAAGACCCGATTTGACCTCGAACACGAGGGAGTCGGTGTCCCCCACCTCGATCGCTCGGCGCTGAACGCGCCCGTCCTTCACCACGAACACCGCCCAGCCTCCTCTCCCTTCGCTAGAGTTGGAACGGAACATGGCGCTCGAGGGCACGCGCAGCACGTCTTTGAGGTCGGCCAGAATGAATCGAACGTCGACTGAGTAGCCGTCTCCCAGCGCGGTCGGAGGAGCGCCTTCGAAGTCGACGAGGACGTTGACTCGCTGCTCTTCTACACCCAGGGGTGAGACTTTGGGGAACGCCGCGGGCTCGACATGTCGCACTCTCGCTGCCACGGGCCCGTCGGCTCCGGCCCAGCCCGAGATCTCGCAAAGGAGGCCCCTCTCGAGTCGCGGGACGTCGCGGGTCAGGACATCGGCGACGACCTCGAGCTGCCTGGGGTCGCCCACGTCCAGAATCGGCGTTCCTGCGGCCACCACGCCTTCACTCTCGCGGAAGACTCGGAGGACGACACCGGTCACGGGTGACTTGACCTCGAGGGGGCGCTCGCGACCGGACGCTGACCACTCGAGCGACGCCCGCGCGATACCGACTTCATGGGCTGCGACGCGCGCGGAGAATTCGAGCGCTCGGTGCTCCGTTTGTCGGCTTTGGGCCTCGAACTCGGCGAGCTCGAGCTCCCGCTTGGGCATCGCGCCCTGCTGGGCCAACGACCGAGCCCGCTCGAGCTCGACCAGAGCCTGCTTCACAGCTTGAGTCGACCGCTCGATGGCGGCTTCGGTTTGAAGCTTGGTGTCCTCGGCCGCGCGCAACCGACCCTCCGCCACCAGCCGAGACTGAGCGTCGAGCATCGGCGCTCTCACCGGCATGAGTCTCGACAACACGGCGCCCTGGGTTACTGCGTCTCCAGGATGGAGCTCCAGTCTCAAGGCCACTCCGCTCGTCGGGGCGCTCACGAGATATTTCTCTCGGATGCGAGACTGACCTTCCTCTTCGAGCCCGACGACCAGGCGCCCACGCTCGATCACGGTGGTCTCCACGCGCAGCGGGTCAGGAATGAGCGCGTCGCCCAAGAGGACCGCGATCGCGAGCGCCGCGAGCCCAGCGAGAAGCCGCGCGAGAATGCGTTTCATACTCACCTCAGTCTCGCGCCTTGAGAACGGCCACGAGGTCCATGTTCCGGAGCTTCCTGCCCACGAAGGCCGCGCTTCCCACGCCGGCGGTAAGCACGACCAGCGCGGCGAAGACGTAAGTCACTGGCAAGATGTCGAGCGGTAAGCGGAAGAGCTCGGGGTCGGCGGAGCCAATCGATAACTCGACCAACCAGCGTCCAAGCCAGACGCCGAACGGAATTCCCAACAACAGCTGAACGACCTGCTCCCCGATCAGGACTCGCCGTACCTCGAGGCGAGTGAAGCCGAGGATGCGAAGAGTCGCAAAGTCCCTGCTGCGAGTCACGAGCGAAATTCGAGCGTTGTTGTAGACGACTCCGATCGCCAGCACCATGGAGAGCACCGCGAGCACGACCTGATAGCTGGAGACGAGCTCCGTGACTTGCTTTCGCACCAAGTCGCGGGCGTGCGCCGGCTGGAGCACCCCTAAGACCGACGGGTAGGACGAGATCGTTCGAACCACCTCATCCAACCTGGATGGGTCGACGTCTAGGTACACCTCGCTGTAAAGGCGAGGCTCCGCGGTGAGTCTGGTGAAGGCCTCCTCGTCGACATAGGCACTCAGCCCAAGAAAGTCTTCGACGATACCGTTCACCTGGACCAGGTGCTTTTGAAACGTGCCGGTACGAGCGTGCGATCGGGGTCGGAACACGCCGAGGAGCTCGGCCTCCACGAAGTCGCCTGGACGGAGCTCGAGGGCCTCGGCGAGCGCCGCGGAGATCGACAGTCCGCCGGCCGCGAGCTCTACGGACTCTCCGCTTGCATCGATGCGCTTGCGCAGGGTCAGGTCGCTCGGAACCACCATGAGGCCGGTCTCCCTACTCAGATGGCCGTTTCGGAGCCGAAGCCCGACCGCGCGTTGACCTTCGACGCGAGTCACACCCTCCAAACGAGACAATCGACCGAGCACACTGGGCGGCATCGGACGAAAGAACGTGACTGACAGGTCCTCCGTCTGAATCCTTTCGAATTGCAGCTGGAACAAGAGCGCGAAGGAATCGAACGCGCCATACCCAGCGACGACGATCGACGTGCTCAGCGCGATGCCGATCGCCGACAGCGACGATCGAACGGGCTGTCGCTCCAAGTCTCTGAGCACCATTCGAACCGATACGGGCAGCAGCGCGTGAATGCCCATGCGCTCCATGAAAGTTGGCCGGTAGTTGAGGGGAGCCTCCGGCCGCATGGCCTGGGCCGGCGCGAGCGTCACGGCGCGACGCACCGCGAACAAGGCCCCCACGATCGCCGAAACGAGACTCATCAGGACCGCCGACACGACGATTTTCGGATCGAGCTCCAAGGCCAGAACGGGGAATCGAAAGTAGTCCTCGTACATCTCCACGAAGATGCCACCCAGCCAAGCGCCCAACCCGATGCCGAGCAACGAGCCTGGGAGCGCCATGGCGAGGGCGAGTTGGAGATAGTGAGCCCCTATCTCGCGGTTACGGTAGCCGAGAGCCTTGAGCGCGGCGATTTGCTCGCGCTGCAACTGCACGACCCGCGAGAGGAGGATGTTGACCAAGAACGCGCCCACCGCGAGGAAGATCGTCGGCAGGACGGTCGCGGACCCACGCAACTGGTCGATCTCCTGACTCACCAAGCGATTCGAAGTCTGTTTGGAGCGATCGACCGCTCCGAAGCTGCCCCAGGGATCGAGCGCTCGGTCGACCTCCGCGACCACAGCCGCGCTTGGTTGATTGGGCAACACGCCGATCACGAGATCGTTGAAGGCGCCTTCGAAACCCGTGAGTGTGGCGAGGGGCTCATGGTTCATCCAGAAGACGCCGTAACGGCGATTGTCGCCCAAGAACGAACCCTCTTCCATGACCCAGAGATACTCGGGAGACACGGCCACGCCGGAAATCCGGAGGCGGACTCTCTGTCCGTAGGCGATGGCGTCCACGCGACTCCCGACTCGGAGCGCGCGTTCTTTGGCGAACAGCTCACTCACCAGCACTTCGTCGTCGCGCTGGGGAAAGTAACCGCTTCGCAGGTGAATGCGATTCAGGGGCCGCGCGCCCCGGGGGAGTGACACGAATCCGCCGCGAGTGGGCTCGTCGACGCCGGGAAGCTCCAACCTAAAGGTCTCGAAGATCCGACCCTCCACGCGCTCGACCCCTGGGAGCGCGCGCAGCTCGTCGAGCACCCGCTCCGGAGCTCGCTTTACGCGCGCAAAAACGTCGGCGAAACGGGCCTCCTGGTAGAAGCTGTCTCGTGAGCTCACCAGGGAGCTCCACGTGCTGATGGCGGCGACGTAGGTTCCCACGCCGGACGCCACGACGAGCGCGACGGTCAAGACTTGGGCCCACATGTGAGTCAGGTCGCGGAGGAGCTTTAGGTGGATCGACTTCACCAGGTGAGCTCCGAGGCCCTTCGCCGTTCCTCTTGGACGACGATTTCGGCGATCTGACCGTTGGCGAGCCGGACGACTCGGTCTGCCATCGCGGCGATGGGTGCGTTGTGGGTAATGACGGCGACCGTGGTGCCGAGCCCGAGGTTGACCTCCTCGATGGCGCGAAGGACCTGCCGGCCGGTCTCCGCGTCGAGCGCGCCAGTCGGCTCATCGCACAGCAAGAGCGCCGGACGTTTCACGATGGCCCGGGCGATGGCCACGCGCTGTTGCTCTCCACCCGAGAGCTGCGAGGGAAAGTGATTTGCCCTTGGACCCAGTCCAACTCGGTCGAGGGCTTCGTCCGGACTCATCGGCTTGGCCACGATGTCGGCCACGAGCGCGACGTTCTCGCGCGCCGTGAGGCTCGGGATGAGATTGTAGAATTGAAACACGAACCCCACGTGCTCGCGCCGGTAAGAAGTCAGCCGAGCTTCGTCCCGCGTCGACAAGTCGTGGTCTTCGTACGAGACCTCGCCTTCGGTCGGTGCGTCGAGCCCACCGATGATATTGAGCAGCGTTGACTTGCCGCTGCCGGATGGACCGAGCAGCACGAGAAACTCGCCTCGATATAGCTCGAAGTCGACTCGGCGCAGAGCGACCACCTCCACGTCCCCCATCACGTAGACCTTCGAGAGCCCGCGGGCTCGAAGCACGACCTCCCGCTGTGACGCCACGCTGGAGGGGATCGTGGAGCGGTGAGAGACTTGGGACAAGAACGAAATCGTGGACTGACAGGTCGCTGAAAAGTCGACTTCTCGGACCGCTGCGCTGTGATTGATCGTCATGGATCAGCAAATTCAAGCGCTTACCGGTGAATCGGGCACGGGCACGGGCACGGGCACGGGCACGTCATGAGTTTCGGAGCCTTTTTCAGCGACCTGCTAGGGCAAATGAGGCGCGCAGACGTCGACTGCAGCGGGGCGCAAACGCAGCGCGGTAGGCTCTACGGTTCGCCTCCGGGAGGTGGTGGCAACGAGCCAGTCTCCGAAGCTCACGAGGCGGAACAAGTGAGGTCCGGCAATCTCCCGAGCCTCGGTCTGGCAGATGCCGCGACCCTCACTCCAAATTCTGAGGGCGCCGAGGTTTCCGCCGAAGAGAATGCTGCCGCGAAACGGCTCGATGACGATGATGTTGCTGCCGCTGTCGTCGTAAACCGTGCTCCACTGGCCCCGGGAGTCGCGCATGAGTAGTCCGCCGCCAGCTGGACCGCCGTAAACGACTCCAGCGACGTCCTTGACGACCAAGATCCCTGCCATGAGCTCAGTTTCGAGACCTCCAGGTCCAAAGCTCAAGATTTCAGGCGTTCCCGCCCCGGCCGCGATCACGCTGTCGAGCCCAGCTCGGGCGATTGAGACCTCCATGAGGGGACACTCGGTGTCGTCGCTCGGCGGCCGAAGCTCGGTCCAGGTATTCGAACGCTCGTCGTAGACTGCGAACGAGCCCTCGCTCGCAAAAACATACAGCGCCAATCCGCTCGGCCCCTCGATCGCGCCGAGCGCATAACCGTGATCGAGCTCGGTTCCCAGCAACGACGAAGCCGGAATGTCGCAGTCACGCCACGAAGGATTTGGCGCGAGTCGACGAAACGAGCCGCCCGAAGTGGGCCCAACCCACAACTCACCCGAATCGCCATAAAGCCAAAGTCGACCTCGGCTATCTACCCAGCCGGCGCCGGTGGGCGCCGCAGCGGTCGAGCTCTCGACATGGGCTTCGAAGGGAACCGGATCGCCTAGCGCACCAACGCGCCAAAGTCTGTGGGTCTCGCCCAGCAGAGCCTCGTCGGGCCCCAAAGGCAGCAGGAGCCTTGGAGCTCCTTCGAAGGGAAGGCTCAGCGTCTCCGTTTCGAGACGGACGCACGGAGTCTGCTCCTGAACGGGCATTCGAAACGCGGACACGAGCTCGGCGACCGCGGCGTCCCCCCGACCTTCCAGCCCACCCCCGACGCCTCGCAGCCTGAGGGCCTGCTCCGGTCGGCGCACCTTCGAAGCCGTCCTGAGGAGGTTCGACCGCGCGTCGAGCCCGAGCCGCTCCGTTGACTCGCACTCGTACCCGAGTAAAGCGGCCTCGAAGGTGGCAGATGGCATCTCCACGGAGATAGGCGTCCCGGCCGGGCCGATCGCCGCGATTCGCTCTGACTCGGAGCAGGGCAGCGTGGGGCAGCCGACGAAGAGCTGAGTGCGGATCGAGTCGTCGAGCTCGGGCAGAACCGAGCGGATCTCCACGGGGCCGCAACCGATGGCGATGACCATGGCGATGGTCACGGTGAGAGCCGTCGCGAGCGCGTTCGCCACGATGGATGAGTCTACGCGAGGAGGAGCGCTCGAGCACCTCCGGGACGGACGTTTTCTCGGGCCGGTGCACGCGCGCCTTTCAGGGAGGTCGGAGGCACCGAGCGAATGCTGCCGCACGTACCCCTTCCTCGTGTACGCTCGGGCGGCCCGCTCGTCGGCTGCGTCGAGAGCGGGTCGAGACGAGGCTTGGAATTTCAGATGGCACACCTCGAAGGAGCTCCGTCTGCCCGCCGGAAATTTCAGGACCGTTCGCGATTTTTGTTTGTCGCACTCGTGGTCGGCTGCGGACCGAGCGCCATCCACCTCGACCTCTCGCTCGAGCCGGACAGTGTCCTCTTGGTCGTTCGCACGTCTGATGGCGCGGTCGTCGAGGTCGCCGCCGAGACGGCCTCGCTCGAGGCGACGAAATTCGAGGTCGACGACACGGACGAGACCGTCTTGGTCGCGCTGGCGCGGGGAGAGTTGGTCGACAGCCGCGGGAAATCGCTGTCCCCTTCGGCGCTCTTGGTGTCGCTCACGTCCGAGCTCGCGGCCTGCCAATTCTGCCCGGGGATGGCGCGCACCCCCCCGCAGCTCCTCGCCCCAGGCCTCCCCTGCCCGATTCCCGAGTTTGCCCCGGTGTACGACTTGGCGGGACTCCAGGTCGAAATTTCAGGCTTGCGGAGCTCCATCCAGCTCGGCGTCGAGGGCGCCTGCCGGTCCCGCACGGAGCTCACCGGACCCTCTCCGGAGATCGCGTTCGAGCCTATGGTCCCGGAGCCTTACGATGTCGCACTCTCGACCGAGCGCGGGATGTATTTGTTCTCGGAGCTCTTCGCGAGGCGGAGCTTCGAAAATCGGATCACCGACGCGAGCCGCTCACCCTTCTTTGGGCCCGTGCTCGACGCCGTGGAGCTTCCGACGAGCTTGGGTCCCCGCATCCTGGTCGCCAGCTTCGACCTGGACGAGCCGGGCGCTACTCGTTGGGACGAGTTCGACGAGGACCTGAAGAGTACTCAGGTTCAGATCGTAGGACCGACGAACGCGCTCGAGGTCCTCCCAGAGTCGCTGACCGCGCTCCCCGACGGTCGGTTTCTCGTTTCAGGATTCTCGCCCGGAGGCCACGCGTCGCAAGGAGCGACGGTGCTCGTTTGCAGCAGAAGCGATTCGGCCATCGACTGCCGAGTCGCGTTGGACGACGAGGGCGTGACGCTCGAAAAACGGGAGTTCGACGAGGCAGTCGTCGACGAAATGGGCCGAGTCTTCGCGCTCTCGGACAAAGGTGAAATCGTCGTGGACCTCCCAGACGGCAAACGGGCGAGCCCGCTCGCCATTGACGGGACCCGCGCGCACGGTGGCGCTCGGCGAGCCCTCGTCAGTCACGGAAGCTCCGTTTACGCGTGTGTCGGGACCGACGCGGGTCGCTACGGGCTGTTCGCCGTGCGCTCGAGCACCACGTTCGAAGTGCGCGCGCTCGAGACTTGGTCGAGCGCTCGCTGCGCGGGGTTCTGGGAGTCCGAATTCGGTCCGCGGCTCGTACTCGGGAATCGCGAGGTGCTCTCGATCGGGCCCAACGATGTCATCGAACACGGCGATCTGGGCGACCTCGGGATAGCCGAGCCAGTCGTGGCACTCAGCGCGAGGCCCGGCCAACTCCTGGCGAAGGGTGAGACAGGCCGACTCTATCTCGGTCCGGCGAGAGGCCCCTCGGTGCTCGTCTACGACTCCGGGATTGAGCCCTCTCGAAGCCATCAGGTCGCGGTCGACGTCGTGCCCGACCCAAGCGGAGCGCTCGTCTTCTGGGAGAACCCGGCTCGTGTCGATCTCGTCATCCTCGACCCAGACCAGCCAGCCCGAGTCGAGGACCACTCAAAAGCGTCGGTCGACTCGAGCTCACTCACCGCGGTCGAGCGTGACTCCGAAAACGGCCGGATCTATCTGGCGGGAACCGGACCCGACGGGCCGTGGATTCGAACGGCCGAGCCTGACCTCACGGATCCCCGACCGGTGACGCCCAGCCCCACTCAGCCCGTGCGCGACCTCGTCGCGGTCGCTCCAGGAACCCTCGTGGCCGTCGGAGACGACTGGTCGGCGACCCGCATCCAGGGTGAGGTCAGTACACCCATCGAGCTCCTCTGGGATGACCCGATGACGGACGCCGAGGAGTCTCGACCTGAGTCTGGGGAGAGAGCCTGCCTCGTTCGACAGGGACGAGAAATGTTTACGTTCATCTCCGTCGACGCAGCCGAAGGGGTCGTTTGGGCGGCCGGCTGCGACGGTGTCCTCTTCCGAATCGTACCGTTTGGCGCGTCGCCTCAGGGAGTTCGGTTGAGTATCCGACCGGAGATCCTCTCGACCGACGACGGGCTTCTCAAGACCGAGATCCTCTCGATTCAGGCAGTGCGAGCCCTCGAGCCGGGGCGGGTCCTCGTGGCGGGAACTCAGCACAACGACTCTCGGGCCGACACCGCACACGTCATCGAAGTCACCGGCGGGCAAAGGAGCCCCGACGAAGGCAGACTAGACACCTACAAGACGGATTTGTATTCCCAAAACTCTCCCCCCGACCTGGCGCGGCTGGGTTCCTCGGCCGGCGACGTCCTGGAGATCCTGGGCTCCGAGTCCACGCTCACGATCGCGTTCGCCGATCGTGAAGGCGGCGTTCGACCGCTCGGGCGACCGCGTCGAGCCTATCGCTTTGGGACCGACGCCGGTGCCGCGGCCCTCTTCGGTCGCTCGCTGGTGATCGCGTATGAGCAGGGACGGATCGTCGTCGGTCGCATCGCCGACTGAGTATAGGTCCTCACAAGCTCGTGGCCACGGGACAAACCACAGAGATCACCGGAGCCGAAACAGAGCTCACGGATGATTAAACTAAATGGGCGCAGATCCGCCTGGCCATGAGTCCGTACGCGTCGCATACTATCGTTGGAATGCTCACGAAGATGTGCCACTTCTGAAGTTTGAGAGTATCGGCGGAGTGTTTTCGTCCACCTCCACGACCACGTATCT
>CAYXDO010000100.1:29197-39403 GCA_964463485.1 uncultured Myxococcales bacterium | reverse complement strand
GTGGTGTGGGAGGGGCGCAGCAGGGTCTGACTCTGCTGCCCCCTATCCCGATCACGTCGACCTGCGGACGAAGATCGGTCGAATCCAGCTCGCTGAGCTGGGCTCCTGGATCTCGCTTCGGACCGGGCCGAGTGTCATGGCTCGTGGCTGGTCGTCGGCATCGAGAAATCCTCCTGGGGTCGGCCCATCTCGTGATCATACACGCCGGCCGATCACGCGTGGTTGAACGCTCACGCTGTTGGTCACGTCATTGAACGGAGAGCGCCAGCGTTGCCACCGAGAACGTCAGGACTCCGGCGCCAAGCCCGAAGGCGAAGTCGAGCCAGGGCGCTTCGCTCGGATCGCCCATACCTCCTAGCAAGACCCAGGTCGCTCCGGTGAGTGACAGGGCCAGGCCCGTTGGCGCGAGCGGAAGCCCTCCCGAGTCCACGTCGCTGGGGGTGAGCGTCGGCCCACCGAGCGCGTGGGCTCCGGAGGTGACCCAGCTCGACGGACATGTCGCACTCATCTCGGCGGCTCGCCGGAGGCACACCGGCGTCGGCCCAGCCGCGGTCGCAATCACCGCCCACGTCAACGCGGCGGCTCCGAGCCCGAGAGCTACCCAGCCAGCGGGAGCGACATAGGGGCGCAGCTCGTGAGTTGGCTCGAGCTCGGAGAGATCCAAGACGACGGGGGTGTCGGCGTCGACCTCGACGGTCACCGCCCTCGGGCCGATCTCGAGACGCCGCGAGCCGGTGCGCAACCCGGAGATGGTGGTCTCGGAGCCAGTCAGGCCGAGGCTGCGACCGTCCAGCGCCACGATGAGGCCCGCGGGCGAAGTCAGCAACACCGAGCCGAGCCGATCGAGCGCTCGAGCTCGGACGTGCTCGCGAAGTCCCTGGAAGAGCAACTCGGCGAAGGATCCGGGGGCACCTATGGGACCTTCTGCCCGCGCCGTCAGGTCGAAGAGGCGAGCTTCTTTTTCATCGATGGGCAGCTCTCCTTCGGCGATCCGAGAGCCTTCGGTGAGCGTGAGCCACCACGCCGAAATGGGTGCGACATCGTCTCGCGCCGGGACGTGGACGATGAGGAGAACGTCCGCGGGACACCCTCCGGACGGGCACGACAGGCCCACGAGGCAACTCATCCGCCGCTCCGCCGGGCACGAACGCAGAGCGGCCACGTCGATCCCGAGCTGCTCGGGTGAGTACACGCGGAGGCCCTGGCCAGCTTCGGCGAGCGCTCCGATCAGCTGAGTAGGTGTGGCCGCGGGCTCTCGGCCGGGCGGCGCGAGGACGACGGTCAGGAGCCTTGGCCCTTCGTCGGCGGAGAGTGTCAGCGAGACTAAGAGTGCAGACAGGATCACGGGCCCCCTTGAAGCTCCCGGGCGGCCGCCTCGAGCCCAGCTAGATCTCCAAACGCAGCGCTCTGGCGAGCGAGGCGCTCGATCTTGGCTCGACGGCGCGGATCGTCGAGCTTGGCGGCTGCGGCTCGAAGCGCCTCGTCGAGCGCGCGGAGTCTGGCCGGGCTCGGATCGTCCGAGGCAGCGGCCAAGAGTCCTGCAATTTTCACAAGCTCCGGAGGCACCGCTGGCGGGTTGACATGCTTGCGATCGTCGCCTGCTTCGCCCGGCTCGTCTTGATGGGCTTTGGCCGGAGTCTGCCGTGCTCTGTTGGGAGGCGCGTGCTCCTGCGCTGGCGGACGCAGCGGCTTTTGCGGCTCTTCGGGTACGGAAGCCGAAGTCGGCGCAGGCTCGGCTCTCTTGGCCACGACCCCCGGGGTCTCGGTCTCGCTGACTGCGACTTCCGGGCGCATCGGCACGGCGAGGGCGCCGATGACTGCGACAATTCCGGCCCCCACGGCGATGGCTGTGCGGTTGAGACGCAGCTTCGCCGCTGGGTGCTGCTCGAGCGAATCCTCGGGCCAGCGCCGCTCGAGCTCCCTCACCAGCGCCATGGGTCTGGGGCGGTCGCGAGGGTCGACGGCGAGGCCCCGCGCGATGGGTTCGTCGAGCGCGGAGAGCTCCGGGCGAACCGCGGAGACTTTGGGTCGGTCTGGAGAGTTGAGCCGCTCGAGGACTCTCGCGGGCGTATTCTCAGGGGTCGCGGCCAGAGGGTCGGCCACCGAAGACGGGGCCCCTGTTCGGTCTTCGGCGAAGGGATGAACGAGCGTCAGGAGCTCGAACGCGAGGATCGCCAACCCGAACGTGTCGGTGGCCGGAGTGATCTCTCCGCCGATGAGTTGCTCGGGCGAGGAATGGAACAGAGAACCCACCGTGCGCCCGCGAGTCGTCGCTCCATCGGAGCTCCCGTCCTTCAGCTTGCCGAGGCCGAAGTCGAGGATTCGGGCGATCGGCTTTCGAGGGTCGCTCTCATTCACGAGCACGTTTCGGCTCGTCAGGTCGCGATGGATCACGCCGCGCTCATGGGCGTGCTCGAGGCCCTCGGCGAGGACGTGGAGGATCTTCAAGGCTCGCGCTCGAGGAATTCGAACCTTGGTCAGCGCGGCTTCGACGAGCGCCTCGTCGAGGGTCCGGCCGTCGACCCACTCGAGGACCAGGGCCGGTCGAATTTTGGTTTGTGCAGAAACAATTTTGACGATCGCGGGGTGCTCAACGCGACGTAGGATCTCGGCCTCTCGCGCGAAGCGTTCGAGGAGGTCGGGCTTCGATTCGAGCTTGGGGTCGAGGGCCTTGATGGCGACTCTTTGGCCCGTCGCCCTGTCGATCGCGGCGTATACGGATCCGGTGCGGCCCACGCCGACGAGGTCCTTGACGTCGTAGCGAGCTAGGAGCTCCGGGCCGAGGTCCAAGCGGTCACTCACGATCGCTCGATGCGGAAGCGGTCCGTGCCCAAGCGCCGGAAGCCTCGGCGCACTTCGACGATGCGCGCGGCGCCTTCGAGTCCGGCCTCGAGGAGTTGTTTACGCGCGCGAAACACGGCGACGTCGAGCGTGTTGCCTTCGATGCCGAGCATGGAGAGGAGCGCGGTCCGATCGACCCAGCCACGCTCGCTCTCCTCGAGCTCCCGTTCCTGCTCGCGAAGCCTTGCGAGAGTAAGGAGAACGTAACCGTGCTCTCGAGCGTCGAGCCAGCGGAGGCGCTCGCCGTGGGCGACGGCGAGCTCCACGCGTTCTTCGTCGCGGCTCACGCGGAACACGAGGTCCACGGCGTCGAAGCCGGCGGTGCGGTCGACGAGTGGGGTGGCTTCTGCGGTGAGCGGCAAGTAGAGCGTGAAGCTCCGACCGGCCGCGTTGACGACGTCGCGATCGAAGACCGCGCGCGTTTCTTTGGCCGACTCGGCGATCCAGGAGCCGTCGCTGCCGGCCATGATGGTGAGCTCGGGGCGCGTTTCGTCGGGCAGGACGAGCAACCCATTCTTGGCGCCGACGACTTTGGGGGTGCCGGCTTCGTGGGCTACTGCGTCGGGTGGGTCCGCGTCGGCGAGGTCCCAGACTTCGCTCGGATCTCCGAACGTGATGCGATCGCCGACTCGAAGGGGCTGAGGCTTTCCGGGTTCGACGGTTCGCGTCCCGACCCGTGTTCCGTTGCGGCTGCCGAGGTCGCGGAGCTCCCAGCGATTGCCGCGCCAGAGAATGGAGGCGTGCTCGGTCGAAGCGAGCGATCCAGTGAGGCGCAGCGGCGCCGAAGCCGCGCGGCCGACGGCGAAGTGGGCCCCGAGCGGAACGGACGCGCCGTCCCTGAGTCTCTTCAGGGTAGCCAGGCCTAGAGGGTACCGAAGGATCGGAGGTTTGCGCGAGTGAGAAGCGGTGCGCGCCTCGAGGAGCCCCGCGAGGGGCTACGAATTCATCGAGTCGAGGAATTCCTTGTTGGAGCGGTTCGGCCGGAGCTTCTGGAGGAGGAACTCCATCGAGTCGATGACGTTCAGCGGGTGCAGGAGCTGTCGGAGGATCCACATCCGGTTGAGGATGTCGGGCTGCAAGAGGAGCTCTTCTTTGCGCGTGGCCGACTTGTTGATGTCGAGGCACGGGAAGATGCGCTTCTCCATGAGCTTGCGGTCGAGGTGGATCTCGCAGTTACCGGTACCTTTGAACTCTTCGAAGATCACTTCGTCCATGCGGCTGCCGGTATCGACGAGCGCGGTGGCGATGATCGTGAGTGAGCCGCCTTCTTCGATGTTTCGGGCGGCGCCGAAGAATCGCTTGGGCTTGTGGAGCGCGTTGGCGTCGACGCCGCCGGAGAGGATCTTTCCGGAGGGCGGGATCACGGTGTTGTAGGCGCGCGCGAGGCGAGTGATGGAGTCGAGCAAGATCACGACATCGCGACCATGTTCGACCAATCGCTTGGCCTTCTCGATCACCATCTCGGCGACGGCGACGTGGCGCGCGGCGGGTTCGTCGAAGGTCGACGAGATCACCTCGCCGCGGACGCTGCGCTGCATGTCGGTGACCTCTTCGGGCCGCTCGTCGACGAGGAGCACCATGAGGTAGACATCTGGGCTGTTGGCTTCGATGGCGTGCGCGATGTCTTGCAGGAGAACGGTCTTACCGGCGCGAGGCGGTGAGACGATGAGGGCGCGCTGGCCTTTTCCGATGGGGACCAACAGGTCGATGATGCGGGTCGACATGTTGTCGCGGCGGAACTCGAGGTTGAGCTTCGCGTTCGGATAGAGCGGCGTGAGGTTGTCGAAGAGGATCTTGTCGCGGGCGACTTCGGGGGGCTCGCCGTTGACGCTCTCGACCTTGAGGAGCGCGAAGTATTTTTCGCTGCCGCCGGGATTTCTGATCTGGCCGGAGACGGTGTCTCCGGTGCGGAGATTGAAGCGACGGACCTGTGAGGGCGCGACGTAGATGTCGTCTTGGCCCGGCAGGTAGTTGCTGTCGGGCGCGCGGAGGAAGCCGTAGCCGTCGGGGAGGCACTCGAGCACCCCCTCGGAGTAGATGGTGCCCTGGCGAGCGACGTGGGCGTGAAGGAGCGCGAAGACGAGGTCGGACTTTCGCATGCCGGCGGCGTTCTCGACGCCGAGGTCGCGGGCCATGCGCGTGAGCTCGGAGATCTTCTTCTGCTTGAGCTCCTTGAGGTTCATGCGCTCGCCGCGTCGGTCGACCTGGTCGGATTCGTCGCGCGCGGGCTCGAGCTCGTCCCCGTTTCCATTGGACCGCGAGACTTCGACGGGCCGGGTCTCCTCAGACTCTCCCCCCTCCTCTCCTCCGTCGTCGGGCCCGCGATCGAAGTCGCGATCGCGGTCGGAGCCTTTTGGGAGTCGTCGTTTCTTGGTAGGGGAGCGGGAGCCGGCCGTGCCTTCAGCGGTCATATCTTGCTCATGTCCTTTCGATTGACGGTCGCATGTGCGCGATCTCCGCGTTCGCGGGATGCACGAACGTCCGTTCATCGAGGGTCCGGGAGATACTCCGGACCACCGTAATTCGTTGGATTTCTACGTGCGGAGCATCCTGCGCAAGGAGTGCAACTGCCTTCCTTGATCGCCCTCTTTTTTTGAGGAACCGGCGCTTCGGATGAGGCCCCGCGCCTGGTACGCTCCGGGACGCTAGTCGATGCCAGTTCTCGAAGTCAAGGACCAACTGGAGGACCTCCGGCGAAGAGCCGCGGAGCTGACGGAGGAGCTCGCGTACCACGAACATCGCGAGCACGTGCTCGAGAGCCCGTTGGTGTCGCGGAAAAAATACTTGGAGCTCCGACGAGAGCTGGAGGCGCTCGAATCGCGCGGCGTGTCGCGATCGCTGGGCTCGGCGAGCCACCGAAAACCGGCGGAGGCGCGCCCGGCGTTCGAGCGATCCAACCATCGTCCGAAGTGGCCCGACCCCGTCTCGTTGCGATCGCACGCGGAGCTCAAGAAGCACATCGACGCGTTCTCCTCGGAGAGTCGGCCGGTGTTCGTCGGGTCTGCGGCGCTCGCGGGCGCGTACGTGGCGCTCACGTACCACGGCGGGGAGCTCGATCGCGCGGTGCTGCGTGGCGACGGCGAGGAAGGGGAGGACGTCACCGACAACATCCGCACGTTGATGTCGATCCCGCTGCGGCTTCGGCCTGCTGGATCGGTGACCGAGAGTCGCGTGACACGTGTGATTCGCGGAAACTCGGGGCCTTCGACGCTGACACCGGTCCCACCGATCCCCGAGGAGTTGGTGGTGCGCGGAGTGTTGAGCATGAAGCACCTCGACCTGCACGCGCTCGATCGGCGTCGCATCGATGCAGGCGAGCCTCCGTACGTGAGGCCGGTGGCCGCGATCCTCGGGTCCGTGCGACGGCTCGATCCGCGCATCACGGCGTCGCGGCCGGTGCGGTTCTTCGCCAACGACGTCTTGAGCGCTCCGGTTGGGATCGAGTCTCACTGGCAGTTGCTCGGCGCGCTCAAGAGCTGGGGCTTCGCGGTGACTTCGCTCGCGTGGCGTTGCGTTGGTGTCGACGAGATCCTCGACTTCGTTTCGGCGCTGCAGGAGCAGCAGCCGTCGTATCCGTATCCGCTCGAAGGCGGTGAGCTCGTCTCCAATCGCGGGCTCAATCCCCAAGCCCCGCGACGGGTGATGCTTGCGTTCACGCCGAGCTCGAAGCGAGCGCGCGTGTCCTCGATTTACCGAGCGGTCGGCCGTAGCGGGACGATCTTCCCGGTCGCGCTCTTGTCGAAGATCAACGAAAAGGACGCGATCCCCGACGGCGTTCCCGTGCCCGCGCTCGACGGAACGCGTTTGCTCGACGTCCAGCCCGAAGACACGGTCGCGGTCGTGGCCGGTCCAGTCGCGCCGCTGCTCACGCTCGAGCGAGGGTCCACGACGAGTCGCCCGGATGAAGGGCGCGAACGCTGCCCGTCATGCCGTCAGTATCTGCGGCGACCGACCGACGAGCCCTTCCTCTACTGCGAGAATGGGAGCTGCAAGGGTCGCACGCGCGCGCGGATCCTTCATGCGATGGGACCGCGCGGGCTGGGCCTCAAGTCGGTGAGCTCGAAGAACGTGGACGCCCTCGTGGGCGCTGGGATCTCTTCGCTCGCAGATTTGTTCGCGCTACGGCCCGACGGTCTGCCGCACTATGGTCCGCTGTTGGCCGGGGAGCTCGCTTCGCTGCGACGGCTGCCCCTTTGGCGCGTGCTGTATCTTCTCACGATCCCTCACGTGGGAGAGCGCGCGGCGCGCCTGATCGCGGCGCATGCAAAGTCCCTCGAAGGCGTGCTTTCGCTCGGACCCAGCTCCGAGATCCCTGGACTGCCGCCAGAGTGCGCCCAGGGCCTCAAAGCGTGGCTGTCCAGCGGAGGTCGAGAGATGCTGACGCGCCTGTCGAGCCTCGGCGTCGTCATGCTCCCCGACAGCGTCTGCTTCTCCGCTCCGTTCGCGGAGCGCCGAATCGTCTTGGCCGGCGAGACCGAGCTCCCTGCCGATCGATTGATCGATCAGCTCGAACGGCGCGGCGCCCTCATCGAGCCGCGCGTGTCGCGGCGAACGAGTTTGGTCGTGACCGGACGAGAGGCGGACGAGGTCGTGCAGTCGGCGATCTCGTTCGACGTGCCGTGCGTGGACGAGCACGCCATCACGGGCCTGATGAAGATGGAGGAGGAGCGCGCGAGCTAGGCGCTCAGGGGCTTGGCGATCAGGGGCTTGGCGATCAGGGCGCTTGGCGATCGCATGAGCTAACCGCTCATCGCGGCCTGCCACTCGGCCATGGCCTCGCGAAGCTTGGTGTTGAAAGGATCGAGCTCGAGGGCCTCTCGAGCCGGAGAGAACGCGAGCTCGTAGTCCATGGTCATCGAGAGCTCGAACGCCGCTTTGGCCAGCCGCTCGGATCGATCGAAGCTGTGAGGGTAGGTGGCTTTCCAGGCCTCGCGAAGGAAGTCGGTGTCGCGCCCACCGATCTCCGCCTCCGCCAGGCGCTCTAGGGCACGCACGTAGCCGCTCTTGAAGTCGTAGCGGAGCCTGCGCGACTCGTCGAGCAACATCGAGCCGAGCCTTTCGACGTGGCCGGCGATCGATTCCAGGCGCTCGGACTGCTCGGGTGACATGCCCGCTGGGGGAGATCTGAACAAGTCACGCAGCTCGTCGACACGGGACCGGAGCTGTTCGGGGGGCGCCTCCGATGAAACGTCGAGCGCGCCGTAGAGGTCCGAGTCTGCGAGCCGATCGACGATGACTTTGGCGGCAGAGAGCACACTTCCCGCGGTGTCGTCTCCGCCTTCGAGCAAGGCGGCGCCGGCGCCGGCGATCTCTTGAACGTACGCTTCTACGGCGAGAAGCCTGTCCGGATCGACGTCGACGAAGCGAAGTCCCGTGCCAGGCGGATGGGAGATGTCGACGGAGCGCGGCACGTCGATGGCGTGAACGACGACGCCGCGGACGACGAAGGCGGAGTCGGAGGTCTCGATTCGAAGGTCCGCGCTGGAGCCGACGTCGGGGGGCTCTGCGGTTTCGACGAAGATGCCGGTCTTCGATACGTTTTTGACCCAGAGCGACTCGAGTGGGCGGCCGTCGAAGCGAACCGAGACGCGCGCGCGCGCTTCGAATCGGGGCTCTCGTCGCTCGAACGCTGGGTAACTCGGCGCAGCCGCTGCGTCGGACATCCGTCGGAGCATACTGCGGGTCGAGTCTCAGGACGATGAGCGAATTCGAAGAGGCTGCCCCTTTGCCAACCGCGAGCATGGGGTGTTAGGTCTCCCCCGTGACCACGCCATTGTCGCGAACCTCAGCTGCCATCGGGCCCGTTGCCGTTGGGACGGTCGGCCCCGCGCCGTCCGCGGCCCCAACGCCGGCGCCTCCGAGCGAGACCCCGATGGGTCCCACACCTTCGTACACTCCCGTCGCAGGCACGGTGCAGGACCCTTCGAGCTGGATCGGCGCGCATCCGAAGAAGGCCCAAAAGGGCCTCTTCACTCTGGCTCCAGGCCGCTACCCAGACACGGTCGGCCTCCCCGAAGTCCTGGCGCAGGCGGCCAAGGCCCAGCAGGCCGACGCGATCGGCAAGATCGCCTCGACGTTCCAAGACCTCACCGGTATCGCTCCGGATCCCGAGCTCATGGCCGCGGCGATCGCCAATCCGGCCGCCATCGCCGATTTGCTCACCGCGAGCCCCGCGGAGCTCCATCAAGGGATCGACGCGCTGAACTTGGCTGACGACCAGGGCAAGGTACCCAAGCTCGCGCCGAAGAAACACCGCCTTCCGAATCACTTCGACCTCTCCAAGGCGGGGGCAATCGTCATCGATCTCCCGAAGCCCGAGCTCAAGGAGCTCGCGCCTGGACTGTTTCAGGGGGACCTGCCGACCAAGGCTTCGGAGGCTTCGGTGCGATCGAACCTCATCATGGCCGAGGTCTTCGATCGCTTGGCCGAGAACGCGGGCAAGCCCAAGCAAGACCGCTTCGTCGTCGAGCTCGCGGGGCACAAGCTGACCAAGCTCTCCTCGTTCCTCGATGCGCTCGCGAAAGATGGCTACGCGATCTCGGCGACCGTGGAGCACCGCATCGCCAACTTCACGAACCTCAAGACCAAGGCGCAGAACGGTCAGGTGCTCGACGTGCCTGCGGCCCTGATGGTGAAGACCGGAGTCGTCGACGAGCTCGGACGCGAAGCCGTCGTTCCCGCTACTCACTCGGAGCTCGTGTTTCACATTCAAAGCGGTCCGACCTCCAAGGGCCCTGCGCTCGAGGCCAACATCAAGTTCTATCAAGGCGTGAGCGGCACCGGCTTCTTCGCTTGCGACACCGCCGCGACGCCTGCTTGGTGCGGCCGCAGCGTCGGCGACGAATTCACCGGCAAACAAGCGCTCCGCGCCGCCGAGCTCTCGGGGCTGCTGTCCGAGGTCATCAACAAGGTCGCCAAAGACCTCGATCTGGCCGTCGGCGGTTACGGCGCCACGGGAGTCTGCAACGACTCGGTCGCGATCGTTCAGCACGCGTTGACCGGCCGAACGACCGCCTTCCCGCTCCTCATGCGAGACGAGCTCTTCACGAAGGAGCTCACGACTCACTTGAGCGACAAGGACCAGAGCGACGATCCGGAATACTCGGCGCTCTCGAAGAGCATCACGCTGGCGCCGACCGATCGCGCCGCGAACGATTCGCTGCGGGCCCGGGCGCTCGCGTCTTTGCCCTGGGCGAAGGGTCAGGAACCGTTCAAGAGCAGTGAGCTCGCGCGACAGATCCTCGAGGCCGACTGAACGCACCGAACGCAGACTCAGCCCTGGGAGCAGCCCTGGGAGCGCAGGCATCTTGCCTGCGCGTAAGCTTCGCGGACGCAACTCTCTGAGGGCTGTGCGCTCCCAGGCTG
>CAYXDO010000100.1:0-29097 GCA_964463485.1 uncultured Myxococcales bacterium | reverse complement strand
TGCGCTCCCAGGCTGCGTCGAGGGCTACTCGTGCTCGCGGCCGAGCTCTCTGGCTCGTTTGGTCGCAGATTCGACCGCGTTCATGATCGTCGTTCGGAGCCCACCCGCTTCGAGCGTGTGCAGCCCAGCGATCGCCGTGCCTCCGGGTGAGGTCACTTGATCCTTGAGACGTCCTGGGTGCTCACCGGTTCGCTGAAGCAATCCGGCCGATCCGCGAAGTGTCTGTACGGCGAGCTGCATCGCGATCTCGCGCGACAGCCCCACTTTCACGCCTGCGTCGGAGAAGGCTTCGATGATCAGCATGACGTAGGCAGGGCCGCTGCCGGACAGGCCGGTGACCGCATCGATGTGCACCTCGTCGACGACGACGCACTCACCGACTTGTTCGAAGATCGTCTTGGCGAGCTCGACATCGGTCTCTCTCGCGTGCTCGCCGGCGGCGAGCGCGGTGGCGCCTTCTTTGATGAAGGCCGGCGTGTTGGGCATCGCGCGCACGACCCTCGGGCTGTTGCCGATCTGTCGCTCGATCACACGCGTTGGGACGCCTGCGGCCACGGAGATATAGAGCGGCGCGCTCATGCCGCGAAGCTCGTCGAGCACACGAGACAGGATCTGAGGCTTCACCGATAGAATGACGATATCCGAGGCCTCGGCGGCGGCCAGGTTGGACTCTGCGACCCCGACGCCGAGCGTCGCCGCGAGGTGCTTGGCGCGCTCCTTTCGCTTCGTCGTGACGAGGATTCGGCTCGCGTCGACACGGCTGTCGAGCAGCCCCTTGAGCAGCGCGGTGCCCATGTTGCCGGCGCCCAGCACGGCGAACCGGTTCGTTGTCTTCTCCATCCCAGCTCCTACCCGATGATCATGGATTCGCGATTGGGCCCGACGCCTTCCTCGAAGCGATCCGGGCGGTTTTTGTCGAAATAGTCGACGGAAGTTCTTTCGGCGAGGCGCTCGGCGCAGAGCTTTCCGATGACGGGCCCCATCATGAATCCGTGTCCTGTGAAACCTGCGAGCATCGTGAGGTTCGGGGCGTGTTTGGATTCGCCGAGGATGGGGCGACCGTCGGGCGACACGTCGTAGGAGCCGGCCCACTGCCGAACGACCTGGACGTTGCCGAGCGCGGGCAAGAGCTGCGTGGCCGCTCGTGCGAAGCGTCTCAAGAAATCCAGCGACGAGCTGCTGTCGTAGGAGCTCACTTCCTCGGGATCGCCCATGCCACCCACGATTTCACCGCGCATGGACTGAGAGAAGTAGATGCCTTCGCCGAGCACCGTGACCATCGGATCGAGGAATGGCTTGAGCGGCTCGGTCGTGAGGATCTCGTGTCGGTAGGGTCGGTTCGGCAGGGAGACGCCAGCCATCGCGGCGATCGTGGGTGACCAAGCGCCTGCGGCGTTCACGACGTGCCCGCATTGGATCGTTCCGCGGCTGGTCTCGACGTGGGTGACGACGCCGGCGTGCTGTCGAAGTCCCGTCACCTCCACGAACGTGTGGAGGTGCACGCCGAGCTCCAGAGCCTTGTGCGCGTAGCCCCAGAGGAACGGCCACGGGAAGAGCACTCCATCGTCGGGGTTGTAGGACGCGCAGATCACTCCGGAGACGTCGAGCCCCGGCACGAGCTCTTGGGCGGCTTCGGGACGCGAAAGAATCCGCGTCGGAACGCCGAGCTCGTTCTGGAGCGCGACGTTCTTCTCGAGCACCGACAGGAGCTCCGGCTTCTTGACGAGGAACAAGTAGCCGCCTTGTCGGAACCAAACATTGAAGCCCATGTCGGCCGCGAAGCTCCGACAGATCTCGACGGACTCGCGCATCAGCAGGATGTCGTCGCGCGTGGACCACTGCATGCGCACGCCGCCGCCGTTACGGCCGCTAGCGCCCGAGCACAGATAGGACTTTTCGAGGACGACTATGCGACGAACGCCGAGCCTCGCGGCGTGATAGGCGGTGGCCAGGCCCATGATGCCGCCACCGATGATCACGAGGTCGGCGCCTGGAGGCACGCCGGTTCGGGCCCCGGAGGGCAGCGCGAAGCGGACGCTCACTCGACGTCCTTTCCGGCGAGGAGCGCGAGTGAGATCGGAACGACCGGCGGACGGGGCGTGAAGGGCGAGACGCCTCTGCCGGTGCCCGCGCTCTCGAGCACACGCGCCACGTGGGCGACGCAGCTCTTGCCCTGGCACACGCCGGTTCCAAACCCAGTGAACCGTTTGAGCGACTCGATGTCGTGGTGGCCCGCGGCGATCGCTTCCTCGACCTCCAAGAGAAGCACGTCTTCACAACGACAGATGATCGTCTTCTTCATGCGACCTCCGCTGCGGCAGCGCCCGCGATGGCGCCCTGCCGGCGGGCCTCTTCTGGAGTGAGCCCGCCGGTGACGTCTCCGGCCGCGAAGATGTCGGCCATCTTGGTTCGCTGCGTTCCCTGCTCGACGACGACGACGAACCCACCGAGCCCCGCTCGGTGCACTACGCTGCACCCCGCTTGGACCGCGAGCTCATAGGCGGGTGACACCGGATAGGCCGAGGCGACGACGTCCACCTTCTCCGTCTCGCGCTTTGCGTTGGGTCCGGCGTGTACGATCGACTTGATGCGGTCACGGCCTTTGGCTTCGATGACGCGACGAAAAGCGCGGACTCCGGGCTCCTCGATCGCGTCGACCTCCACGAGCCTGATCGTGTCGATTCCTAGAGCTCGTAGGCGACGATGCAGCCAAGCACCTGCTCTTCGACCGGTCCCGGGATCGAGGACAGCTACTCGCTTGCCGGGCAAGACGCCGTGTTTGAGCACGAGCTTGGCGAGCGCCCGCGCTCCATAGTGTCCAGGCAGATCGTCGTTGGCGAAGAGCGGCGTCACCTCGTAGCCGCCCGTGGCGATCACGATCGCCTTGGGCCGCAAGAGCGCGAGGCCCTCGCTTGGCGTCCCTCGATGGCGATCGATCAACACGGTGGGCGTTCCGTCACCGTCTCGATAGACGGCTGCGGCCACGCTGCGCAGCCAGATATTCGCCTCTGGGAGCTCCCGCGAGCCGCGATCGACGAGGCCGACGAGCTCGGGCTCGTCGTCGAACAGGCCCGTCGAAAGGTGGCCGCCGAGCGCAGGTCGCGCGTCCACGAGCAGCGTGGAGCGACCGCGAGCCTGCGAGGCGAGCGCGGCCTCGATCCCTGCAGGTCCGCCTCCGATCACCAGCACGTCGAGCGATAACGCTGGGATCGGCGGAGCGCGGCTCGCCGGCTTTTCGGTGAGCACGCCGAGACCCGCGAGCTGTCGAGCAGTGCTGCCGATCAAGACGTTCATCGCGGACACGTGGGTCGTGCCCAAACGGTTGTGGTCGATGCCCTCCTGAAAGACGTAGTCGGCCGCTCTCAACACGTCGTTGTCGGCGGTGGGAAAGGCGTTCTGGCGCTGCACCGTGAGGCCGTCGACCGCGGGCGTCGTGCAGGCTGGCCGGTTTTGCACGTCGCTCAACCGCATCCAACACTGGCCGCAGGTGCCGGCCAGACAGAAGGCGCCGCGCGGCCGGTGATACTTGATGCTTCGAGACGCGATGTCGACGCCGTGGGCCAACAGCGTGACCGCCACGGGCTCGCCAGCCTTGGCGGAGAGCGAGCGGCCTTCGAAGTCGATCAGGATGGGCTCGCCTTCGGGTGCGTCAGGAAGCTCGCGAGGCCGTCGCTCCACCCGATCGGTCTCCCACGGACGAAGGCGGAAGGGAACGGCTGGCGTCCGGCGGAGTGATCAGGCGGAGTGAGCGCGAGCGCTGTAGGGCCGGAACCGCTCGCCCGAGGCCGCGAGGAGCGCGCAGGCGATCTCCTTGGGAGCCAAGGCAGTGCAGCGAAGCGGAGGCGGAGGCTCGGAAGTGCGCCGAAAATCGGCGAAGTCGATCACTTGAGCGGTCGGCGGCTCGGTCGCTCGCTGGTCAGGCTCGACGCTGCGACCAACCGGACACGTAGGCCGCTCGGCGAGCTCGATGGGCGGCGGCGGCAGCGTGGAGATGCGCGCTTCGTAGGCGAAGTCGATCGCCGAGCTCAACACGTCGGACCCGAAGATCCGCGCGAGGTCCGAATGAACCATCGCGCCGGGACCTTCGCGTACGCCCGCCTGCGCGAGGAGCCCCTCGACGCTGCGCGCGAACCCGCTGGCGTCGCTCGGGCGATCCTTGGCCGATCGCGCCAACAACCGCAGCGAGAGCGCGTCGAACGCGTCCGACACTCTCGCCACGACACGGCTCGGCGGGACGGTCACGCACGCGATCACTTGCTGCGCGAGCGCCTCCGGCGTGCGCCCCGCGAACAGCTCTCGCCCGGTGAGCGCCTCCCAAAGGACGACCCCAGCGCTGAACAGGTCCGAACGCACGTCCGCCCGCTTCCCCATCAGCCGCTCCGGAGCCATGAATCGCACGGCGCGCAAGCGATCTCCGCGCCCGCTCGCCTCGAGCTCCGTTCGAAAAGCCGAGAGCCCCGAGCCGAGCAGCGACACGCGTCCGTCGAAGCCGAGGTCGACTTGGCACGTGGACACGTTGTCGTGTGCAAGCTTCGCTTCGGCGAGCTCCGCGAGCGCCTTGGCGACCTCCGCCACGACGACGAAGAGAGTCCCGACGCGGAAGGGAACTCTTACTCGCCCAGAGGCCGCAAGCGCTCCAGCCAACGTGACTCCGGGACGCCACTCGTACGCGATCGCAGCTCCAATGTCCGTCGAGACCACGCCGAGCGGCCGAGACAGATACGGAGACCTGATCGACGTTCGCGCCTCGACTTCCCGCTCGATGCGGTCCCGCGCGTCGGTGCGCATCCACGATGGAATCAGATGGAGATCGACGAAGCCGCGACGCCCGTGATCGAACGCCAAGACGCGCGTCGACCCGAAAGGCGATGAGAGAGCGTATAGGGGCTCGATCGCCACTTCTTCGCCAACCTAACCCCCGCAGAGGGTCGGAGGGAACGCACGTGGTCACCCCGAAAGAGATCCCACCGATGTGATGAGCGAGGCTTGATCCAGTTGGATTTGCACTCGATAGATGACTCCATGATCCTCCGCCTCGTCTTGGCATCGGCATCTCCGCGTCGTCGGGAGCTCCTACGCGCAGTTGGCTTTTCTCCGGAAGTTTTTCCAGCGGAGATCGATGAGACTCCAAGTAAGGACGAGGCTCCGATCCCCTACGCGCTTCGTGTCGCCCGTGCGAAGGCGGAGGTCGTACGGGCGGTTTGTCCCGGACTGGCGGTCATCCTGGCTGCTGACTCGGTCGTCGCGCTCGATGGATCGATTCTCGGGAAGCCAGCGCGCGCTCGAGAGGCGCTGGCGACCCTGGCGCGTCTGTCAGGCCGGGAACATCACGTGCACACGGCCGTCGTCGCCATCGGCGAGAGTGTAACGGTCGAAGACGTGACCACGACAGCGGTCCAGTTTCGCTCTTTATCGACGGTGGAGCTCGAAGCATATGTGCAGAGCGGCGAGCCCATGGACAAAGCGGGCGCGTACGGAATCCAGGGCCTGGGCGGAGCCTTGGTGAAGCACATCCGCGGCAGCTACACGAACGTCGTGGGCCTTCCGCTGGAGGAGACGCTACGCCTCTTGCGAATGGCAGGACTCCCCGCCCCAGGCGCAGCTCAGTGATCCGCGCGGTGGGGTGCACGACCAAGTTGCGCGATATGTCGACGATCATCGCTCGGCGCTGGGCAAACCACAGAGGACACAGAAGAGGAACGCAGAGAACACAGAGATTTTGGAGAAAAGTCCTCGGAGGTTGAACTGAATCGCCGCAGGTCGGTCGTGCACCCCGCGCGGTGAGGCAGGTCCACGAATTGGCGGCCAACGCGGGTTTTCTGCGACAATGCCACGTTCGCGACCATGAGCTTCGTTCTCAAAGCGCGCCTCGGTCGCGGCAAGACTGTCGACACCTACCACGCCAAGCTCTCGGTGCAAGGCAAGACGATGGACGTCGCGCTGAAGAAGCCGCGCCCCGAGCTGCTGACCAACGAGGAGTTCACGCGGGCCTTGATCGATTGGGGCAAGCGCATGTCGACGGTCGAGGCACCCGAGCTCGTGTCCGTGCTCGAGGCGGGCTCGACCGACGCAGACGGCCCCTACGTCATCGAAGAGTGGGTGCGCGGAGCCCCGCTCGAACGCGCCCTGCGCGAGCTTCGAAAACGAAAGCGCACCTTCAAGATCGAGCTCGCCCTCGAGATCGCCCAGAAGACCGCGGCTGCGCTCGCCAAGCTCGAGGGCACGCCTCACGGACCTCACGGCGCGATCGATCCGTCCGAGATCCTCATCGGCTTCAACGGAGCGGTGAAAGTCGGTGACGCAGGACTCCATCGCCTCGACTGGATCGCCGGCCCCGACGCCAAGCTCCCTTCGGTGTACCTGGCCCCCGAGATCGCCGCCGATCCCAACAAGTGCTCCTTCGCAGCCGACATCTACGCCGTGGGGCTGACCTTGTTGGAGATGCTGATTGGCCAGTCGATCTGGACCAAGGAGAACATGACGGCGCTCCAGGCGACCTACGCGCTCAGAGACTTCAGCCACTTCGGGGCGGCGCGACCGGAGCTCACGAACGGGATCGTCGAGATCCTCGAGCGCGCGCTCGCAGACGACCCCGAGCGCCGCTTCAAGACCGCCGCGGAGCTCCACGAAGCGCTCACTCGAGCTCACTCGCACAACGTCACCGAAGCCGACGCGCTCGGCGAGTTCGTGCAGGCGCTGATCCCTCGCGGCAACGACGAGGACGCGCCCACCGTGATGATCTCGGACGATCACCCCGACACCGAGAACAACCGCGAGAAGGTCCGGCTCCTGACGGTGATGGTCGATCCCGATCTCGAACAGAAGGCGCGTGCTTCCGCGCAAAAGCGCGGCGCCAAGGCGGTCGACCCGGCGAGTCGGTCCCATCCGGTTCCAGCACGGACTCACCTCACGCGGCTCGATTGGACCTTGGGCTGGAAGATCATCGCGCTGCTCGTGATTGGGATCGCCGTGTTGCTCGCCATCCTGCTTCAAGGTCCGCCGGCATGATGCGGGCCTTTCGCGTACGCACGGACACTCGGATCGCGCCCTTTTTGGAGCCTCCGCGGGAGCTGTTCGTGGCCACACGAAGCATCGACGAGTGGCAACGCCGAGCCGTGGAACGAACCGGGCTCTCGCTGGTAGACGTGCCTACGCTCGACGAGATCCCTGACGCCGATCGGCCCGCCGTCGTGTTCTTCGACGACGTCTTCTTCACCGAGGTCACGCTCCGAAACTTCATCGCGGAAGCCATGGGAGAGAAGGACGACGTGGCGCTGGCGCTGCCCGACGGGGGCACTTGGTCGATGCTCGGGCCGGCGTCGGACGCACCCGCGTGTGAAGGCGGCCATCGCTTCGACCTCTTTCACCTCACCAAGTCGGCGCGTTGGTCAGGCCGAGACGCGCTTCGTGCGGCGACGCGTCCGTGTTTCGTGCGCGCGCTCGAACGTTCGTTTCCGATCCGCCTCCCGCGCGTGGAGGGCAGCAAAGAAGAGGCGAACGCCACGCTCACGCTACGAATCGCCGCGCACGTGCGGCATTGGCTCCACGTCCTACGACTCTCCCATCTCGCGATCGGCGTGTTGTTGGCGGAAGAAGTGCGCGCGCACCCGTGGCGGTTCTTCGTGAACCGGCGGCTCCTCGGTCGCCGTGGCGTGAGCCTCGCGCGCGCCTCGAGCTTCGTTCACCCGTCGGCCGAGATTCACCCGACCGCCGACCTCGAAGGCGCGATCATCGGCCCGGACTGTCGCGTGAGGGCCCACGCTCACGTCCACTACAGCGTGCTCGGGCGCGAGGTTTCGATCGGAGATCACGCCGTAGTCATGGGGTGCACGCTCGCCGATCGAGTACAGGTGCTTCGCGCGTCTTACCTCGCGCTGTGCGCGGCGATGCCTGGCGGCACGCTCGCGAACTACAAAGTCCAGCTCTCTTTGTTCGGTCGAGACGTTTTCCTCACTTCGTCGGCGTGGCTGCTCGACGCGAAGCTCAAAGGCGGCAGCATTCGGATCGAACACGAGGGGAAGCTGATCCCGATCGAATCGGCTTTTCTCGGGTCCTGCCTCGGCCACGCAGTGACTCTAGGCGCACAAGTGAGCCTCGCACCGGGTCGGTCCGTACCGAACGGTGCGACGTTGGTCGGGCCCGTGGAGCACGTCGTGAGCAAAGTTCCGAGCGAGCTGCCGTCCGAAGTTCTGACGATCTCCGACGGAAAGCTCACGCCGATCTCGTGATCACCAGCAGAAACGAGCCCATGAAACCCTCGTGGCACCGTTCGAAAGCGCACGGCCAAAAGCGCTTTGCTGGTCGGTCACCTGCCCGACATTCGAGCTGACCACGGGAGGCCAATATCCGCCCGGAACGGAAGCCAAAATGCCACAAATACCGAGATTCGCACGCGCGCCGAGCCGCTTCGCCCTCACCCTCTTCCTTGCGAGCTCCGCCTGCGAGGGCGAAGGTCCTTTGGCCAACTTCAAGCCCGACATCGAGCTCGTTCCCGAACCTGGGAAAGCGGTCGTCTTCGACGAGGTCATCTTGGGACGGACCCAAGCTGCGCCCAAGGTCGTGGTCGTGAAGAACGTGGGGGAGGCCAACCTCGTCCTCGACCGCCCAGCGCTCGAGGGCACGAGCGCGGCCCTGTTCGAGGTGTCGAGCAGCCCGAAGGTCGTGCCTCCCAATCAGAGCGGCGAGATTTACATACGCTTCCATCCCAACGCGCCGATCGCCGAGGCCTCCGCGGTCCTTCACGTCACCAGCACCGACCCCGACGAGCGCGACCTCACGCTGCCAATCCTCGGGAGCGCGCGTGAGCCGTGTCTGATCGCCTCGGCCACCGACCGCGTCGAGTTCGAGGTCGGAGACGTGAAGCCGGTGACCATCTCGGCCATCACGACTCATGAGTGTGTGATCGAGCGGATCACGACCGATCCGGCGGTGTTCCCGGTGGTGAGCGCTCCGGCCCTTCCGGCCACCATTCCGGCGGGCGCTTCGATCGACATCATGGTGCAGCACCTGCCCGCCCCCGCAGCCCAGCGCGGCACGCCGGTTCGTCAACTCTTCGTCAACGAGAGCGAGGGCACTCGCCTCGAGGTCAAGCTGGAAGGTGAGCCTCCGCTCTTCGGCTGTCTGAGTGTGCGGCCGGATCAAATCCTGTTCCCGGAGACTCCCATCGGGGAGACGCGGCAGCAGCGAGTCATCGTCGAAAACTCGTGCGCGCGCCCCGCCACGATCACCGGCGCGGTGATTGGGCAAGGTTATGAGACTTACACGGTCGAGGGTGGTCCGTTCCCTGAGGTGATTCGTGCGGGTGCGTCGACTCAGCTTTGGGTGACTTACCTCCCAAAGAGCCCGCTCGGAGACTTCGGCAAGCTCGTCATCAACACCAACGACGCGGCGGCTCCGCGCGTGCGCATTCCCGTCACCGGACGGGCCGCGGTGCCCGACATCGAAGTCTTCCCGCCGTTGCTCGACTTCGGGACGGTGATTTTTAGAAACCCCGCCGGCCCTTCGCAGAGAAGCGAGTGCAGCTCGACTTCGAAATCCGTGGTGATTTACAACTCGGGGGCAGCGAACCTCACGCTCAGGAATATCGCCGTGGACCCGGGGCTCGACCAAGAGTTCGAGGTGGCCGGCGTGCTCGTCGGTGGCGTGGCCGTCGACCATACTCAGCCCGTGCGAGTGCCTCCGGAAGTGCGCGCCGAAATCACGATCGTCTTCTATCCGACTCGATCCGATCCTGCGCTTCACGAATCGAAGCTGACCTTCGAACACGACGACCCCGACGAGGCTTCGCCAGCACAAGTCACCCTCAACGGCACGGCGACGATCGATGGCCCGGTCCAGGACACCTTCGAGCAGCTCGAGGGTCCGAAGGTCGACATTCTCTGGGTGATCGACGACTCCTGCTCGATGTTCGACGAGCAGGCACGACTCATCGAGAACCTGAGTGGCTTCGTCGACCATGCCGACTCCTTGGGCTCGGATTACCAGATGGGTGTCGTCGTCACGGACGAACGCTCACCCGACGCCGGCAAGCTCCAGTACTGCTACCCTCACCCGCGAATCATCGACTCGACCTACCCGGACCGTGAAGCCGCGTTCCAGTGTCTGTTCAACGTAGGCGTTCAGGGGTCCTACATCGAGGCGGGCCTCGGTGCGGCGATGCGAGCGATTCAGCTCGCCCAGAGCCCGGTGGCCGATCGGCGCAATCCGAACCGTGGCTTTTTGCGCGACGACGCCAACCTCGCCGTGGTCGTGATGAGTGACGAGGAGGACCAGTCGTTGGCGTCGCTCGACTTGTTGAAGGAGTTCTTCGACTCGGTGAAGGGGCCTGGTCGGACCAGGGTCCACGCCATCGCGGGGCCGGTCGACGAGCCATGCAGCAATCGGCAGGCGTTGGGTCCTGGGATTCGGTATCACTGGATGACCGAGGCGTTGGGCGGATTGTTCTTCAACATTTGTCTGGAGGACTGGTCGCCCGTGCTGCTCAACCTCGGTCTGAACGTGTTCCAGCCGCTCCAGTCGTGGCGGCTGAGTCAGGCCGCGGACCCCGCGTCGGTGACGGTGATCGTCGACGGGCGTCCCGTGCTGTTCGACCCGAACAATGGGTTCACGTACAGCGCGAGCACGAACATCGTGACGTTCCACGGGGCCGAAGTGCCGGCTCCGGGAGCTCAGATCCAGGTCGACTACCTAGGCAACTGCAACCCCTGAGCCTCGCGCGGCCGACAGGCCGTGCTCCTTGCCGGTCGCCCATCGTCCGATGGGTGGACTTTTGGGAAGATCCGCAATGAGGCTCGCGCGTTTCAACCCCCATGAGACGCACCATCGGTCTTCTGGCCCTTCTTGGATCGGCCCCAGCCTGGGCCGAAGAGGCCCAACGAACCGGGTCCCCTTACTTCTTCGTCGGTAACGCCGGCGACGCCGCGGCCATGCCGCTCGAGAGCACTCACGCCGACATCTCGGTCGCGGGCACGATCGCCCGCGTCCATGTTCGACAGTCGTATCGCAACAAAGGCGGCTCGCCCATCGAAGCCGTGTACGTGTTCCCCGCTTCGACCCGCGCGGCGATCTTCGGCCTGAGTATGAAGATCGGTGACAGGAAGATCGTCGCCGAGATCAAGAAGCGCGCGGAGGCGGCCAAGCTCTACGAGGACGCCAAGGAGGCCGGGAAGAGCGCGACTCTCCTCGAGCAGGACCGGCCCAACGTCTTTCGCATGAACGTAGCCAACATCCTCCCCGGCGATCTCATCGAGGTCGACCTCGACTACGTCGAACATCTCATTCGCACCGAAGGTGAGTATGAGTTGGTGTACCCGACCGTCGTGGGTCCGCGATTCACCGGCGAGAGCGCGAGCCCTCCCCCTTCCGCGGCGGCTCCGTACCTCCGAGAGGGTGCCAAATCGAACATCGAGGCCTCGATCTCCGTGAAGATCGCGGCGGGCACTCCGGTTCATTCCGTGCGGTCCCCTTCCCACGACGTGGCCGTTCGCTCCGAGACCAAGAGCTCGGTCCGCGTCGACTTGTCGCACTCGTCCAACAAGGACTTCATCCTACGCTACCGGCTCGACGACGACCAAATCAGCAGCGGAGTACTTTTGTTCCCCGGCGAGAAAGAGAACTTCTTCCTCGCCACCATCGAGCCCCCGAAGCGCGTCGAGGCTCGCCAAATCTCGCCTCGCGAGTACGTGTTCGTCGTCGACGTCTCCGGATCGATGAGTGGCTTTCCGCTGGACACGGCGAAGATGGCGCTCAGGACGCTCTTCTCGAAGCTCCGACCCATCGACAGGTTCAATGTCGTGCAATTCTCGGGCGGCGCGCTCGTGATGGCCGAGCAGAGTGTTCGAGCGAGCCCTGCCAACCTGAGAAAGGCCGAGGAGATCGTGTCGGGGCTTCGAGGGGGCGGAGGCACCGAAGTCCTCGGAGCGCTGCGCCGCACGCTCGCGATGCCGCGCGCCAAGGGGTATGCGACCGCGATCGTCGTGATCACGGATGGGTACGTCACCGTCGAAAAAGAGGCGTTCGAGCTGGTTCGAAAGAGCTTGGGCGAGGCCAGCCTGTTCGCGCTCGGCATCGGCACCTCGGTCAATCGTGAGCTCATCGAGACGCTCGCCCGGGCGGGCCTCGGCGAGCCTCAGGTCGCAGTCGACGCGGCGGAAGCAGAAGCTGCGGCCAACGCGGTCATTCGAGCGATCGAGAGCCCGGTGCTCACCGATCTGAGCGTTCGGTTCGATGGGTTCGGGGCGTACGACGTGGAGCCGCCGAGCATTCCCGACCTGTATGCCTCCCGACCGGTCGTGCTCTTCGGAAAGTACAAGGGGCAACCCACCGGAAGTATCAAGTTGGCCGGTGCCGCCGCGGACGGGCCGTTCAGCGCCACCATCGACGCGGGCTCGGCTACCCCCAACGACGACTTGGTCGCGCTGCGTTACTTGTGGGCTCGCCACCGGATCCGAACCCTCTCCGACCTCGAATCCCTCGGTGAGGCCGGGACGGCCGAGTCCATCACCAGCCTCGGCCTCGAGTACGGGCTGATGTCCGCCTACACGAGCTTTGTCGCAGTCGACTCTCAGATCAGAAACACGACGGGCCGAGTCACCAAGGTCGAGCAACCGCTGGCGTTGCCGGAAGGTGTCTCCGAGCTCGCCGTGAGCAACGCGGTCCGTGCTCCCTTCGGCGGAGTCGCCGGGTTTGGCACGCGCGGAATGGGAGCGGGCGGAGGTGGCGCTGGGTATGGACGGGTCGGCGGCATTGGGAGCATCAAGAAGTCGCAGGAGCGGGGTGCAGCGAGTTCGGGGTTCGCTGGGGGCGCGAGCCCCCCTGCTGCGGCGCCCGCGGCAGCGCCTGGGCCCGCCCCGGAGCCATCACAACCGGCTGTGGTCAAGTCCGGTGAGGTCGTCGTCTCTGGCAGCTTGGCCAAGGACGAGATCGGACGAGTCATTCGCCGGAGCTTCGGTCGCGTGCGGTCCGCGTACGAGAAGACGCTCCAAAAGAACCCTGCCGCGGCGGGCAAGATCGTCGTGTCCTTCACCATCAACGGCGACGGCTCGGTCTCCGACGTCAAAGTGGTGTCCTCGACCGTCGGCGACCCCGACCTCGAGGCTGAGCTCACGAAGATCTTCCTGAGCCTGAAGTTTCCACAACCCGTCGGGGGCGGCAGCGTCAAGGTGTCCTACCCTGTCGCGTTCGCCCCAGCAGGCTGACCGAAGTCAGCCCGCGCAGAATGGGCCTAGGCCCTGCCCCGCCTCGACTGGCATACTCCGGTCATGGCTGAACCCGAGGGTTCGGATCTGCTCTCGTCCTCGACCGGCGTGGTCGACGGCACCGAGGTCCGCGACACCGGCGACCCAAGCAGCCGAGCGACGCTCGTCGTGCTCGGCGGATCGGCCAACTACAACAAGCTCTCGCTCTCCATGTCGGCCCCCGTGATGATCGGCCGCGGCGCCGAGTGTGCGTTACGTCTGTCGGACACCGGAGTCTCTCGACATCACGCCAAAGTCCACTATGACTCTGCCACGGAGTCCTGGTTCGTCACCGACTTATCCAGCCGAAATGGCACGTTTCTGAATGGTCGACCCATCAAATCCGCCAGCCTTGGCTCCGGTGATTACATCCTGCTTGGAACTCACGCCCTCTTGATCTTCACGCGTTTCGACCCCTTGGACGAACAAATTCAGCGAGCGAGACGGATGGAGTCCATCGGGGCGCTCGCCGGCGGCATCGCGCACGATTTCAACAACGTCCTTTCGATCATCATGGCCAACGTCAGTTATCTCACGCACCGTCTTCGCGCGAGCCCCGACTTGGAGCTGATGGAGGTGCTTGGAGAGTGTGAGGAAGCGGTCAAACGCGGCGCGGACTTGTCTCGCGAGATTCTTCGCTTTTCCCGCGCCGGGGAAGACTTGCGAGTCACTCTCAGGCTCGACCGAATCGCCGCGGACATGGCTCGGCTCTTGCGTCGCATCACGCCGCGCTCGATCGACATTCAGGTCCCAGACCATGGTCCGGTTTGGATTCTGGGTCGACAGAGCCAGCTCGACCAGATCGTCCTGAACCTAGGGAAGAACGCGTGTGATTCGATGCCCGACGGAGGCCAGCTCTTGATCGATGTCCGAAACGGCGACCCGGGCGAAGTCGCACTCTCCGTGGTCGACACCGGACCGGGCATGGACGAACAAACTCTCTCGAGGATCTTCGAACCCTACTTCACCACCAAGGCCGCCGCGGGCGGTTCGGGGATCGGGCTCGCGACCGTCAGGCGCCTCTGCGATGAGCTTCGCGCGACGATCGATGTTCGATCGGTCGTCGGCCAAGGCACTCGCTTCGATCTCCGGTTCGCCCGCGCGACCGAGCCGAGTCGCCAGACCTTGGACAACATCAACACGACCGCGGAGCTCACCGGGTGGGTCTTGGTCGTCGACCCCGACCCAGCGGTTCGGCGGGCGACCTGCAGGATGCTCTCGACCGTCGGCTACGACGGCGTTCCGGTGAGCTCCGCGGCCGAGCTCGAGGCGACTCTACGAAAACGCCGGGGTGACTTTCGCTGGATCATGGTCGACCCCCAGGTGACTTGCGGCGACCCGGCCAAGTGCCTCGAAATTCTCGATAGGACGGCTCCAGGCGTTGGCCTGCTGCTGATATCGGACCTGCGCATCGACACACCGCCGGACCCACGAATCATCGGTTTTTTGATGAAGCCGTTCGACCGGGACCATATGAAAGCAGTGATTGCGACGTTCGACGCCTTTTACCTGGACGCCGCGCGAGCTCGAGTCGAACGGCAGCTCGACCCAAGCACCCAATGACTGCGAGCCGGATCGACTCTCCCGGGTGAGCCCCGGACCCTCCCCCTTCGTGCGCTCGCTCGCCCGCTTCGTGTCGGTCGCGGGCCACCCTTTTCTCCTGATTCCGCTGTCGATCGCGCTGGCGACGTCCGAGGCCGCATCGACCGCAGGCTTTCGCGCTCTCCTGAGCTTGACCCTCGGCTCTCTGCTCGTCGTGGGGGCGCTGGTCCTATTCGGCCGGTGGCGCGGCTGGTGGAGTCACATCGACGTGCCCGAGCGAGACCGGCGAGCGCCTCTGTACGGAGCGGCGATTGTGACCACCGCGCTCAGCACGGCCGCTCTCGAGCTGATCGGCCAACCCTCTGTGGTCGTCCGTGGGTCCCTCGTCGCGACCGGCATGCTCGCGCTCTCTCTTGCGCTCAATCGCTTCGCGCTCAAGGTCTCGCTGCACACGGCGATGGCCGTGTATTCAGCCGGAATTCTGGGCGTCAACCTCGGCGGCACGGCCTTGCTCGGCGTCGCGGTGCTCGTGGGTTGGTCGAGGGTCGTCCTCGGTCGCCACACGCCGCGAGAGGTCTTGGCTGGGTTTGCCGTCGGACTCTTGGCGTGCGCAGCTTTGCTCGTCCGCTGACTTGGCGTCACTTGATCTCGTGTCTCTTCAACATCTCGATCAGATAGGTTCGATGAATCTCCGCCTCTCGGGCGGCTTTCGACACGTTTCCGCCCGCACGCTCGAGCAGCTTCCGAAGGTATATGGCTTCGAACTCGTTCGACACGACGCTCCGCGCTTCTTTGTATTTCTGAAGCATCAATGACTCGATGGGTACGCTCGGAAACTCCATCGCCGGAGCCCGCCCAACGTTGGCCCTCGAAGGAGGCGCTGGGCTACTCTCTCGGTCGAGCCCCGGAGCCTCCCCCATGGCGAGCGCTGCCTCCACGAAATTCCTCAGCTCTCGGACGTTTCCAGGCCAGCGATACTCACGCATCTGGTCCATCACGGGTGGGGGTACGAGCTCCTCGAGCGGCTCTTCGTACCCAGCCGCGCGGAGAAAATGTTCGACCAGCACGGGGATGTCTTCGATGCGAGCTCGCAGCGGCGGGATCTCGAGCCTGACGACCGCGATGCGATAATACAGGTCTTCGCGAAAGCTCCCTGCATTGACCTCCGCCCGTAGGTCGCGGTTCGTCGCACACACGAGCCTGACGTCCACCGAGATCGGTGTCGTGCCTCCCACGCGGCGGAAGGAGCGACGCTCGAGCGCTCCGAGCAGAGTCTGCTGCAGGCTCGGCGGAAGCTCGCCGATCTCGTCGAGAAAGATCGTGCCGCCGTGGGCTCGCTCGAAGGCGCCGACGTGACGCCGGTCCGCGCCCGTGAAGGCTCCCTTCTCGTGACCAAAGAGCTCGCTGGCGATCAACGTGGGAGCGAGCGCGCCGCAGTCGACGATCTCGAAAGGTTGGGACGCTCGACCGCTGGCCTGGTGAATCGACGACGCAATGACTTCCTTTCCTGATCCCGTTTCACCGAGCAGCAGCACGGACACGTCCGAGCGGGACGCCCGCGCGATCTTGGCCATGAGCATCCGCATCGACTCGGAGTGGCCATGAATCCCATGGAAGTCATCTCCGTCGAGGATCTCCACGTCGAGCGGGCCGGCGTCGTCGACCTTGAGCACGGTCTTGCCCAATCGAAGGGACGCGCCAGGCAGGCACGTGCCGCGCTCGACGAAGACGCGACCGATCGCCGTGCCGTTGGTGGACCCAAGGTCGTGGATGGAGACCTTCTCCCCCAAGTGTTTGAGCTCGAGGTGGTAGCCGGAAACCGTCTCGTCAGTCAGCACCACGTCGTTGTCCTTGTTGGTCCCGATGCTCGTGGTCTCGGTCCGAGCGACATAGGACAGCCCACGATCCGGGCCTTCGGTCACTTCCAGACGGATCGAGCCAAGCGCGGGGCCGGTGCGTCGATGCAAGGCGGTGCGGGCGGATTCGCGCGGTTCGGCCGAGAGAGGGTCTTCGCGGAGCCCGCGAGGGGAGCCAGCCATCTCGCCACCATATCTCACCAGCCGAGAATCTTGGTATCGTGGCAAGTGCGTGCCTGAGCCGGCGCAAGCAATCGAGGGCGCACGGCGCTACGAGATCGTGCGAGTGATTTCGAGGGGCGGGACCTCTGAAGTGCTCGAAGGCACGGTCTCCGGCGACCGCGCGATCTCGCGCCGGGTGGCGATCAAACGCCTGTTGCCCGGAGTGGACGACGATTTCGTGCGTTCGTTTTTCGACGAGGCGCGGATCCTCAGTCAGCTCCAGCACGCCAACATCGTGCCGATGCTTGATTTCGGGATGAACGACGGGCGTCCGTTCCTGGTGCTGGAGTTGATCGACGGGCTGGATCTGCTTGCGCTGGAAGAGGCGGCGCGCGGGGCAGGGCTAGGCTTTCCTGTCGAGCTCGTCCTGTTCGTGGCGTCGGAGGTGGCGCATGCGCTGGCCTACGCCCACGAGGCAACCCATCCTGCGAGCGGCCAGCCGCTGGGCATCGTCCATCGCGACGTCACCCCGCGCAACGTGATGGTGTCTTGGAGCGGCGAGGTCCGGCTGACCGACTTTGGGATCGCGCGAGCGTACGATCGCGAGGCCAAGACGCGGATCGGGTCGGTCAAGGGGACCTCTGATTATATGGCGCCCGAGCAGCGGCAGGGAGCTCAGCTGGACGCACGGACGGACATCTTTGCGCTCGGCTGTGTGATTCATCGGATGCTCACGGGACATAGTCCGGTGGAAACGACGCCGCCTGAGGTGCCGCTGACTCGCGTGGAGCTCTCGCCGGAGCTTCCAGACGACCTCGCGCGGGTGATCGAGCGAGCCACGTCTCTTCGGCGTACTCAGCGACACGGGTCCGCGCATGAGCTCGCCTCTGACTTGTGGCGGCTGATGGCCAAGCGAATCACGGAAGACGCGCGGCTTGCCATGCGGAGATTCATGAGTCGGGTGCGTGCGGGGCGGGGCCCTGACTCGAGCTCGAGTGAGGTCGGAGGCGAACCCAAGAAGAAGAGGAAGCCGAATTTCAGGATGCTCGGCGCCATACCCGCGGAGCCGAGTATCAGCGGCTCGACGCCGGTGAAGTCTCGGCCCAAGACGCGCGCGGCGAGCCCTGGGTCGGAGAGTGTGGATCCTGAGTTCGCGGACGCCGAGGACGAGGAGACCGCCGAGTTCGCGGGCGCTGCCGAGCACACGGACGCCGAGCTCACTCAGGGCGGAGAGACCGTGCTCGCGCCGGTCGCGCCGGCCGCGGTGAGAAAGCCAGCGCTCGAGGCCGTGCTGCCTCAGCCGCCCGACGTGAAGACGGTGAACAAGCCGACCGCGTACGACACCACCGATCGGATTCGAGATCGGCCCAAACTGGACGACCCGATGATCGGAACGGTCCTTCATGGGTATCGGTTGGTGGAGCCTCTCGGAAAGGGTTCGTACGCGAAGGTCTACCGGGCCACTCATGAAATCCTCGAGTTTCAGTGTGCGGTGAAGGTGTTGGCCGAGCCGAACGAGAGCGCCGGCAAGCGGCTGCTCCGGGAGGCTAAGTTCTTGTCCGCCGTTCAGCATGAGAACCTGGTGACCGTGCACGATTGTGGGACCACGTCCGACGGGCGCCCGTGGTTCTCGATGGAGCTCCTCGTCGGACGAACTCTGGGGGACGCGCTGAAGGCAGAGGCGCCCATGACTCTGGGCCGCGTCGAAAACCTCGCGCGCCAGCTCGCGAGCGGGTTGGCTTCGGCGCACCAAGGAGGGTTGGTTCACCGAGACCTGAAGCCCGCCAACATCATGTTGGTCGACAACAAGGGTGTCGAATGGGTGAAGATCTTGGATTTCGGGGTCGCTCGAGCCTTGGTCCCGGAGGATACGGAGGCACTCACCCGGATCAATCAAGTAGTGGGTACGCCGGTGTACATGGCGCCCGAGCAAGTCATGCGCTCGTCCGAGGTCGGTCCGGCCGCGGACCTCTACGCGCTCGGCATCCTGCTCTACGAGATGCTGGCTGGGCACCCCCCCTTTCGAGGAGGCGGAGCTGCCAAAGTCATGGAGCAACACCTCCGCGCGGAGGCCGCTCCGCTCCCTCCGTGTGGAGGGTTCGAGGCTCTGGTGGCCGAGCTCTTGGTCAAGGACCCGACCAAGCGACTCTCGAGCGCCAAAGAGGTGCTCGAGAGAATCGACTCGATCACGAAAGAAGTCGGAGACGATTGGCGCAGTGAGACCACCGCGACCTTTGGCGGCGTGGCTTCACCTCGGCCCCCGTCGGGGCTCCTCGCCTCGCCTCAGAAGCTGCTGCTGGTCGGGACGAGCGTCGCGCTGGTGGCACTCATCGGGATCCTGGCGCAGGTTGCCCTCTCTCGAAGTCACGAGGTGCCCGCCGAGACCGTCGTGATCGAAGAGCCCGTTCAACCGGACCCAGCGCCGGCGAATGCGGCCGACCCCATCCAACCACCGGACCCGAAGCCTGAGCTTGCGGCTCCGGCAGCCGTCGGTGCGACGCCGGGGTCAAGCAATGCCTACCCCGAAGCGAACCCGGACCGACTGCCCGAGGCAGAGTCGGAGCCGAGAAAAATCGCACCCGTCGAGCGTCAGGACCCGGAGAAGCGGCCGACCGAGCCTCCTAAGAGAGCCGCCAAGAACCCAGAGGCCCTCGCCACCATCAAGTCTTCCCTCGATGCCAGAGTGGCCAAGCTGGGGATGAGTATGAGTGACCTGGCGCTGGTCCCCGAGCTCGCGGAAAAGATCCGGAGCTTCCAGGAAGCGGCCGAGGCCCAAGACGCCGCGTTGGCCAAGAGTACCGCGAACGCGCTGTACGAAGCGGCTCGCACTTTGCCCGTACCCATGGAGGTCCTCGAGCGCAGAACGAAGCGAATCTTCGACGAGCTCGGGAAAAAATCGGGCTCGTTGCCGCTCGAGGTCTATGATCCGCTGGAGGCCCAGTACCTGGAGCTGCGCCAAGCCGTGAAGCCCCAACTCAGCGCGGCGCAGAGCCGCGAGCTCCTGGGAAAGATCGGGGAGCTCGAAAAGAAGGTCCGAAACGCCGGAGGACCGTGACCGGCTGTAGGGTCGTCAGGATCGAGCAGGAGCACGAGCGCTTCTTAGGTGTTAGTGTTAGTCGAGACAGTCAGAATCGAGCACGAGCAGGAGTCGTCAGGATCGAGCGCGAGCACGAGTACGACCAGGAGCCTGTTCGCCCTAGGAGATTGCGACATCGAGGTGAGTCATTTGAAACGATGCGCAAATACTTTCCTGGCCTGCGTAGCGCACGAACAGCCTCCGTTTCGTACTCGTACTCGTGCTCGTGCTCGTTCGTGCTCGTGCTCGTCCGTGCTCGTGCTCGTCCGTGCTCGTGCTCGTTCGTGCTCGTGCTCGTGCTCCTTCGTGCTCGTGCTCGTTCGTGCTCGTGCTCGATCCTGCCGAGCCTGCTCGCCCCTCCTTTCGGCCAAAGTCGCGGTTGACAATCTCCGCCGAGCCGCCTAGGGCATCTCCCAAATGAGTATCCAGAAACCCGCGTTCCCCAATCCATCGACCGCGCTCACCAAGGCGACCCTCGACAAGCTCGAAGGGCTGGTCAAGGAGGTTCGCGGGGCCGACGGCGGCGTCGACGTCCAGGCCTTGAGCGCCAAGGTCGCGACGTCTTCGGACGAGGGCCTGAAGTCCGGTTTCGCTGCGATCAAAGACGCGTTCACGCGGAGCGAGACGGTCACTTACACCTCCGGGTGCGGCGGCTCGACGACTCGGCGAACGGAGCCGAAGTCCCTGAGCGCCAACGAGGTGATGTCGGTTCTGTCCGCGCTCGTAGACGCTCGGCAGAAGGTCGACGGCTTGGATTCGAATCACGACGGGAAGCTCCAGGGTCCGGAAGCGGACAAAGCCAGCGAGCTGTCTGGGCTGAGCGGGGGCCTGGCCAAGGGCGCGGTCGAGGCGCAGCTCAAGTCGTATCGCTCGGAGCTCAGCAAGTGGCGGGACGCGCTCGGTCAGGTCGCGTCCTCCGTCGACGATCGCAAACGCATCAACTCGGACATCGCGTCGCTGGCCAAGCACCACGCGGCCACGCCCGAGGGGGAGCAGGCGATTCTTTGGGCGTACCGTGACGTCGCGACTCTCGGTCAGGGCCTGGACGTCTGGAAGCTCCGCGAGGCGCTCGAGAACGCGGAGACCTCTTTTCTCAAATACATCCCGTTCTTCGGGCGCCACGCCAAGACCGCAGAGGGGCACCTGTCCAACTCCGAGGTGCGCAGCTTGCTGGGCTGCGAGGACCTGGGCGCGTTCGCGGCGACCAAAAAAGCTTCCACCGAAGCTCGAATTCACATGAGTTACGACGAGTACTTGTCCGGAAAAGATCTCCCTGGCTCGACTCAGCTCACCGACCCTGACTTCAAGCGCAGCTCTTACCGCGCGGGCTGCTGATGCGCGCGCAGCCCGCCTGCAGCCTGGACGCTCCGGCGCCGGCGGGCGCTTTCCGAGGTAAAGCTCCTGACTTGCTTCGCCTCGAACGCTTCGGCGCGTTCCACTACCGGAGGGACTCCGTCCGCTTCACGCCCTTGTCGCCCAAGGAGGCCCGACTGCTCGCGGACTCGGCGACCTCGGGCCGGAGTGTGCCCGAAGTCGAGACTCTCGAGCCCGGACTTTGGTCCGACGCGGAGCTCATGAGCGCGATGATCTCCTGGAGGGACGCCGGAATCGTCGATCAGGGCTTCGTGTGTCGCGCTCGGGTCGTCGATGCGGAGCGTTCACACGGCGGACTGATCGGCCCGATGGTCACGCATTTTCAACTCACCCAGCAGTGTAATCTGCGCTGCAAACACTGTTTCGTGGACATCATGGCGCGACCGGGCCCGAACGAGCTGACGACTCCGGAGCTCCTCGACGTTTTCGCAGACCTTCGAAGGTTGGGCAGCCCGCTCGTCGTATTCGCGGGAGGCGAGCCGATGCTCCGGCCGGACTTTTTCGAGCTCGTGGGGCGCCTCGAAGAGTTCGAGCTCGACGCGTGGCTGTGCACCAACGCCACTCTCATCGATCGCACCGCCGCGCGTGCCCTGGCGGACTCCGCGCTGCGCGGCCTGTCCATTTCTTTGGACGGGCCGGACGCGGAGACTCACGAGCTCCTGCGGGGCCGCGGCCAATTCAAGCGAGCGCTCGCCGGCATTCGCGAGATCGTCGAGGCGGGCCACCCCGACGTGAAGCTTCGGGTCACCGTGAACCCACACAACGTCGATCGCTTGGTCGAGTTTGCGGACGTCGCGCGGGAGCTCGGCGTGCACAAAGTCGTCTTCAAACCCTTTCGGCGCACCGGGCTCGCCACCGACCCGCGGCTCTTGGTCTCGCGGGCTCGCTATTACGCGGCCATCGAGCGGGCCTCGAAGCTGTGGCCCTCCGATGCGCCTCCGGGTGAGTTCGACGACGGGATGCCGAGTCGGCCCCCCGAGTGGACCCGAATCATCCCGCGATTTGGTTGCGTGGGCGGAACCACGCTCGCGACGGTGGTCTACGATGGTCGTGTCGTCGCCTGCGACGCCCTCTTGTCCAAGGACGACTGGACCGTGCGTTCCCACGGGTTCGCGGAGTGCTGGCGCCGCTCGCCCGCCGTCGCGAGCTGGAGGTCCCTCGAGGCGGGGGCCGAGTGTGGAGAGTGCGACAACTTCACCGAATGCGGCGGAGCCTGCCGAGCGCGCGCGGTGGGCGCCGGCGGGACGATGTCCGACCCCGACCCGTGGGCCGAGTGCTCGGAGGACGAAGTGCGAGTCCGGCGGCGTACGCTCGCCGTGGTGAGTTAGGGCCGCCCAGTGGTGAGTTAAGGCCACCCAAAGTCGGGTCGAGCCCTCAGTCGATTCGGCGGAGCTTCATCTGCACGTCGCTCGACCAGTGCGCGTCGAACGCCCGCACGCAGGTCGACAGGTAGCGATCATAGTCTTCGTAGACTTGGTCGCCCCACTTCTCGCGGATGGTTTTCTCGTGCAATTGGAAGCGTCGGTACCATTCGCCGGTGGTCTTGCCGTAGCTCTCGCGCTGAGTACGGACGTCCAGCACCTCCCAGTGCGGATTCGCCGCCATGATCAGCTCCTCGAGGCGAGGATTGAGCCCGCCGGGGAAGATGACGTCGGCCGTGAAGGCCAAGTCAGCGAGATCCTTTTTTCGGCGAGGCACTCGATTGCGCAGGATGGCCTGGAACCCGAAGCAAGCGCCCGGCTTCACCCAAGTCGCTACCTTGTTGAAATATTGCCGGTAGATCTCGACCGCTCTTCCCTCGCGCGCCTGCGCTGGGGAGCACAAGTGATCGATCATCTCGATCGAAATCAGACCGTCGTACGTCGCGGTGGGTTGGAAGTCCTTGTAATCGACGACCCAGACCTCGACGCCGGGGATGTTGCGGCGTCGGATCTCCTCGGCCTGCGCGGTGGAGAGTGTGATTCCGTGGGCCCGTTTGGTCTGCTTGGCGAGCGCGAGGAACTCGAGGTTGGCGCCCCAACCGCAGCCGATGTCGAGCACGAGCTTGTCGGGGTTCATTTCGGCGTAGTCGTAGAGGATTTGGCACTTGGTCTTCTGCGCCTCCTCGAGCGTCTCCTGGCCGGTGAGAAAGCTCGCCGAGGTGTAGTGCATGTTCTCGTCGAGCCAGAGGCGAAAGAACTCGTTCGAGACGTCGTAGGAGACTTCGATCTCGCGCTGCGTGGAGGTCATAGCCGGCGCAGCATGCACGGACCACCACGGATCATGAAGCAAAAATCGCGCGTGCTCGGGCGTACGACGGACTCAGACCTTGTGCTCGAGGCAGTACCGGGTGCCCAACACGGGCTTTCGAAGGCATCGCGAACCGTCGACCAGGGTGCCGCGACAACGATGGGCGTCCGCGAAGACTTCGGGGCTGTCGTCTCCGTCTTTCTGGGCTTCTTCGTCTTGCTCTTGGTGATCTTTGTCGCGGCCGCGACCCTCTTGTTCCTCGCGACGGCGGTCTTCGGCGGATTTCGGCGCGGCTTCGGTCTCTTTGGGGCGTGTCTCTTGGGCTTCCGACCGGGCCTCGTCTTTTCGCTCCGCGGGGGCTTCGCGCTGAGCTTCTTTGGCCTCCTGGCGCTCTTGGGGTCGCTCGGCCTCGGCGGCTTTGGGTGCCTCTTTGGCTTCTTTGGTCTCCTTCTGCTCTTTGGCTTCGCTCTTCTTCTCGGCGCCCTCGGCCTTCTCTCCTCGTAGGGCGCGCAGCTCCGGCTCCGGGTCCTTCAGAAAGCGCGCGACGTTGCCCTTCTCCGCGGCGTTCTTCGGGACCTTCGGCTTGTCCTCCGAGTTGTAACCCACGCCGGCCAACACGACGCCCTCGCCGAGCGCCTCGCCTTTCTGCACGCCCTTTCCGCCCTTCTCGGCCTGAGGGCCTCCCGCTTTTTCGCCCTGCTTGCCCCCCACCAGGCCGAGCCTCGCCGCCAGGTTCGTGAGGGAGCCAGGGAGCGTCACCGCCATGAACGAAGCATACTGACTTCGATCCGGCCGACACAAGTCGGACGGTTGGGTGACCGCGCGAGCCGTGCTACGGCCTCGGCTGTGTCCGACCGACCCCAACGCGTCCTCGTCATCGACTTCGGATCCCAATACGCCCAGCTCATCGCCCGCCGCATCCGCGAGCACCGCGTCTACTCGGAGATCTGGCCCTGCACCAAATCGGCCGCTGAAATCGAAGCTTTCGGCCCCGCCGCGATCGTCTTGTCGGGCGGGCCGGCCAGCGTGCACGAGCCCGAAGCACCGACGATCGACCCGCGCGTCTTCGAGCTCGGCATCCCCATCCTCGGGATCTGCTACGGCCTTCAGCTCCTCGCGACTCGCCTCGGCGGTCGTGTGGTGGCGGCCACAAAACGAGAATTCGGAAGGGCTGACCTCTACGTCTCGCGAGAGCACCCCATCCTGACCGGCCTGCCAAAACGTCTCGCCGTGTGGATGAGTCATGGCGACGAAGTCGTGGCGCTGCCGCCAGGGTTCGCGTCGATCGGCTCGACGAGCACGTGTCAAAACGCGCTGATCGTTCACGACGCCCGCCCCTACGTCGGCCTTCAGTTCCATCCGGAGGTCGTTCACACGCCCATGGGTTCCGAGCTGATCGCGAACTTCCTCTTTCACATGGCCGGGCTCAAACCGACCTGGACCATGAGCGCCTTCGTGGAGCGGGAGCTCGCGGCGCTTCGCGAACGACTCGGGAGTGAACGGGTGATTTGCGCGCTCTCCGGCGGAGTGGACTCCTCGGTGGTCGCAGCGCTCCTCCATCGCGCGATCGGCGACGGCCTCGTGCCCGTGTTCGTCGACAACGGCCTGTTGCGTGCCGGCGAGGCCGAGCAAGTCGTGGAGATCTTCCGTGGGCGGCTTGGGATGCCGCTGGTCCACGTGAGCGCACGCGCGCGCTTCCTCGACGCTCTTCGCGGCGTGACCGATCCCGAAGAGAAGCGGAAGATCATCGGCCGGCTCTTCATCGACGTGTTCGAAGAGGCTGCGTCCCCGATCGGCGCGCGATACCTGGCGCAGGGCACTCTCTATCCGGACGTCATCGAATCCATGTCGCACAAGGGTCCGAGCGCCACGATCAAGAGCCATCACAACGTCGGCGGTCTGCCCGAAGTCATGCGCTTGAAGCTCGTCGAGCCTCTGCGAGAGCTGTTCAAAGACGAGGTCCGGCGGCTCGGCCAGGAGCTCGGGTTGCCACAGGACGTGATCGAACGCCACCCGTTCCCCGGCCCCGGCCTCGCGATCCGGGTGATCGGCGAAGTCACCGAGGCGTCTCTCGAGATCGTGAGGGCAGCGGATGCCATCGTGCTCGAGGAGCTGCGGGCGGCCGGCCAGTATGGAGCGGTGTGGCAGTGTTTTGCGGCGCTGCTCCCCGTGCGATCGGTCGGCGTGATGGGTGACGCGCGGACCTACGAAAACACGTGCGCCATACGAGCGGTGACTTCGACCGACGGAATGACCGCCGATTTCGCTCATCTGTCCATGGACCTCCTCGCCCGCATGTCGACCCGGATCATCAACGAGGTCCGCGGCATCAATCGTGTGGTCTACGACGTCAGCAGCAAGCCGCCCGCCACCATCGAGTGGGAATGAGAATCACCCCGCACGAGGCGAGGCGGACCCATGATTCTCTGATCGTGCTCGACGCGGGCAGCTCCGACGGCCCGTGATCCGACGTCGGTCTTCGCTTGGCAATCGGGCCCGCTTGGGGTCTCGTGCGACTCATGAGTTATGTGATGGTGGACATCGAGGCCGACGGCCCGATCCCCGGGGACTACTCGATGGTGTGCTTCGGAGCGGTCCTCGTCCGCCCTGGGCTCGAGAAGACCTTCTACGCTCGTATCAAGCCGATCTCCGATAAATGGGTTCCTGAGGCGTTGGCGGTGAGTGGGTTCTCACGGGAGGAGACTCTGGCCTTCGACGACCCCAAGGAGGTCATGAGTAGGTTCGACGGCTGGATCGTGGAGAACGCCGGGCGCAACCGGATCTTCATCTCGGACAACAACGGATTCGACTGGCAATTCATCAACTGGTATTTTCATCATTTCTTGGGACGGAACCCGTTTGGATTCAGCTCGCAGAACCTGGGTTCCTTGTACAAGGGGATGGTCAAGGACTGCTTCCAGAGCTTCAAACACCTGCGACAGACGAGGCATACTCACCATCCAGTAGACGACGCGCGCGGCAATGCCGAGGCCTTGCTCCACATGAAAGAAGTCATGGGGCTGAAGGTATCGTTCGAGTGAGCCGGATCGAGCCACGAGACATGTGGTCAGGCCTCCGGCTCGCGCGCGCTCATGGAGGAGCTTCCTCGATCGCCCTCAGGGCCTCCGTCGCGAGGAGTGGGTGCGATGTCGCACTCTCACGAAGCGCGTCGGCCGCCGAGGCGCAACGCCTCCCGAGCTTTCTGAACGCGAATAGGACGTTGGACGCCGGACCTCGGCCTTGGTGCCCGATCAGCCTGGCGAGCCGAGCGCAGCCCGGCGCTGGCTCGAGCTGAGCCCAACTCACGGCCGCCTCGACCGGATCGATGGCTTCGGGCGGGTGAGTCGCGGTCTGTCTGAGCGCCTCGAGGTGGGCGCTTCCGTTTGGAGCGGCGGATCCGCGTGAGAGCGCCTGGAGCGCGAACCTCGAGAGTCGCGGATCCGACATCAGGTGCTGCAATCGAGTCGGGGGCTGATCGGGAAATGCTCCCAAGGCGTACGTGACTCCTTCGGCGTTCGGACACTTCGCGGAGATACAGGCGTCCGCGATCGCCCAAAAGTCGGCCTGGAGGGTCTCTCGAAGCAGCTCGTCGCGCGCCGATGCCTCCGCGAGGAACGCCCTTCGCCGGATCGTGGGTTCGTCGGAGCACTCCGCGTAGTCGCAGGCAAAGAGCCGATCTCGCGCAGCCAAGTCAGTGATTGCGAGCGCCTGCAAGGCGTACATTCGTGCTGCTTCGGACCTCAAGAGATGATCGGCGAGGGCGAAGAGCCGGTCGGCTCCCTGCTGCCGAGCCAGGTCGTTCAAGGCCACGAGGGTGCGCCCAACCAACTCGGCCTTCGAACTGGGAGCTTCCGTCAGGACTTCGATGAGCGTCGTCTGCGGCGGGGCGTCGGGGGCGAGGTCGGCGACGATCGCTCGCGGACATTCGAAGTAGCGGCGATCGACTTGTGTAGGGGTAGGGTCGCTCAAGGATGAGCTGTCCTCGATGGGTGCGACGAAATCGAGGACAGACTTCGGACGGTGTTTGGACTCTCGTAGCCAACGAAGCGCCGCGAGCGACTCGTCGCACGTGCTCGCGAAGCGCCGATCGACCGAAAAACAGCAATCGAGCTCGGCCTCGGCGGAGGCGAAGGTCCGCCAGGCGTTCACGTGTTTGGACGCCACCCATGCCGGTCGACCCAACACGGCGACGAGCGGGCCCAGCGCGATCACCATCGCAACGGCGGCGAGCAGGAAGCTCTTTAGAGTTGGCCGATCGGCCTTCGCGGGCGCGCCGCTCACTCTCGCCCCTCGATCAGATTGCTTCGATACCGAACCAGCGTCTGAATTTCCAGGTCTGGCTCGAGCCAACCTACTAGACCCACCTCTTCGGTGACTCGGCCGAGGGTCCACACGCGAATGGGATGGGTCCAGGCGACCGCTTCGAGGTGATAGAGCACCTCGGTGAGTACGTCCCCCAGGAAGGGCGTGTACAGGTAGAAGTCGGTTCCCGTCGAGAGGTCGGATTCGCGCGCGTCTTCGACACGAATGGTGACCCTCGGCGCGAGCGCGGCGGCGCGAGCGCGGGCTCGGGCGGCCAGGCGCTCCTCGATCTCGATCCCCACGACGGACGCCCGAGACCACAAGCCTGCGATGAGTGTGACTTTGCCGAGGCCACAACCGAGCTCGAACAAGGTGTCTTCGGGTCGAAGCCTTCGAGCCACCGCGAGCGCGGCCCACGCGGGCGAAGGGTGGTACGGCACCAAATTCGGTCCAAGCTCCTGAGGCATCCCGTCTCCGCGCTCGATCTCGAGCACCTTCTCGAGGAAGGCGTCGATGTCCGGTCGCGCGAGCTCGCTCAAGCACTTGTCGAGCATTTCGGGGCTAGGCGCTCCCCGAGTGAGAGCAGCGCGGACCGGGCCCAACTGAAATTCGTCGACCTGCCTGAGTCTCTGAAGCAACCCGTTGGCCCGGTCGCGGATCGAAGTCTCTGCTGGGTGCAGAATTGCGAGGATCTCTCGAACCTCGAGCGCCGCTTGAGCGCGGTGGAGCAACCGAACGCTGGGCAGGGCGAGCCGTTCGAGCTGAGTAAGGCGCTCCTCGAACCCACTGTCGAACTGTGGCCTGGCCACGGCCCATGAGAGCACAGCTGGCCCTTGGAGAGAATGCGAGAACGATGCGAGAACGAAGCCCGCGTCCTCTCTGGACCGAGGACTCGTTCGTTGTCAGGTCGAGGTGGACCGTGAAATGAGGCTCGGGTGCCCCGAACGACGTCCTGGTTCATCGACTCGGATCCCCGTGAAGAGATCCTCGACGCGCTCTTTCCGCTGCTCGCTGCTCGGATTTCGCCCGGCCAATTGCGCGCGAGCCTCCACGCGGCGGCTCCGCTCGGTCGAGGCGGTCTAGGCCTCGAGGGTGAGTCGCGGTCCGAGCTCTTCGACGCCGTCGATCGATGGGCCGGATTCGCGGTCGATCGGAGCCGACTGTGGGCGCCGACCGCGTCTCTCGGCGACCTGGTAGACGCGGTCGTCGCGGGCCGCCGGCAACGCAGCGCCTAAGCTTCGCGGATCCCTGAGAGCGCAGGCATCAGCTGCCTGCGCGGACCCCTGGGAGCGCAGGCATCTTGCCTGCGCGTAAGCTTCGC
>CAYXDO010000099.1:0-40330 GCA_964463485.1 uncultured Myxococcales bacterium | reverse complement strand
TGGCGTTCCAGGTGAAGCGGCAGGTGGCCGTGTCGATATTGGCGCCCAAGGGCGCCGACACGATCCCGCAGCTCACGAGGTCGCCGGGGTCGAGGTCGATCGCGATGGCCGCGTACACGAGCTCGGTCCCCGCGATCGCTTCGACGGGCGCCTCGGACACGAAGAAGGGCGGATCGCTCACGTCGGTGACTTCGATTTCGTAGGCTTGCGTCGTGAACTGACCGGCGAGGTCGGTCGCGCGCAGCACGACCTCGATTTGGGTGCCGACTTGGTGGCGGGCCACCGGCCAGGTGACTTCGCCGGTGGTCTCGTCGACCGACATCCCCACGGGCCCATGGTCGAGTGAGTAACGTACTTGGTCACCGGGGTCGGAGTCGGTGGCGAAGGCCGAGTACGCGTAGAGCCCGCCTTGAATGACGGTCGTGATCGGGACCGAGGTGAAGACGGGCGCAGAGTTGCCCTGCGGAATCACGTCGATACACGCGGTGGCTTCGTCCGTGCCGGTGTCGACCACGCGGTAGGTGAAGCAATCGGTCCCAGAAAAGCCGAAGTCTGGTGAGTAGGAGAAGTCACCGGAGGCGTCCGACGCGAAGGTGCCGTGGGTTGGACCCAGCATGAGCACCATGAACAGTCGATCGCCATCAGGGTCGGCGTCGTTGTCGAGCACGTTGGCGTGCAACACGTCGCCCGAGACCATCAGGTAGAAGTCGTCGAGCGCGATCGGGTTGTCGTTCACCGGTCGGACGGAGATCGTCACCTGCGAGGTCACGACCGAGAGGCCGTCGGAACGGGATCGACAGCTTCTTGGTCGACGTCTCCAGTCGGGGGTAGACTCATAACTCAGCGAGCAATCGAGCGCGACGAAGGCCACGCCGTTGCCGGGATCGGTCCGGATGTTACAAGCGAGGGTGTCGCCGTCCGGGTCGGAGTCATTGCTGCTCAAACCATCCGCGGCGCTGACGAAGAGGGGGACGTCTTCGTCGGTCGCGTGGGTGTCTGGGTTGACGATGGGGATGTCGGGCGTGGGCTCGACCACGATCGTCGAGGTGTCTGGTTCCAGGACGCGGGATTGCCGAAATTGCCCCAGATTGCACAGAGTTCCGCCCTCGACGCGTCTTGGTTGCCGCGCGGCAACCGCGGCGGGAATGGATCACGATCCCGCCGGGGGGTGGCTCAATTTCATGCCGCCGCCGCAGCCTGGTGAGCGGACCCTCATGGAGCTCCACGCCAGGGACCTTCACGCTGGGTCTCGACGGCCACCTCGATTTTCTTTCGCCTCCGAACGAATCGGGAACCTACGCCTTCACCTTCAAGCTGTTCGACGGAACCGTCGATGTCGACCCCTGGATCCAGACGCGCGACGCGAATGGATCACTTTTAGACCGCCGCCGAGGATCGGGGACGCCGAGCGCAGTCACGCACTCCTGCCGGAAGCACACTGTCGACCCAAGCTCCACGCTCCACGCTGGAGGCATTCTGGTCGGCTAGGCCACCGGACCCGGCCTCCGGCCCTTGGCCCCGACCCGAAGCGAAATACAGGTCCTCAGGCTCGGGACCAGGCCGACCACGCGCGCGCCTCGCCAGCCCTTCTGCTTTCCATCGTTCGGCAACGGTCCGGACGAACCGGAACATCCTCGAACGAAACCACGAGCGCGCATGATGCCATGCCTGGCACGGGAGGTGCCTTGGCTCGTCACATGCGTCGAACGATCGCCCTCGTCACCACCCTCTTCACTTCTGCTGCACCGACACAAGTCTTCGCCGGAGAAACCGTCACGCTCGCGTCGGACGTGACGCAGTCGCCTGATCCTCGCTTTTCTGGTCGTGCCTCGGTCGACTGGGATCGAGGCCCCCTCTACGGCGCCTCGGCTCGGTTGAAATTGGTCGGTCCGGCCGGGCTGGAAGTGGGTGGGTACGTCCGACAGAACATGAAGGAAGGCTCGGCATTCCTCGGAGCAAGCGTCTCGATCCTCCGCTCCGAGCTTTGGACGGTAAATGGCCGGGCAGCCGTTAGCTTCGCTACGTTCGGCGGCCTCGAGAGCCCTGGTGTGCAGGCGGGCATCGACCTCGCGTACGGGCGCACTCATCGCCTCGTTGCGGCGATCGACGCCACGATGTCACTCGACGAGGTTTGGTACGGATACGGATACGGCTCGCAGGTCGGCCTCGTGGGAGCTCAGGTCCTCGCCCGCGTCGGCGTCGACAGCCAAGTCAGCGGGACGTTCCGCCTGGGAGCTGGCCTTGGGATGCGAGTGAGCGAGGTCGCGAGTGTCAGCAGCTCGACCCGACCCACCCTCTTTTTGTGCGCGAGCTTCTGATTCGAGAGAGCTCACTGAAGGACCCCCCGAGCTCGACTCGATCGCCCATGCATGACCACGCAAAGCTGTGGGTATTTCCGGGCTTGATACCCATACCCCGTATCTGTATATTAGGACATGCTCGACGAAGACATGAAGTCGAAGGTGTCCAATCGCCTGCGCAGGGCAAAAGGTCAGCTCGACGGCATCGAACGTATGATCGCCGACGACCGCTACTGCGTCGACGTCCTATTTCAGATCGCCGCCGTGCGAGCGGCGCTCGGGAAGGCGGCCGAGCTGCTGCTCGAGAACCACGTGAATCACTGCGTATCTCACGCTCTGTCGAGCGGGACGCCGTCCGATCGGAGAGAAAAGATCGATGAGCTGCTCGAAGTCTTCTCGCGGTTCGGAGCGAAGTAGCCATGAATCTCGAAGTCATCCAGCTCGACCCCGTTTGCGGAATGACCGTGGCGCTCGACTCCGCTCACCGCTTCGCGTTCGGCGACAAGGAGTATCTATTCTGCTGCGCTGGGTGCCAGAAGAAGTTTGCCGCCGACCCTCACGCGTACTTAGCGCCCAAAGCGCCTGAGCCGCTGGTGAAGATTGGGCGCCGCTCGCGCCTTCAAGTCGTCGGTGATGCCGCGATGGATCACGAGCCTGATTCAGCCCTAAGGACCGAGCACGAAGGCCACGTGCACGTGGATCCGGTGTGCGGCATGACCGTCACTCACGACTCTCCCCATCGTGTCACGCACCAAGGGAAAGAGTATTACTTCTGTGCGGCAAGGTGTCGCGAGCGATTCCTCGCCGACCCCGATCGCTTCGACCCCGATCGATTCCTGCATCCCGAGGCCGAGTCGACGGACACAGCTCCTCCGGGCGCCACCTACGGGTGTCCGATGGACCCAGAGGTTCAAAACGAGGGTCCAGGCGCATGCCCGAAGTGCGGCATGGCGCTCGAGCCCGTCGTCGCGGGAGCGACGAAGACCGAGTGGATTTGCCCGATGGACCCAGAGGTCCTCTCCGACAAGCCGGGCGCGTGTCCCAAGTGCGGCATGGCGCTCGAGCCGCGAACGGTGAGGGTCGAGGAGGACAACTCCGAGTTGGTCGACATGAGTCGACGGTTCGTGGTCGCGGTGGTTCTGACCGTGCCGCTTTTCGTCGTGAGTATGGGCGACATGTTCGGGGGCTGGGTCTCCGCGCTCCTGGGCGCGAGGGGGCGGGCCTTTTTCGAGCTTGGGCTGGCGAGCCCGGTGATTCTCTTCGCGGGCTGGCCGCTGATCCAGCGCGCCGTCGCTTCCGTGCGCTTCAGGAGCCCGAACATGTTCACGCTGATCGGGCTCGGCACCGCCGCAGCGTACGGTTACAGCGTAGTCGCGACGATCTTTCCGACTTGGTTTCCGCCTGGAATTCGCGGGCATCACGGGGAGGTCGGACTCTACTTCGAGTCTGCGGCGGTCATCGTCACCCTCGTGCTCCTTGGTCAGGTTCTCGAGCTCCGCGCGCGAAAGCGTACGGGCGCGGCCATTCGAGGCCTGCTCGAGCTCGCACCCACGACCGCTCGTCGCATCAGCTCGAGCGGGACGGAGGACGACGTGTCGGTCACCGAGCTCCGTCGTGGAGACCGGTTGCGTGTGCGCCCAGGAGAGCGGATTCCAGCGGACTCCGTGATTCTCGAAGGCGAAAGCTCCGTCGATGAATCCATGATGACGGGAGAGCCCATTCCCGCGCGCCGAGTCGTCGGCCAAAGAGTCACCGGAGGCACGCTGAACGGAGAAGGAGGGTTGGTGGTGCGGGTCGAGAGAGTCGGAGAAGAGTCCATTCTCTCCGGGATCATTCGAAGGGTCGCGGAAGCTCAGCGAACTCGAGCTCCCGTGCAGGGGACCGCGGATCGGGTCGCCGCGATCTTCGTACCCGCCGTGATCGGTGCCGCTCTGATCGCGTTCGCTGCCTGGATGTGGCTTGGCCCGGAGCCTCGCCTCGCCTACGCGCTCTTGAGTGCGGTCTCTGTGCTCATCATCGCGTGTCCCTGCGCGCTGGGGCTGGCCACGCCGATGTCGATCATGGTGGGTATGGGTCGCGGCGCGAGGATGGGCCTGCTGTTCAAGAACGCCGAAGCTCTGGAGCTGTTGGGGCGGGTCGACACGTTGGTTCTCGACAAGACCGGGACACTCACCAAGGGCCATCCTGAGTTGATGGCGATCGTACCGGCCGGCGTCGCTGAGTCAGAGGTCCTTTCGGTGGCAGCGGCGGTCGAACGAGGAAGCGAGCACCCGATTGCCAAGGCCATCCTCGCCGGAGCCAAAGCGAGAGGGCTCTCGATTCCAGACGTCCAAAAATTCACGTCGAGGCCCGGTCGGGGAGCTCTCGCGGAGCTCGGAGGCGAATCGGTCGGCATCGGAAACTCATCGTTCTTGACCGAGCTCGGCGTGCCCCTGCCGAACGACCCTGAGCTCGGTCGGTTGGAGGGTCAGGGGTACACGGTGAGTCACGTCGTCAGGGCCGGAAAGCACCTTGGATCGGTCGCGATCGGCGATCCACTTCGAGAAGGCGTGGACCGGGCGATCGCGGCGCTTCGGGCCGACGGGCTCGAGCTGGTCATGCTCACGGGGGACTCCGAGCTCACCGCTCGGGCCGTCGCACGGAAGCTCGGAATCACGCAAGTCGAGGCCGGAGTGCTCCCGGAGCGGAAGGCCGATGTCGTTCGAGCCCTTCAGCAGCAGGGCAAGCGAGTCGCGATGGCTGGCGACGGAATCAACGACGCGCCCGCCTTGGCTCAAGCCTCAGTGGGTCTGGCGATGGGTACGGGGGCGGACCTGGCGATCGAGAGCGCCGGCGTAACGCTCGCGAGAAGTGACATCGGCGCGATCGTCGAGGCGCGCGCGCTGAGTCGCGCGACCATGAAGAACATCCGCCAGAACCTCGCTTTCGCGTTCCTGTACAACGCCCTGGGTGTCCCGATCGCCGCAGGCGTCCTCTATCCGCTCATGGGTGCCCTCCTTTCCCCGATGATTGCCGCGGCCGCCATGAGTACCAGCTCGGTCTCGGTGATCACCAATGCCTTGCGCCTCGCGAAGCTGCCACTCACGAGGGGGAGTTGATCGTCGGAGTCGTCGGCCGGGCTTTTTGTGTCGACAACGGCGGGCTCGAATGGAAAGCCGTAGTTTAGCAGCTCTCGGCAGGAGTCCCGAGGAGTCGAACACGCCACCCCATGTCACCCCGTCGTCGTCGCCCCAAACGCCGCGGCTTGGCCGCCCCCGCCTCCGCGCAACCCACGGTCGCCGAGAAGGGACCCACGGTCGCCCCGACGGAACCCGCCGCGACCGAACCCAGCGCCACACCCACGAAGCCGCTCCATGCGGCGCTCGTGCTCGTTGCCTCCGCGGCCTACCTCACTTGGCTCCAGTACCGATCGCCGTACGTTCTCGAAACCGATGGTTACTTCCACATCAAGGTCGCCGCTTTGATCCGAGAGCGCGGCGTCCTTCGAGAGTTCCCGTGGGCGGCGGTGTCGCTGTGGGCCGACGAATACTTCGACAAGGACTTTCTGTATCACTCAATCCTCGCGCTCTTCACCGCGTTCGAGCTCGTGACTGCGGCGAAGGTGGGTGCGATCTTCTTCGGCGTCGTCTTTTTCGGGTCCCTGTTTCTCGTCTCGAGTTGGACCGGCGTTCGTCGCGCGTGGTTCTGGACACTCGTCGTATTGCTTGGTTCGGGACCGATATTTGGTTGGCGGGTCGGAGTCACGCGACCGCAGGTGTGGTCGATGAGCTTGTCCCTGTGGGCGCTCTACTTCGCCACGACCAACGCTCCCCGTCGCCTGTTCGTCACGAGCGCCATCTACGCCCTCTCCTATACGGCTCCGCACGTGGCCGTTGGATACGGCCTGATTCGCGCTTTGGTGAGTCGGGTTCGAGATCGTTCGTGGGTGCTCTGGCCTGTGATCGCGGCGCTGCTCGGCATGCTCACAGGGTGGCTGTTACATCCCCATTTTCCCGCGAACTTCGTCGCGTTCAAGATCCAGATCATCGACGTGTTGTCGAGCGCGTGGTTGCGAACGGGCCCCGACCTTCACCTCGGCGGTGAGTTTCGTCCGCTTCCCTGGCCGGCTTTTCTCGGCGACCACGCCCTGATTCTGATCTGCGTAGGAGCCGCGGCCGTGTCGGCGGCCCGGCGGAGGAGGTTGCCCGAGACCAGAGTGCTGACGATCGCGTTGGCCGCGCTCGTCTTCCTCGGTCTGACTCTGCTGTCGAAGCGGTTCGTCGAGTATTTCGTGCCGTTCTCGGTGTGGGCCTCGGCCTTGGTGATCGAGGAGGAGCTCGGGGAGCCAGGTCCCATCGACCCGCGAAGGTGGAGCATGGGAGCGCGGATCCTCGCTCTGGGTGCGGCGGTGACTTTGGTCTTACTCGTGAATCGGTCGATCGTCGCTCACCGTCGGGAGTTTCGGAGCGCAGGGGCTCCGCTCGGAGAGCCTGCGGCGCGATGGCTCGCCGCGAACACTCCAGAGAACAGCAGAGTCTTCACTTGCGACTGGGACGACGCGCCGGAGCTCTTCTTCTTCGACCACAGAAATCGGTATTTGGTCTTTCTCGATCCGAGCTTCATGTATCGCTGGAAGCCGGAGGTGTGGACGTCGTGGGACGCCACGGCCAACGGGCGCGGCCCCAAGCCCTCACGTCAGAGCATCCGCGAGGCCTTCGGGGCACGCTACGGCTTCTGCACGTGGAATTTCGGCGCGCTGTTGCGCGAGCTCGAGACCGATCCGAAGGTTCGCATCGAGCTTCGCAGCCCTGGAGGGTATGTGTTTTCGATCGAGGACTGACTCAGCGGAGGGTATGATCGCCAGGGTCAGCTGCGGCCGAAGAGTCGACGGAGCAGGCCCTTCGGCTCCGGAGCTTTCGGCGGCACGTCGCGTTTGGGTGTGAGGAGTCGCTCCACTTTCTCGAGGTTGTGAACGTAGGTCGGGTTGCCCGGGACGAGCCGAACTGCTTCCTCGAGCAACTCGCGCGACCGCCGGAGGCTTCGCATCTGAGTTGCTAAGATCACCCCCAGCCGGTTGAGCACGACAGGGTCGCGACGTTTTTCGAGCGCCTTTTCGAGGAGCACGATGGCCGTGTCGAGATGTCCCCTCTCCTCGGCGCGAAGGGCGTCGTCGAAGTCCGATCGGAGCGCGGGATCCTCGACCCGAACGGCGCTCGGACCCTCGAGCGCAGCCGCGAGCCGACGCTCGAGAGCTTGCGAAGGATCCAACGCGACGGCGATCCTCAGGCTCAAGCGGGCCCCCACGAAGTTGCCGCTCGCGAGCTCCCGCTCGGAGATGGCCGCCAACACGCCAGCTCGTTCCCGAAGGTGCTCCGCTTTCGCCGATCGTCGGACCTCCCTGCGCGCGTGTCGGATGCGACGCGCGTCGCGCAACTTTCGCCGCGAAATCTCCGTCCCTCTCGCGACCTCCGGGAGCTTGGCAAGGATGCGCGAGGGAACTCGCTCGACCGCGGGCGGAGCGACCGCGGACGGCTCGACCCCGACTCCGGGTGGATTGGCGCCTAGCATCAAATCGGAGGTGAGTACGGACGGCGGTCTCGCTTCTGTGAGTGGAGAAAGAAAGATCGACGGGAGCCGCGGAGGGGGCGCTTCGGGAGCTTCCTCCGAACGCCCCTCAGGTTGGGCCTCGGTTTGCGACGACGCCTCGGCCTGGGCCGGCAGCCCGAGTGGAGACAAGAACGCGGTCGGAAGGCGGGGCGGGGCCCTCTGCGTTTGGAGCTCAGCGCCTTCCTTGAGCGTGGAGAGCTCGTCATCGTCTTCTGACACCTCGACGTCGAGGTCGTCGAGACTGGACTGCGCCGCGCTCTCTGCCGGCGCTTCGGGAAGGGGCGGAGTAGGCTTCGTCTCGAGGCGAAGCATCCCGCGCTCGAGGAGCGACAAGAGCCCGACGGAAATTTCATCGGAGCTCAAAGCACCCGATCGCCCAAGCTCCTCGACGCTGCGGCGCCCGTCGATCCGGCGAAGCAGGAACACTTCGAAGGGCGACTGCGGTTGCACATCGTCACCAACGACCACTGGAATGGCGGCCGGAGCAAGAAGCCGCAGCGACTTCTCGCTGGCGTATGCGAATCCGGCGAGGCTCACACCCCGCTTGGCCGGCGCCGTACTCATCGCCTCCTCGGAGGGTTCGCCCAGGATGACGGCCTCTCCCGAGAAGAGTGCGACATCCGGCGTCCAGACTTCGGTGCTTCCGCCGAGGGTCTCGAGGTGCTCGATCGGATCGAGCTCCGCGGGGTCGAGGCCGACGTCCCGGTCGACCGGATCGGGCCGCGTCTCCGCGCGAGGCGCGGGCTCGGAGTGCTCGAGACGAGCGGGCTCGCGGAGAGTGGCCGACTCTTCTTCCGAGATCGCATCGAGCTTCGCCAGGCATGCGTCGCAGAAAGTGGAGCCGTTGGTAGGGCTGCCGCAGATCGCGCAGGTCATGATTGACCTCCTTCCGCTCGGTTGAAGACGACGCAGAGTGGGTTCAGCCCGAGGTCCCTGGGGTCGTCGAGACCGACGATCTGTCGGCGCCCGTCCGAGGCGAGCTCGAGCGTGGGTCCTGGGCCGCGCGAAGTCAGCAGCCTCACCCGCGGCGCGGAACCTGGAGCAGCAAGCGGCGGAACGACGACCGCGACATCTCCAGACGAGAGGCGAACGACCGAGCCCAGGGGTGGACGGCCGAGAGTCGTGGCCAGCAGGCGCGCCATGCGCGGATCGTCGTGGCTCGCCAAGAGTATGTCGAGAGCTCGAGCCGATGAGAGTCCCCGGGTCGGGGGTCGGGGCGCAACCAGATCGGCGAAGGTGGCGGCGATGCCGAGGGCTCGACCAGCCACGGTAGGTACGATCCCATCTTTGCCTGCCGTCGGCATGAGTGCCTCGTAACCCAGCGCGGCGCGGCGCACAGCCCTCGGATCGCCGGCCTCGCCCGCAACGGCAGTGAGACTTCGCACCAAGTGAGTCTCACTCTCGTCGATGCGCTGCGCGGGGGTACCCACGTCAGGCCGCGCGCTGAGGTCGACCGTAAGCGCCGCCAGCGCGAGCTCCGCGGTCAGGTCCCGCGGGGCACAGAGCCGCTCGGCGAGCGCCATCACGACGACCGTGGCGATCGACGGAGCGGCAGAAGGCCCGGGAGTGAGCACCGACGCGGAGAGCATCGCGAGCTCGGCGGGCAGCCCAGCTGCCAAGCGAATGAGTTGATGGATGGCACGCCGCAGGGGCCGCAGGAACGCCGGACGCCCAGAGCTCACCCGCTCCAACAGCAATCCATGAATGACGATGACGTCGGCGAACGCGCGAAGCAGCGACGAGGTCCGAGCCGCCCGCTCGGCCTGCCCGAGTGTGGGGATGGTTCGACACGAGCGAACCGGTAGGTCGGGTGCATCGAGCTGACGGCCGAGCCTACGGGCGGCTCGATCGGTCCGGGAAAGCAGGATCAAGTCACCGGAGTCCGGCGTTCTCAGAAGCCGCAACTCGTCGAGCTGCAGACGCGCCAGAAGCGCCGAGAGCTCGTCCCGCGCGGGACCTGGTTGGACCGAAACGCCATTGACGGCAACGAGCTCTCCAGCGCGACTTACTCGCGCCTCGCCGAGCGACGTCATCGGTGAACTCAGGGCGCGCGCCCATATGGCGGCGCGATGCGGAAGCTGAGCCTCTGGAGCCTCCGATAGCTGTGTGAAGCCTTCGGCGAGCGCGGCCGCGAGTGAGTCTTCCACCGAGCTCATGACTTCCCTCGACCGGCCAGAGCATGCTTCGCGGCCTCTCGAATCGATCGGTCCTCATCCGCTCGCTTCGTCAGCATCCTGAGAAAGACCGCGCTCGCATCGTCATCCAACTCTCCCAAACTCGCAATCGCCGCCATCCTCACACCTCGATCTCGAAGGTCGCCGGCGACTCGGCACAACGCCGAAGTCGAGACAGGACCGCCGATGCCCGCAATCGCCCGGATACAAGCTCGCTTCAAGTCGGAGTCTCCGCGCGCAGCCAGAGGCGCGCAGAGAAGCGTGACCGCGTGGTCGTTCTTCGCCCTGGCGATCGCATTCACCGCAGCTCGCTGCACCACCCCGGATGGGTCCACGAAACATGACTCCAGGAGCTCGGCGAGCTCCGGGATTTGGCGTGGCTTGGAGGCCGCGAGCGCTCGCGTCCTCACCGTCGCATGCTCACTCACCAGGCTCGCTCGCACCAGGAGGTCGAGGTGCTCCTCGGAGATCGCGGCGGCCAACTCGAACAAGGAGAGTGCGACCTCTTCAGATGCACCGATCACGTGCGCGGCGAGCTCAGCCGGCGGCACACTCTTGGCGGCGATCAGCTTGGCGAGCTCGATGCGCTCGCCGGCCTTGGCTTCGGGCAACCGATCGAGGAGAAGATCGAGATCTTCGTTCCGCAAGTACCGCAGGACGGCCCGCGCTCCCGGCGCCTGGACCCGGTCGGTGAGTAGAGACGAGAAGACCGCGATACGCTGGGGCTCGAACGCAGCGCGAAAGAGCTCGTCCTCGAGCGCTTCGTCATGCTCGAACCGATCGGACATGCGATCGAGCGTACGGTCGAGGTCCGAGGCGCTAGTGACCAGCTGCGCGATCACATGAAACGCCAACTCGGAGACCGAGTCCTTCGAGCTCTCCTCGGCTCGGTCGAGCGCCTTCATGAGGAGGATGAGCTCGGACAAGCCGGTGCTCCGCAGCGACCTCGCACCCGCCGCCAAATCAGCGAGCTCCCTGGCGGAGAGCGTCGGGTCGAGCACCTCGCCCTCGGTGAGGCCGCGAGCGTGCAAGAGCCCTGAAGGGTCCCCCAACTCGATCCGTTCGCTCAGCTTCGGCGAACAGAGCTTGGCAACCCACTCCTCGGACAAACGAGCGCGACGCTGGCGCTCCCCTTGGTCCTCGTCATCGAAGCCCGACGCCTCCGAGAGGACGCGAACCGACCGGCCCTCGCCCTCGAAAGCCAAGGTCGAGAAAGTATGCTCACCGCCGATTCGCCCGAGCAAGAAGGCCCACCAGAGGTCGAACAAATCGGTGACCTCCTCCTCGGTGGCCCCGCGAACGATCTCGATCGCCCGGACGCCATCGGCGTGAAGCGCCCTGACTATGGACTGATCTCGCTGAGAGTCATCGACCTCGGTCCCATCGATCACGAGAGTGCGCGGCGTGAGCTCGAGCCGCACGCCGGGCCGGGTCTCGAGCTCGGTGGCGATGACCTCGCAGATCGCGAGGAGCGATTTTCGCGCCGTAGGAGCCTCGGGTCCTTCGGCGCGTGAGATTCGCCAGCTCTCCTTGATTCGACGCCACAGGAGGAGGGCGCGACGTTCCGAGACCGACACCCGACGAGACTAGGCGTGGCAGGAGTTGAAAGCAACGGGCGGCCGGCAGAGTGGGCCGGTGACTCTCGACGGCAGCGCTCTGGGTTCCTGACCGCCGCCGGGTGGGTCGGTCGCATACTCCAGCCCCCCGTCGATGGGATTGCTGGGCCGTCGAAGGGTCGTGGACCGAGGCGAGCAGGTGATCAGTCTTTGGGACTCACTCTCACGAGCTGACCCGCCCAACCGAGGAGCAGCCAGACTCTGCCGCGCTGGTCCGTGATCGCCTTTCGCACATATCCCCGGCCGACCGAGAGCGTGCCGGGCAGATAACGATGCTCGACCACGTCGAAGAAGGTGACGAGAACCTCGGGCGGCCCGTCCATCGTCGACGCGGTGACGAGGGCCAGGCGCGGGTCCGCCGGCCAGCTCGCGACGGCCGTCGGGACGGCCCGCTTGCCCACGAAGACCGACTCTCCTTCCCATTCGGATTCAGTTCCGGCCGCGAGTCGGGGTGAGTCGCCCACGACCGGCACGACGTACCTATGGGTGGGTTCGTGGAACAAGGCCGGTCCGAGCCCAACGGAATCGAAGTGCGGAACCGGCGCGAGGTAGGTCTCCTGCAGGTCTGCGTCGATCCACATCAGCACGTCACCGTCCGAGTCGGACGCGAGAATTCCGCGTGGAAACACCGAGGCGTGGACGATTTCGGTTCTCGGAAACCTCCGCCAAGTCACTCGCTCACCGAGCGACACCCCGCTGACGGGCGGACCTCCCATCGGTACGGCGCTAAAGAGGGCGACGATTCGTTCACCCTGGAGTGACACCGACGTGACGAAGCCGACGGGTTCTTCTAGAGTTTGCTGCGTGACCCTTCCGGTATCGTCGAATTCGTGCACGATTGGATACTCACCCGCGGTCCCGACCCCGACGAGTCGCGGACCGTTGGATGCGAGGCGCCGGACGCAGCCGGCCACGGTCGTCGAGCGGGTGACTTCGAGAGTATCGGGGTCGACCCACACGACGCGATCGACGGGGTCGGGTGCGCAGCCAGCGCTCGCCGGCGAGCTCGAAACCGCCACTGCGATACCGTCAGGGGTCTCGACCAGGTCGCTCAGCGCGCCCGCTAGACTCCCAGGGGAGCTCAGCACGTTGGTCTCGAACCCATCGTCTGGCACGAGCGACACCGACTCGGCGCTCACGGGCAGCGCGTTCGGAACGGAGTAGACGTTTCCAGAGCTCGGGGGGTCGGTCGAGCACTCGAAGGAGGCCAGGGCATGAGCTCGCTTGGCGCTGGCGCTGCACTTGGACGTATTGCGGAGGCATACGTCACCGCTGGGTTGGACGCGACCCTCGAGCCGAGCGGCGACGCAGCTGGTCAGCTCGACGACGATGTCGCACCCATCGGCCGTCAGGGCGGCGTCGCACGCGACGGACTGACCTCCGACGGTGAGATCGGCCACGACCTCTTCGATCCGCGGGCACTGCTTCCGCATCGCGGGAACCGTGACGGCGCGGATCTCTTCCGGCCTTGCCTCGTGAGCGCTGACCTCGTCGACGATGAGTACGTATGAGGGACTCGGGAGCGCCGCTTCACATGGCGCCGCGAACGCCAGCTCCGGTGCGACTGAGTCGTCGAGCCCTGCGGCCACGAACGGACTTTTGGAGAATCCGGTGACGAAGGTTTGAGTTCCTTCGACGGAGACTCGGAGGGGCTGGCTCGGGTCGAAGGGTTCCAAGCGTGCGCCGGCCAGGTGACCTTCGTCGTCTTCCGAAAACACGAGAATCTGAGTGAGCTCGTCCGGAAAGTTCGCCGTGAACGCGGGCGGGGAGCACCCCGCGAAGGCCGAGATCCACAGCGCAGCCGACCGGCCGGGGCCGAATGTCGGCAGCGTCGGTAGCTCGTTGGCGGCCGCGCGGGCCGTAGATTTTCGGCGGTGGGCTGAAGAAAGGAGCTCGCAGCGCGACGACTTTGGGAGGGAGCGGAGCCGCACCGTACCTGGAGGCTGCGGGGCCCCTACCGTCCCGGGGCTCGACCGCGACATCGGCGCATCATACCTCTCCGCGAATCGGAGGTGCGCCCTCCGACGTTCGTGTAAGCTCCCCGCGGAGCGAACATGGCCGACAACCCGATAGCCCTTTTTGCACGAGGCGCCCTGGACGCGAGCCCGATGAGCGCGCGGCTGGTGATGATCCTTTTGGGCCCGGTCCATCGCTTGGTCTGGACGGACGTTTCGCCAGAGCGTGACCGGGAGGAACGCGCGGCGGAGCAACGCGCGCGATCGCATCGTCGTCGTGCGCTCGATCGCCTGAAGGAGACCTTGCAGGCGCTCTCGATCGGCAAGGAGCCGGAGCGAAGGGTCGCCGTGCTCGCCGACTGGTGGATGCAGGCGGCGCTTGGCGTCTCACCCCTCGGGACCGCTTGGCGAGTGGACGAGGAGCTCCCGAGCTGGCTTGGTCGACCGCTGCGCGCGGCGCTCGACGTCGCCGGTCGGAGCCCAGCGCTCGTGGAGCTCCATCAGCCGCTCGCATTTCGTCGAGCTCGAGCCCGCCTCAAGGAGCAAGCGGACCACCACCAGACGATCAAGAAGTCGCCGGGACCGGAAATCTACAAAGAGGCTCAGAAGGAGGCCTACGAGCTCCTTCGGCTCTCGGAAGACCCATCGAGGCCACCTCCCACCGGTTTGCGCATTTTGAACGCCGACGTGGAGGAGTGGGCGAGCGAGCCACGCAACGACGAGGACCTGATTCCGCAGAGCTCGGTGTGGAACAACCTCGTCAAGCACCTGAGGCTATTCCAGGACAAGGCTCACGCGGTCGTTCGACATTGGACGGCGGCTCCTCCGTCGGCGCCGCTGTTGCCCGCGGACGCCATGGTGCGGATCGAGACCGAGCTCGCACCTTACGGAGAGATGGGACGGACGCTGTTGTTCGACGTCGTGCGCCTCACGCAGGAAGAGCGAACTCCAGACGCGCTCAGACCCGCGTGGCTCATGGAGCAGCTCGTCAGCCTGCCCTCGGAGGTCACGCTGCCGGATCGTGTTCGGCTGCTCGCCCTTGCGCAAGAAGCGCGGGACGCCGATCCGGCGTTGACGCCGGCGCCGTGGATCGAAGACGCCGAGGCGGAGCTCACGCGGATCGCGAACGAAATCTCTGCGCTCGAATCGCGCGCGGGCAGTCAGGACACCAAAACTTGGATCACCGAGGCACGATCCCACCTCGAGAACCTCGATGCGGCACAGGCCGCCGAGTTTCTCCAGATCGCCTCGGCGGAGATCGAGGGCACGGAGCGTGAGCTCGAGCGCACGCGGCTCGTTTCGGAGCTCCGAGCGTGGACCGACGATCTCAAGAGTGCCGGTCAGGTCATCCCGGAGCAGCTCGAGGAGCTGACCCTCGACGCGCTGCGGCCGCTGCACAAGGGTGCCGAGACCACCCGAACGTTGCGGGCCAAAGAGACCGCGGGGCGGCTCGACGAGCTGTCGCTCGAGGTGGCGCGCTTGGCGCTCGGCGAGGATCGGGCGCGACTCGAGGCTGCGTTGCGAGACGCGCGCGGATCTTTGCGAGACGGCTCGATCTTGAAGTCACATCAGCTCTCATCGGCCATCGCGGCGGAGCTATTGGGGGCGCGGCAACGTGAGGAGGAGACGCTTGGACCGGAGCTCGTGGCGATCGCGGAGCGAGCGAGGAAGGCGCCGCTTCGGGGACCGGAGTCATCGAGCATCGAGAGCTTATTGCGGCGCATCAGGGCGCGGTGGCTGGCGAAGCTTCCGAACCAGCATCTCATCGATGGGTTACTTCGGTTGATCGACGCGATCGAGCGGGACCGTGCCGATCAGCTGCCGCTGCTTGCGGTCGCGGGCGGCAAGCGTGACTTGGGGGCTGTTTTGACGCCGGTAGCGTTCATGGAGACGGGCGTCGCGATGGAATCCACACGGGTGAGTTGGACGGGCGAGCTCGTGTTACGAACAGTCGCTGATCTTCCCCAGGGATCGAAGGTGCGGACAGGGGGTCAAGGCGCTTGGTACCGCAAGCCGCCGCGGCCGGACATGCCGTCGGAGCTGCGACGAGACCCAGAGTCCCTCGACGACTCGGTGTTGTTTCGGCCCGTTTATGCGGTCTCTCCTTCGCGGCTCGATGAGGCTCGACTCATGCCGGGCCCTGGTCCGATGCCGTTTTTCGTGGAGGACGGGGGCCGCGTGCTCGGTCCATATTCATTCACTCAGACCGGCGCGGGCCCCGCCGATCCTCGTGGATTCGTTGCAGCCCTGGGTTCTGCGCGATTTTATGAGTTGTTCGGAAAGATCGAAATCGACCCGCCGTGTGTACACGAAGCGCCGACTTTGGACGAGCTCGTCGCGTCTGGGGCGGAGGTCGTGGACGTCGACGACGCGGTGGCGCGCGAGCGGTGGCTCGCGGACATGCTCGACGACCTCTCGGGCATCGACGTCGGGTCGCTGCAGAGGCTGCTCGAACGCTTGGGCGCCAAGCGCCCCCTGCCGAGGCCTATCCTCGCACGACGAGCCAAGGACCTGGAGAACGTGATCGAGGCTTCTCGGTTGCTCGGGCGCGAGCGCCGGAGAGCCGCCGAGCGGTTCTTGACCACCGAGGAGGGGCGCAGGGAGATCGAACGCGCCGCGGCCAAATCCGTGGAGACACGGCGCGCGGAGATCGAGCGAGAGGCCGAGTCTCTCCGACAGACCAAGTCCGCGGAGCTCCAGACGCTGGAGCAAGAGATCGAGCGGGCTCGGGGTGAGTTAATCTCGGTTCGAGGGGAGGAGACCGCGCTCAGGGCCGAGCGAGAGGAGCGGCTCAGAGACCTGTCGAAGGAGATCTCACTCGCTCAGGAGCTTCTCGAGGACAAAAAGACGCGCTTGCTCGCCCAACTCATGGGTGGAAGTCGGAAGTCGGTCGATCCGGAGCCCGAGCACAACGGGGAACCCGTGGCCGCAAAGCCTTGTGGCCCAAGGTCCGGTGCCGATGCCCGGGCGATCGTCAATCGAATCGCGGCGCAGCTCTCCATCGAGCCTCAGGACGCCGCGAATTTGCTGGCATCCTCTTTGAGTGGACCCTGGACTCTGCTCGCCGGTCCGCCCGGCGCTGGCAAGAGTACCCTGGCGCGCGGGTTTCTGGCCGCGCTCGGCCATGGACCCGGCACCGATCGATATTTGGAGCTCGTAGTCCGAAGAGACTGGCAAGACGACGCCGCCTTGTTCGGATTCTTCCACCCCGAGCAACACGCGTGGATCCCGGGGAGCGAAGGCCTGCTGGACTGGTTGCTCCGAGCCGAAGACGACCGAAGGCGCGCCTACGGGGGACTCTACGCCGCAGTGCTCGAGGAGCTCAACTTGGCATCGCCCGAATATTATCTGAGTCGGTTGATCTCTGCGCTCGAGGCTCAGGACCCGACCGTTCGGCTTTACGGAGAAGAGCTCTCGCCCTCGAACAAAGGCCGATACCCGAGCAGCTTCACGCTCGGTCCGAACGTTCGCCTCGTGGGTACGGTCAACATCGACGAGACCGTGGAGCGCCTGTCGCCTCGCTTCTTGTCGCGGGCTTCGGTGATTTGGGTCGAGCCGGATCTGGCGTCGATCCTGCGAGCGGTGCCTCCCTCCCAGTCGAGCGCCGATCCGATCGACTACGCCGAGCTTCACGACCTGTTGGTCCCTCGGGAGCCCATCCCGCTCGGCCCAATCGAAGAGGTCGTGAGCTTTCTCCACGAGCGACGCATCCCCGGCGCGCCAGCCACGCGCACGCTCGTCGCGGTGCGTCGATACCTGTCGGCAAGCCGCGGCCTGTTGTCCGACGCGGTGGCCAGAGACTTCGCGGTCGTGCAGCGGATCTTGCCTTCGTTCCGAGGAGTAGGCCCGCGGTATGGGTTGGCGCTCGAAGACTTGTCTCGGCTCCTGCGGCGTCACGGCTTCTTGAGATCCGCGGAGCGCTGCGAGAGACTGCGACAACGCGGGGCCGAGCTCGGAGAGTATTACGACTTCTTCCATGCTTGATCCGATCCAGCTCGAGGTCCGTGCAGGGGGGCTGAGTGTGCGGGCGCTTTCTTCGAGCGCCAGCACGGCCGAGCCCCTCGCGGTGCCCGGTTTTGGGCCGGTGATCATCGAGGGGTCGGGTCTCGCACCGAACGGAGCGGCTCGGATCGTCTTGGGGCCCGAAGAGATTCAGGTGTTGGTTGGCCGAGACGGTCACGTCCGCTACGTGAACGAACGCTGGCTCAGCGCGGTGGCGGGCCGCGTGCGGATCAGCTTGGGAGACGCGGACATCGATGACACTCGGGAAGCCGCCGTGGAGCTCGTGGTTCGACCCACCAAGCTCGCCGAAGAGAGCCTTCGGGCGCTGATCGCCGACCTGGACGCGATCGCGCCGGGGCTCACGGCCGACCTCGGGGGCAAGGCGATGATCGAGACCAAGCTCGCTGCTACGCCCGAGTCCGTGCTGACCGAGCTCGAGAGAGTCGTTGGCGCGGTGCTGGAATCCGCCGTCTGGGTGCGACATCGGCCGCTCGGGAGAGTACGCGAGCGAGTGATGGCGGTCCCTTCAGACTCTCCCATGACGACAGCACGTGACGTTCGATGGCTAGCCATGCACCCGGCGTCGCGGGCGAGAGTTTCGGCGGGCGGGCGGGGCGCGGCCGTGCAGCGCGAGCGGGAGCTCGATCTCGACGTCCCGGAGAATCGCGGGGTGGAGGGCCTGTTCGCGCGACTCGACACGCTGATCGGCTCACTCGCTCATCGCCTCTCCGGAGAGCACGAGCGAATTCAGGCGACGCGCTCGGCCCGCGAGGCGTTCGTGACCGACCGTGGCAACTTGTTCACGGAGCAAGACGTCCCGCGACTACGAGGGATCGAGCGACGAAAGAACCGCCTCGGCGCGCTGGAGGCGGACTTGGCGGCAGCGCGGGCCTGCGCGGCGCTCCCGGCGAAGCTGCCGAAGGGTCAACTCACTCGCTCGACTCAGGTCGAAACTCACCCTGGGTATTGGGGTTTGTTTCGAGCTTCGGAGCAAGTCGGTGCGATCGAGCTCGGCGTGCCCCTGCCCGCTTTCGTGCCGCTCGACAGCCTGGACGCACTCTACGAAACTTGGTGTGCGATCGAGGTAGCCAAATCAGCTGCGCGCGCGTTCGACGCGACTCTCTCGAACGTGCTGCGACTGGACCGCGATCGGTGGTTCGTTCATTTGCCGCGGGGTGAGTACGGGCGGATCGACCTCGGAGAGGTCGAGCTCAGGTTGTTGTTCGAACCGGAGTACGCGTACAACTCCACGGCGGAGCTCCGAAAGCTGCACCCCGGACGCCCCTGGTGCCCCGACGTAGTGCTCGAGGTCCGCCGAGACTCACGTCCCGTGGCCCTGCACGTGTTCGACGCCAAACACCGCCTCGACGCGAATCGCTTCGCGAGCGTGCCCAAAGAGGCGTTGGTCGACGTGTTGGCAAAGTATCCCGACAGCATCGGGTTCTGCGAGAGCGGCCTACCCGCGGTCATGAGTGCGTGGGTCCTGTTTCCAGGCCCCGTACCGCACATAGAGCTCAACAGCCCGCAAATGCTTGGAGAGTCCTGGCCGCCGGCCCGCGTTCGCGGAGGCGCCATCGCCCTTCGACCGGGCATGCCGGAGGGCGGCGCCAAGCTCGAAGAGTTGCTGCGAGTGGTCACCAAGCCGTGGCTGCCTCCCCACGATCAGCATGGGTGAGTTTCCCAGAGAGCCCCGGCGACCCCATCTGGCCATGGGCGGCAGCTGGCCGGGGGCTCCGAATGCGACCACTTCGTTTCCGGCCCGTCTCGAGGTGGGCTACGTGCGGGCCTATGCGCGCGCGACCGCACAGCCCGACGCCGGCGTACTCATCGACTCCGGCGTCGCCGACAGTGGCGCTCGCTGTGCGGTTTCTACGAGATCAGTCGTGCGTTCGCCTCGCGTAAGCGTTCGGCGATCGTCTTGACGAAGCTGCGATACACCCGCAGGGCCACGAGGTCGTTGCGGAAGAGGTAACTCTGGAAGACGTCCTTGCCGATCTTGAAGGCCTTGACGGGCTCCGCAGCTACGACGCGTGCGGACGTGGGCGAATCGTCGACGAGCGACATTTCGCCGACGTAGCGGCCGGCAGGGACCCGGGCGACCTCGGCTTCGCGGCCCTCGCGGTCGACTTTCGTGATGCGCAGCGATCCTTCGCGAACGATGAACAGACCGGGGCCAGGCTGGCCTTGTTCGATCATGACGTCGCCCGGATTGAAGCGGACGTGCTCGCACAGGTGATAGAAGTCGCGCATGTCGTCGAGCGAGAGGTCTTCGAAGATGGGGAGGCCTTTGAGGAGCTGATAACCTTCGAGGCGGCCGGCGGGCGCCATGCTGCCAGTGGGATCGGTCACGGCTGCAGGTGGAGGCATGGTTGGGGCCTTCGGGGGCGGGACCGAGCGCGTGCCAGGAAGGACGCCGGTGCCCGTGACGGTCGCCGGGATGCGAGTCCCTGATGCGGTGACCGCGGGCGGGATCCGGCCGGTGGCTGTCGAGGCTGCCGGGATGGCGAAGTCACCGGAGGTGATCGCACGCATCGCCTGAGTCGTGGACACGACCGAGCTTGCGGCTTGGATGGTTTTTTGTGCTGCCTCGAGGCGAGCCGCGACGTCTCTGAAGCGAGGGTCGTAGTGCAGGATCATGTCGAAGGCGTGGATGGCGTCGCGCGACCGTCCGAGGTCTTGGCACAAAGTTGCGAGGCGGTATGCCACCTCCGCGGCATCGGGGTCGGCGATGCGGTCACGAGGGAGCGCGATCGTGAGTCGCTGGAGAGCGACGTCGGTGCGCCCCATCTCGACGAGCACGTCGGCGAGCGCGACGACGGCTCGGCGGAACTCACGCTGTTGAGGAGTGATGCGGGCGAGCACGCGGACGGCTTCGCGCAGATCGCGCCCTTCACGGTACAAACGCGCCGCGCCTAGGATGTCTCCGGCCGATTCGGACGCGCGGGCAGCTTGGAGGTAGTCTTTGGACTCCGCGTAGATCGCGGCGGCCTTTTCGTGAGCTCCGGCTTTTTGGAGGATCGCGGCAGCTTTGTCGCGTTGACCGGCCCGCACGTAACACTCGGAGGCCTGTTCGAGCTTGTTGGCCGCTTCGTACGCTCGCGCGGCGGCCTCCCACTCGCCCATCTTCTGACAGCAGGCGGCGGCGCGAGCGTAGTCGCGCGCTCGGAAGAAGAGGTTCGCGAGGGCCTTTTGGACGTTGTTCGACGAGGTGTCGAAGTCGGCGATCAGGTCGTCGCCAATGCTTTGTGCGCAGCTCTCGTAGAGCTCGACGGCCTGTTGGAGCTCGTTTTTTGCGAGGTGGTTTCGAATGAGCTGCAGGACCTTTCCGGTGGTTTGAAACTGACCGGACTCATTGAACTCCCACTCGATCTCACCGCGGAAGACCATCGCAGGCGATGCTCGCACGGTGTCGAGCGATGGTGAAGTCAGAAGCCGGTTTCGATTCGAAACCGCCCTGCCGACTTCAGGAGACCGAAGCGGCGCACCCTTCGGCCGGCGAACGCGTCGTGGTCGCGAACGTCCAGGGCGGCCCGGAGCGCGTCTTTTGGGAGCCACTCGAGGCGGATGAAATCGACCGGGCCTCGAATGGCATCGATCGGGCGAGCGGTCACGGTGGGGTGAAAGGCAGCAGAGGGCAGGCTCGTGGTCGAGGTGGCCGCCACCCGAAGGAGCTCGTCGACGTCCCGAAGCTCCGAAAGCCACCCGCCCACCACTCGACCGGATCGAGTGAGCTCCACGGCGAGCGGGCCGATGGCTCGAATCTCCCGAGGTGAGGACTGCCCCATCACCTTGAGCTCCAGGCGTCCGCGTATGATCGTGGTTCGAGACCCGCTGTCCTCTTCGAGATCGAAGAGCCTCAGCTCTCGCCGATCGTATCGCGCCAACAGCTCCTCGAAGTCCCGCAGCAATCGGGCCTCGTCGCCGATGGCGTCGAGGTATTGGTCGTCCACGCGCGCCGCGAGCCCTTCGAGCTCCCCGCGCTCGAAGCTCGCGGCGAGGCTGGTCACGGTTTCGGCCCCAGTCGGGCTGCACCCGAGCAGGGTGATCCCAAGAAGCGCGGAGGCGAGCGCCCGAAAGCTCGTGTGGAGGGCGCTTTGCTGTATAATTCGACAGTCGTGTCCAACGAGTTCGAGGCCTATCTGGCGAAAGGGCGAGAGGCCTACGAGAAGGCCGATTACGTCGCCGCGGAGCGCAGTCTCACGGAAGCCGTGCATCGCGGCGCCTCCGGCTACGCCGACGTCCACCACCAACTCGGCGTCATCTATCATAGCTGGGGGCTGCTCCCGAAGGCGCGTGCGGAGTTCGAGGAAGCGCTGCGTATCAATCCTCGGTACACCGAAGCCGCGCTCAATCTGTCCATCACCTATAACGATTTGGGCCGCTACTCCGAGTCCCGCGAGCTGCTCGCGCGCTTTGCCCCGCCGGGCGCCGAACAGCCGGGCCACGAGCTGACCAAGGCCAAGATCGCCAACCTGCACGCCGAAGTGGGCGACGCTTACCGATCGGCCGCGATGCCCAAGGAGGCCGTCATCGAGTATCGCAAGGCCTTGGGGCTTGCGCCCCACTTCGTCGACATCCGCAACCGCCTCGCCCAGACCCTGGCGGAGATGGGCGAGCGTGACGAAGCCATCGGGGAGCTCCGCGTGGCCTGCGCAGATCGCCCAGGTTACGTCCCCGCACGCCTGCAGCTCGCGCTCCTCTTGTACGGGCGCGGCGACAAAGACGGAGCCAAAAAAGAGCTGCAAAGAGTGCTCGAAATCCAGCCGACCAACGAGCGCGCTCAGCAATACATCCGCATGCTTGAACCCGAGCGCAATCACGCTTAGCTTCCCGGGCTAGACGCATGGCGCAGTCATATGCCTTGAGATTCATCTCGGGGAAGTATCAGGGCGGCGAGTTCCCGCTCGTGCCCGACAGAGAGATCGTGATTGGACGCGCCTCCGATCTCGACATGGTCCTCGTCGAGGACATGGTCTCCCGAAAGCACGCAAAGCTCAGCACGGTGGGCGGACAGGTCACGATTCAAGATCTCGGGTCCACCAACGGCACGTTCGTCAACGGCGAGAAGGTCAAGAAGTCGCGGCTGAAAGAAGGCGATCGCGTCCTCATCGGAACCTCGATCATCAAAGTGATCGCGAAGGACGCACCCGCCGGAGACCAGGCCGCCGCCAAACAAAACCTCGAACGCGTCGCTCAAGCCCACAAGCCCGATTCACGCTCGGCCATGACCGGGAGCCTCGAAGAGGTCCCGGTGCCCGACCTGCTCACGCTCTTTTCGACCTCGAAGCGCACGGGCGTGTTGATGATCCAATCACCGTACGGCGCGGGGCGCATCTACCTCCGCGAGGGCGGTGTCTTCATGGCGCAGATCGACAACGCCCGCGAGGTCGGACCCATGAAGGCGTTCTGTCGGATCGTGGGTTGGGACGTCGGATCGTTTGAGTTCACACGACCGGAAGACGCCAACGTCACGTTCCCCCAGGAGCTCGGAGAGCCCACGGAGCACCTCCTGATGGAAGCCGTAAGACAGCTCGACGAGTACCGGCGGATCGGCAGCCAGTTCCCGCCCACGAACGCCCACCTCAGCGTTCCATCACCGTTGACGCCGGCGCTGTCTGCCTTGAAGCCCGCGGAGCTCGACACCTTTCAGATGGCGCTCAACCTCGGCGTGGTGAGCCGCGTGATCGACGCGAGCCCGACGACCGACTTCGACACCGCGAGCGCGATCCTCACGCTGATCAAACAAGGCTACGTCACGGTGCGGTGATCGCGACTCGGTCGGGTCGGATCGATGCTTGGAGATCAAACTTTCTTCGCCCGAAAGAGGGCGTGGGAGCAGGCGCCGGCGTCGTAGAGGTCGACGGTGTGCATCGAGAGCGCGAGCAGATCGTCTTTGCTCATGAGACCTGCGTCGACGAGGAGCTTCGCTTCCTCTTCCTTGGCGCGGTAGAAGGCCCGCGCGTAGGCGGTGATGTCCACGAGCTTGTCGATGGCGAGATGGACGCTCTTGAGCGCGGACTCCAGGGCGGAGATGCCGCCCGTGGCGACGTGAGAGCCGACCGCGTGCCCTGACTTTTTCAGCACGCGCGCGACCTCCGACCACTCGACGTCGTCGTCCGCGGTCAACACGAGGTCGAAGCGTTCGGCCGGCATGTCGAGCGCGTCGAGCTTTCCGACGGTGAACTGGCACAAGGCGTCCACGCTCTGCGCGCGGCTGAGCCTCTTCGCGACCTGAATGGCCGGAGCGAAGGGGTCGACGCCGTCGACGCTCGAACCGTACAGAGAAGCGAGCCAGCGAGCGTTGCCGCCCAAGGCACAGCCGAGATCGAGCACCTTGGTGGTGGGCCCGATCGCCAAACCGCCGAGCAGAATGCGAAGCATTTCCTGGTTCGCGCCGAGGTGGAGGTACTCGCCGTACGGGCGTCCGAACCACGCCGGGTGGTCGCGCCAGTACTCTTCGAGGATTTGGACGGTGTTCTTGCGCGCCTTCGGATCGGGCGCGGTGACCTCGACGCTCATGTGCCGGCGTCGAGGAGCGGCGTGGGTTCGGGCTCAGGCAGCGCCTGCGGCGGAGGCTGCAGCGCCAAAGGCGCCATCGCGGTAGCAGTCACCGCGGCCACCATGCCGCCGCCGATGCCGAAGAGGGTGTCGATCGCGAGCTCCGCGAGGAGCGTCGGCGCGGGTGTCATGAACCAACTGATGAGGCCTTGAAGGAAGACGAGCGAGAAGCCGAAGGCGAAGCCCGCGCCGATCGATCGCTTGAACGCGCGCTGGAGCGCCACGAGCGGGCGGTGCGGAGCGACCTCGAGATCGCGCATGCCCGAGAGCGCCGCGCTCTCCCACAATCGGCGGGAGAGCTTGAAGGCGAAGGGGACGGGCAGGAGATAGGCGAGCGCACTGGCCCAGCCGAAGCCATGCCCGACCGCGTACATCGGGATCAGCCAGCTCATCCAAAAGAGCGCCGGGACCATGCCCATGGTCGCGGCGATCCGGCCCGTTCGTCGAATGCGCCGAAACACGCGAGGGCTCGCGAGCAGGCGCCGCTTGGTCGCGTCGCGCTCCCGCGCTACGGCCCGTGAGTGACGAACCGATTCGATTCGCCTGCGCCAGAGGCGGTGCTGCCGAACGTCCCGGGTGAGCGCGAGGTGGGCAAGGAGGAGGGGTCCCACCCAAGGAGCGAGCGGCTTGGTGTCGTCCAAGCCCTCGGCCCGCACCAACTCACTCTGTTCCTTTGCCTGCTTCATGGCGCGACCTCTCCTTCGAGGATACATGAGCCGGCCGGGCGCGGGCGCCAGGATTCTCGCGAGGAATTTCGTGGAGCCTTCGCCAAACTCGGTCAGGTCACGATGCGGAGCTGCTTTTTCGCCGCCGCGTCTGCCCGGGCGCTCTGGGTCCCTCGCTCCAACGTCAACACGTCCATCGGGCAAACTTCGACGCAGATTCCGCACTGGATACAGGCTGAGTTGTGGTTCGCCAGCGGCTCCCGCATCTGCGCGAACTTCTGCACCGGAATGCCCATCTGGCAAAACCGCGTGCACTCGCCGCAGCCGATGCACTTGTCGCTCTCGACGATGCGCAGCTTCCCGAACCATTTGCTGAGAAGCTCCATGTAGGCTCGGAGCGGACATAGGAAGCGACACCACACTCGGTTGCCGAGATAGGGATAGAAGGCCACGCCCACCACCGACGCGAACCAGAAGTCGACGATCAACCCATACCAGTCCTGCGCGAACTGCTTGCGGTCGTACCAAGCCTGTCCGGTCAGGAATCGAAAGCCGTCGACCATCAAGATCAACAGCGTGGTGATCGCCGCAGCCCCCAAGATCAAGCGCCCGAGAAGCTCCGTCTTCTTCGCGGTCGCGCCTCGAGGCGCCAAGTGACGCCATCGATCGCCGAGCGTCTCCGCGAGCCCCCCGCACCCGCACGCCCACGAACAGAACCGCTCTCCTTGGTACCGCACCCACAGCGGCATTCCGATGAACGCGACCGACGCGCCCGCGATCATCCAGCCGACCTGGAGCCCTCCGCGCTGGTAGTCGATGTGAATCAGCGACCACGTCGAGAGCGGCCACGGCACCGTGAGCGCGTAGACCTTCCACGGCTGCTCGATGATCAGCGGCGCGACGAGCTCGGGAATGCCGAAGAGAAAAATCAGCTGGAAGACGATGAGCGACGTGTAGCGACGCGTCTGGATCGGTGACTTGTACTTCCGGATCGCCTGGATCCCGAAGCCGGTGATCATGAGCGAATAGATCACGGTGCCCCAGAAGCTCCCGTCTACGAACCGGAAGCCGAGGTTGGCTTTGACCGCGTCGTGCAAGAAGTGCAGCGGCTGACCTTCGCCAAAGGGCCAGAGCATGCGGTGAGCCTTGATGCAGTAGAAAGCGTAGGTGATCAGCGCGAAGCTCGTGATGAACGTGAGGCGCTCCTTCGTGAGCGCGCCTTCCATTCTGATCCCGAGCTTGTCGAGGAACGCTACCGGAAGCTCGGTGCCGATGAGCGCGAAGATCACGTCGTTTTCGAGCTCGCGCTCGCCCTCCGGACCTTTGAGCACCAACGTCTTTTCACTGACCGACTTGGGATTCGTCTTGAAGAGCGCGGTGATCTTGCCCGCGTCGATCAACTTCTTGATGCGTTCTTGGTTGAGGAGCTTTGCGCGGATGAAGTCGTCGCCGCGATAGACGATGGTGACGCGCGCGCCGCCTTCTGCGAGTGAGATTGCCGCTTCGACCGCGCTGTCCCCACCGCCGACCACGCAGACGTGTTTGTCTCGATAGGCGTCGGGGTCGTGGAGCCCGTACAGCACCTTGTCGAGGTCTTCGCCCGGAACGCCGAGCTTCCTGACCTTGCCTCGGCGACCGATGGCCAAGATCACTCGCCGGACGCGCAGCACGCGTTTTTCTGCGGTCTTGCCTTCGCCCTTGGAGATCTCGACCTCGAAGACGTCGCCCTTCTTCTTGACCGAGGTGACGTCCTCCGGCTGGTGAACGACCAGGCGACGATCTTCGAGCGCCTTCTCCCACTGGGCGACGAGGTCCTCCTTGATCGAGTCCATGAACGGAAAGCGAGCGCCGTGCCCGAAGTCCTTTGGCTCGGAGAAGATGTGCTTGTGCTTGGGGAAGTTCTGGATCGTGTTGAAAGGCCGCTCGCGCTCGATGAGCTGAAAGCTCACGTTGCGCTCCATCAACGCGAGCGCCGCGCCGATCCCGGCGGGGCCCGCGCCCACGACGCACACGTCGACGTCGACGCCGTCTTGTTTCTCGGGAGCCTTGCCACCGAAGTCTTTGTCGACCAGTCGATTCGCGATGTCATAACCCTGCCCGAGCGCGATCTTGATGACCGGCGCGTCGGCGAGGTCTCCGACCACATACACACCGCGAACGTTGGATTCGTAGTCGGGGGTCAGCTTCGGGAGCTGCCGGGTCCCGATCTTCGACGAGAACTCGAACGAGATGGAGAGGACGTCGCGAAGGCTCATGGCCTCTTGGATGTAGCGCGTTCGCGACTTCTTGGCCAAAGCACGCGGGCGCTTGGAAACCGCCGTCTTCTCGATGTCTTCCTATTCCAACGATGACAGTTCGGTTGTCACTCCGGAGCGAGGGCCCGTTCTAGGGCGACCCTGTCGATGCCCTCGACCCGAAGCGCTTTCTTGCGACTCGTTTGACCACGAATGATCGAGACATGAGAACGTTTGAGCTCCAATCGATCTGCGACGAGCTCGACGAGCGCCTCGTTTGCGGCGCCGTCGACCGGAGGGGCGTCGAGCTGGATTTTGAGGCGTCCGTCGTGTTGCCCGACGATCCTCGAGCGTGAAGCGCGAGGCACGACGGCGACCTCGAGGATGATCGCGCCGTCGCGGGTGACCGACAGGTAGCTCGAGGCCGGGGACGGATCAGGAGGATTGGGGTCCGAGGGCTTGTTGGTCTTGCGCTTTTTCATCCGCTCTTGGAGGCGAGGCTTTGGATACGAGCGGTCTCGTCTTCGGTCTTCTTTTTGCGCTTTTTGCTCGCGGTCTCGAGGTCGACGACGTCGTCGCTGGTCTTCTCGGAGGTAGCGTCGAGCAGTCTCGAGTGAGCTTCGAGGATGCCGCGAAGTTGACCTTCGACTTGGGCGCGCTGGCGTCTGAGCTCGGCGATCTCGGCGATCGTGCGTTCGGCGCGCGTTTCGGCGGCGCGGACGACGCGTTCGGCCTGAGCTTCGGCCTGAGTGAGCCTGGCTTCGGCCTCGCGGTTCGCCGCTGCTTTGAGCTCCTCGGCGACCTTGGCGGCCGTGAGCATCATCTCCTTCATCGCTTTTTCACGAGCTTCGAATTCGGCGATTTGGGCGTCTTTGAGCTTGAGCTGGTCCTTGAGGGCGATGTTTTCGTGCAGGGCCTCTTCGAACGCGGCTGCCACGAGGTCGAGGTAAGCGTCGACCTCTTTTTGAGCGAAGCCGCCGACGAGCGCGGTCTTGAACTGCTGCTGCTGGATATCGAGCGGCGTCAGTTTCATGACCGGTCGATCTAGGCACAGGCCATCGATTCGGGCAATTCGCGGCGTCGCGGCCGTGGCGATTTTCCCCATCCATGATGAAGCGGGCGACGCGCATCCCGCCGGGCCGACGCCTCGGATCGCCGAAGTCCCGCCTCGGTGGTATGAGTCTGGTGTGTCGGGACGCGTACGTATTCTCGTAGCGAAGCCTGGGCTCGACGGACATGACCGCGGCGTCAAGATCATCGCTCGCGCGCTGCGCGACGCCGGCTTCGAAGTCATCTACACGGGGCTCCACCAGACTCCGGAGATGATCGTCGCGGCGGCGCTCGACGAAGACGTCGACGCCATCGGACTGTCGTCGATGAGCGGCGCCCACAACACCCTCGTGCCCCGCATCTGCCGCCTCCTCGCCGAAAAGAAGGCCGGCGACATCGTCGTCTTTGCCGGGGGCATCATTCCGGAGCTGGATCAGGCGCGGCTCACCGAAGCCGGCGTCAAGGCCGTCTTTGGTCCGGGGACTTCGACAGAGGCCGTGGTGTCTTGGGTACGAGAGCACGTAACGCCTCGCACCGCGTGATCGCGCTCGGAGAACGACCCGGCAGGCTTGCCCGAACGGCGCGCGAGCGGTAATTCCAAGAAATGAAGGCGCGAATCTACGAAGTCGGCTTGCGCGACGGCCTTCAGAACGAGGCCGCGTTCGTTCCGACCACCGACAAGATCGCTCTGGCTGGCATGCTGGTCGACGCGGGGCTCGATCGGATCGAGCTCACGAGCTTCGTGTCACCTCGTTGGATCCCACAGCTCGCCGACCACGCGACGGTGGCTGCGGAGACGCCGCGCGCGGAAGGGGTCGTGTTCTCTGCGCTCGTACCGAATCGACGAGGCCTCGACGGGGCGCTCGAGGCGGGCCTCGAGGAGGTCGCCGTATTCATGTCGGTGACCGAGGCGCACTCGAGGAAGAACATCAACAAGTCGGTCGCCGACGCGCTCGACGTCTGTCGCGACGTCACGCGCGCCGCTCGCGCCAAGGGCCTCACGGTGCGCGGCTACCTCTCGGTGGTGTTCGGCTGCCCCTACGAGGGCGGAGTCGACGCGTCGCGCGCCGTACCCATCGTCCAGGCGCTCCTCGACGCAGGCGTGTACGAGGTCAGCTTGGGCGACACGATCGGGATCGCTTCGCCCGTCGAGGTCCGTGCCGTGCTTGGCGCGCTGGGCTCTGCCGGTGTGCCCTTCGATCGCCTGGCGCTGCACATGCACGACACCCGCGGCGTAGCGCTCGCGAACGTGCTGGTGGGTCTCGACTTGGGCATCACGACGTTCGACGCAGCGTTCGGAGGGCTCGGCGGCTGTCCTTACGCACCGGGCGCGTCGGGGAACCTGGCCACCGAAGACCTCGTGTTCGTGTTGAACAAGATGGGGATCGAGACCGGAGTGAACCTCGACAAGGTCGTCGACGCTTCGACGCGGGCGAGTGAGCTCGTGGGACGAACGCTCCCGTCGAAGGTCTGGCAGGCCGAAGTGGCCACCCGAGCCACGCGGGACGGGCGCGCCGTGGCGAGCTGAGCGATCCGAGTTGTGATTCCGAGTTGCGATTCCGAGTTGCGATCCGAATTGTGTGACTCTGAGTTGCGATCCTGAGCGGCGAAGTTTTCATCGAGCGCCCCGCCATGCTCTCTCGCGTGGAACACACAGTCTCAGGAATGGGCTCTGAGCTGGACCCGTTGAAGTCGTGCTACGGTGAAGTTGCCCGGGCGATCGGGCGGTAGGAAGAGCGGGTCGTCGGACCCTCATGGAGACTCTGAACATGAATAAATGGATTCTTTCGGCAGCGCTTTCGGCAGGTGCCTTTCTGGGTGCTCGTGAAGCTTCGGCGTGCCCGGGCGAAGAGAAGATGCAGGCGAGCATCCAGCCCGTGACGGTCGAAGAGGTCGTGGCGCTCAAGGCGAAGTCGGCGCAGATCTACGACGCAAACGGGATCGAGACGCGCCAGAAGTACGGCGTGATTCCAGGCGCCAAGCTATTGTCGCACTACGTGAGCTTCCAGTCTTCGGAGCTCCCGAAGTCAAAGTCGGACGCTGTCGTGTTCTATTGCGGCAGCGAGGCCTGCACGGCCGCGCCCCAAGCGGCCAAACGCGCGGTCCACGAGGGCTACACCAACGTCAAGGTCCTCACGGCCGGCATCAAAGGCTGGACCAAAGCCGGTCAGCCCGTCGTCCCTCTCGCCCAGGCCGCCAGCAGCAAGCCCGCCGGCCAGCCTGGCGCCTGAAGCCCTCTCACGGGGCCGAGCCAGCCAGCAGAGTGGCGTTCTGCCATCGCATCGCGCTCAGATCTGCGGCGCGCCCCTGGAGATCGCGACGACGTCCTGCATGATCCCGAAGCTCGCGTCGTCGAGCCCGTGGCTCGTCTGCAGAAACGACATCGCGAAGCCCTTCGAGGTCTCGATGGTGAGCCCGCAGCACGCTCCCTTCAGCGAGAACAGCGGATCGTCGGGCTCCAGCGCGATCGGCTCGACCGCCGCGCGCACAACGCCTCCCGGGTAGCGAACGATCTCGGCGACGAGCCGATGGCGAACGTAGGGGCCGCTGCCGCGAAGGGTCTCGTCTTTGACCGTCTCGCAGCCCGATCTCGCGACATCGACCACGCGAAGCGCGCCGCCCATCCACACGTTTGCGATCAGGGCGGCCTTGGCGGCGGCGTCCCAACCGTCGAGGTCGAGCACCGTATCGGCCTCCGCGATCCCTTGAGCCTGAGCCCGAGCGAGCCCTCGCGCCCGTGTAGCGCCGCTCTCGACCGACTCGAGCACCAGCGACGAGGTCCCGTTGAAGATGCCGCGCACGCGTTTGATTTCGATCCCTGGCAGCGCGGCGACGGTCGAGAAAACGGGCAACCCGTCCAAGACGGTCGGCTCGAACCGCAACGTCACGTTGGCCTTTGCCGCGCGGTGGAGCAGGTCACGGTAGCCGAGCGCCACCGCGGATTTGTTGGCCGTGATGACGTGGCACCCCGCGTCGAGCGCGGCTCGCAACATGTGCAGCGACGGCTCGCCGCTTCGAATGTTTTGTGGAATGCACTCGATGACGACGTCCGGCTTGGTGACCTCGAGGAGCTTCTCGAACTCCGCGGGGCCTTGATCCCCAAAGCCTTCCGACTCCGACAAGTTCACGGCGAACGCCGGATCGATGCCTTCCGGATCGAGACGACGTCCATGGTGAGCGGTCATCACGCCGACCAGCCGAAACGGTCCGCCGCGGTCTCGAAGGTAGCGGAGGAACGCGCGCCCGAGCGAGCCGGCGCCCACGAGGACACCGCGGAGGGGGCGCTCCTGATTTCGATTGGACACGCTCTCCTCTTACACGAACTCAGGGATCTGGTGCAGCCCTTGCGACTCTTCAGCTTTGGCGAACGGGGACTTGTCAGAGACTCCAATCCGGCACATGGTGCGCCCGCCATGTTGCGACTCGTGGTTCGATCCCTCTTCACCGCCGGGCTCGCTGCCGTCGTCGCCTGCGACGACGACACGCCGGAAACCGATGCGTCCGTAGCCGATACGGGCACTCCGGATGCTGGTCGCTACGACGGTGGACCCAAGGCGGACGCCGCGCCCCGACCCGACTCCGGGCCGCTGCCGGACACCGGGACGACCGATTTGCGCTGCGTGGAAAACGGCGTCATCACGGTGGGCGCCACGAACGTGTCGGTCGGTGAATCGTCCGGCGCCTCCACCGTTTCCGGCGCCAGCGCCGATCTGAGCTGCATCGGCGAAGATCCTCCGCGGGTGCTCGCCGGCGGCGTGACCTTCCGCGCGTGCCTACAGGTGCTCGGTGGCGCCGTCACCAAAGCCGACGTCGAGAGCCAGCTCAGCATCGCGGTCTTCAAGTCGTTTGACTCCCAAGTGATCGAAGACCGCGTCGACCCCTCCAAGAACACCGACGGATCCGACCGGCGCGCCGATCGCCGAATCTCGCCGGACATCGTCGTCTCCGAGAACACCGATTGCCCCTCGGGCATCCAGATCGAGCTCGGGCGCGACGTCATGGCCGAGCACCAGCTCAAGGCCGACCTGCCCTACGCCATTCGCCTCACCGCAAGCTCGAGCGTGGGCGCGGCCGCCTCCCGTTGGGCCACGTCGTACGTATTCGGCGCAGGCGTGAAGACGGCCGACCTCGAAGCCGGGTCAGGCCTCGGCGGCAATTGCTCCCCCAACGTCTGTCGTGGACGCGTCGACCTCTTCGCGGTCGAGCAGACCTGGCTCAAAGACCAAGTCGCTCGATCGGGTGCGCTCGTCGAAGGCGGCACCAACCTCACCGACAACGACGGCGACGGGTACGCGGTCGTTCAGGCCAACGACTGCAAGGACTCCGCGATGGCCAAGGCCACAGTGGGCTTCTCGCCGGCCCCGAGCGAAGCCGGGTATCTCGGTGAAGATCGGATCTTCTCGAGCGCCACGAACGAGACCGCATCCCACGGCCTGTTCATCGGCCTCGGCTTCGCCGGCACGAGCTCCACGACGCCCGCCACGATCACCACCGCGATCGGCGCGTCTTCGGATGGTTCCTGCACCGAAGAGTACGCCGGCGGTCAGCTCTCCGTCTTCCCGGATTCCGTCTCCGTGCTGCGCGCCGGCTACCGCTCCGTCCTCCGCTGATCCTCGCGATCTCCATTCTCCGCGGTCCTCTCTCTGTGTAGGCTCTGAGCGCTACATGGCGATCTATCAACCGCCGGAGCGAGTGATCCTCTCGATCGGCGCGGCCTTTCGCGTCGCTTCGCTCACGGCGTGCGCCCGTCGCCTCACGCCCCTCGCGCGGAGAGACGAAGCGGAGCTCCTCGCGCTCGGCTTCTCCGACGACCCGGTGCCGGCCGAAGCCCTGCGCATCGAGGTGAAGGACGTCGAGGGTCTCTTCGGCGACAAGACCCTGAAGAAACACGACACGCCACTCCCCATGAGCCAGGTCTCCGACCTCATGTCGAAGGCGCGAAAGTGGCTCGTCGAGCTTCGCGAGATCGCGAGCCTCAACCTCGCGCATGACCAGCCTTCCTTAGTGCGCGTATGGAGCCCCATGCCGGAGATCCGCGACGGGTACCCGCGTGACCTCCTCGAAGACCTCGAGCTTCGCCTCACCGCAGCGTCCGATCTCAAGCCTCGCCTCGACGACGGAGGCCTCAAAGAGAAGTTCCTGTCCGAAGGTCACAAGCTCGCCATTCAGCTGCGCACTGCCATCGGCGAGAAGGACTTCACGCTCGACGACCTCCAGTTCAAGAAGCGCAAGTTCTACCTGAAAAAAGGAGGCCTCTTCATCTTGTGCAAACGCATAGCTCGCGGTGGCCGAATCATCTGGCGTGCCGACACACGTCGCGCCGACGAGTATCACACCCGTGAAATCGACGAGCCGCAGCCGGCGAAGGACATCGGCATGGCGCTTCCGCCGCGACGTTTCTGATCGGTGACTTGACGCCGGGCCAGGGCCCGCGGGAATCTGCGCCCACGATGCGCGCATCCCTCGGCTCCCTCGCGCTCTGTCCGCTCCTCGCCGTTGGCTGCGCGAGCGCACCCAAGCCCGCGGTCGAAGCCGCACCCTCGGCTCCCGCGATCGAAGCGTCGAAGCCCGTCTCGGCCGGCACCATGGTCTCCGCGTGCAGCCCCGAAAATCGAAGCCAGAACGTGAAGACCGCTGACGTCGACGGCGACGGACGTCCCGACATGTGGAAGTTCTACGGCGACGTGGGCGGCAAATCGCAGGTCACGAGGCAAGACCTCGACCTCAACTGGGACGGACGCGTCGACGTCTGCCGGTTCTTCGAGGTGACCGGCAAAGCCAAACGCGAGGAGGCCGATCTCGACTACGACGGCAAGATCGACGAGGTGAGCGACTACACCGACGGCGTCGTCACGATGAAGAAGCGAGACCGCGACCACGACGGACGCCCTGACATCATCCGTCGCTACGACCGCGGGCGCCTGGCCGCCAAGGAAATGGACACCAACGGCGACGGCGACATGGATCGCTTCGAAGAGTGGAAAGACGGCCGGATGGAAAGAGTCGGCGACGACCAGAACCACGACGGAAAAGTCGATCGCTGGCAAGCGCCTCAAGGCTGAAGCAGACCCCGTTCGCCCGCCCCGTGTCCTCGAAATCGTCGGGATCAAACTCGAGCACGAAAACGGAGATCCGCGTTCGACCCGCGTTCGACCCGCTCGAATCGTTGGAACGGCGACCGCGTGACAGGGGCTACGGAATCGCAGCGAGCTGACGCTGCACCTTCTTCGGCAGCTTCGAGAGGATCAGCTGGTGCGAGCCCCGCATGAGCTTCGCGATCTCTTCCAGCGTGAACGCCTGCGTGCCCTCGAACGCGATCCATTTGTTGCGCGCTAAATAGGGCGCTGGTACTACGCCCTTGCGCGTCACCATCTCCTCGAACACGGGCTCCGGCACCTTGAGCGACGTGTGCTCCGAATCGAGCCCAACGACCGTGTACATCTTGCCACCCACGCAGAAGCACAGATCGGCGCCCCACTTCACATCCTCGGTCGTCCCGGGCAGCTGCGACGCGATCGATCTGAGCTCGTCGAGGTAGGCCATCAGGACTGGGTCTTCGGCTGTTTCGTCTCGATGCGCTGAGCGCTCTTCGGCTGATCACGCTTCTCGGTCTTGGACCGCTTGTCGGGCTTCGGCGCCTTCTCTTCCTGCGCCTTCACGTCCCTCTCTCCCTTGGCATCGGGCTCGGGCTCGAGCGCAGCGAACGTCCCGGGCAGCGAAGGCATACGCGTCAACAGCGCCTCGGCTGCGATGATCCGCGCCTCCTGGATGGTCTGGTTGTACAGCTCAGAAGCCTCCTTCTGGAACTCGAGCTTCGGATCCTTCTGCGCGTAGGCTCTGAACCCGATGCCATCGCGCAAGGCCATGACCGCGTCTAGGTAGCCGCTCCACGCCTGATCCATCGCGGTGACGAGCGCTTCACGCTCGAGCACCCGAGAGATCTCTTCTCCGACCTTCTGATCTCGTCGCGAGAGCAGCGCATTCACGAGCGTATCGAGATCCTGCTTGATGTCCCCGAGCGTTCGCTCGGTCCAATTCGGCGGCGGGTCGCCCGGCGGCAAGGGGAGCATCTTCGATAGGCTCGTGTAGAGCTCCTTGGCCATGGCGTCGCTCTCGAGCTTCTTCTTGGAGCCGCCATACTGATCGAGCTCGCGGGAGATCGCGTCGTCGATCGCGCCCAACACGATGGGGCGGCAGTCCGTGAGCGTCAGGACGTCCTCGCGCTCTTGATAGAACTGGTGGCGATGCCGCGAGGTGACGACGTCGTAAGGGAGTGACTGGCTCAAGATGCCGTTCACTTGATTCTCGGATCGATCGAGCGCGCGCTCGATCAATCCTGGCGCCTTCTTCTCGTCGAACTTGGCCTCGCCCTTCTTGAACTTCTCGAGCTCGGTCATGCCGTCGTAGATCGGATCTTCGAAGCTCGAGTAGAAGGCCGTCGCGCCCGGATCTCCCTGGCGCCCAGCGCGCCCGCGCAGTTGGTCGTCCCGCCTGCGCGAGTCGAGGTGCTCGAAGGACATGACCATGAGCCCGCCGTTGGCGAGCACCTTGGCGCGATCTTCGGCGCACTGCTTCTGCGCGAGCTCGATCGCTTTGTCGGGCGCCATCTTCTTGGTCTTGACGAGGTCGGCAGCGATCCCTTTGGCGTCGCCGCCCAGCTTGATGTCGACGCCACGACCACCGCGGGTGGTCGCGACGGTGATCGCGCCGACGCGGCCCGCCTGTGCGATGACCGACGCCTCGATCGCGTCGCTCTTGGCTCCAAGCACGTGACACGGCAGGCCACGCTCCTCGAGGATCTCGCCGAGGCGCTCCGCGGTGCTCGTGTACTCGACGCCGATCAACACCGGTCGCCCGGTTTCATGGGCCTTCTTGAGGTCCGCGACGAAGGCCTCGACCTTCTCGTTGACCGTTCCGAAGTGCTTGTCCGGGTAGTCGACGCGAATGAGCGGCTTGCGCGTCGGGACGCGCGCGACGTCGAGCCCATAGACCTGTTTGAAGACTTCCTTGGCCGAGACCGCCGTGCCGGTCATGCCGCCAGCGCGTCCATACAGCCCCAAGAAGTCGCGCATCGTGATGGATGCCTTGGTGATGTTCTCCGGCTTCACCTCGACGCGCTCCTTCAGCTCGAGCGCTTGGTGCAGTCCGGCCATGAACCTTCGACCCGCGTAAGCGTGGCCCGACAGGCCGACGGTCCGAATCTCCCCGTCGATGATCGTGTAGTGCTCGTCCTTGCGCATGAGGAAACGAGCCGTCAGCGCGTTCTGAATTTCGTGGAGGCTATCGAGGTTCTTGGCCTCGTAGAGATTTTCGCCGCCGAACGCCTTCTGGACCTTCTCGTAGCCCGCGTCGGTGAGGTTGACCCAGTGCTCCTCCATGTCCCACTCGACGTCGGTCTTCCAGTCGAGCGTGTCCACGAGGTCCCGCGCCTTCTCGGCGACCGAGACGTCCGGCTTACCTCCGCCCTCCGCGATGATGAGCGGGATCCGAGCCTCGTCGATCAACAAGCTGTCGATCTCGTCGAGCAACGCTCCGTAGAGCGGACGTTGCGTCTTGAGGCTCGTGTCCATGACGCCGTTGTCGCGCAAGTAATCGAAGCCAAACTCCGAAGCCGTTCCGTACGTGATGTCCGCGTCGTAGCTCTCGCGTCTGCCGCTCGTCTCGCGAAGCTTTCCCGCTTTCTGAGGGTCGATGACGTACTGCGTGTGATTGCTCTGAAGCACGCCGACAGACATCCCGAGATAGCCGTAGATCGAGCTCATCTCCATCGCGTCGCGTCGGGCCAAATAGTCGTTGACCGTCACCACGTGAAAGCCGTGGCCCGCGAGCGCGTTCAGATAGGCCGGCATGGTGGCCGCCAAGGTCTTGCCTTCGCCCGTGTACATCTCGGCCACGAGCCCGTTGTGCATCAACACGCCGCCCATGACCTGCACGTCGTAATGGAACATTCCGGCCGCCCGCCGAGTGGCTTCGCGACACGTCGCGAACGCTTCGGGCAGGATCTGATCGAGGACTTTTTTCTCGGCGCGATACAGCGCCACGCGCGCCTTGTGGACCTCACCCCGAGCCGATTCGCGCGCCTCCGGACCCGCTGCTGCCAACGCCTTCTCCGCTTGTTCGAGCGCAACCCGTTGGGGCTGAACCGTCTCCGCGATCTGCGCCTTGAGCTTCTGCGTCTGCGCCTTGAGCTCCGCGTCCGACAGCTTCTGCATGGGCTCGGCGAGCGCCGAAACTTCCAACGTCAGCTTTCGCGCCCGATGGGTCTCCCGCGTCGCCGTGGATCCGGAGACCAAATCCTGAGCCCGGCCCCAAAGTCCCTGCAGCACGCCCTCGGCTTCGGGCAGACCGTCCGGCTTGGCCGGCGTCAGCTTGACCGGAGGGAGCTCCGTGAGCGGAGCCCCTTGCGCCACCTTGGCCGCCACCGGAGCTCCGCCGCGAGCGACGCGATCACCCTCTCGCTCTAGCGCTTTGTTTGGAGACTTCTCCGCGTCCGTCGGACGGCGCAGGCCGTCGAGCGCACGCCCAAGTGCGGGTCCCCTCTGCGCATCACGCTCGAGTTTCATCTTCCCGTCCCTCAGATCCGCATCAAAATCCGCGAAGGCGTCGGCTGGTCCGGATCGAACACCGCGACGTGTATGAAGCCCTTGCGGGGGTAGAAAACCGCTTCGTGCAACGCGAGCTCGATGGCCCGCCCTCTCAACCACTCGTAGACGAGCTCCAGGTCGACGTCGTCGCTCTTCGGTCGCACGTCCGCCGCGCAGCCGGTCAGATGGAGCGACCGGACGCTCGCCGGAAGGCCCGCCTGAATGCATGCGTCGTTCAAAGCTTGATCGCGATACCCAGACACGATCTCGAACGCCGGCGGAAACCGATCCACCAGCGCGTCCAACAACGTCGCCAGCCTCTCGAGGTTCGCGAAGTGTTGCGCGGGCGGATCTAGCTGCTCGGCCAACTGCGGGAAGGTCGCGTCGATCAGCATGTCGCCCAGCACGAAGTGCCGCGAGAGCTTCCGGGCCCGGTCTGCCGGCATGAGGTCACACATTCGCCTTCCTTTCACGGGGGGTGCAAGCGACATTTCGACCCGGCCAAGGTCAGGCGCGAAATTCGTGAGGGTGGCCACCGGAGCAGCCCCGGAGCGCTGGACCGCCCGGCTGGAAAGACACTGCTCCGCAGGGGAATCGCGCCGGGCACGGGCACGGGCACGGTGCGAAACCTCGCTTCGCTCGGTTTCAGGTATCCGTCCGCTGGGGGACGCTATTGGCTTGCTCGCTTCACGAAGGCGCCGGGGGCCGCCGAGTCCAACTCCATCAGCCGCTCGGGGTCCACGTACATCGCGCGCGGAGCTCCGTCCTGCTCCATCCGAACGATCGCGGCCAGATGCAGGTGCGGGCCGGTCACCCGCCCAGTGGCGCCGACCTTGCCCAACACGGCCCCCGCGGCGATCGGCGCGCCCTCTCGCACGAGGCGCCGGGACAAGTGGAAGTAAGCCGTGAACAGCCCGTTCCCGTGGTCGATGACGACCGTGCCCCCCGTGTTGAAACGCATGGCCGACATCACGACGATCCCCCCTTGAAGCGCTGCGACCGGCTCCCCCGCACGCCCGTCGAGGTCGAGCCCGTAGTGTTGGCTCTCGAGCCGACCGTTGTACGTGCGCTTCACGCCGAACTCGCTCGTCGTGGACCCTCGAACGGGCCGCACGAACGATCCGTCGAACCGAAGCGGCCCGGGCGCGGGCGCAAAGACCGCGTCCCAGGCCGCCTGCTCGATCGCGAGGCGCTGCTCGAGCGCCTTGGATCGCTTCTCCGCGGTGAAGCGCTCGCTCACCTTCAAGCTCGAGGTTCGAAACGCACGAGGACGCACGATCAAGGTCGTCATCAACCCGTCGCGACCGCTCACGACGCGCACGGGCCAGACCCGAGGCTCGACGTCGAGCGGAACTGCCACGAACGCCCGAACCCAGCCGTCACTCGCCGCCAAAAGCGGCGCCGACATCCCAAAGACCTCGACACGGCTCTCGGGTGCGTTGGCCCCGCGCAAAAAGACGATCAGCGGGTCCCCGATCGAAGGCTCCTCGGGCACGAACCGGACCTCCACGGCCGAGGGCGCACCGACCAGAAAACCAGCGACCAACGCCGCGATCACGCGGGATCCAAACCCATCACAGGCGCGCGTTCATCCGCATCGCCGTGAGAATGTCGCGCGTCGCCGCGGATCGGTTGAGCGTGTAGAAGTGAACGCCCGGAGCGCCCCCCTGGAGCAGCCCGAGCGATTGAATGGTCGCGTGAATGACACCGAGCTCGTGCACCCGATCGGGGTCGTCTCGCCGCCGCGTGAGCTCCTCGAAGAGCTGCGGAGGAATCGTTGCACCACAAAGCTTCGTGAAGCGTCTGATCTGATCTACGTTCGTGATCGGCATGATGCCCGGGAGAATGGGCACCGTGACTCCGGCCTCGCGAGCTCGATCGACGAAGCGGAAGTAGTGCCGGTTGTCGAAGAAGAGCTGAGTGATCAGAAAATCCACACCCGATGAGACCTTGGTCGCGAGGTGAGTGAGGTCGACATCCAGACTCGCGGCCTCCACGTGGCCCTCTGGGTAACAGGCCGCGCCGATCGAGAACCCATGCCCGAGCCCACGTACGTAAGAGATCAGCTCGCTCGCGTACCGAAACCCATCGATCGCCGGCTCGAAGGATCGGCCGGACGGCGGGTCGCCGCGCAGGAGCAACACGTTCTCGATCCCCGCGGAGGCGATCTCGTCGAGGGCGCGTCGGATCTGATCTCGGTCCGCGCCCGCGCACGTGAAGTGCGCCATCGCCTCGATCCCCGACTCGCGTTTGATCCGCTCGGTGACGGCGATCGTCTTCTGCTGCGTCGATCCGCCTGCGCCCCAGGTCACCGAGACGAAGTCGGGCTCGAGCCTCCGCAGGTCGTCGAGCACTTCGAAGAGCTTCTGCTCCCCTTCGGCGGTCTTCGGCGGGAAGAACTCGAAGGAGAACACAGGGCGAGGAACCGCGAGGCGCTCTGGAATCCGCACCCCTCGAACGTCTCGACATCGAGCCGCGACGTCAACCCCGGTCAGGCGGTGCCGGTCCGGAGGTGCCGGTCAGGAGATGCCGGTCAGGAGGTGCCGGTCATGAGGTGCCGGTCAGGAGGTGCCGGTCAGGAGGTGCCGGTCAGGAGGTGCCGGTCA
>CAYXDO010000098.1:0-41005 GCA_964463485.1 uncultured Myxococcales bacterium | reverse complement strand
TTCAGTCGACGGAGCCAGAACCCACCGGCTTTAGCCGGTGGTGGGGGTCTCAGTCGGCGGGTCACAACCCAGACTGAGCGTGAGCAGGCCGATAATCACCTCTGGTCGCGGGTGATGGGGGGTCGATTCGGAGTTGACGGCTCTGGCAAACTGAGTCTTCCGGTTGGGCGCAGCGAAGCCGATCGACGAATTCTTCAGACGGCCTCCAGATCTAGCGGCAGCGCGCGCCCGGGCGAGAGAGGACTCCGAGCAGACCCGGTCGGTTTTCGGCTTCTACGATATCAGGGACGGCGATTCGACCCTCGGTGAGCTCGATGAGATGATGGGGAGTGTCATTGAAGAACCCCTCCTCACGCTCGCAGACCTCGCCGGTGATTGGGTTCATTCGCTGAAACGTACCGCCCCGTTGGACCGTGAGGATGCCTGGTGGAGCGGAGATGGTCGCCTGAGTAGGGTGCAGGCCGTCGTATCGAAACAGGGACCACTCTCCGAAGCGCCTCGACATGGCGAGCCCCAGGGGGTGCGAGAAGTCAGCTTGATCGTGATACGGCAGCACGAAACCCAACTCGTTCGAAAAGTCTCCCCCGTCGATTTCGACGTCGGCCGGGAGCTCGGGCGGCTGGTCGTCCACGAGAAGGTCTGCGGTCCATCGTTTGATCACGCCGTTCTTCAAGGCGACCAGCAGCTCGCCGGGCCCTCCCCACAAAATACGCCCGTTCAAGACCGGCAGCTGCCCCAGACGCGCGGATCGCGCGCCGTCGAAGCGAATGAGCTGCCCTTCGTGGTCGAGGTAGAAGAGCTCGAGTCCTCCGGGCGTCTTGCCACCGGCGAGGTCACGCAGTGGTGGCTCGGCGATCACCGTCGCGGTGCGGGTCCGGCATGGACCGCCATCCTGCTGCTCGGGATCGAGCTCCACCAGCGCGCGGCCGTCGCTGGCCCAGATGGAGCCTCCGATGGCCACCGCCTCGAAGTACGGCTTCGCGGTGGTGCAGAGCTCCTCCACCTCGAGATCGGGCTTCAGGAGGTACATGGCTTGGTCGGACGCGACGGCCAGACTTCCATTCGGGAGTCGAGCGGCCGCGTAGATGCTGAGTCCGACTCGAGGAGAGTATTCGACTTCGCGCTTCTCGAAGCTCGAGCACTGGTCGCAGCGGGCCGCGCTGTCCGGGACCAACCGGCGCAGCAGGCCGTCGGCCGACTCGACGGAGACTTCGGCAGAGCCAGCTTCGGCGACTTGCACGACGAGCTCAGGCTCGAGCAAGCGGCAGCTCCGATCGCAGCGTCCAACCTCCAGAGGCCCCTCGGAGAGTCCGAGCTGGTCGAGGGAATCGGAGAAACCGACCCCGAACATCGTGTCGTCGACGTTCAACACGACCTCCAGCGGACCGGAGACGTGCCGAGCTTCGAGCCCCGGCTCCTCGTCGTCGACGCCAAAAATCACCGACTGGACCGTGTCCGGGACGCGGACCCGCAGCGCACTTTGAGAGCAGCCAAAGAGCGCCACACTCACCAAGGCTACTCGAAGTATGCGCTCCTGCATCAAAGATCTCTGAGTAAGGTACCTGGGTTGTCGGGCGGCCGCTAGCCGGCTCCGGAAAAACCTCCGTTCCCGGAGGCCTGCGCGGGACCCGACGCCCCCGACGAGGAGCCACTCGACGCGCGCGAACTCACTTTTGGTCCCGCCGGTCAGGGTCAGGCCGTCAGCTCGCTGGAGCTTCCGCGATGCTGTCGATAGATTCTCTCGACCCATTGAAAGGCCGGTTTGGACGCGACGCTCGCTTTGATCTCGAGCAGCCGCTCCGGCCAAGGTTCTGGCAGTGGGTACGGGAACTCCTTCGGCCTGACGATGGCGGTCATCACTGACGCCACGGCGAGATCGGCGACGCTAAATGTCGCACCCACGAGGTACCCGCCCGAGCCGATCTCGGACTCGAGCCGATCGAAGTAGGACGGGAGCTTCTCGAGGGCTACCTTCAATCTCTCGTCGTCGACGCCCATGTTTCGCCGGAAGAGGGGTCTCATGACGGGGAACGACTGGCGAAAGACGAGCTCGGACAGGCCTCCGAACCCATCGGTCGCCATTCTCGCGGCCAATTTCACGTCGTCGAGGTAGGTCGACCAAAAAATTCTTCGCAAGTCAGGCGCGACCTCTTCGTCGTGGAGTTTTTGGAGCGCGAGGGCTCGTCCGAGGCCTTCGGGGTCCGCCGGAAACAACGGTGGCTCGGGCTGTGCTTTTTCGATTTCGCTCAGGATCACGTCGGAGCCGAAGAGGACGCGCCCGTCGATCTCGAGCACGGGGACCTTGTTCTGGCCGCTGAGTAGGCGCACGTGGGGGACGTGAAAGCCGGGAATGAGCGCTTTTCGAAGGTGTGGGATGTGCTTGAAATCGAGAGCCCAACGAACTTTCTCGTTGTAGTGCGATACTCGAAAGTGATGAAGCACGATTCGGTCGGTCAAGGTCGGCTCCGGCGCAGAGACTTCGTCGGCGATCCTACTCTCGCTCGGCTCAGGAGTCACTCGTCTGCGTGCAGCCGAACGGAGACCCAGAGTGCTGGTCATGTGTGAATCCCGGCGAGATGGAATCCTTGCCCGAGAACAAGAAGCTCGCCCGGTCGGCTCACGGAGGAAAGCTGTTTACGCGGATGTTTCTGGCCGCGTCGAGCTCCGCGCGAGGTACGGCGGTGGCTCTTGCGGCGGCCACGAGAAAAGTCGCAATCCGCCCCGGAAGAGTCACCTGATCGTCGACGTCCTTGCGGGAGTAAGGGTAGATCGTCTTTTGTTTCCACGGATCGACCTCCTTGGTCCCGATGGTCTCGGCTTCGTCGAGGCCGACTTGGGAGGTCGGGACAGGGATTCGGACGGGCTTTTTGGATGTTCCGGGAGCCGTCCAGACCGCGATGGCGTGGTCTCGAGTCGACCAGAAGAGCCCGGTTTCGGGGACTCCGAGCTTTCGGACGAGGAACGAAAAGAGCGCTGCGAGCTCGTCGCACTCGGCGGTGGCGGTGGGTTCGCGTTCGGGCGGGATCGATCGAAGAGCGCGCCACTCCCGCCAGATCTCGTCCGAGCGAGGCTCCCGGTCGGTGACCCTCCATCGAATTCGCCAGGTGCCCCCTTCGCGGGCGGCCTCGAAAATCATTCGAACACGAACGTACGCGCGATAGACGTCCGCGGAGTCCAACAACCCATGAGTTCTCACGAGCTCGGCGAACTCGGCCCGGACGAAGGGGAGCCGTTCTTGTTCGGAGGCGACGCTCTCGAGCGAGCGGACGAGCTTGTCGACGGAAACGAAAACGGGCGGGGCGACGCCCTCTGCCCTAGCTGCTGCCGTGGGCAGCGACGGAGTGACGAGGGCTAGAAGGCCCGCGAGAGTGCGCGAAGTGAAGCGGCGGGGGGAGCTCTCCGCCTCGATACCTTCGTCCATCCTGCAAAGCTTGCCGCAGAATCCCGAGGGCGTCTAGGTCGCACGAGCACGGCTGAGTTTGGACCCGCGGAGTACGACCTCGGTCCATCGATACTCAGGTTGCCTCTTCGGCAGGGGTCAGGTTGAGCCCGAACTCCTTTGCGATCGATGACAGATCTTCGAGGAGCGCGGTTTCGTCTTGGTACCGATCGCGGGCGTCTTTGGCGTGCATCTTACGAACGAGTTGTTGGAACCGATCGGGCACGGTGACTCCGAGGCTCGCGAGGGTAGGCGGCGGCAAATCGCAGACTCTTCGGGCGGTCGCCACGATCGACTCGGCTTCGAAGACTCTCTTCCCCGTGAGCATCTCCAAGATGACGGTGGCCAAAGAGAATTGGTCTGCGCGCCCGTCGACTTTTTCGCCGCGTGCCCCCTCGGGAGAAAGGTAAGACGGTGAGCCGACCATTCGCGCTTCCTGAGTGATTTGGACGCCTTCGATTTTCGCGATGCCGAAGTCGACGAGCTTGGCGCGATCTCCGACCAGGAGCACGTTCTCGGGCTTGACGTCGCGATGAACCACGCCCCGCCGGTGGGCGAACGCGAGCGCGTCGGCGAGCTGGTAGGCGATCGAGAGCGTGCGCGCCACGCTGAGCGGCCCGAGCCCGCGAATCGTCTCTCGAAGCGACACGCCGCGTACGAGCTCCATGACGAGGTAGTGCACGCCGCGCGCGGTGTCTTCGCCGAAGTCGAACACGCCCACGATCCCAGGATGGGCGAGGCCGGCGGCGGCTCGCGCTTCCGAGGTGAAGCGCTGGACCGCCTCGGTCCGTCGGTCTGGATCGGGCGGCACTCGAATGACTTTCAGCGCCACCTCGCGCCCCAACACCGTGTCGAACGCGCGATACACGCTGCCCATCCCTCCCATGCCGAGGAGGATCCGGAGCTGATAACGCCCGATTTGCAGAGCCGAGTGCCCTCCGGAGGGCGGAGTGTGCGCGGCCGGAGACGGCGCCGCGGCGGAATGGTCGACGTCGATGACGAAGCTCGCGTCCTTGGGATCGACACTTGGGGACGCCGGGGTGGCGTGCACTGCTCCCGCGAGCACCGGGGGCACGCTCGCCTCGGTGTCGCTCTTCGGACGCGCCCTCGTTCGGCGGGCCCGAAACGCCTCGAGGACTTCCTTTCGCAGACCGGAAGCGGTGAATGGCTTCTCGACGAACCCCACTGCCCCGAGCTTCATCAAGTCGACCACCTCGGCGATCGTTCCCGCAGCGGAGATGAACAGCACGCTCACGTCGATCTGAAGCGCGTGTACGGTCTCCATCAGCTCGCGTCCGCCGATGCCCGGCATCATCAGGTCGCTGATGACGAGATCGAAAGGTTGCTCGCGGAGCATGCGGAGCGCGTCCCCGCCGTCGATGGTCGACTTCACCTCGAAGCCGAGGACCTCGACCATCTTGGCGACCATCTGAAGGATCGCTCGGTCATCGTCGACGACGAGGACGCGGCCTTGATTGCCGGTATCGGTCATGCGCCGTCTCGAATACGGCGAGTCTATATCAGAGACGGCAGTCGCCCGAGCGATCCGAAAGCGTCTAATCGCAAGTCCCGTCACAGGGAGCGGCCGGGAGCTCGATGCAGAAACATCGGCGCGGCTGGCCCGACGCGGCCACCCCGACGGACACCGCGACGCTCACCACGACGACGCCGCCGACGACCCAAGGCCACGGACTCGTCCAGAAGGAGCCGGGGTCGGGCAGGACGACCTGAACGGCGGTTTCGGTGCCCGCGACGACTCGCACGACTCGCCGAGTCTCGTCGCGCCCGACCGCTCCGACGACGTACTCACCCGGATCCAACGTGAAGGCGCCGTCGGGGTCTGGATCGACGGAGCCGCGGGGGCCGCGGACGTCCGGATGTTCTGCTGTCGGCACGGACACCACGAGCCTGCCGACCTCGCGGAAACCGACGCCGCTCAAGAGGTCGCGGGCGCGGGCGCCGACCGAGGGCGCGAGCGCGCCCTCCTCGGGCCCCAAGTCGGCGACCCGGCTCGCGCGCATGGTCTGCGCGCGGACGTCGAAGAGTTCCACGCCCACGAAGGCCGGCTTGGTCCGCAGGTCGAGCGTCACGAGCAGCGCAAAATCCGCGCCTACGGCTTCGAGCTGACGCGCGAAACAGGCCTCGTCCGAGCCACACGCGGAGACCGCGTCCTGCAGCCCGATCCCTCGCGAAAAGGTCTCGGCTTCGGACACGAGCTCGAGGCCGCGCCGAAAACGCACCGCCGCGTAGATCTCGCTCCAAACCGAAGAGAGCACGTCTTCAGACGAGCCCAAGATCGTCGGAACGAGCGCTACGCGCACCGGCGCGGCAGCGAGCATGGCGACGAGGAGCGGCGTCACAACGAAAGCTCCATCAAGAGGCCGTTGCGTCCTGCGATCACGAGGGCGCCGGTTCCGTCCAAGGCCATCCCGGAGGCGTCGGCGCCTTCGAGGAGCGGCACCGAAGTTCGACAAGCGATGCCGTCACGACGAATCGAGAGGACCGCTTCACAATCGTCCATCACGATGAACGCCTCATCACCCACCAACGCGACGTCGAGAAAGTGCACCTGAAGCTCGCGACGGCCCGTCACTTCGGTCGCGCAGCGCAGCAATGACTTGGGCGCTCGCCGCACGAGCTCGGTCCAGGCTCCGCGGAACACAGCCACGAAACCTCGCTGCCCGACGGCCCAAGTCTCGCCGTCCCCCGAAGCCATTCCGCGAACGTCGTAGCCGAGCGGCCCCACCATCGGCCCCTCGTCCCAGATCCCAGTGGCTGCGTCTCCGGAGAAGAACTTTCCACCGTAGGCTGCCACCACGTGCGGTCGCTCGCCTTGCATCGACCCTATCGCCTCGAGATCTCCCGAAAAGGGCAGGGCGACCGGTCCGAACGACTGGGAGGCTCGAGCTCTGCGCCAAAAGAGGCCCGCATCCCCAACAGCGAGCAGGTCTCCACGCTCGTCGATCAGGAGGTCGGTGACGAACCCCGTCCCCATCCCCGTACGACGCGTCGCGGTGATCGTTGCTGATCCAACGAAGTGGAGCGCGTCGCTCACCTCGAGCTCCCAAATGTCCGGGCGCTCGCGCAAGGTGTCTCGACCGGCGAGGAACAAACGGCCCGACGTCGCGTCACGCACCAACACGCGCGCCAAGACTCCCGCCGGGAGCGAGAAAACGTCCGACGGGTGCACGCGCGATCCGCGCGCCACGAGCACCAGAAATCCGTAGCCGAGGACGAGGACCCGATCTTCTTCGATTCGCGCAACATCGATCAGCGACCTGTCCGTGAACTCGGATGGGTCCAGCAACAACGCCTCCGCTCCGAACGGCGTGGGCGTTCGATCGTCGCGACAGTATTCGAGGTCGATCGGTACGTGCAGCGATACAGGCGGCGGTGAAACCGCTTCGAAGCCCGCGCCTTCCGTCAAGACGAAGCTGGGAGCGCTCTGTGGAATCGCCGACACGATCGACTCGGTGCCGTCGTCGATCACCGGCACGTCCGGCGGAAGGCGAAGCTCCACCCGCGGACGTCCCGCACGCCGGCCCGGATGGATGCCATCGAGCGTCTGGCGAGACAGAGCCACGACGAGGGCCTGCGCGCCGTCCTCCTCGATCGAGAGCTTGGGGGCGCCGTCCTGCCTGTCGACGAGCGTCGGCTCCGTCAGCTCGCCCGCGGAGCTGAGGCGGAAGAGCGCGAGGTACTCGAAGTCGAGGTTCGACAGGTCGAGCCTCGTGACCTCGTCTGCGACGCATCCGACACAAGACGCAGCAAAGACCCATCGCAAGAACGCGAAGGACCGAGCGGCGGAGGACACAGGACGATGATAACCGGGGTGCGAAGCGCCGGCTGCGAAAGCTAAAGGTGGCCGACTTCCTTGTGTTCGACGATGGTGGGCGCGTACTTCTCGCGCAGCCACATGAAGATCGGAGAGGCGACGAAGATCGAAGAGTAGGTGCCGAGCACGACGCCGATGCCGAGGATCAATCCGAACTCGAACAAGACGGTGCCATAGCCGAAGATGCAGAGACAGACACACGCCAAGATGACGGTCGAGGAGGTCATCACCGTGCGTCCGAGGGTCTCGTTGATCGATCTGTTGATGACGTCCGACAGCGCTCTGCCTTGGGCCTTGCCGACGCTCTCTCGGATTCGATCGAAGACGATGATGGTGTCATTGATGGAGTAGCCGACCAGCGTGAGCAGGCCGGCGATGGTCGTGAGCGTGAACTCTCGACCTACCAACGCGAGCACCGCGGTCGTCACGAACGCGTCGTGGAACAGGCAGATCACCGCGCCTGGCGAATAGAAGAAGTCGAAGCGGAGCGCGATGTAGATGAGGATACACAAGAGCGCGTAGAGCACGGCGAGGATGCCGTCGTCGCGAAGTTGCTTACCGACCGTCGGACCGACGAACTCGACTCGTTTGGCGAGCGCGTCAGGGTCGAGCGCCTGCAAGCCTTTGACGACCACGCCGTCGATGCCTTCGATCGCGATCGCGAACCGAGCTTGATCTGGTCGGCCGATCTTCTTGGCGGAGGTCGTCTTACGGCCGAGCGATCCGACGAACGAGGAGAGCGCATCGGGTCCGAGGTCGCTGCCGACGGCCGTGGCGACCGAGGCGCTCACCGCGAACTCGACCTCGATCACGGTGCCAATCTCCTTGTTGTAGGCGATCGGCGGTTTGAAGCGAGGCCCGTAGCGGTCGGCGAAGGCCTTTTCGAAAGACGCGACGTCTTCGGGGGCGAGGGCTTCGGATCGTTGGACGCGCACCAGGTAGTCGCCGTCGTTGCCGAAGGACTGCACGGAGGTGTCGCCGAGGTTGAGCTTGGTCAGGACCTCACGCACTTGGGCCGCCGTCACCTGTTTCTTGAAGCCGACGAGGACTTCGTTGCCGCCGGTGAAGTCGAGGCCGAGCTTGAGGCCGTAGCCAGGGGCGACGGCGGGCACGACGAAGACGATGACGAGCGAGAGGAGGAAAGCGACGAGCGAGATCATGGCCCAGTGGCCGGCCTTGCCCATGAAGTCGAACTTGGTGTTCGGAGGAATGATCGAAAACATGTTCGGCTCCTAGATGCTCAGCGACTGGATGCGTTTGCCGCGAGTGAGGTACTCGAGCACGAGCCTCGGGACTACGACCGCGGTGAAGGTGTTGACGACGACGCCGATTCCGAGCGTCGTGGCGAAGCCTCGCAGGGGCCCCGAGCCATACTGGTACAAGACGATCGCGGAGAGCAGGGTCGTGACGTTGGAGTCGAAGATCGCGGAGAACGCGCGATCGAAGCCGAGATCCACGGCCTGACGAATCGACTTCGAGCCTCGGACTTCTTCTCGGATGCGCTCGAACTGAACGATGTTGGCGTCCACCGCCATACCGATCGTGAGGATGATGCCGGCGAGGCCGGGCAAGGTGAGGGTCGCGCCGAAACCAGAGAGCATGGCGAAGAGCAGCAGCATGTTGATGGTCAGCGCGAGCACGGAGATGGCGCCAGAGAGCTTGTAATATCCGACCATCGTGGCGATGACGACGATGGTGGTCGCGAGCAAGGCGCGGTTGCCTTTCATGATGGCGTCTTCGCCGAGCGTGGCGCCGACGGACCGCTCCTCTCGCGGATAGACGGGCGCGGGGAGCGCGCCGGCGTTCAGCACGATTTGGAGCTGCTTGGCCTCCTCGAGGATCTCTTGCTGCGTTCGGCCGCCGCCGAGGGTGATGGAGCAGTTGCCGCCCGGGATCTTGCCTTGAATGACGGGAGCTGAATCGACCATGTCGTCGAGCACGATCGCCATGCGCTTCTTGATGTTCTCGCCGGTGAGGCGCGCGAAGATGTCCGCGCCTCGGCGGTCGAGCTTCATCGCGACGTAATATTGGTTTTCGTCGTTGTTGAACGCGACGAACGCGTTGACGAGCGACTCGCCGGTGAGCGGCGTCTTACGGTCGAGGAGCCACGTGCGGTACTGGCTAGGGGCGGGCGCGCTGCCGACGCGTTGGTAGCGCACGACGCGATCGACGGGGGGCGGATTGGCTTCGACGAGCTTCTTGAGCACGTCTTTGTCGGCCGCGAGCAAGTACTGCGACGACACGAGGCGGTCGCTCTCACCTCGATAGGAGTCGGTCTCGAGGGTGACGCCTTCGGGGAGCTTGTTGCCGAGCTGTGCGAAGTAGCGGCTCTCGTCGTCTACGATCTTGAACTCGAGCTGCGCGGTCTTTCCGATCACCACGTCCTTGAACTCTCGTGCTTCCTTCTCGCCCAAGCCGGCGACCTGGATCAGCACGGAGTCGCGACCGCTCTTTCGGACCTCCGGCTCGGTGACGCCGTATTCATCGATGCGATTGCGCAGGGTCTTTTGAGCTTGGGCGACGGCGTCCTCCATGAGCTGTGACTCGTAAGCAGCCTTCATTCCGTACTTCACGGTCGTGCCCGCGTGGGAGCGGAGCTCCCAGGTGTCGCTCCGGTCGCCGAAGTATGCTTCGAGGGTCGCGAAGTCCTGGTCCTTGGCCAGCTCGACCACGACCTCTGGGGCGTCCCCCGGACGCTCCGCCTTGACGATGGGCGAGCCCTTGTCCTTCATGTGCTCGTAGATCTCGTCGGCGAGGTGATCGGCCCTGTTCTGCACTGCCTTGACGGCGTCGACACCCATCACGAGGTGCAAGCCGCCTTGAAGATCGATGCCCAGGTTGACGCGAGTCTTCGGCATCCACTCGGGCGTCAATTCGCTGATCTTCTGCTTGTTCGCGCGATCAGCGGCAGAAGCGTTGAGATAAATCGCGGACGGCCCCGTGTAATACACGCCGAGCGCGACGAGAGCGGACACCAGTCCGAGGCGCCAATACCAAGACTTTTCCATGAATTACTCGCTTCGGCTCACGCCTTGGCTTCCTTCTCGGGCTCCTTCTTCTCGACGTGACGTTTGGCGACGGCCGACTTCAAGATCCGAATCTTCACGTTCCGCGAGATCTCGAGGACGAAGAACGGATCGGCGACATCGGTGATCGTGCCGACGATGCCGCTCGAGGTGATGACTTCGTCACCTCGCTTCAGATTCGTCAGCATCGCCGCGTGCTCCTTGCGCTCCTTCTGAGCGGGCCGGAGCGCGATGAGATAGAAAATCGCGACCATCAAGACGAGAGGAAAGAGCTGAATTCCTTGTTCACAGCCAGATGGGGGAGCCTCGCCCTCGGCCGCCAACAGCGACAAGAGCCCAAGGTCGAAGGCCGACATCGGGCGGGACCGTTACCTTCGGCCCCACGACCTGGCAAGCGCGAAGCGCGAAGAATGGAGCATCGAAATCAGCGCGAATGCCAGACGTACGGCCGCTCGTAAAAGCCTGGCCAGCACACGAGCTCGTCCGTTCGCTTCTTCAGCTCGGCCGGGCTGCCCGCGACCACCGTCTCTGGCGCGACATCGCGGGTGACGACAGACCCCGCGCCCACCAGCGCTCGCGCGCCGATCCGGACGCCTGGCAACACGGTCGTGTTGGCGCCGATGGCCGCGAAGTCCTCGACGATGCCACCGCCTTTACATTCCTTGTAACGAGGACAGCCCATCGGGTGTGGGTCGTCGGTGAACACGACGTGCGGTCCGAGAAAGACGTTCGAGCCGAGCGTCACCAGCTCGAGGAAACAGCCGGTGTGGATCCGACAGCCGCTGCCGATCCGATTGCCGAACTCGAGCACCGCGTGGGTACCCACGGAAACATCGTCGCCGATGACGTTGTCCTCGCGAATCGAAGCGCCTTGACCCGTGTTGAAACGCGCGCCGATCACGTTACCCGCGTAGATCACCGTGAACGGCCGGATATGTGAGTTGGGGCCGATGACGAGCTCGAGCTCTCCGGGCGCTTTGCCGCGCGGCGGCTTTCCCAAGATCACCGGGCCGTCGATGATCGTGCCTTCGCCGATGCGGACGTTGGGATAGATCTTCGCGTCTTCGAAGTCGCTCATCGGCTCTCGATCTCGACGGGCGCTCTCGATCGGAGCGATCGTTCGGCGGCCTCGAGCGCGCGCACGACGCGCAGGCCCGACCGGCCGTCGCTGCGTGGCGTCTTGTTGCCTTGGATACACTCCACGAAGTGGCTCATCTCGACCTTGAGCGGCTCGGCGCCCGAGATCCTCGGCGAGACGATGTCACCGGTCCGATACGAGAGCTGATACTCGCCGAAGGTCTCGGGGTCCCTGAAGTCGACGCCTTGGTCGTAGATCTTCACGGCCTCGATGTTCTGCGTGTCGTCGTAGGCCAGCATCTTCTTTTGGCCGACGATCGTGGTCTTTCTGATCTTCGAAGGCGCGAGCCACGCGACCTCTACGTTGGCCACGACGCCGCTCGGGAACTCGAGGCTCACGAACGCGACATCTGGAATTCCGGGCTGCACACAAGCGCGACCGATCGCGGTGACGCGCTTTGGGCCTTCTTGCAGCCAGTGGAACAGGATCGAGAAGTCATGGGGCGCGAGATCCCAGATCACCGATGCGTCGCGTTGATGGAGCCCGAGGTTCACGCGGGTCATCGAGATGAAATAGATCGGGCCGAGCTCGCCGCGCTCGATCACGTCTCGGATCTTCACGATCGGCGGTGAGTACTCGAAGGTGTGGCCGACCATCAGGACCCGGCCTCGACGTTCAGCCTCGGTCACCAGGGCCTCGGCGTCCGAGACGGATCCGGCCAATGGCTTCTCGACGAAGAGGTGTTTGCCTGCTCCTAGAGCGCGTACGCCAAGCGGTCCATGCGTGGAGATCGGAGTCGCCAGGAGAACGCCCGCGATCGAGGTGTCGCCGAGCACCGCGTCGTAGTCGCTGGTGACCTCGACGGACGGAAAGCGCTCCTTTACTTGAAGGAGCCGCTTTGGATCTCGCTCGCAAACGATCACCGAGACGTCGGGGATGGTCAGGAGATTTCGAACGAGGTTGGGGCCCCAATAGCCTGCACCGACGACGGCGAGTCTCACGTGCGGCTCCAATCGCGCACCGCGGCGACGACCCGGTCTTGCTCGGCCTCGGAGAGGTCGGCCGACATCGGGAGCGACACGATCTCTTCGGACCAACGCTCCGCGACAGGGAACGCGCCCTTGTCGTAGCCGAGGTGTTGGTAGGCGCGCTGCAGATGCAGAGGGATCGGGTAGTGCACGCCGCTCTCGATCTTGCGGTCCTTCATGAACGCGCGCAGCCCATCGCGGCCCTTGGCCAAGCGGATCACGTACAAGTGGAAGACGTGTCCTTCCGAGCGATGCGTGGTCGGCGTACGCACGCCGCGCACGTCCGAGAGCAGCGAGTCGTAGCGCTTCGCGAGGGTCTGACGACGGGCCGTCCAGGCGTCGAGGTGTTTGAGCTTCACGTCGAGGATCGCGGCCTGCAGGCCGTCCAATCGCGAGTTCACGCCCTCGAGCTCGTGTCCGTACTTCTCGGAGCGACCGTGGTTGGCGAGCTTGCGAACGCGCGCGGCGAGCTCGTCGTCGTCGGTCGTCACCGCGCCCGCGTCGCCGTAGGCGCCGAGGTTCTTGCCAGGATAGAACGAGAAGCCCGCGGCGCGCCCGAACGAGCCTGCGCGTTTGTTGCCGACGCGAGCCGCGTGGGCCTGCGCGGAGTCTTCGATCATGACCAGGCCGTGTTCCTTCGCGAACGCCTGACAGCCCTCGATGTCGACGAGCTGACCGTAGAGATGGACGGGCATCATCGCCTTCGTCCTCGCCGTGACCTTCGATCCGGCCTTCTCGAGGTCGATCAGCGCGTCGTCGTCTCGGACCTCTACGAACACGGGCTTGGCGCCCGTCAGCCCGACCGCCTCGGCCGTCGCGATGAAGGTGTTGGCGGGGACGAGGACCTCGTCTCCCGCGCCGATGCCTAGAGCGCGTAGGATCAAATAGAGCGCGTCGGTACCGTTGCCGACGCCCACGGCGTGTTTGACGCCGGTGTGAGCCGCGAACGCGGCCTCGAATCGCGCGAGGTGTGGCCCTCCGATGAAGGACGCCTCTTTCATCACCGTGGCCACGGCGGATTCGATCTCGGCGCGGATGGACTCGAACTGTCGCGCCAGGTCGACGAAGGGGATGGTTCGCTCTTGTGTCATGACTGTGTTCTCTTACTGCGCCAAGGGCGGCGCAACTTTCACCGGCGCTCCTCGCGCCGCCAGGGATTTGTCCACGGCCTCGAGCACTCGCGATACACGCGCGCCTTCGAAGCCGTCGCTGATCGGCCGCTTTCGATGGGTCACACAATCGATGAAGTGCTTGCACTCCTCGGTCAGCGGCTCGGGGACCGTCAGGTTGGGGATCGTCACGTCACCCGCACGCGTGACCATCTTGAAGCGAGCGAAGTCCGTGGGTTGCTCCACGGGCACGCGCTCTTCCTTCGTGATGCCCTTGTCGTAGATGGTGATCTTCTCGTCGGCGACGTCGTCGTACACGATCATCTTTTTGTCGCCCACGACCGTGAGCCGTCGAACCTTGCGCGGATCGAGCCACGAGACGTGGACGTTCATACGAGCTCCGCTCGGGAAGCTCATCGTGAGGAACACGACGTCTTCCACGCTCGCTTGGAGCGCGGTGACGCCGCAAGCCGACACTTCGTCGGGCTCCTGGCCAAGCAAGTAGCAGCCGATCGAGACGTCGTGCGGCGCGAGATTCCAGGCGACGTTCACATCGGAGCGAACGATGCCGAGGTTCAGGCGCTGGCTATACAAGTAGTAGACGTTCCCGAGCTCGCCGCCGTCGATGCGCCGCTTCAAGTCGCGTACCGCCGCGTTGTAGAGGAAGGTGTGCCCGACCATCAGCACGCGGCCCGTGGCCACGGCGAGGCTCGCGAGCTCGTTGGCTTCGGCGCCGGACAGCGAGAGCGGCTTCTCGACGAAGACGTCTTTGCCGGCCAGGAGCGCGTCCTTGACCAGGCGGCCGTGGGTCGCGGAGGGAGTCGCGATCACGACCGCGTCGATGTTTGGATCTTCGAGGACCGCCTCGGCGTCGGCCCGCGTCTCGAGGCCGGGGTACTGCTTGCCGACCCACATCCGCCGGGCCTCCGCCGCGTCGGCGACGGTCACGAGCTTCGCGCCCGGAAGCGATCTCAGATTTCGGAGGAGGTTGGGGCCCCAGTAGCCACAGCCAATCATGGCCAGGCGAGGCGTGCTCGGAGGGTTGCTCATGTCAGTATGCTCGGTCGAACAGGACGACTCCGATCGTGCGGAGCAGGATCTTGAGGTCGAGGCCAAAAGACCAATTTTCGATGTACTCGATATCGAGCTCGACCATTTCATCAAAGCTCAAACGGTTGCGGCCGGACACCTGCCAGAGGCCCGTGATGCCCTGCGGGCCTTCGAAACGCCGCCGGTGCCACTCCCGATAGGCCTCGACCTCATAAGGGATCGAAGGTCGCGGGCCGATCAGCGACATGTCGCCGCGCAACACGTTGAAGAGCTGCGGAAGCTCGTCGATCGAGTAGCGCCGAAGGAAGTGGCCCACGCGAAAAATGCGCGGATCCTTCTCGATCTTGAAGATGCGCTCACCGGCTTTCTCGGTGTGAGCCTCGCCTTTTTCGATCCAGCGCTTCGCGTACTCCCGGTGGATCGAATCGTCGTTGTTCACATGCATCGTTCGGAACTTGAGGAACTCGAAGTGACGCCCGCCTTGTCCAACCCGATTCTGCGTGAACAGGACGGGTCCGCGGCTGCTCAGCTTGATCAAGATCGCGACCAGCAACATCAGCGGAGATGCCAGGACGATCAACGCCGCTGAGGCGATGACGTCGAAAGCGCGCTTCTTGACTCGATTGAGCCCGCGGATGTTGCCGCGGCGAAGGCCGAGCACCGGCACGCCCGCGACCACGTCGAGCTCGACCCGATCCAGCATGAGCTCGTAAGCGCGCGGTACCACCGACCACTCGAGGCCTGCGGAGAGACACGCATCGAGCAACGCGAGCTGCCCGGCTTCGTCGAATTTTCCGGTGATCACGACGCGGTGTGCGCCCTTGGCGCGTGCGGCCTCCACGAGCGATTCGAGCTTGCCCACGACGGGCACGCCGGAGATCTCGAGGCCGGATCCGTCATCGATCACGCCCACGATCGAAGCTCGAGACTCGGGCTCGCGAGCTGCCAAGATCATCGCTCGCGCCACCGGAGAGTCTCCGACGAGCAAGATCCGCTCACGCACGCCGTCGAGACCGAGGATCTGTCGGCGAACGAGCCGGAACGCAAAGCGGCCGGAAAGCGTGATCCCGAGCAGGAGCGGGATGAAGAGCACGGCAAAGCCGCGAGAGAAGCTGAACCCTCGAAAGAAGAACGCGAGGGTCAAGAGCAATCCGACGGAGAGGAGCAACGCACGAACGAGGCGCGCGATCTCCTCGAAGATCCGCAGGCTCTCGAGACGGTAGAGGCCGTGGCCGTGGAGGAACGACAGCCAGGCGCCGAGCATCACAGGCAGGGCGAAGAGCATGGGCTCCCAAGGCGCATCGCCCCGCGAGAAAACACTGAGTTGCGCCTGAAATCGGAGGTGCATGGCGAGGACGAACGCCGCAAGGAACGCGACGACGTCGAGCAAGAGCACCGTGACCTTCTGGGAGTAAAGCTCGGGGTACGGGAGACGTGCTCCTGAACTGAATGCGGTTCGAAGCTCTGAAGCTCCGGGGGCCGTTGGGTCGCTGGCCGCTGTTGACAAGTGGTGCCTCCGTTCGCCGCCGGCGTGCGCCGTTCTGCGACGTCCATCGAAAGACGTCAAGAAAGGTCGGCAGGTTCCACATACCGGTGCCCATCTAGAAGTGGCCCGGTGACTGCGCTCACAGTATCGTTAATACCGACTGAGTGAATTCAAGAGAAACCGGTGGCGCCAGAAACGGGCGTCGAGGGTAGACTCCGGTCGTGTCGAGCGAGCTTCCTCGCGCGTTCGGCCCGTACGCACTTCTGAAGGCGCTTGGCCAGGGTGCCATGGGCGATGTCCACCTCGCGCGGCCCTTCAATCCGCGCCGCGGCGTCCCCACGCCGATCGTCATCAAACGTCTGCACGGAGAGCTCACCGCGGACGAGAATTTCATTCGGCGCTTCCGACACGAGGCCGACATCGCGGTCAACGTCGACAGCCCTCACGTGGCCAAGGTCTACGACGTCGGAAAGGTCGGCGACGCCTTCTACATCGCGATGGAGTACGTGCCGGGCTGGCCGCTCTCGAAGTTCCTCGATGCGGTGTTGCAGTCGAAGCGGCACGCGTCGGTGACGTCGGTGATCGACTTGATCGACGGCGGTCTGCGCGGCTTGCACGCGCTGCACAGCGCGGTCGACGCCAAGACCGGCCGCCACCTCGGCATCGTGCATCGCGACATCTCTCCGAAGAACCTCATGGTCGGTGAAGACGGGCTCATGCGGCTCATCGATCTCGGGCTCGGCAAGTCGAACGTTCAAGACTGGAAGACGCGAACCGGCGTGGTGATGGGATCGGTCGGTTACATGCCGCCGGAGCAAGTCACGGCGGATCGCGTCGATCACCGCGCGGACATCTACGCGATGGGCGTGGTGCTCTGGGAGACGCTCGCGCTGCGCAACTTCCTGAAGCGCGGCACCGTTCCGGCGATGTTGCATGCGTCCCTGAACCCAGAGTGGACGCCTCCATCGAAGTTCAGGCCCGACCTTCCCACGGCGCTCGACGAGGTGATCCACAAGGCGGTGCGTCTGGAGGCGGTCGAGCGCTACGGATCTTCGGCGGAGTTCCTCGCGGCGATCCGTGAGGTCGTGCCGGAGAAGCGGGGATCGGCGGCGAATTCGGTCGGATCGTTGATCAAGGAGCTCTTTGGGGCGGAGCTCGAGGATCGGCGTTTGGAGCTCGAAGCGCTGCTGGCGATGCCGTTGCCTTATCCGGACGACGAAGGTCCGGAGCCTGACAAGACGGTGATCTTCGCCGAGGCCAAAGGCGTTGCGCCGCTCACCGAGGAAGATCTCTCGCCGACTTCGGTTCAGTACTCACCTTCGATTCTGCCGCACACAGGCGGGCCCGCGGTGAACCCAATGGGGGTCATGCCGTTCGCCGGGCCGAACGCGCCGATGTCGATGGTTTCGAGCATCAACTCGAACGTGATCGCGCCGCGCCAAGGCATCGGCCTCGGCACGCTCTTCGTGGCGATCGTGGGCACGGTGATGTTGACCGTGGCGGCCATGCGCTTTGTGGCTCCGCCAGCTCCGCTCGTGACGTCGGTGGACATCGCAGACCCGGGCGCGAGCGAAGGGATTCGGGCGACGCCCTCGAACAACACGCCCTCGAATCCGCCGCAGGGCAATCCGGGCACCGTGCGTACGCCTGCTGTCGGCAGCCCGGTCGGCAGCCCGAACCCGGTGACGAACGCAGTGACTTCGAGCCCCACGACGAGCCCCCACGATCCGCCGCGCGAAAAGGCCAAACCTCGGGACAAGGACCCCGAGCGGCCGCTCGAAGCGCTGCGCGAACGGCCACGGCCCGAGGAACGACCGATCGAAGCCAGCGCCGAGAGTGTGAAGGCAGCGTTCGACGGCATCGTGCGAGACGGCAACGCCGCGCTCGCCAAGCTCCCGACGGGGGACCCGAACCGTGACAAGATCGTCCAGGTCCTCACCGAAGCCAGCATGGAGTCAGGCTCCACCAACTACGAAGCCGCCGGCGCGAAGATGGTCCAGCTGAGGAGCCGCTTGAAGGCCTTGGCGCCGTAGTCTCCGGGCCTACTTGAACACGAGCCACGCGGCGACGAAGGCCGAGATCAAGACCACGTTCAAGACGATCAACATCGCGACCATCATGCGCAGCTGTCGAACACGCACGTCGGCCACGGTCGGGAGGTCCGTGACCGGGCCTGAACCGGCGGGAGCCGGCGGGGCGTGAAGGCGCTCCGATCGAGAGGGAGGCGCTACTCCGGCGGGCGCAGGCGGCGCCCGAAGCGGCCGAAGGGGAGGATCGGGGTCGGTGATGGACGCGGACCGCTCGATGGGCGAACGGACCTCCGGAACCTGACCTGCCGCCATCGGCTCGGACTCCGGCACCGTCGTCACCACCGCGTGCGGCGCCGAAGGCTTTCGAATGTCGAGGGTCGTCGGATGGTCCGCCGGGTCGAACACACGCTGGCTGAGGTCCGAGCGAAGCACCGGCGCAATCAAGCGGCTCCCGCTGCCAAGACGCGGCCGGGCGTCGAGGTCCGAAGGCACCGCGTCATCGGAGTCCGACTGTGTATCCCACCCGTCGAACGGGCCGGAGCTCGGCGACCGATCCTGAATCGTCGGACCGCTGTCGGTCCAGGTTGCGTCGGCCACCGGCACCACGCCTCGACGACGATGCAGCGCCGCTGCCTCCACGGCCGCCGCGAAGGCTCCCGCGGTCGAAAATCGATCTTCGGCGCGAATGGCCAACGCTCGTTGCACGGCCAAGTCGAGCGCCTCGGGCAGGTCCCGATAGGCGCTCACGGACGGACGCTCTTCGGCGCAAATCCTCCGCAAGACATGGGCCGGTGAGTTGGGTCCGCTCATCTTCAGCGGACCCAGATAAGCCTGCAGGTTCTTGCCCAACTCATCGACGGCCCAAGGTCGAGTGAGTGTGAGGAGCTCGAAAGTCAACACCGCGAGCGAGAAGACGTCTGTCTCCCGGCCCACACGCGCGCCCGCAGCCTGCTCCGGCGACATGTACATCAACGTTCCGAACGTGTTGCCTTGCGTGGTCGCGTCGCTCGGGCTCGCCTCCAAGATCTTGGCGACGCCGAAGTCCAACACCTTCACCTCCAGAATGCCCGCCGGAAGCGACCTCACCATCACGTTCGCCGGCTTCAGATCGCGATGCACGATGCCCCGCCCGTGCGCGTGGTCGACCGCCTTGGCGAGCTGGCGGACGACGTCGACGACGATGGGGATCTCGAAGGTCTGTCCGCTGCTCGTTCGTCGAGCCATTTCATCGCGGAGCGTGTGGCCGGGCACGAGCTCCATCGCCAACCAAGGCTGGTCGACGTCGAGCCGAAAACCGAGGCACTTTGCGATGGAGGGATGCTCGAGCGCGCCGAGGACGTCCGTCTCCCGCCGAAACGAACCCCGGGCCCTCGCGCTCACCCGAAAACGGGTGTGCAGAAGTTTGAGGGCAACCCGAGTCCCAGTGTTCGAATCGGATGCTTCCCATACGGACGCATGACCACCGGTCCCCAACCGGCGCTCCAAGACGTAGGTCTCCACGACGTCACCTTCCCGAGGCTCGTCCACGCGGCCGCAGTGTCCGGCACTTCCCCCGGATGATCAAGAAACCCCGAGATTCCACCCCCCCCTTCCGACCTGCTTGGCAACTCCATGGAGGGCAAAAAACCCGAACACACGCGTTCACTCCACGAACGCCGACGTTGAATTCGCCCATCAGTTCCTCTAGGGTCCGCGCGGCTTGGCCTCCCGAAGGACCTTCGCATCGTTTCTGGCTCCGTGGATGCGAGCGGGGTCCGAAGGCAAGGAAACTCACTCGCATCAGGCGCCTTGGTATCGAACCCTGTGGCTCACCGGGGTCGACTACTTCTCGTCCCTCGGCTACGCCCCCGGCCTCGCGTACCTCGCCGCCGGCTACATGGCCCCCATCGCCACGCTGCTCCTCGTCGCGGTCACCTTTCTTGCGGCCGTGCCGGTCTACGCCTTCGTCGCAAAACACAGCTCCAACGGCGAAGGCTCCATCAAGATGATCGAGCGGCTCACCACTGGCTGGGGTCGCCTTGGTTGGCTCGGCAAGGCCCTCGTCCTCGGCCTGCTCGGCTTCGCGATGACCGACTTCGTCATCACGATCACGCTGTCGAGCGCCGACGCCACGGTCCACGTGCTCGAGAACCCATTCTTCGTGAAATTCATCGGCGAGGAGCACCACGACGTCGAGATGATTACGGGTCTGTTCATCGTCGCACTCTGTTTGGTCTTTCTGAAAGGCTTTCGAGAGGCCATCGGGCTCGCCGTCTTGATCGCGGTCCCTTACATGGTCCTGAATGCAGTGATCATCGCGAGGAGTTTCATGATCCTGGCGGCTCAGCCCGAGCTGGTCACCGCGTGGTGGACGCAAGTCGCCCATTTCAACGTCGACGAGCTGCGAGCGGTCCTCCACAAGCTCGAGCCGGCGGAGGCTCGCGACCCTCTCAACTGGATTCACTCAAATGGAGTGGGTGGGTTGATCGTCGTGAGCTTGATCGTGTTCCCAAAGCTCGCCCTCGGCCTGTCCGGCTTCGAGACGGGCGTATCCGTCATGCCACTCATCGCCGGAGCAGATGAAGCGGAGCGAGTTCGCAACACGCGCAAGCTGCTCGTAGCGGCCGCCGCGCTGATGACTTTGGAGCTCGTCGGGAGCTCCATCGCGACGACTCTCTTGATTCCTGTCGAAGAGTACGCTCCGGGTGGACGCGCCAGCGGTCGTGCGCTCGCGTTTTTGGCGCACGAGCACCTCGGGGACGTCGTCGGCACGATTTACGACCTCAACACCCTCGCGATCCTGTGGTTTGCCGGCGCGAGCGCCATGGCCGGGCTGCTCAACATCATCCCGCGTTATTTGCCGCGTTTCGGCATGAGCCCCAACTGGATCGAATATCGGCGACCTCTGGTTTTGGTGATCACGGCGGTGTGTTTGTTCGTGAGCGCGATGTTCGACGCGGACGTAGAAGCGCAGGGAGGAGCGTACGCGACCGGCGTGCTCGTGCTCATGTCGAGCGGCGCGTTCGCGGTGTTGCTTGCGGAGTGGAAACATCCGACCCGGCGGACCGCATTCTTCACGATGCTGCTCGTATTCATCTACGTGACCATCGTGAACACGGTGGAGCGTCCCGACGGCCTGAGGATCGCCGGATTTTTCGTGCTCGCCATCGTTACTGCGAGCATCTGGTCCCGCTGGCGTCGTGCGAGTGAGATCCGCGTTCAAGGATTTGCGTTCGTCGACGGTGAGTCCGAGAAGCTCTGGAACGACTTGCGAGCTGCCGGCGAGCTCGTACTCATCCCGCTGCGGTCCTGCGACGCGGACGCGCGAAAGAACACTTTTGCCCGCAGTCTGTTGCACCTCGAGATCGAGCGGAAGACGATCCCGTGTTTTCTTCACATCGAGCTCACCGAGGATCCGTCGAACTTCTCGAGCCCGATCAAGGTGCGAGTACGGCGCGTGGAGAACGACGACTACGTGATCGAGGTCCAGAACGCGGTGGCCGTAGCCAACGCGATCGCCTACGTGGCGTTGGAGCTGCGTGCGGACGAGGTCGTGATCGGGCTCCTCGATTCGGGCACGCCGGTGATCAACGCGATGTTGTACCTCCTCTTTGGGACGGGGGAGGTCGGCTACGCGGTGCGGGCGATATTCATGAGGCTTCGCGAGTCGCGGCTGCACGCCGAGCTCGAGCGGCGTCGCGCCTTCGATCGGGACCGGGATACTCAGGAGCGGGAGGCACTCAGGGCCATGATCTTCGCGGAGGCGCAGGACCGCGAGAAGCTCGCCCGGGAGCTCTTCGAGCGAGAGGCTGCGGCGTTCAGGAGTGTGGTGACCTCGGAGGAGAAGCTCCCGAGACTCATCCTGGTCGGTTGAGTGAGTTTTCGAGCTTCACGTCGGCAGCGGCTGCTCTCGAACCGCCCTCGTCGTGAAGAAAGTTTCCACGAATCGAACGGCCGGGGCGAGGTTGGAGCATCGGGCGCTTTGGCTCTTTGGCTCGTATTCCCAGTGCTCCTCGTGCTCCTCGTCTTGACGGGATGCGCTCTCGAGGCCGATGTGTTCGTCGTTCGGTCTCGGCTCGAGTCGAAGTCGGCGCTGGTCGTCATTCGGGGGACGACGGAGTCGGCGGACGCCCTCGAATTCGACGAGACTCATTTGGCGTCCCTGCCGGCTCCCGAATCGGCGGAAATTCGAGTTTTTCAATTTGCTTGCGAGCTCGACAAGCTCGGGTTGGTGGAGGGCGAGGTCGGGTTGACGCATGGCAGGGGTCGTCCAATCCCGACGCCCAAGGCGGTAGAGGCCGCGGTGGCGCTCGAGCGAGTCGTCGAGGCGTTCGAGGATCTGGATCCCGAGCGTGCGCAGGAACCGCCGTTCGACACTCTGCGGATCTCGGCCGATGGGCGTGCCTGCGCCGCGCTCCTCAGAGAGCCGGTCGTCTTCTTGGACGGCGCTCCGGCGCCGGTGACGAGCTTGGTGCCGCTTGGCTTCGATGCCACGGACGCGGGGGTCGCGCTCCTGGATGGATCAGGCCGAACGTGGCTCGCGAGCCCGCTCGGAGCGTTCGTGCTCGAGGGTACGACTTCGACCCGCACCCTCGCGCTGGCCTCGGTGGGTTCGGAGTTGTTCCTATTCACCCAGGCCGGTGAGGTGCTTCGCAGGAGCGGAGACTCGGTGACTTCCTTTCCGGCCCTCAACCGGGCGGAGCGGCTTCCGTTTTCGGCGAGCGCGGCCAAGTCGGACCTCGACTTTTCGATGTTCGTGTCGGGGCAGAGCGGAGCAACTCAGGTTTTTTCGAATGGCGCTTGGGCGATCGTCGATCAAGGACCAGAAGTCGCGGAGCTCGAGATTGTCGCACCGTCGCCTGAGTTTGCCCTCCGGCTGGCTGGCGGGACTCTCTCGATGATTACGCGCTCGGGGACGCAGCCTCTCGCCTTGGAGCATCCCACCGCGGTTGGCCGATGGGCGGGCGCGGGTCTGGTCGGGACCGAGTCCGGGCAGATTCACGAGGTGCGGTCGGGCTCTACGCGTCGTATCGCGGACGTGGGGGAGCAGGTGGAGGCCTTCGTCGAGGCGGAGGCCGGCCCGCTCGCGCTCGGAGTGAGCGGCAGGGTCTACGCCTTCGGCGCGAGCTTCGAGACGTGCGGGTCCCCGATCGGGGACCTCGGCCGCGATCCTGCTCGGGTGAGTCGGATCTCGGGCGGGCTCGTCTCCGGTCGAGCCGACCGGACCGGCGTCAAGCTCGACTTCTTCCGCGCCTTGGGCTTCGCGAGCTGTTCGGCCAAGGAGAAGTGAGCGGGCCTTTCTCGCGGGCGTTCTCGCGGGCTTTCTTGCGGCCTTTGTCGCGGGCTTTCTTGCGATCAGCCACCCGCTCGGATGAAATGTGCGGGTGGTCCTCGCGATGATCTCGGTGTTGGTGCCACAGAGCGCGAGGCCGTTCGATCCGCTCGGGCTGTTGTTCTTCCTGGGGTGGCTGGCGCTGTGGGTGCTGCTCGTGAGCCTGCTCTACTTCATCCACCAGGACGGGAGATCCAAGAGCACCCGCAGGTCCTTCAGCCGCAAGACTCTCGCGCGGATCAAAGGCGCCGAGCGACCGCGAGTCCCGCCGGAGCTGGCGGTGGCGCCGCCTCGCCGGATGTCTTGGCGGGGCGGCGCCCTCGACGAATCGCCCGAGAAGGACAAGATCGTGGCGCTCCTCGTCGATGGCTTCGTTGCGCAGGGGCTGATTTTGCGAAGGCTCGACACCCACTCGACCACCGGTGTGGATTGGACCACCGAATATGGGTTTACCGACCAAGCCAACCGCCTCTGGCTGGCTTCGGTCGATGAGTTTGCAGGTGAGACCAAAGGCCCGAGCTTCACGGGGCTCGAGGAGGGCACGGTCGTCCATGTGGTGTTCGACCCCGAGGACCCTCGTCGCCACGTCGTGTTCGAGACCTTGAGACTCGACGCGCAACCTTGACGCGCGCTTCAACAGATCTGGGAGCGTCACCGTTCGTTGACATCCAAGAGGGCCCGGGGCGATGATGTCGCCGCCTTCCCCTGTTGTGGTAGGCCCTCCGGAGAGCTCGTGACGCCACCTGCCCCACGTCTCAGTGCCCCGCCGGATCCTCTCATCGGGACCCTGTTCGCCGGAAAATACGAAATCACCAAGAAGCTCGGCGAAGGCGGGATGGGTTCCGTCTACTTGGCCCTCCAAAAACCGTTGGATCGCCAGGTCGCGATCAAGGTGCTGCTCGGAAAGTTGGCCAACGACGACGTCGCGGTACGCCGCTTCGATCAGGAGGCCAAAGCGATCTCCAAGATGCAGCACCCGAACACGGTGATGATCTACGACTACGGGCGCACCGACGACGCGCGTCTGTACATCGTCATGGAGTTCCTGCGGGGGCGCGCGCTTTCGGACGCGCTGCGCAAGGACGGCGCCTTCGAGCCCGGGCGTGCGATTGGCGTGGTGAAGGCGATCTGCGCGTCGCTCGCGGACGCACATGCGGCGGGCATCATTCACCGCGATCTGAAGCCCGACAACATCTTCCTCACGGAGGTGGGCGGCAACAAAGACTGGGTCAAGGTGCTGGATTTCGGCGTGGCCAAGCTCGCGGACAACGAGGCCGCGATGACCTTGACGGCGACGGGCATGATCTTCGGGACACCGAAGTACATGTCGCCGGAGCAGGCGGAAGGAAAGCACATCGATTTTCGAGCGGACATCTACGCGATCGGGGTCGTGATGTTCGAGATGCTGTCCGGTCGTCCGCCGTTTTTGGCGGAGACTCCGGTGCAGCTCTTGCTGAAGCACATTCAGCAGGCTCCGCCCCCATTCAAAGAGATTCGTCCCGACCTGATCATCCCGCCGGAGCTCGAGGCGGTGACGATGAAGGCGCTCGCCAAGCACCCGGACAATCGCTTCCAGAGCGTGACCGAGATGGCCGCGGCGCTCGATCGATGTCTGCGGACGATGGCGACGGGGCTGTTCCCGGTGGCTCCGCTTGGACCGATCTCGGTGGGGGACGTTCGTCCGGCGCCGACCGAGGTCGTGCCGGGCCAGTCGGGGGGCAGCGTGCCGGCGTTGGAGAGCCCGGCTCGAGTGCCTACGGGGTTGTCGACCGGGCTGCCGGTGGGCGCTCGTGAGGGGCCAGCGACTCAGCAAGCGCAAGTCGTCACCGCTCCCGCGTCTCAACCCACCGGACAGACTCAGGCGGCGGAGGCCGCGTTTGCTGGGTTCGCGCCGACCGGTGCGACGACTCCGCTTCGCCCGAGCCCCGGACCTCAGCTCGACGGGCCTCAAATCGACACGCTCGGTGGGTATGAGCTCTCCGGGCCGCTCCAATCGGCCAAGAAGAGCAACTCAGGGCTCTTCATCGCGGTGGGTCTGGTCGGAGTGATCGCGGTGGGCGCTGCGTTCGCGTTCACTCAGCGGGGTCCTTCGGTGACTTCGGTCGCGGTGCAGCCGAGCGAGCCGGCGCCTGTTCCGCCGTCGGTCACGCCGACGACTCCCGCGCCGACGCCAACTCCTACTCCCACGCCGACCCCCACGCCGACGCCCGCGGGCGAAAAGAAGCCGATGCTGGCGCAGCGCAAGCCCAAGCCCGACGAGCCGATCCCCGAGCCGCCGGACCCGGAGACGCGGCTCGGACCGCAGAAAGTGTTCTTCCGGTTCGAGTCGTTGCCGTCGGGAGCGATCGTCGAGACCGAGAGCGGCGCGCAGCTCGGTCGCACACCCTTCACGCGTGAGTTCCCCGCGGACTCGGACTTGGGCGTATTCTATTTCAAGCTCGATGGTCACGAACCCATGCGCCAGACCGCGGTGTTCAGCGGCGACAAGGTCGTCCGGGCGGAGCTCCAGCGCACCGTCGAGAGAGCGCCGGAGCACAAGCCGGAAGTGAAGCCCGATCCGAAGCCGGTCGAAAAACCGGTGAAGCCGCCCACGGACCCAAAGAAAAAGCCGGGCGACGAGCTCAACGAGCGCGTGGACGAGCTCAAAGACTTCTGAAGCTGCTCACTCAGCGCAAAATTCGTCGAACCACGGGCTTTTTGGTCTCTGCCGTTCGAAATCCAAAACCGGGATATCGAGCGGCCGGGGAGCATGGCGTGCGCACGGTCGCTCGGACTGTCAGGACCTGACCGCCCGCGTGATCGGATCGGAGCACTCGGTCGAACAGGACGTCGGACTCTTCGGCGACGTTGCGGCGAAAGAGATCCGAGCACCATTCGGCGACGATGCCTCCGAGATCCATGACGCCAAAAGGGCTCTTGTGGCGGGGCCGGCTGCCGACGGGCCTCGACGAGCCCAAGGGACAAGCTTCCGGGTCGAACGAGTTGCCCCAGGGGAAAAGTCGCCCGTCTCTCCCGCGGGCCGCCCATTCCCATTCGATCTCCGTCGGGAGTCGGCGCCCTACGAAGGCAGAGTAGGCGCGGGCCTCGAACCAACTCACACCGCTCACCGGGTGGTCGTCGAGTCCTTCTGGAGGACCCCCATCGATCCAAGTGCTTGGCCCTGGGCGGCCCGTCGAGTCGACGAGCTCGGCCAGGTCGATGAAGCCTGACATGAGGGTCGCGTCGGCGAGCCAGTGATTTCCTGGCCGATAACCGCTCTTCTCGACGAACCGCCTGAATTCGGCGTTGGTGACGGGGAACTGGTCGAGGTGAAACGGCGCGACGGTGACCTCTTTGGCCGGCATCTCCCGAAAAAACGGAAAACCGGGGGCTTCGGCCTCGAGCGGAGTGAGTTGCTCGGGAGTGAGTCCGAAGACGAAGCGACCGCCAGGTACTTCGATCAGCGCCAACGCTACTCCCGAACCACCGATAGCAGGTGCTTCTTGGCTTCTTCGAGGCTCATGCTCTCCATGCCGGTGAACGCGTCGTCGAGGCGCCGATTCGGAGGCCCTTTCATCTCTGCGCCCGACGGGACGAATCGGCCGCCCCACGGATTGCGGAAGTACACGCGGTCGCCTTCGATACGATCGAACGCGACCTCGTGCGCGCTGTTGCCCCACTTGAGGGTCAACATCGCCGTGCTGGGCTTGGCGCCCGCGAGCGCATCCAGCGCCTTGGTGCCTGCCGCGTCATTCACCACGAGCTTCGCATCGCCGCCGAAGAGGCCGTCGTACACTTTCTTGATCCCTGTCTCGCCCAGGCCGCTGCGGCCCTTCGCCACCGGGGACGCTTCCACGCCGAGCATGTTTCCCCAGCCGCGCGCGACTCGCTGCGCGAGGTTCGACTGGTGGGTGTCGGACACGTTGTCGTAACTGTACAGGCGGCCGTTGCCGTAGTCCATCAACGAGGACTGCAGGAGACGCTCGCTGGCGCTTCGATCGGTCGCGGTGTCGGGCGCGATTCCCGTGCCGTTGCGGTCGAGCGTGTCGCCATTTCGCAGCTTCACCTGGCCCTCGGGACTCGCAAGGCCCTGCACGAGGCGGGCGTACTCAGCTGGATTTCGCTGAGAGAGCGCGTAAGAAACCGAAGTCACCGTACACGTACCCTTCGAGTCCTGGTTGATCTGACCAGGCTGGCCAACTTCCTGAATCGTGCTGCCGAGGAGTTGCTTGCGGCTCACGCCCTCCTTCGCGAACTCATCCGAGAGCGGTCCGCTCGCGAGCTTGTCGAGGTTGTCGAGCGTCGTGTGCCCGGTCGAGTCGCGGTCGAGGAGCGCGGGCTTGCCACCGACGTTGCGGGCGGCCAGGACGTTGAGATCGAAGCGGCCCTTCGAATCCGCCGCGCGGAAGACGTTGATCGCCTTCTGTTGGCTGTCCGCGTCCATCCCGCGAAAGCTCGAGCTATTCACGAGTCCCGACAGGGTCGCGCGATCCATCGCGTTGGCGCCTTGCGCCAGCGACTGCGTTTGGCCCTTGAGCGACGGGCTCAGCGCTTGAAAGCCCTGGGTCTCCTCCAGGCTCTTCGGAGCCTTGAGGCCCGCGCCGGCCATCCCGCCGAAGACGCCGGCGGGCTTGCTCGAGTCGACGTGCTGCTGGGCAGTTTCCCTCAGCGAAACCCGGCCGCTTTGAACGTTGCGAAACGCCCCGAGCGTCTCCGGCCCGAAGATCCCGTCGACCCGAATGGGCTGGCCAGGGTTCCGAGCGTTGTACCGAGACTGAAACGACCGAACTTGAGACGCGAGGTCGCCGGTGAAGCCGAGCGCCGAGAGCTGCGAGCGAAGCTGCACGTCGCACGGGACCTCTTTCCAGGTCGGGCGAGCCGCGGGTCGAAGGGCCGAGGAGAGCTGCGTCGTCGTCATGATCCGGAGCAAAGCAGCTTGCGTGCCACGCTCGGCGCGGCCGCAGTCCGTTGGTTGCTTCCGATTGCGTACACTCGAGGCGACAAGAGCCCCGTGCGGTCGAGGAGACGATGGTGTCCCAAAGCGACGAGCCGGCAGGTCGAATCGACGTCGCCTGCGCGGCGCGCTTGTACTCATCGCGCAGGTTGGCTAGCGTGGGCGCTCTCTAGGACCTAGCGAGACAAGGAGAATACGATGAAACGCAAAGGATCAGCGGAGTGGATGGGCAGCCTCAAGGAGGGCAAGGGTACGGTCACGAGCGACAGCGGCGTGTTGAACAAGGCCGCCTACTCATTCGGGACGCGCTTCGAGAGTCAGCAGGGTACGAATCCCGAGGAGCTCATCGCGGCCGCCCACGCCGGATGTTTTTCGATGGCGTTCTCGGCGGAGCTCGGACGGAACGGGATGACGCCTGAGTTCGTGCGAACGAACGCCACGATGAGCTTCGAGAAGCTCGAGGCCGGCTGGACGGGAACGTCCATTCACCTCGACGTGGCGGTGAAGGTGGCTGGGGCGGACGCGGCCAAAGTCATGGAGCTCGCGAACGTGGCCAAGACGAATTGCCCGGTCTCGCGGCTCTTGAACGCCAAGATCACGATGGAAGCAAAGATCGAGACCTGATCCCGGCAGCTTCGACGGCGACGGAAGTCGTGATAGGTTGCGCCCGTGGCCAACCCCGGGCAGCAGCGCGCCGAGCGGGATGCCGACGAAGGCATCTCGCTCACTGGGTTGGCGTCTTCGGAGCTCCAAGTCATTCAGGCCATGGTCGACGGCCGGGTCGGCAAGCGGCTGTTGGCGATCGACGGCGTCTGGCCGGTGTATTTCACGGGCAACACCATCGCTCGACCGCAGCCCGGAGCCACGCTCGGTGATTGGCTCACGAGAGCCGAGCCGAGCCGCCGGGCTGCGCTGTCGGTCGGCGCCGCGGTCGCTCGGATACTCATCCAGATTTCCGAGATCGTGCCTGGAATTCCCGCCGCGCTGATTCACCCAAAGAGTCTGCCGTGGAGCGGCGGACGTGTGTACGTCGACTCTCCGGCGTGGATCGAGGCGCTCGGTCGCGCCGACCCCAAGGAGATCGAAGGCCGGAAGTTGCCGGGCTCCCGATCGGAAGCCGAATCCCTGGCGAAGTTGGTGTTGTGGATCGCGACTGGGTCACCCAATGGCAAAGCCAGCCCGGACTTACCTCCGAAGGTCGTGGCATGGATCGCGGACGCACAGTCTCAGGATCCGGGCCGGCGCCCGACCGCCGAAAGATCGGCCGCCGTGCTCGAATCGGCGGCTCACGCAGAAGGTATCGAGCCCGGTCGTGTGGACCTGCCAGTGGCCCGGCGAGGCTTCACCGTGCCCGCGCCGGAGGCCCCCGCGCCGGCGCCTCGACAGGCCACTGTACGCGTCGATGATTCCGGCGGGAGCGACCCCTACGAGGAGCCTACGGATTCGAGGGCGCGGCCGACCGCCGACGAAGCGTTGGTCGGTTCGATTCTCCACGGGTACCGAGTGATCGAAAAGGTAGGTGAGGGCGCGCAGTCTCGAGTTTTTCGAGGTGAGCACGTCCACCTCGGTCGAAAGGTCGCCATCAAGGTGCTTCGAGGCGCCATCGGGAGCAGCGCACACCAACGCGCGCGCTTGCTGAGAGAGGCTCGCGTACTCTCCGATTTGTCGCACCCTCACGTCGTGCGAGTGCATGACTTCGGCGAGACCACCGGGGGCCTCCCGTTCATCGTGCTCGAGTGGATCGACGGCGTGTCGATGCGCCGAGCCCTCAAGACCGCGATGCCGACTCCGCGGCGGGCGATGGCGTGGGCTGGACAGTTGGCCTCGGCGCTGGCCGCCGCGCACAGTCGGGGCGTCACTCATCGAGACCTCAAGCCCGGTAACGTCATGGTGACCGGCTCGGGTGAGTCGACGGTCTTGAAGCTCATCGATTTCGGGCTCGCCAAAGTCGTCGACGCGGACCAGCCGCTGACTGGGTTCGGAGACGTCATTGGGACGCCTCAATACATCGCGCCGGAGTCGCTCGTGACGAGCGCGGAGGTCGGCCCTGCCGCCGACGTTTATGCGCTGGGAGCCGTCATGTTCGAGCTGATTACGGGGCACCCGGTGTTCGAGGGAACTCTCCCCGAGGTGCTCGAGGCCCATCGCAGCCAAAATCCGCCGAGGCTCGACAACTCGATTTGGAACGACTGGGTTCAACGCGCGATGGCCAAAGACCCCGCGAAGAGGCCGACCGCCGCGCAACTCTTCGATGAGATCAGAAACGCCTCCGAGGGCGGCGATCTCGAGCCGACCGCGCTCGCGACCATGGCCCTGTTGGCCGAGGACGCGCTGCTCGACGGCACGCCCATGAACGCCGCGCCCATGACGACGCCGACTCCGGCGAGCGTCGATTCGAAGCTGCGGCCCGCGCAGGTGGAGTCGCTCGCCGCGTCGCGAAGGAGGCTCGCGCTCGCTGCGGGGGCGGCGCTCCTGGCCACGATGGCGTCCTTCATGGCGGTCCGAGCCGTTCGGCAGTCGAGGACGGAGCTCGATCGGGCCGGGTTGATCGTGAGAGCGGCCAAGGTTCGGCGAGCCCAAGCCGACAAGCCGAGCGCGGAGATGGCGAAGGAGCTCGACGAGCTCGAGGCGCTGATCGTCGCACCTGACGCCGATGTGGACGCGCTCTCCGATCGGTTGTCGGCCTTCGAGCCAAAGTGATCAGCCTTCCGAAGGACGGAGCACCTCACCAAAAAATCCCAGCCGCGGTCCGTCCCTGATACCGTGTCCGAATGCCCCGGACCATTCTCACGGAGGTCGGTGGTTGGCCCGTGCGTTCGATGCGGGTCGAGGTCGTGGCCGGACCCAACAAGGGCAAGGTTCACCTGACGAAGGACGAACGCCTCACGGTGGGAAGCGACCCCACCAACGGCTTGGTGCTGTCCGATCCCACAGTCTCCGGTTTCCACTTCGATTTGCAGCGCGAAAAACAGGGGATCTTGATCGTCGATCACGGATCCACGAACGGCACCATGCTGGCGGGCGCGCGGCTCGAGCGGGCCCTGTTGCGCCCCGGCTCGACGATCAAGGCGGGCAACTCGTCGCTCACCATCGACGATGGCGAGACCGTCACGGTCGAGACCTTCGAAGGGGACGCCTTCCACGGACTGGTCGGCCGCGCCCCGTCGATGCGCCGGCTCATGGCGGAGCTCATGCGAGCCGCGCCGTCGGACGCTCCCGTGCTCTTGCTCGGGGAGACGGGCGTCGGAAAGGAAGTCGCCGCGCGCGCCATTCACGACGGGAGCAGCCGCGCGGGCGGGCCGTTCGAGGTCGTCGACTGCGGCGCGATCCTCCCCACTCTGTTGACGAGCGAGCTCTTCGGGCACGAGCGAGGCTCGTTCACGGGAGCCCACGATCAGCACGTAGGCGCGTTCGAGCGCGCGAATGGAGGCACTCTGTTCCTCGACGAGATCGGAGAGCTCCCGTCGGACACGCAGAGCGCGCTCCTCGGCGCCCTCGAGCGGAAGAGCTTCCGGCGCGTTGGGGGCAAAAAGACGATCTCGGTCGACGTTCGTCCGATCTTCGCCACGCACCGCGACCTACGGCGAGAAGTGAATGCGGGGACGTTTCGGCGCGATCTCTTCTACCGCATCGCGGTGGTCACCGTCCTGATCCCGGCGCTCCGAGAGCGATCCGAAGACGTCCCCGTACTCATCGAGAGGTTTCTTCGACAGCGAGGCTTCAACGGCCACCTGGAGGACCTGTTTTCGCCGGACAGCCTCGCCAAGCTCATGCTGCATCGGTGGCCCGGAAACGTCAGAGAGCTCCGCAACATCGTCGACTCCACGTTGGTGATGGGCGGGCCGCCGCGCTTGGAGGAGGAGGCCGATGATGGCGCCCCGCAAGGCTCCGGCGAGCTTTCGTTCGATCGGTTCTTCGGTCGCCCCTACGCTGACGCGCGAAGCGCCTTGCTCGACGCGTTCGAGCAATCGTACTTCGTAGACTTGCTCGAACGGGCCGGTGGGAGCGTGACCGAGGCTGCCAAGCTCGGCCAAATGAACCGAAGCTACCTTTCACAGCTCCTTCGGAAAAAGGGCATTCGTGGGCGAGACGATGTCTGAAATCCCGGGCGGACACGGACGCGGTCCACAGTTGACAGACAACCGTGCGAAACCTTCGGAATTTCGGTCGGCCGGAGCCTCATGATCGCCCTACTCAGCCTGCTCGTCGGAAGCTGCGCCGTCGTTGACGAGGCCGACCGAGTCACGCCGACCGAGGTGGAAGCGATCATCCAAACCTATCAACGCCTCGCGGAAGACTACGAAGGCGAGCCGCTCACCATGGGCCGCTGCAACGCGGCCTGCCGCATCTGCGTACACCTCCGCCTGTTCGGCGCGGCGACGCGCATCCGGGTGAGCGGAGAGCGCGAAGGCGCGCTCGGTACCGCAGATCTATCGCGACCGCTCAAGGACGACCTCGCTGCGCTGATTCGCCCGGTGGTTTGGGCGGTACACACACCTGCAGCGCGTTCGACCGCCACGCCGACGATCTCGCATGACTTGGATATTCTATCGGCGCCCGTGCTGATTCTTGGGGTGACGAGCCTCGTCGCAGCGGGTGTGGGCGCGGCGTTTGGCTCGAGCAGCGCGTCGGCGCGAAGCGAGTTGGAGGACGGCACGGGCAACTCTTCGCGAACGCTCGAGCTCGCGTCCCGTCTCGACGGGCACGCGACCGCGGCGAACGTGCTGTTCACGACTGCGATCGCCGCTGCGGCCGGTGCCATCACCTGGCTCGTGGTCGAGGGTGGCAAGTGAGAAGCTGGGTTGCGCTCGGGCTCGCGGCGCTTCTGGGCTGCCGTGGTTCGGATTTTCTCGAGGTCGACGGCGATCTGATCCCTGACGAGGTCGTGTGGCTCGCGGTCGTGCCTCAGCTTCCCGGAACGGGCAGCGGGCTCGTGCCGAGGGAAGACGTGGCCGGAATCGCCGCCTTTGGGTTGAGCCCGGAGGCCGCGCTCCTCATCGGCTTCACCGACGAGCAGCTCCCCGCGCAGCGACCGGGTGAGTTGGACTTGCGAGCGAGGCGCCTGGGTCCGGCGGAGCCCGGTGAGAGTCGCCTGCCACCTCCCGCCTTCGCGGCACGCCTGGACGCGCCCGACCGACCGATCGAGCTCGAATATCAGGTTCGTGCGAGTTGGATGCCCAACTGCCCGCTGATCCTTGCGGAGCCCTCGCTCGTGGACGCGGACTGCAACGCCTGCGCCGCGGTGGCGACTCAGACGGGCTGCTCCGTCGAAATCACCTTGCGGGCCTGTGGCTTCATCGATGCGGTCTTCGACGTGTCCGAGGCGGGTGAGTTGACCGTCCGGGGATCGGAAATCACTTGCACGGAGGTCGCGGACCCTCCGGAGCACGCGATCATGTCGTTCGGTTGCTCGACCCAAGGGGCTGACCAATGCAGGGCCGATGTGTATGGCCCGGAGCGACTTGGGATCCGCGCCACGACGCTGGAGGTCGCTGGCGGGTCCCCGCCGGACGAGCTCGAAGCTTACGGGCTCGGATTTCTCGGCGATCTCGGGGTGCTCGGGCCCAATGAGTTGGGAGTAACTCACTTCAAGGGAGCGTTCCACCGCGGTCGAACGTGCGTGCCCGAGGAGCCCGGGGAGCTCCTCGTATTTTCGAGCGATCTCGAACCCCGCACGACCATTCCCATGCCGCCCTGCCCCAGCAAGCTCGCCGGCCTCCCGGATCGCACGATCCTGGTGGCCCATCATGATTCTCATCTGATCTCCCAAATCGATCGGAACGGTGAGGTGTCGAGAACTCTGAAGATTCCGACCGACCGGGAGATTCCGCGGAGTGTGTTCGACATCGTCTTCGACGGGACGTCTGCTTTCGTACTCTCCACGGGGACCAAGCGAGACGACGGCGTGCTCCATGAAATCGACCTAGAGACTTTCTCCATCACCGCGACGATCTCCATGCCGCCGCAAGCGGGCCCGTTGGCGGTTGGGCGCGGCGAGCTCTATTCGATCTCGAATCAGCTCGACGCGGTGCTGGAGATCCGCGAGGCGTATCGGCCCCTCGTCGGCGTGGCCGGACTCTGTTTCGGTTCATCGCTGAACATCAATGGGTTCGCGTTCGACGACGAACACTTCCTGGTGAGCTCCTCGGACGAGACGGCGTTCGTCTACCTGGTGGATCGAGGAGGCAACAGTTGCGATCGTTCGGCGTACTTCGAAGCGGTGGCCGATCCGCGAGGCGTGGCCAACCTGGACGCCCATCGTTACTGGGTGAGCTTGACCGACCGAGCCATGAAGCCCACCGCGCTCTTGGCGGTGTTGGACAAGCGAATCGGCTTCGTGCCGGGCCATGTCGACGTGGGTCACGGGACCATCGACCGACTCATCTCCGTCGATGGGGTGGCCTTCGCCATGCTGCGCGAGGAGGGAAAGGTCGTGCGTGTCGAGCTCGAGTGAGGCGTCCCTCGAGCGCGGGCTGGAGTGGGCCTTCTTGGCGGTGAGTATGGCTTCGGCGGCGGTGTCGATCGTGGCCGCGCTGAGTACGGATAGACTCTCCGACGAGCCCCGCTCCGTGGCGCTGGCGGTCTTGGACGACGCGCGCGGAACCTACGAGCGTGGGCTCGAGGAGGCGCTCGGCGCTCGCCGGCCGATGGCGCGCTCGTCCCCGGCCCGCACGGCGAGCGTCGCCACGCGGATGGATCCGGTCGTCATACGGTCGCCGCAAGACGCGCCCACCCAGCCTGCGCCACGACCCCCCGCGGCGCCCGCGCACATCCAGCCGGAGCCCGTACGACGGCCCGCTGCCCGCGAAGTTGCGATCGACGCCAAGGCCAAGGCGCGGTCCGAGCCCAAACCCACCAAGAAGCCGACCCACGTCGAAGCGAGTGTCCCTGCGCGACTCGCGTCTCTCGGGGTGAGTACGCGCGACATCGAACGCGTTGGCTTGGGGGAGAAGCTCGCGCGCTGGAGCTCTGCCGCGGAGGCGGACAAGACTCAGCTCGAAGACGAGCTCGACCGGGCCCTCCTGTCGGAGGCGTTCCTCGACAGACTCTTCAGTGAAGCGGCTGACGCGCTGGACCGACGAGCCGGAGACGCGTCCATCGCGGCCGAAGAGAACGAGTACCTCACGCTGCGCACAGCGCGCCGACCGGGTCTCGATGAAAACGGCCGGCGAGGGTTGCGGCGAAGGCTACTGGCGCTGAGGGCTGCGCTCAGGTGAACGCGCAGGACGCCCGCATGATTGCGCGCGGCGCTGCGCTTGACCAGGCCCGCGCTCCGCGTGAACTTCGGGCCCGCTTCGCGTGCTCTTCGCTCAGGGTGACTGGAATCTGGTCACGAACTTACGGGGGGCTGTACTTAGTAGGAGTGGCCGTTCACAGTCGACTGTGAACTGTGAACGCTTCGACTGAAAACGCGAACGAAATTTTGATTTGGCGCTGGTTAGAAGACAAGGAGTTTGCCGTGCTGGACTCACCGCTCATCGGTTTGATGGAAGACTTGCTTCTCCCCGGAGAGAGCCGGACTTTTCTTCGAACTCTCGTCGTGCCCGCAGGCGGCTCCCGTACGCTCACGCTCGAGCAATCCATTTGCGTGGTCTCCGTGACTTCGAGCGTGGAGCTCCCGAGCTTGATGGGCGGGCGTTGCGCCACGATCGCGACCGTCCGAGAGCTGAACGATGAGTCGGTGACTCTTCGCGGCGAGCGAAGAGTCCGGATAAAGACCGCCAAGGGACGAGAGGCTCCCTACCTCGCCCAAATCGAGGAGCTCGATCCGGAACGCCCCGAAAAGCTGATCCAGGCGACCTCTGCGCTCCTCAGTGCGCTCGATCGAGGCGCCACACCCGAGGTTGTGGGTTGGGAGAAGCCCTTTGCAGACCAAATTTTCGAGCTCGTTCGATCCATGCTCACACCCGCTGAGTTGCGCGAGTTGTTGCTCCGGCCTCTCGACGAATCCATTCTCGAGCTCGCAAAGCGTTGGACTCTGGCGAAACCAGCGGTCGAGGGAGCCTCTCAGCTCGAGACTATGTTTCAGGAGCTCGCCGGGAAATCGGAGCTCACTCAAAAAAAGCGCCAACAGCTTTGGTCAGAATTGGTCGCCATTCAGAAGCGGCTCGATGTCTACGATCCGTCGCTGAAGCTCGACGAGACTGATTCTGTCAGTCGTCTGACCAAGAAGTTGATGCAGGCAGGCCTTCCGGCGGCGGCAATGGCTGCAGCAAAACGGGAGCTTCGATTACTCGGCTCCATGTCCGGCACTCACCACGACTATTCCACGTACCTCTCCCATCTGGACTTCATGGGCCGCTTGCCTTGGCATGTCGATCCAACGCCTGAGATCGATTTCGACAAGGTCACTGCAGCGCTCGATCTCAACCATTCTGGCCTGGAGAAGGTCAAGCGCCGCGTCTGTGAGTTTCTGGCAACCCGTGCCCTCGGAGGATCTGCCGGATCGATGATTTTGTGCCTAGCCGGACCGCCAGGCGTCGGAAAGACGACGATCGCTCGGGCCATCGCTGAAGCGATGGGTCGAAAGTTCGTGCGAATCGCGCTTGGCGGCGTCCATGACGAAGGTGAGATCCGCGGACACCGACTGAGTTATGTGGCGGCAGGCCCGGGTCGGATTCTGAGCGGGATTGCACAAGCTGGCTCGATGAATGCGGTTGTCTTGCTCGATGAGTTGGACAAAATAGGAATGGACCGCGGACGCAGCCCCGGCGCGGCGCTCCACGAAGTGCTCGATCCCGAGCAAAATACTCACTTTCAGGACAATTTTCTTGGCGTGCCCTACGACCTTTCGCATGTCCTCTTCATTGCGACCGTCAACGATCTCACGCTCGTGACACCAACTCTCCGCGACCGATTGGAGCCTGTCGAGCTTGAAGGTTATACCGGCACCGAAAAGACCCATATCGTGCGAGCTCACTTGCTCGAGCGACTTCGCGTCGAAACGGGCTTGCCACAAAAGCTCGAGATCACTGATGAGTTGGTGGGATCTCTCATCGATGGGTACACCTCAGAATCGGGAGTGCGCCAACTCAAGCGGGTTCTCGCAGATCTCTGTCGAGGCCGGGCGCTCCGACTGGCGCGAGCTCGCTCCGCCGAGAACCTGACTGAAGCTTCGAATGACCAGCCAATTTTCGGACCTGTGACTTCTGAGGAAATCGAGGATCGGTTGGGAGCGCCCCACGGCTCGCTCCGTAAGCCGATCGGGCTACCGGCTGGAGTTGCCGTCGGACTGTCCGTTGGACCCGAAGGCGGCGCACTCATGCACGTCGAAGCGGTGATCGCAAGTGGTCGCGGAGACCTCAAAATGACTGGACGCCTCGGCGACGTAACCAAAGAGAGTGTCGAAATTGCCCGGGGCTATCTACGCGCTCATTACAAGCTGTTTGGAATCTCCCAGGAGGCCCTCGCGTCCGACGTTTTCGTTCATATGCCATCAGGTTCGGTCCCAAAAGACGGTCCGAGCGCAGGTGTGGCCGTCTTTCTCGCGGTCCTCTCTGCACTCACCAAGGTGCGGATTCGTTCCGACGTCGCAATGACCGGTGAGATCACCTTGACCGGTCGAGTGCTCCCGGTTGGAGGCGTTCGTGCGAAATTGCTCGCGGCGGAGCGCGCCGGCATATCGGAGGTACTCATTCCTGCGGAGTGCAAAGGGGACATTCCCAAGGAGTTATCGACACGAGTGGTCCTCATTCAATCTCTCGAAGACGTCGCGCGGGCGGGCCTTGTGAAAACGTCGCCTTCGACGCATACAGAGGACGACCAAGCTCGCCGATGGCTCGAGAGTGATGACGGAAGATCGGCGCCATGAAGCAACTTTCTTCCGATTCCGACTCTCGAGTGCGAAAGGACGCAGCAGCGGGCTCGATTCGAGATCCGGAGCTTCTCTTGCTCGTGCTGCGCGTCTTCGAGCGACTCGAAAAAATCAAAGATCGATACTCTCTGAATCCAGGGCTCGTTCACCTTGCCGAGCTCAATCATCGTCCCAATCCTCTTCGTCGCCGAATCGATCTCGGGCGTAATCAGCGGCTTCTTTGAAGCGCGCTTCCACTTCGGGCCCTAGGCCAAGCCGAAGCCGAACCTCTTGGGCGTTCTTGAGGACGGGTCGCAAAAACGTGGGATGGGTTGCGCGAATCACTCGCGTCAGCAAAGCGATGACGTCTGGCGGGGGCCTGAGCTTCAGGGCCGCAGCGATCATGAAGCCTAGGCTGTCATCATCCTCGAGCTCATCCATCGCTTTTTCCAAAAGCTTGCGATCTTCGGGAAGCCAATCACCGTCCTCTCCCGTTTGGACCAAGTCCAGCAGTTGCATCCAGTCCAGCCGATCCATCTTCGATCGCTGCCGAATCTCGCGGTACGCCTGCCATTCTTCGTGCGAAGGCGGAGGTCCTGGCTCAATGAAAGCATCGCTCACCGGCACGAGCTTCTTCTCGGAGCGGAGTAGACATTGCATCAAGTCCATGGCAGGTCCGAGCTCGAGCCGAAGCTCGCGGAGCTCGACCCTGGCGCTGGGAATGAAATACTCGACGTGCTTCAGCGCTGCGAGCCGAATCTTTGGATGCGCAAACAGGTCAGCCGCAAGAAGGAGTGGAGGTGAATCTCGCTCCGGATCGTGCCCTCGCAACAACGTCAGGAGCCCCCACTCTACCGTTCTTTCGTCATCGGCATCCAATGCGCGCTCGGCATAGCCCCGGAGCTCTCGTGCCGGCATTTTCGCGAGCACTTCGTCGACCGCCCAACTCATCGTTTTCCAAGCACCCGAATATCCACTCACCCGCGCTTCCGCGAGCTTCGGCACAGCCGAACGGAGAGCCTGCTCCGTGCTCTTCTTGAGCGGCTCCAGGAATGTGCCGAGCAAGTAAGCCGAATGTTCCGAAGCACCAAAAAGCGGCCATCGTTCCTCGAGGAATGCCAAATAGGGGCCCGCGTCGGACAAGACAGGGAGCGCGTTCACGGCAAACGAAGCCAAGAATGCCGCAATGCTTTTATGGTCATCTTCCTCGTCCTCGTTGCGCGGCTGCGCGAACGCCGCGCGCGCCAGGGCAAAACTCGTTTCCGCGCGGTGCTCTTCGGGAATGAACCGCACGAGATCAGACGTGCTCAGCGCGAGAAGCGTCAGATCACTCGTACCGAGAATGCGAACCAACAAAGCCGGGAGAATGGCCCGACCGGCGGGGCGCTCCATCACCACGCCGAGGACAGGCGCGTGAAGAAAGGACCACGACGTTGGACGAACCACCTGCCCAACCAGGTCGAACAGAAGGTGATCCGGGAGCCCACCCACCGCCTGTGCAAGCTCTGTCGGATACCGACGTGCATCGGGTCCATCAAGGATCTTACACAGTGCTTCGAAGGTGGGCTGAAGGGCGTCAGTGGTCGCCGGATCCAAGGCCGCGGTTGGATCCGCGGTGAACTTCCCGAGCCACCAGGGCAGATCTCTGAAGGCCTGAAGGCGCCGCTTTGCCGCCATGCGCACAGAGCCGTCTGGATCTTGCGAGAGCTTATCCATTAGGGCGATAGCCTCGGCGTCGCCAAGCTGAAGGCCGCGAGCGACAGCGCCTCGCAGCTCCGGCTTTTCGTGGCGCGCCCATTCCTGGACTGCGGAATCAACCGGAGCGCCGCCGGTCAAGACTCCGGCAATTCCATGCTGAACACAATCGAGACCCTGGAATGCGTACCAATCCAGCCCAGATACGACTGACAGGGCTTTTTGGATAATCTCCAGGCGCTGGGGATCCGGGAGCTTCACGGCTGCGCGAATGACAAAACACAGCGCCAAGACGGGCGTTTGAGCATTGGCGCGAAACTCGGCGCGGTCCAGCACAGAAGAGGCCCGCAGCGTGTCCAATGTATGGATAGCTCGATCGAGGATCGTCTCGACGAGCTCACTGGAGAAACCGGGAATAGGACGCACGTCAGACCTCCTCTGACCTGTGCATTCGTTTTGAGTGGACCGCGCGCAAGCGCGCTTCCGTCTCCTCTTGGATGCCAAGTCCCTTGGCTGTCCTCAGCGCCTGATGAAAGACGTAACGCATTTCATCTCCCTGCGCCACAAGGAGCAGGCGTTCGAGGATCTCGAGCTCCTTTCGGCCGTCCTCGATCGGGTGTGCCATCAAGGCATCTGCCAGCGGCCCGACCAGAAACGGTTCGGCTTCCGAGCGTTCGAGGCCCTCTTCGAGCAACGCAGTGTCGAAAGGGCTCCAGCGACCGTCGAACGTACGCACATAGGCGAATAGAGCGAGCCAATCCCTTTCGGTCTCTCGAGGAGCAGTACGTTTGAGCGCCTCTAAATTATCCCACTCAATCTCCGAAATCGGAGCCGCGCCCTGCTCATCGATTGCCCGTCGGATCGCCATGAACAATTGGTTGGCTTCAGAGAGCTTCAGGAGACCCGAGACGAGCTCCTCCCGAGCAAGATCCAAGAACAAACACAGCAAGTCCAAATCCTGCCAAATGAGTGGCTCGAGCGACTCGGTCCAGAAGCTGCGCCTGAAGGTCTGGAGCTCGCCATCGATCGCCGGGTCGTAACAGGGACCGAGAATCTTCTGGAGAGCCCATGCTCGATCCTCATCGTCCCCACTTCGAAAAAGCGCCTGGGCCACGGGTCGGAGCGCCTCCGCGGAGAGGGTCTGGAACGACGTCGGATCCCGAGTACTATGCAGCGTCTTGAACATCCTTCG
>CAYXDO010000097.1:0-41094 GCA_964463485.1 uncultured Myxococcales bacterium | reverse complement strand
GACGCAGACGATCCGACGCTGACGCAGACGCAGACGATCCGACGCAGACGCAGACGATCTGACGCAGACGATCTGACGCAGACGATTCGACGCGGAGTCGGTCCCTCGGCCTTACCTCGAGCTCGCGCTCTTCCGAATCCGTTCGAGATACCTTAGCTCGAACGCTCTCTCGCAGTACGAGCATCGAAACAGTCTCAGCGTCGGATCTACGCAAGTGAACTTGGTTCGCACACCCTTCTCCGAGTTCGTGATGCAGTTCGGATTCAGACAGCGCACGAGGTTGTCTAGCTCTTGGGGAAGCGCGACGACATAACGCTTGTCGACCTGGAAATCTCGCACGCGTTTGATCGTCGCGCCCGGCGCGATCAGCGAGATGTGCTGAATGAGCTCCGCGCTGAGCTCTGGGTGCTGGAGCTTGACCATGTCCTTTCGTCCGAGCTTGTGCGACTCGAGGTTGAGGCCCACCGCGGTCGTGACGTCGTGCAGCTCGTCGTGAGATTGCACGACTTCGAGCACCGCGATGCCGAGGCCCGCCGGGATGTGATCGATCACGACTCCGTGTTCGATCTTCGGAATGAGGAGATGCTTTCCGTCGCTCACAGCACGCCCCCTAGGAGCCGCAACAAAATGGCTTGGCGCACGATCAGGCCGTTTCGAGCCTGATCGAAGTAGCTCGCGAACCGCGTGTCGTCGACGTCGGGGGAGATCTCGGTGACTCGCGGCAGCGGATGCAACACTCTGAGCTGCTCCTGACCCTGCTTCAGCATCGCCGCGTCCAGAACATACGCGTCCTTCACTGACTCATACTCGACCAAGTCACCGAAGCGCTCCTTCTGAATCCGGGTCATGTAGATGATGTCGCACTCTCTGACCGCTTCGTTGAGGTCGGTCGTCTCCCGGAATGTGACGGACTCGCCCGGAGCGACGACTTGAATGTGCGGAGCTAGCTTCAGGATCGGCGGCGAAACGAGGAGAAACTGATTTCCTTCCCGGCGCCGCAGCGCGTGGAGCAGCGAGTAGACGGTCCGTGAGTACCGCAGGTCTCCCACCAGCGCGATCTTCAGGTGGTCGAGTCGGCGGAAGAGCTTCTGGATCGTGAAGAGGTCGAGCAGGGTCTGTGAAGGGTGCTGATTCGCGCCATCTCCGGCGTTGATCACCGGGAGCCTCGAACGCTCCGCCGCGAGCCTCGCCGCGCCCTCTTGTGGGTGGCGGATCACGAGCGCGTCGCCGTACTGCTCGGTCGTCTTGATCGTATCCAAGAAGCTCTCGCCTTTGGCCATCGACGTGGCTGCGGTCTCCGAGAACCCGGCAACGGCCCCTCCGAGCTTCTTCATCGCCGCCTCGAACGATAACCGCGTCCTCGTCGAGGGCTCGAAGAAGAGGACCATCAGCAGCTTGCCGACGAGCAACTGGCCCTTGTCGCGGTCCGGCGTCGACTCGATCTTCGATGCGAGCTGGAGGTAGGCCTCGATCTGCTGGTCACTCAGATCGGCGATGGAGACGAGGTCACTCTTCATGGTTCGCCTCGAGCGCTCGGGCCACCCGATCGACGTACGCAGCGGGGTCGGGCGCCGCCAACAGAGTTCTCCCGATGATGACGTAGTGAGTCTTGACCCACGCAAACCTCGCAAGATCTCCCGACTGAGCGCCGTACCCAGGCGAATACAGCACGCTTCGGTCGTCCAGCTCCGCGGCCCTCCAGAGCGAACGAGCCAACTCGGGTTTGGTGAGCGGCATGACGAACCGAGACACTCCGAGCGCTCGGGCCAGGCGATAGATCTCAGCGGCCGCGCGGTCCACGATGAACCCACCCTCACTCTCGAGGTAGGCTGGATGGGTCATCACGCCGCCCACGATCGTCGTCATGTCGACGTCAGCGAGCGCCTCGACCCAGGCCCGAAGCGTTTCGGGTCCGGCTTCTGGGAAGAGGATCGCTTCGTCGATGCCGGCTCCCTTGAGCGTCCGGGCGAACAGCGACCCCGTATCTGGGATGTCCGTCCCCGCTTTTTGATGGTCGTAGATGATCGGCTTTTGAGAGTAGCGCCGGATGACCTCGACCGTCTTGGGCAAGCCGAACGTCAGGCCGAGACCGAAACCCACCTTGAAGCCGTGGATGGCTGGGTGAGATCCGACGGCGGCGGCGAGGCGTGCTACACTCTCGAGCTCGGTGGTATCGAGCGCGGGGATGATCTTCCGCGAATTCATGTCTGGCCTTCGTAGAAGTCGCGAATCGCCTTTGCGCGGGGGTCTCCGCGCGCTTCGAGGGTCTTGGCGAGGTCTTCGAGGCTCGAGATGGCGACGAGCGGGACCCCGGCGAGCTCGCTCGTTGTCCTGGCGCTGCGCCGTCGGCGATCCACGAAGACGATGATCCCGACCGGTTTCACACCGGACTGAGTGAGGAGCTCGACGGCCTCCAACTTGGTGAGGCCAGAGGAGATGACGTCGTCGATGACGACGACTCGATCGTCGGAGGTCGGTTGCACGCCGACCAGGACGCCTCCTTCCCCGTGAGCTTTTGTCTCCTTGCGATTGTAACACGTACCGATGTCGGTGGCGTGAGCTCGGGCGAGCTCGGCGGCGGCGAGCGCGACGAGCCCGATCCCTTTGTATGCTGGGCCGAAGAGCACGGTGGCGTTCGGGAACTCTCGAGATACGACGGTCGCGATGAGCTCGGAGAGTCGGAGCAGGTGGCGTCCGCGCGCGACCTCGCCGAGGTTGACGAAGAAAGGCGAGGTCTCGCCCGATTTCAACGTGAACTCACCAAAGCGAAGCGCGTTCGCCTCGAGGAGTAAGGTGATGAGCTCTTGGGAGAGCCCAAAATCGACGTCTCTCACGAGTATAAATCCTTTCCCGTGACCTCGTACCAATCACCGTCGTGATACGCCAGCTGTCCGGCGACGAAGGTGGCGAGGACGGCGTGCTGGAGCTTCAGGTCTTTGGGCTCGTGTTGGTCATACGGTGTCCAGCCCGCTCCGGTGATGGGTTCGCGTCTGGGACGAGCGCGATGGGCCGGACACAGGAGCGTCAGGTCGGCCACCCGACCCTCCTTGACCTCGGCGCGGCCCTCGATTCCGTAACATCGGGCGGCGTTCGCCGAGAAGAGCTCCACGGCGCGTGCCCACGAGATCACGCCGCGATCCACGAAGTGGCCGACCAACGGATACATCCATTCGATCCCCGCGATCCCGGAGGGGGGCTTGGGGCCAGCCTTTTCGGAGAGCAGGTGGGGTGCGTGGTCACTCGCCACGAAGTCGAGCGTACCGTCCTGTAGCGCGGCGAGGAGCGCCTCTCGATCTCTCTGGAGTCGGATGGGTGGGTTGACTTGCATCCGCGGTCCGACCCGCTCTACGTCGCGGTTCGTGAAGAGCAGATAGTGGGGGCAAGTCTCTCCGAGGACGTCGGTGCGAGCCTTCATCTTTCGGAGCCACTCGAGCTCCTCCACCGTCGTGGCGTGGCAGAGGACCAGCCGAGGAGGGTGCTTCACTCGCGCGAGCGCAGCCTCGAGGTTATGGAGCGCCTGGGTGACCGCTTCGCGGGGTCGGCGTTCGAGGTGAGTTGGACCCTCAACGAAACACGAGTCGTCTTCCGCGTGGACCGCCACTCTCGAGTAGCTGGAGAGGACGTGGGTGAGCGCGTCTACGTCGCGGATGGCTTCGAGCGGCGAGCTCTTCGCCATGTAGATTTTGGCCCCCGCGATCCGTGTGGAATCGCAGGTCGGCCCGCGACGAGTAGCGTGCGCGAACAGGCCGAAGTTGCACCGGCTGAGTCGCTCGAAGATGGATCTCTTTTGCAGCAGCCGCGCCGGAGTGGACGTCGGCGGCCGGTTGTTGGGCATGTCGAGGATCGTGGTCACGCCTCCGGCCACCGCCGCCTTGGTGCCGCGGTCGACGCCCTCTTTTCTGGTCTGACCCGGAGCTCTCAGGTGAGTATGCGGGTCGATGATTCCCGGGAGGAGCTTGCAGCCGCGCAGGTCGAGGGAGAGGGTCGCGTGGAGCGAGGAGGGGGAGGGGTCGGAGGGAGGCTCCACGCTGAGGATCTCGTGATCCGCGATGGTCACGTCTTTGGGTTGCCACGCCCCGCGTGCATCGAGCACGAGGACTCCATTCAGCTTCGCCATCCTCTCACCTGAGTCGTCCGAGTTCGACAATTCTCGGCTGCGCTCAGCGTGCGCTCAGCGTCGGGCTCGGGAGCGAGGGCCGAGCTCGGTGAGGAGCCTCGCCACCTCGAACATCGACGAGAACCGATCGCGAGGGTCCTTCGCGAGCATCGTGAGCGTCAGCTCCTCCATGAGCGGCGTAGCTCCGGGCACGGCCGCTGGCGCCTCTTGCGACTCCGAGATCGCTCGCTCGCCGGTGATCAACTCATAGGTGAGCTGACCGAGCATATATTGGTCAGCGCTCCAACCCGGGGCCTCTCCGTCGAGGATTTCGGGCGCGAGCAGCAGAGATCCTTCACCGATCAAGGGATGGGGCACGTCGTTAGGAGATTGGACTCGTGAGACGTCCGAGAATCGGCACTCGAGATCGGCGGTCACGAAGATCTTGTCGGGTGAAAGATCGGCGAGGACCAGGCCTCGCTCGTGCAAGTGCGCCAAGGCTTCCGCGATGCTGCGTATGACTCGGCGGATACACCATTCGCGCTCGTCGGCGGCCCACGCATTTCGAGCCTGGATCAGCGGGTAGCCGGTGAAGGTCTCGTACGCGAGGAACCGGACCCCGTCGCGCTCCCCGGCCTCTACCAACCTCGGGAACGCGGACGAATGGACGGACAGCGCCGCGGAACGCTCGCGATCGAGCAAATCATTCAGAGTGTCGGCGTCGAAGCGTTCGTCTCGAAGACTCGGGTCGAGGATTCGCAGGCGAATGCCCGTGCGATCCTCGGGATCCACTGCAGAGTACTCCAAGAACCCATCGACCCGGAGGGGCTCGCCAAACACCAAGAATCCGAGGAGCGGCTCGGACGAAGGGGCGGGCCAGGCGGAGTCCTCGGCCAGCCCGAAATTCGAATCCAGCGCCGAAATGAGCTCGTTCGAGGGTGGAATGCTCGTCGAGAGCTCCGCGATCCCAGCCTCGTCGAGCGTTGACTCGGCAGACTGCCACTTGGAGAAATCGGGCTTGTATTCGTAAGGTGCGGCCGAGAGAAACTCCTCGGGCTCCTCGATGATGACGAAGTCGTCCTCGTCGGCGTAGGGAATCTCGGCGAACGACGTCTCGGGAACTTCGCGAGTCGCCGGGGGTCCGCTCGCGGTCGTCATGAGGACCAGGCCCTCGTCCGCCCATACCGAGGTCGCGGACGCGTCGCCGTCCACGACCACCGACCCTGGCATCCACTGCGGCAGCGGCGGCAACGACCCATCGACCGACTCATCGACCGAGGATTCCAACTCGCTGGTCGGTTGATTCGGATCGGGCTCGGGCGCTTTCCTCTTGAGCGCGGACTCGATGCGGTCGAGCCGTGATTCGAACGTCGCGAAGAGGTCTGCGGCTTCGGGAACCCAAGACGTGAGTAGGCCGTGCGCGTCGGTCGCGGTCGTGCCCTCGGCCGAGCTCGGCGCTTCGGCGGTCTGCTCTACATCAGCCATCTGGTTCGCGAAGGTGGACTTTGGGGCTTGTGCTTTCGACGCGCAACACCTCATAGGCTTGGACGCGGGGCTCGCGTCAAGCCGAATCCGGGCCGAGAGCCCAGAAGGAGCGCGGCGCCCGTCACACGCCGAGGAGGTCAAAGTTTGTCCATCGTTCTCGGAGTCGTCCTCACCTTCACCAGCACGGACGGGCGTTCGCTGGCGCTCGACGTGACGCTCGCGTCCAACGCCACGGTGTCCGTGGAGCTCGAGGGTCGAAAGCTCGAAGGGACCCTCTTGGCGAGCGATCCTTTCACCGCGATCTCCTTCGGGCCCTTTGGGCTCCCGACGGCGAACGCGCTCGCCACGATCCGGGTGGCCGGAGAATCGCCCATCGTCGCGGAGATTCCGGCGAGGAGGATCGGTCGCACCCGCGTCGCGATCTACGGAGACAGCCGAGACGGCGATGCGCCGCACCGCATTCTCTCCCAGGCGATCCGGGAGGCCGAGCCGGACGTCCTGATCCACACCGGCGACCTCATTCGGACCGCGAATGACGAGCAAGGATTTGCGGAGTTTCTCGCGGCGCTCTGGCCCCAGCCGACGGAAGAGCACAAGCGACTCGTTCCGCTCGTGATCGCGCTCGGCAATCACGAGGTGCTCGGGCCGGGAAACGGGCTCGACACGTTGCTCGCGAGCGTGCCCGTGCCGCCCGATCGATTCGCCAGAGCCAACGCGACTCCGCCCGCAGTGTTTCACGTCAACGTCGGTCCAGTTCGGATCATCTCGATCGACTCGAACTCTCCAATGGCTGCGGGCTCCAGACAGTATGAGTACCTCGGTCAACTCCTTGGGGCTCAACAGGGTCAAAAGCTCACCATCGTGGCGATGCACCACGGGCCACTCTCTTCGGGAGTGCATGGCGGACATCCGGACGGCGCTCAGCTGATGGAGTTGTTTCAACGAAAAGGGGTAGACATCGTCGCGGCTGGCCACGATCACCTCTACGAGAGGATCGTGTCCGACCGAGTCACCGTGCTGGTAAGCGGTGGCGGCGGTGCGCCGCTGTACTGGCGCACGACGAACGTGCCGGGATCGATCGCCTTCGCCCCCACGCATCACTATGTGTTGCTAGACGTGGATGATGACGGAGGGGTGAGGCTCGAGGCCCGATCGCTCGAAGGCGTCTTGTTGGATCGGGCGAAGTGGCGGGGGGCGCCCGAGAGTCCGCCGAACGTTCCGCCGCGACCTTGGGCCTCCGCGCTCGGGCTGGTGACCGGCCTTGCGATGATGGGTTACGTGGGAAAGCGGATTCTCTTCCGGAGCCTGCCGAAGTAGCGGGCCTCACGGTCAGCGTTCAGCGCGTCGCGTTGGGAGCGTAAAGCGGGCGACCAAGAGGTCGAGGAAAGCGCGTGTCTTCGCCGCGAGCTGCCGGCCCGACGGGTACACGGCGTGAAAGGGCGCGGGCGGTAGCGAGTACTCCGCCAACACTTGCCGTAGCTTTCCGGAGTCGAGATCATCGATCACTCGGAACTCCGGGAGCAGCGCAATTCCGAGGCCTCTCTCGGCGGCAGCTTGAACGAGACCAAACGAATCTCCGGAGACTCTGCCCGACACCTCGATCTCGAAGGTCCCGTCGGGCCCGCTGAGCTTCCAGTTGTTTCGGTCGCTCAACACGATGCAGTCGTGCGCCTCGAGGTCGAGGGGCGTGCGCGGCGTGCCGCGTTTTGCGAGGTATTCCGGGCTTGCGCACACCACCCAGTCGGTGTCGGCGAGCTTCTTGGCGACCAACGACGAGTCCGAGAGTCGGCCCGCGCGCAGCGCGAGATCGAACCCTTCGTCGACCAAATCGACGATACGGCCGGTGAGCACGACCTGCACGGAGACCTCCGGGTACTGATTCAGGTACTCGGCGATCACATCCGGCAAGAGCCCCTCGCCCGCGTCCACGGGCGCGGTGATGCGAAGCTGTCCGCGGGGCGTGCTCGAGCGCTCGATGATTTCTTCGTCGGCCGCCTGAAGCTGGGCCACGATCCCGGAGACGCTGCGATGATAAGCCTCTCCTGCGTCGGTCAGGCTGAGTTTGCGGGTCGTGCGCTGAATCAAGCGAACGCCGAGGCGTTCTTCGAGCTGCCTGATCTTGCGGCTCACCGTCGATTTCGGGATCCCGAGGTTCTTGGCCGCCGTCGTGAAGCTCTTGGATTCGGCGACCTCGGCGAAGACGAGGATTTCGTTCAGGTCCATGGATCGCCGATCATGAAGGCCCCGCAGACGGGCCGCAACCAAATGGAGCGTCTAGACCGATGGTAGACGTGGGTCCCGGGCTTGCGGAAGCGGGATGGTACTCAGTGAAGGTCCCCGCAAATTCGTGACCACTGGAGAAACCACAGAGAGCACGGAGCCGAAGCCCACAGAGCACACAGATGATCAAATGAGCAATTCTTTGTGTCTTCTCTCTGCGTCCTCTGTGGTTTCAGCATGGTCACGAACTTCTGAGGACGCGTACTCAGCGGCTCACTTGGCCTCGTCGCACTTGGCCTTGCACTCGCCGCAGGCGGCTTCGCAGGCGGCGTTGCAGGTATCGGCGTCCGCGCCGGTCTTGTCTTTGCACGCGTCGGTGCACTCACCCTTGCTCGAGTCACAGGCCTGCTTGCAGGCTTCGACCTTGGGGTCCATGTTGACGGCGCCTCCCCCTTTGCAGCCAGCGATGGCGAGGGCGAAGACAATGACGGCGTTACGAATGCTCATGATTCCTCCTTGTTTGAGCGAAAGCGCGCGGAGGCTAGCAGGAGAAGCCAGGCCGGGAAGTGCGGCGAAATGACGCGGTCACTTCTTCTTGTCGAGCTCGCCGAGGAGCTTCTTGAGCTCCGCGTTGCCCGGCTCGAAGAGTAGGGCGCTCTTGATCTTGGCGTGCGCGTCTTTGAAACGGCCGGCGCGGATGTCGACTTGCGCCCCTCGCCAGAGCTCGTCGCCCTTGGGCGTCTTGGCGACCTTGAGCGCGGCCTTTTGAGCGTCCTGAGTCTCGGTCTCCATGGACTCGTCGAAACGCAGCCGCTGAGCGCGATTGGGTCCGTTGATGGCTTCGGTGTAGCGCTTGCGCTTCACGTCGTCTTTCAAGATGCCGTGGGCCTCGGTGATTCGCTTGTAGATGCGATTCACGGCGGCCTTGAGCTCGTTGTCCGGCAGGTGGAAGAACTTATCCGGATGCAGCGCCCGAGCCATTCCATAGTAGGCCGCCGAGATCTGCCCTACCGGCGCCGTCGACGGCAAATTGAGGATTTGATAGTAGTCCAGGCTGTCGATGCGACGGGCCAGATCCTTCAGTTGAGGCCAGAAGGAGGGGTCGGTGTAGTCCATTCCTTTTCAGCGCCCTTTTTCGGCCAACTTGGTTTCTTCGTTACGAAGCCGCGCCGCTTGAATCTCGGATTCGGACAGGCCAGCCGTCAGGTTGAGCGTGGTGGAAGCGGCGAGGCCCGTGTCGACGTCGCGCGCCGAGATGTTCACGATCCCGTCGGTGTCGATTTCGAACGTGACTTCGATGCGCACGGTGCCTCGCGCAGCCGGCCTCAGCCCGGAGATCGAGAACTCTCCGAGAAGCGCACACTCGGCCGCCAGGCGACTCTCGCCTTGGTACACACGGATCGTCACCTTCTCCTGATTGTCCGAGGCCGTAACGAACGTGCGGCTCCGATCGATCGGGATCGACGTGTTTTTCTCGATGACTTTCTCGGTGTACCCGCCCACGGTCCCGAGCCGCAAGGTCTGGGGCGTCACGTCGAGCAAGAAGGTCGCGGTCTGACTGTCGAGGAGCGCGTCTGCGTGGATGGCTGCGCCGATCGCCACCACCAGATCTGGGTCGACGTCGATCCGGGGCTCCTGAGCGAAGTAATGGCGAACGCCGTTTCGGATGATCGGCAACCGAGAGGCGCCTCCGACCATGAGCACGCTGTCGATCTGGGCTTGGGTGAGGTGAGCGCTCTGAATGGCCTCGTCGCAGACTTGAAACGTGCGCTGAACCAGGTCGGCCACCATCGCGTTGAACTCGTTCCGAGTGAGTTGGGCGTTGATCTCGAGGGCGACGCCGTTGTCATCGATGTGCGCGAGCGGCACGTGGATGTGTGTGACCTCGGCCTCCGAAAGCTCGATCTTCGCTTTCTCGGCGGCCTGAACGACTCGGACGAGCACCCGCGGGTCGCGCCTCAGATCGACCCCGTACATCTGCTGAAAGCCTTGGACGAGCCAGTTTACGATGCGAGCGTCGAAGTCATCGCCACCCAGATAAGTGTCGCCGGAGGTCGCGAGCACTTCGAAGATGTCTTGATGGATACGGAGGATCGAGACGTCGAAGGTGCCGCCGCCGAGGTCGTAGACGACGACGGTCTGATCGAGGCCCTGGCCGCAGCCGTACGCAAGGGCGGCCGCGGTCGGCTCGTTGAGGATACGCAGGACTTCGAGGCCGGCGATCTTGCCCGCGTTCTTGGTGGCCTGGCGTTGATTGTCGTTGAAGAAGGCAGGCACCGTGATGACCGCCTTGGTGACCGACCGGCCCGCATAGCTCTCGGCGATGGCGCGCATCTCCTTGAGCACGATGCCGCTGATTTCCGGGATGGAAAATTGCCGGTCGCGAACTTTGATTTTCACGCTGGCGTTCGGACCTTCGACGATCTCGTAGGTACAGGACTCACGAGCTCTCTTGGTCTCCGGCGAGAAGAAGTGTCGGCCCATGAGGCGCTTGGCCGAGTACACCGTGGTGCTCGGGTGGGTGATGATCCGCTTCTTCGCGTCGTTGCCCACCATCGCGGAACCATCATCCAAGAAGGACACGACGGACGCGTGTGTTACGTCTCCCCATTCGTTCGGAATCACCTTTGCGATTCCATCCTCGACCACGGCCACGCAGCTATAGCTCGTGCCGAGGTCGATACCCATCGTCAGCTCTCTCACTCGCCTGTCGGTCTCCTCGGCAGGAGGATCGAGAAGTCCGAGGGGAGAGTCAATCGAGTCGACGTGCTGAATCGCAGCACGTCGGTCATGCACCCGACGTTGGCTTCCGTATCAGCGAATGATGCCCGCCGCGCGAAGGAGGTCGATCGGGCGCCCCTTCAAAGCGCCGGTGGCGTCCGGGTCGTCGAGGGGGAGGTTCGGGCGCGCGAGGCACGTCTGGGTCAGCGCCACGTGGGTGATCGCGAGCTCGTCGGAGAACCTCGCCATCAGCTCGAGCGTGCGCCCGTGAAGGAGGTCCTTGAGCGACACAGACCCGGGGTCGGCGAAGAGGTTCGTCTCCTGCGACGGATCGATCACGCGGTCATACAAAACGTCGAACGGGTTCGTGGCCGTTGGGTCCCGAGGGTGCTCGAACGCGTAGGTGTGCTGGCGCGTATATAGACCCCGCCAGTTTCGGTCGGGCCGGTACATGAACATGGGCAGGGCGTCCTGAGCGTCGTCGTTGCCGTCCAAGATGGCCTGGCTCAAGTCCGTACCTTGGCAGGATCGCGGCGGAGCCAAACCCATCAGGCCAAGGATGGTCGGCATGAGATCGAGCGAGCCCACCAGAAGGTCGCTCACGCGCGCTCGTAGCTCGCGCGGCCATCGAACCAAGAGCGGGACCCTCGCCGACTCGTCCTCCGGACGAGCCTTGGCTCCCGTGAAGCCGTGAGCGTTCAGCAAGTCTCCGTGGTCGGCGGTGAACACGACGACCGTATCGTCCGCGAGCCCCTTCTGTTGGAGCTTGTCGAGAATACGCCGCACACATTGGTCGACCATCGTCGTGAGGGCGTAATAGCCGTGATAGTCGCGGCGATTCTCCGGAGTGTCCGGTGTGTTCGGGCGGAGTTGCAGGGAGGGGCGATCGTACAGACTCATGAGCTCGGCGGGCGCCAAGTAGGTCCCGCCGCTGTGATAGTGGGGTGGGTGGAGTGACACGAAGAGCGCGAACGGATCGGCCGCGGTCTGCCGATCCAAGAACTCTTCGACCTGCGTCGTTTGACCGTACGGCTCCCACTCCCCGAAGTAGCGGCGCTCTCCGGCCTCGGTGTAATAGAACGCCGACTGAGGCCGAAAATCGCTCTGCACGTTGTTCGTGAGGAAGGTTCCATCGTGACCGTACCGATAGGGTCCGGCCGGGACGGGTCTCAGTCGATACCCACCATACAGGTGCCACTTTCCGACGTAACCCATCCGATAGCCCGAGTCCCTCAATACGTCACCGAAGCCGGCGCCGTTGGTGGGCAGCATCTGAATGTCGTTGGTGAAGCAACCATTTTGGAGCGGGTGCTGACCCGACATGAGGATCCCGCGATAGGGCGTGCACACGGGCGAGACGGAGACGCAGTGGCGAAAGCGAATTCCTGCGGCCGCAAGCTCATCGATCGCCGGCGTGAGAATTTGTGAGTTGCCCTCCGCGCCGATCATGTCGAAGGAGAGTTGGTCGGCGAACACGAACACGAGGTTGGGACGTCGAGCGGAAGTGCTGGCGTCTTCGACGCCAAAGTCTTCGACGCCAGCGTCTTCGAACGTCGGTCCGGAATCCGAGGAAACGTCGAGCGAGGACCCATCGGAGGGACCGGCCTCGGGCGGAGCGCTCGCGTCCAGCTCGTGCTGAACGTCCTTTGCCGTCCCCGAGTCGGGTCCGTTCGAGTCGAGGCCCGTGGAGCCGCTAGAGCACGAAGCCAGGAGGGCCGCGCCGGTGAGTCCGAGCTCCAGGAAGTCGCGCCGGTCGACCTTCGCGGGGGGGAGGGGCACCGGCCGCACTTTACACCGTTCGATGGTCGGTGCACGCGCGGTTTGACAGCGGCCGTTTCTCGGTTTAGCGGAACCCCCATGCAAATCGCAAAAGAAGAAGCAATGGCTGGACTCCGAGTGCTCGTCGCCGTGGCGCAAGCCGACGGTGTGCTCGCGCCGGAAGAACGCTCCGCGCTCGAGGGGTCGCTCTCGGGTTTGGAGCTCGGGACCACGGTGGATGCCTTGTTCGCGGAGAAAGTCGATCTGAAGGGCGCGCTCGCCCAGATCAAGTCGACCGACGCCCGGCAGCAGACCTACGAGTCGGCGGTAGCGATGGCCAGCGCCGACGGGACCACGGACGCGAACGAGAGGAAAGTGCTCGAAGAGATCCGCAACGCCTTCGGCCTCGCGGAGAAGAAGGACCTCTTGGCGCGGTTCGGCGCCGAGGCCAAGGACACGATCCTGCCGTCCAACATCGCGCCGATCTCCGATCCCGCCATGCGTGAGAAGGAGATCAAGGAGGACATGCTGAAGTACTCCGTGTTCGCGGGCATGCTCGGCGTGTTTCCGATTCCCGGAATTGCGCTCGCCACCGACCTCGCGGCGATCGGACTTCAGGTGAAGATGATCCGCGACATCGGCCAGTACTACGGGTTCAAGGTCGGCGCGGAGGCCGCCAAGTCGCTCATGACGGGCTTCGTCGGCAGCACCGGCGTGCGCATCGCCGTCAACAACCTCGCGAAGTTCGTTCCGGGCTGGGGCAGCGCGCTCGGAGCGCTCTCGAACTTCGCGGCGACTTGGGCGATCGGTCGCGTCGCCGACGAGTATTTCGCGAGCGGCATGAAGCTCGAAGGCGCGGTGCTCAAGGAGGCCTACAAGAAGGCCCTGGTCGACGGCAAGAAGCTGTTCGGCATGCACAAGGACTCCGTGATGACCAAGAAGGCGGAGTCGGACAAAACGATGGAGTCGCTGAACGCCGATTTGTCGGCCGGAAAGCTCACGCAAGAGGAGTACAACCGCAAAGTCAGCGAGCTGATGAAATGAGCTTCGGACGCGCCATCTGCGCGCTTGGGCTGGCCGGGCTCGTGGGCTGCAGCGGGGAGACCGAGTCGACGGACGCGGGCGTACGTCCGGACTCGGGTCCCGCGAATCATTGCCCCACGTACGAAGGGGCGAAGGTGGATGCGACCGGACTGTTCGGCGACCAAGCCTTCACGCTGGCCTGTCGATTCGACACGCCGGCTGAAGAGGCTCGCTACACCACGACGTCTGGGCAGGGTTACATCAAGTGCAAGTCGACTGACTTCTCCGACCTGACCTTCACCATCGACGTGCGATCCGAACCGGTCGAAGAAATCTATGCGGATGGGAAAGTGATTCACCTGCGCGCCGGCGCCAACATGCTCGAGATGCGTGGAGATGCCACGAACGTCACTCAGTATCGAGTCGAAGTGACCTGCTGGGATTTCGAAAAGCTGCAGGTGGGTGGGTCGTTCAACGCCGAGTGGTTCGATGACGGGAGCCCGCCGATTCCGGATCCGGCCGCCTTCACGGCAGCCGGCGCGATTCAGGGAACGTTCATGGTCAGGTTCAACGAACGCTGAAAAAGGCTCCGAAACTCATGACGTGCCCGTGCCCGTCCGTGCCCGTCCGTGCCCGTGCCCGTGCCCGTGCCCGATCCGAAGAACTCCGAGCACGAGCACGAATGAGCACGGGCGAGCACGAGCACGAGCACGAGTACGAGCACGATTTTCTTGGAGCTCCAACCCGATTTGCCGATTGGCGCTCTAGCGGATCAGGCGCCCGATAGGAGCGTCGCCACCGCCTGAGCTTGGCACTGTTCCCGGAAAAGCGCTTCGAGGCGCGCCACGGCGCGACTCAGCTCGGCGCGCGCGCTCGTTGGAGCCCAAACGACCGCGACGACGTCACTCGAGGTTTCGACGAGCTTGGTCGCCATCGAGTCTTTGACGGGTGTGGCTACGGCTAGGTCTTCAGGCAACACGGCCACGCAGAGCAGGTCTTCGACATCGAGGATCTGCCCCGAGGCATTGAACACGTAAGTCTCGCCCGGCTTGCCGCGCCGGACCGCGAAGCTCCGTGTCTTCGCGCGATCCACGTCGATCAACGAGATCGGTAGGAGCGACTCGAGGGAGACCAGATTGAGCGCGTCTACGAGGGCGCCCACCGAAGGGAATCGACCCTCGCGAGCCGCACCCAAAAGGTACTCACTCGCCGGCTTTCCTCGCCCCGTGGGTTTGTATTTGCCGTGCCGTAAGAGGTCCCGCACGGGGCCTGTGCGCGTCCTTTCTTCGTCCGGAGATTTTGCAGCGCGAATCGACTGCGCGATCAGCTCCCCTAGCGCGGCGGGGCTCGGCCCGTTGCTCGCTCCCTTGGCCGCGACCAGGCCGAGAGCGAGGCCCTCGATTCGCACCGTGAATTCGTTGTCGAGAACGCTCACCATCGCACTCAGCTAGCGGAAGTCGCGATCGCTGTCAGGTCCGTTCGTCGAGGACGGGCAGGTCGTCCAATTTGCCGGTTGCCGGCCGAGCTCCGCTCCCCCAGCATGCTGGCCATGTCGCCAGCGAGCGCCGTCGCTCTTGCCACACCAGAGCTGTTGCTTCCGCACAAGGGCGTCGATCTCGGCAAGTGGGCCGTCGTCGCCTGCGATCAATACACGTCGGAGCCTGAGTATTGGGCGGCCGTCGAAGCCGCGGTGGCGGACGCACCGTCGACGCTTCGACTCATCTATCCTGAAGTCTTTCTGGGAGAAGCCGATCCGGACGCCCGAATCGCTCGGATCCGCGAAGCGATGTCGAGGTACCTCGCGCAGGGTGTGTTCGAGGCGCATCGAGGGTTCGTGTTGGTCCAGCGCGACACCTCGACCGGCGTTCGGCGAGGGCTCGTCGTCGGCCTCGACCTCGAACATTATTCGTTCGAGAAAGGCGCGAGCACGCTGATCCGGGCCACCGAGGGTACGATCCTCGAGCGCCTGCCTCCTCGAATCAGGATTCGAGAGGGTGCGCCGCTCGAGCTGCCGCACATCATGGTGTTGATTGACGACCCAGGAGACGAAGTGATCGGTCCGCTCGTCTCGAGCGAGACGAGCTTCACCTCGCTGTATGACTTCGATCTGATGTCGCGCGGTGGCCGAGTTCGAGGGCATCTCGTCCCCGAGGACCGAAGCGCCTCGCTGGCCGGCGCTCTCTCACGTCTGGCCGAGGTGTCCACTCGTTCCGGAGCTCGCGCGCCGTTTTTGTACGCGATGGGCGACGGAAATCACTCGCTCGCGACCGCCAAGACGATTTGGGAGCGCATCCGAGCGGTCGCCGGACCCGATGATCCGCGCCGATTCGCCCTGGTCGAGCTCGTGAACGTTCACGATCCGGCGCTGGTGTTCGAGCCCATCCACCGAGTCTTGTTCGGCGCGCCCGAAGGTGTCGAGGCTGCCCTCGTCCAAGACCTCGGGGCGCGCGTGGTCTCGGTCGCGTCGATGGCGGAGATGAAACGGGCCGTCGAAGAGTCGACTGCAACTCGGCAGCGCGTCGGGCTCTTGAGCGGCAAAGATCGGAGCGTCCTCGAAATCGAGAGTCCGTCCAGCAACCTCGCCGTGGGCACCGTGCAGCCTGTTCTCGATCGATGGGTTCGCGAAAAGCGAGTGGAAGGGATCGATTACGTTCACGGGAGCGCTTCGGTCGAGAGTCTCGGGAGTCGACCAGGTCACGCCGGTATTTTCTTGCCCTCGATGGACAAGCGCGAGTTGTTCGAGACCGTGGTCCTCGATGGCGCGCTGCCGCGCAAGACTTTCTCGATGGGCGAAGCCGACGACAAACGGTTCTACCTCGAAGCGCGCCGACTTTGAGCCCCCATCGCCGATGACCGCCTCGCGCCAGAGACCCGGCCGTATCGCGACATCGGGGCTTTCGGGGCTGTTGGCGCTCTCGTGGGCCGGATGTGAAGAGCCTATCCGCTGGGTATCGTGGCAGGAGCTCGAGGGCGATATCGGTTTTATCGTGCAGCTCGAGCCTCCCGCGGTGCTGGCCGGACCCCTTGCCCTGTCCATGGGGAGCCCCGAGCGACCGATCTACGAGGCGGAGGATTCGCCGCTCCTGGCCATGGCGATCCGGAGCTCGGACCTCGGGCGCCTTCGCTTGCCGCTCGCACCGGACTCGGCCGATCGGATCGTGCTCCGTCTGGAGCCCGAGGTCTGTGAGTTGGGTCGATTGCTGGGAGAGAGCCAGGTGCGGGTGCCGGCCCGGCCGGACTTCGCTCTACTCACACCAGGGGCGAAGGGATTCGAGGCTCCGTCGCGTCCGCTCGAGGATTTTCTTCCGGATGTCACACTCACTTACCCATCCGAGCCCGGAGCGTGTGGTCAGACCGTAGAGGCGACTCCTTTCGGTTCGACGGCCGCCTTGTTGCCGCCTGGGGCTCGCGTCTTGGGCGAGCCCAAGCTTTCCTTCGAGTTCGAGGATCTCGTACCCATTGGGCGGGATCGCGTGCTCGCCAGCACTCTTGGGGCCCTTCTGCTCTTCGAGCGTGGCGCTGAGTTCCAGGACGACCCTCGGCATGCCGCGGGGCCCCCATCCCCTTCGCTCGTTTTTCGCGATCTCGCGGTGTCTTCGGATAGCCGTCGCGTCGCGGCGACGCTGGACGGCGATGCCGGGACAATCGTCGAGGTCACCCTTGGAGACTCTGGCATCGAGCTGGTGAGGACAGCCACGTCCTTCCCCGAGTTGGATCTCAACGACATCGCGATGGACGAGTCCGGGAGTGTAGTGGTGGTCGGCGTCTTGCGAGATCCCGTTGTGGAAGAGAACTCGCACGAGGGTGTCATCCTCATGGCCCCGAGTATCGGAGGACCCTACAGGCTGAGAAAGACTGGGATGGAGAAGCTCGTGCGGGTAGCATTTCGAGAAGATCCGGACGCGCCGCTCGTGGTCACCGGCGCGCGAGGCGGCGTCTATGTCGGCACGTTCGACGAGCTCGGCCATACGACGCTGGAAGAGAGAACGCTCGAGGCCATCGGTGGTCGGGAAGATCGAATCTGGATCGCCGGGCGTGGCACGCTGTCGCTGCGCGAGGGTATGGAATGGACGACGATCGAGTGGGCGGACTCGGCCATTTCGCCCGACTTGTACGAGTGTGGAACGACGATCGGCGCCTGCGGAAACCGTGGAGTTGGAGTGACCCCGTCGGACGTGATCGAGGCGAGCGCGAGCTCGGCCTTGGTGAGTTTCAATGAGTGCTCCGCGCTGGGTTTGGTACGGTTCCCTGACGGTTGTGTACATACGGTCAAGTTCGATGAGGGCGACGCGGTCCGCGGTCGGGGCGATTGGCGGGTCGTTCGAGACGGGGATCGAGCGCTCGTCGGTGGGCCGGGAGGTCGCCTCTTCGAGCTCGAGCTTTGAGTACGGTCATCGTCGCGGCAGCCGAGTACAACCACTGAGTGCATGGGGAATGGACGCGAAGACACGAAGGACGCGCCAGGGTGTCTTCGATCGACTCTGACAGCGTTCGGCGCTATCGTGCCTCTTCGGACACGTAGACGCGCCCGTCAGCGCCAGCGAGCACGACTCGTCCGTGGTCGTCCAGCAATCCCGCGGTAATCGTCGCGTCTATTCGGCGCTGGCGACCCGGAGCCTGAATCAGCGATGAGCCGTATCTCGTCTCGTTGATCAGCGTGAGCTCTCCGACGTTCTCGCCCAGGATCACCTGAGGAGTTGCGTGGAAGCTCGAGACGGACGTGCCAGGGAGCTCGATTGCGGAGAGTCTCGGAGATAGAGGGTCGATTGTGAGTCGCACCAGAGTCACCGAAATGGGGCTAGCCAAGCTCAGGGTGCGTCCGCCCAACACGTACTCGGAGGCGCTCAGCGCTCCAATGACCGTCGAGCCAAACTCGGCAGGGTCTGGAATCGGCCACGCCCGGCCGTGGACGGGATCCACGATGACCAGGAACCCACAGCCGACCGCCGCCGCAAACCCCCCGTTCGCGTCAACATCGAACAGGCTCCATCGACTCAGCGTGGCTCCCTCGCCCAAGCAGGCGACGGTGGAGGCGCTGACTTGGCCGTCGAGCGCGATGGCCTCGAGCCCACGGTCGTCCCCAGCGAGTATCGTAAGGTCGTCGCCTACGGCCACCAGCCGACCCGCGGCCAGGGTCAGCGCTCGCAGAGGCGGTGTCCGCGCCGGCACCGCTACGGGCTCCGCGTCCGACCCTCGAAGGCGCTTCACAAATCCACGGCCGCTCTGCGTATGACCTGCTATGTGGATCATACCCATGGAGTCGGCGATCGCGTCGGTCACGACCTCATCATCTGCCAAGCCCTGGATCGGCGACCGAGGGGACACTCGCACCGTCGGCTGAAGCTCGAGGCGAGCCCGGGTCGCGGGGGCGGTCGTGATGATCTCCAACCCTTCCTCGGACTCGCCTATCCACACCGAAGCGCGAGGTCGAACCCCCGGCGCGCCATACACGCGCCGAGGACCGCTGGGTCCGCGAACCAGCACGCCACCGTCCCGTTCCAGGAGCGTGACGAATTCGCCGTCGGTGCGGAGCCTCACGACCACGTCGGCTTCTGGCCCGAGACCGATCGCTTCGGAGAGGCGAGCTCGAGTTACCGTCAGGTCAGGATCGACGCCGATGAGTTGATCACCGATGGCCGCCCAGATGCCTCCATCGGACCGCGCCCCGATCCCACGGCAGTCTCCAGCGACCGAAGCCAGCACGGTCTCTGGCCGGTCCACGAACGGTTCGACCCAAGAAAGCACCGAAGCCGATACGCCAGCGGAGCACCCGAACAGCCCGCGCGACGACGCAGCGAGCTCGTCGAATGATGCCGGGCCCCGCCACACGACACTCATCTGTGAGTCGTGAACCGTGACTTCGCCGTTCGCGGCGAGGGCCAACTCCCCGGTCGGAAGCAGAGCCACCGCTGGTGGCAGCGTGGAGGTCGGCGACGGGGCCCAGCGGCGCCCACACACGAGCCTATCGGTCGCGAGTGAGCAGCGGGTCAGCAGCCTCGCCCGGTTGCTCGTTCCTTGAATGACCATCTCTGACCCTCGCGAGGCGATCCCATCGACCACGAACTCGAGTCCGGCCAAGGACTCGGGCTCCGCGAGCTCGACGACGCCCGAGGCCCGCGCGAGCTTGAAGGTCGCCTTGCGGGGTCCCAGGCTCGCGACGACGAACCCTCCCTGAGTGGCGGCGGCACCAACGATGGGTCCATCGAACTCGGGAGCGAGCTCGACCCAGGTCCCGTCCGGCCACACTATGCGTGCGAGATACTCGGCGAACAGCCCAACGACACCGGTCGAGCTCGTGGCTACGACTTGGGGTGGGTTTGGCTCGCCGTCCGGCGGGAGCAGCGTAAAGGTCGTTGGGAGAGGCCGTACGCCGGGCTCCTCGCCGCAACTCCCTTCGCTCGGCCACTCGATGGTGAGCTGGCCCAGCGCGGCCGGCGGGATTGCGGCGCCAAGTGATCGGACCGGCCGGGGTAGCAGGCAGACGTGTCCGGGAGAGATCATGAGGAACTCAGCGTTAGGAACCGCGAGCGGGCACGTGCGGCATGAGTCGGTCGCATCGAAATTGCGAAGGTCGACCTGGAGCGACTGCAGACTGGCATCGTCGAGAGGAAGACCGTTTCGGTCTTGAAATTCTCGCCTCGAGAATACCAACAAGAACCACTCTTCGTCGCCCAACAGCCGGAGTCGCCCGGAATCAGCAAGCTTCGAAGCCACCTGCGACACTCCCCACTCGGCGAGCGTGCCAAAGATCGCGATCTCATCAGGTTCGAGCTGCGCGACGTGCTCGAAAGGGCTACACGCGCTGGCGCACAAACCAAGCCCCAGCCGTATGAAGGCCCCGAATTGCAGAAATCCACCGGGAATCTGCGATCTTTCTCTCGACGCTGTCGTGGGAGCTTCCTTTTCTTTCTTGCGCGACTTCGAGCGCCCTGGCTTTCCGTGCCTGCTTGGCATCCTGGACTGGATCTTGCTTGGGTCGGAGGACGTTTCGAACTTAGCTCATCGGTCACCGCTTGGAAAGGCCGTGATTCGGGCGTAGGGCCTTCTCGACCGGCATGATCGACCGGTATGAGGTCCGCCTTCCATTCGCGCCAGCGCCGAGCAGGTGCCAACGGCTGTAGTCGTGCCACTTCCTTCGTCGCAAAAAAAATGACTCATTGCGCGAAAGTGCGGCCTCGATCGACTGAACTCCAGCCCGAGTCGTGAGTTGGACACGTCCGGGTATTCAAGATATACCGCGATCATGGCACGGCGCGCGACCTATGTTCTCGTTCTGCTGGGCTGCGGCAGCACTGGCGGGCCCGAAACCACCGGTCCGATTCCGGGCACCTGCGAGCTCGGAGCCACCGGGTCTGGGTCCGCTGCAATCTCGAGCACCGGTGACCCGACCGAGCTCGCCTCAGTGTCTTCGACCGCGCAGAACACCGATCTCATCGATCAGTTGTCTCCCGTCGGTCGGCCTCCCCTCGGAGCCGTGCGGGCGCGACCGTGTGGCGTGCTGGGAACCGTGCTCGTCCGGCGCCTCCAGGCGAGCTCCGAGCTGGCCTATACGTCGGACGGAGTCCTCGAGAAGATCGGGGACACCATTCGCGCAGGACGTCCCGCGCTGCTCTTCGATGGGCTCTGCAGGCCGCTCGTGCTGGATCTTGCCCGCGAAGGGTTGGTTGAGCACGTGCGAACGGGCGAGGGTACGTGGACATCTACGACTGTGCTGCCGATGCCGGCCACTGGCTATGATCCGCGCTCCGCGGAGCTGGGCCGGGACGGAAAGCTCCACGCCCTGGCCCACTCTGGCGCGCTGCTGATTCATGGCGTGAGGGACCCAGCCGAAGGCGCCCTTTGGACCTTCACCAACGCACCGCAGCCGCCCGGCGCCACGACGGTGTTCGAGTACTCAGTCGACTCCAAGGGCCGCGTCCACGCGGTCTACACGAAGACTAGGTTTCCTTGCTTCGAGACTTGTGACTTGTCGCTCAATCATGCCTTGCTCGAGGGCACGTCCTGGGTCGAGACCGTCCTCGAGAGAGGGGTCTGGGGCCCGCCTCTGGATGAGCTCGCGGTTGATCCTTCGCTTGCTATCGACGCCTCCGACCGCCCTGTGGTGGCGGCCCAATTTCGGACCCGCGTGGAGACCGGGTCACTCCAGTCTGCCTCGCTGCGCGTCTACACGATTCGCGGGTCTGAGGTATGTGCTGAGTCGGTGATCACTGAGAGCGATGGGTACGCGGGATCGGACGGAACAAACTTCACTGGATCGCGTCCGCTCGTGGAGCTCGACGGGACAGGGCGGATCTTCGTCGTCTTCTCGGACATGTCGGCTTGGCATGACTCGATGGGGCAGAACCTGATGGCAGGTCAGATCCGGTCTGCGGTCCGGAGCGACGAATCATGGACCTTGGGGCGTCTCGTGACTCAGGCAGGTCAGTCCCAGAGCCGTCGCCCGCTCGTCTTCGGAGAAGGCGCCGGCCTCACGATCGCCGCGGACGGATCGTCAGGCGCATTGGTCACGGTCGAAGGGGAGTGGGACAATGACTCGGTTTACAACGTAGAGAGCTCCCCCGTCGCGATTCGTGTGTTGCGCCGTGAGCTCGGATTTGGCGACTGAGTGCGCTCGACTGAGTGCGCTCGGCAGCCGCTCGTCAAAACAGGATGAAGACAAGTCATGGCTCGAACCTCGAGATTCGACGCGGCGTCCCTATGATCACCTCGGTTCCGATCCCGAGCTGACCCCAGGAGTCCGTCCCAAAACAAACCACTCGGCCTGAGCTCCGAACGACGCAGGTGTGGTCCCGCCCTGCCGCGACGGAAACTCCATCGTCAACCATCGAGACCGCTGTCGGCACGACCGAATCGAGCTCCCGCGAGCCGTTCCCGAGTTGCCCGCGTGAGTTCGATCCAAAACATGACACCTGACCTCCTGCGCGTACGACACAGGTATGATCTTCTCCTGTGGCGAGGTCCAGCGCATCGTCGATCTCCGGCACTTCGGTCGGCGTGCCTCGGTCGGCTCGAGAGCCCTCGCCGAGCTGTCCGGAGTCATTTCGGCCAAAGCACCTCACCCGATGATCGGACATTCGCACGCAGGTGTGGCCAGAGCCTGAGTCGATCTGCACCGCCCCCTTCACTCGCGTGGACTTCGGTGTAGGGCTCGGGCCGAGCTCGCTGATGCCAAGCTGATGATCGACGTTGCTGCCCCAGCAAAAGATCTCGCCATCCGACCGCGTGAACCCACAGACGTGTGAAGTGCCGATCGAAACTCCGCCAAAATCGGAGAGTCCCGTGTCGGCCGGTGGTCGAGCTGCCGGGTCGAGGTCGGGATCTACTCCGAGCTGACCATACGCGTTGGATCCCCAACAAAGCACCCGGCCCCCGGAGACGACCACGCAGGACGCGCGAGCGCTGATCGCAGCATCGATTACGCCCTGAGTTCCAGGAACCTCCAGCGGGTCTGGCGAAGTGTCAGGAACCGCCCGCCCGAGCTGCCCGGAGGGGTTCGCGCCCCAGCAAGCGAGCACGCCGGGTGGCGTGGAGGTCCGTGCGCACGCGTGGAAATCGGTGAGCGCCAAGTGATCCGTCGCGAACCAGTGGGGAATCGGGATCGGCTCGGCGATGGTTCGAGCCTTCGAGAGAGTACCTGAGGAATTCTGTCCGAAGCACCAAGGGGCACCGCTTCGCCGAAATACGCACGTCTGCAATGGCCCTGCGACCACTCGGCTCGCGTCGTCGATCCCTGGGACTTCGACGGGAAGCCGATGTGTTGGAGGCTCGACGCCGAGTTGGCCGGACGTCGAGTGACCCCAGCACTCGACGGAGCCATCGAGCAGGGTCGCACAAGCATGGCTCCCGAAGCCGACCGCCAAGCTCCGCACGCGCGAAAGGAACCGAGGGTCGCGGACGGGATCGGCCTCGAGCGGAATGTTCACGCTGACGCCCGCGCACACTCTCGAAGCTCCTTGAATACAAGTCAGGGGGCCTCGGGCCTCGAGAGTTCCGGGCTTCCCACTCAGATCGCTCTCGAGAGGTTTCTCGGCGAGCTCTGGGCCGTCCGCCGCGATCTGGCCAACCGAGTTGTTACCCACGCACCAGACCGATCCATCGCTCCGCTGGGCGCAGAGATGGCCGCTACCTCCCGCGATCGCGGTCGCCGGACCAAGGGCAATGATCTCGGTGGGTTCGCGTGCACTCACGAATGTCGCGAAGCCCCAACACCAGACGGACCCATCGAACCGGAGCGCGCAGGTGTGCTCGTACCCCGCGACCAGCTGGACGACGGAGTCGATCCCGGACACGACGTGGGGCTCGAGGATGTCGGTGTCTTGGGGCAATCCGACAGCACCCGATGCGTTGCTCCCCCAGCACTCGACCTCTCCGGAGGCGAGCAAAACACACGCGTGACTCGCACCGACCGCGAGGGAGATCGCGTCTGCGAGATCGGTCACCGTTCGAGCTACCGTGCCGTCGTGGTCCGCGCCCCGACCAAGCGCGCTGGCCCCCCAACAGCTCACCTTTCGCGTTTCGAGCAGGGCACAAGCAAACCGAGCGCCGACGCCGAGCGCCCTGACGCCGAGCACGCCCTCGACGACGAGCGGCGTCGCAGAAATCACCGGAGGGCTCATGCGTCCGAGCTGGCCTTGTGAGTTCAATCCCCAGCACGACACCCGTGCATCTCGTTCGAGAGCGCACGAAAAGTCGGTGCCAGACTCGACGCGGCGCACTCTGCCTTCGATCGGTTCGGTAGGCGTCAGTCGTACTCTCAGCTCGGCGAGCCCTCGCGGGAGCTCATCGATCGCCTGCCAGCCTTCTGTCGCGCTCGCGTACTGCCACGTCCGCATGGGACGAGGAATGAGTTGGCCAGACTCGTCCGATATTTCTCCCGTGCCCGTACGCAGCACCTCGGGTGCATGCGGATAGACGAGCACATGAAGCACGAACTCCCCGTCAGACTCCAAACGAGTCGGCCCGTCGTCGCGCAGGTCGACTGCCTGCACCTGTCGGCTTCGCTCCGAAGAGACAGAGATCACCGCGGTTCGGGCGGCCGGAGAAACAGGCGGAAGCAAGACCGGAACGACGCTCGGGCCGCAACCGAGAGCGAGGCCCAGACTGGCTAGGCCCATGCGCCGAATGAGTTTCGCGTCCCGGGTCACGCGAGCCTGCCAAACACTGTCGACCATCGCGCTTTGGGTGTCGCAGAGCACAGCGTCATTGGCAACCTCCCAGTCCACTCGGCCAACGGTCCATTCATGACAGGGGACCGGTCTATACGGCTGATGCTCACGCGACGCTTCTGGGCGCGAGCTGATGGGGGCGGCAACTCAGATGTTGGAGATGCCGTCTCCCAGGTCGTATCTCCGATCTCGAATCCCGGTGTTGGTTCCGGGTTTGGTTGCGGGTCGGATCGGGACCGGAGCCGGGACCAATGCCGATCGGTGGGAGTTAGAGCCTCGGCTCCATCCGGTCCGGGTCCCGGTCCGGGTCCCGGTCCCGGTCCGGGTCCGGGTCCGGGTCCCGGTCCCGGTATGCTGCGGTCCCAGGGAGTAGAGTTGATTGGTCAGCACGTGCAGCTTCGAGTATGAGGTCGGAGTGGCGCCCGAGATCCGTCTTGGAAGTCGCGATGGACTTCACAAAGGCAAATGAAGCATACGAGGTTTGGGGTCGGACATGACTTCTCGCCATACTCGTCGCGTTCTGGAATTTGCGGAGGTGGTGTTCGCGATCTTGGTCGTTTTGGCGTCCTCGGACGGTTGGGCGCTCAAGTGCGCTCAGAGCTTTGTCCGTGTGTTTCCCGAGGACGGAGTGCTTCCGGTTCTGACGGGGCGTTTTGAGGTGCGCGCGCTCGGCGAGCTCGGGTCCGCCCGCCTCGAGCTGACTCGGGGCAAGTCGGGCACCGAGGTCCCGCTCCTCGTACAAAAGGGGCATCTTCTGATCCCGCCCCTCAGACGGGGTCGGCACGAGCTCAGTATCCGCGAAGGTCGCAGCGCGGTGCCCTTCGTCGTCGAAGTCTCGCAAGTGGGGACGCTCGTTCTGCACGCGCTTCCGGAGAGCTCGGAGAGCTCGGAGGCCGCCGAGACTGGAGATTTGGCGCCCGAGAGTCGCACCAACGTGAGGAAGAGGAGCTTTCGGGTGATCGACGCAGAGACTGGCTTGGCCATTCCCGGGGCTCGCGGACTCGTGGTTGAAGACGGAGCGCGGGGGTCGGTAGACGCTGATCTCGACGGACGGCTCGAGGTGGAGACTTCGAGCGCGGGTCAACGCGAGGTGAGTGTGGTTGCGCTTGGCTATGGGGCCAGATCGCTCGCAGAGGCCAGAGCGGATGGAGTGTTGGAGCTCGATCGGCTGGTTCGACTGGACGGGCGATTGGTCGCGGAGAGTATCGAGTGGGGATCCACGAGCGTCCGTGTCGATTCCTTGTATGCGGCCCCGGGCTCCTCGGGTGAGTTCGTCATGCGCGGCCTGGTTCCCGGCCCTCACAGACTCTCGGTTTCGATCGAAGAGCGCCGCGGGCGCGCCAGGTGGGAGTTTCCGATCGTCATCTTTCCGCAACAACCTCCCAGCGCTCAGCGGATCGAGCTCCAGCTTCCGCCGACTTCCGGGGAGGCGCGGGTGCGTTTGCCGAGGGGCCGCGTGTGCGCGTACCTAGGGCTCGAGGCGGGCGCCGAGGATCGCGTGTCGATTCGCTGCGTGTTCGCACCGAGCCGGTTCGAGCTCCGGCTTCGGGCGAGGCCAGGTGGAACTGGCTCGTACTCGTACGAGAGGCGCGTGGACTTCGCGTCGGAGCCGCCTCGGGTCGAGTTGGTGAAGCGGCTTCCAAACGGAACCTTCGAGGTCGAGCTTGTCTACGACGACGAGTGGGTTGTGAGTCGCGGATCCGGCGAAGTGAACGAAGAGCGAGTCACGCTGAGTTTGGAGGCCTCGTGGCGTTGACTCACCGGGCGCGTCCAGCGGAGTCGGCACCAAGGTCCCCTCGCGAGTGCTCGATCACGAACTATGATCGCGCGACGCCACCCCGACGAATGAGTCTGAGTCCCTCGAGGTACAGATCCGGCACATCGATTCCCAGATATGGCCGGTCGCGGCGGCGGGATCTATCCACCACCTTTCGTTCGCGAAATATGCCTAATTGCAGAAGATGATCGAGGAGCTCCGCCTCGGTGCTCGCTGGGGGGCGCGTGCCCCCTTCTGAGTTTGCTGACCAAGGCGCTTCCCATTTTTCACCTAGACATTGCTCCAACTCTCCCCGCTCCCAAGGTACCTCTCGGGATGCGGCGAGTCTCTCGCGAAGACCGTAAAGCCAGGGATGCTCGCTCGACATCGATTCTCGGACGTGTTCCTCCGATACTCTCGTCAACGCCTTTCGAAGTGAGACGTGGTGGAGAAGTTGAGAGTGTGTACCGACTCTGGGCCGCTCCTGTTCGATGATGGCTGCGTGCTCGATCAACCGCACTAGATTCCTCGGCGAAGCATGGTTTGCTCCGTCGCGCACTGCTCGAATCAGCCAAGTGAGCGTGTGGCCTTTGTTCGAGCTGGCTCCCATATATGCACCGCAAAGTCTCTTGACGGCAGGCTCGAAGTCGCTTTCCTTCACGCCTTGTGGAAGCTCTCCGAGGCCTTCGAACTTCTTGGTGGGGAGCGCGGCATCGAAATAGTCCTCGAGGAGCTGGTCGCGAGACATGATATGGTGAAACAACGCTCCATAGAGATTGCGTGAGCTCCAATGAAGGTCGACCCGGCGTGCCGACATCTTGGCAATGTCTGAGGTGCTCAGCTGCGCGGACTCCGTAAATAGATCGGTGCGGACGAAGAATTTCGGCCGAATGAATTGCCACCGCCGATAATATCCGGCCCACATGCCCATCAGCGCCTGAATGACGCGCATCATCGTAGCCCACTCGGTGAAGAACAGCGCGTCGAGCTCGTCGTAAGTCACGAAAAGCGGAGCGCCTTTCTCGCGGAGCTTCGAATCCAACTCATCAAGGACCTGCTCGATGATCGCGGCGGAGGCTTTTCCTGCCGTGTAGAGGGCGTCAGGTCCGCTCGGCGCAGCCAGAAGCTCTCGAAGCTGCCCTTTCGCTGGGTCATCGAGTTGGCTATCGAGACAGCGAACGAGGATGGAGAGCCACAGCATTTGAAGTGGCGCTGAATGACTATTGCGTGCAAAATCTTCCCACGCCCGGGACGAAGGCCCAAGCGCCCCATACGGATATCCTCGAGCCCATACGCCCCCGCCACCGGGCAGCCTCACGCCCGCAAATCGAGCAAGTGCAGCCCGGTGTTCGGGGGATGATATGGACATGACCAGACTGGATTTCCCGGAGCCGCGTGGCCCGAGAACGAATACGACATCTGGCTCGAGGGCCTGGAGGTGCTCTTTGATCGGGTAGTGGCTCGCAAGCGCCTGTCCGCCGTTCGGCTCGACGTGGCCTCGATCGAAACTAAGGAGCTGAAGAAGCTCTACACGTCGCTCATTCGTCAGTCTCGTCACCGGGGTCCTCCATGTCTGGAGTGGCTGCGCCAAACACTCCAAGGATACGGTCACCGAGTGCTGCGTAGTCTCGTTCGTTCACTAGATCGTCTGCGATCTCATCGATGCGCTCGAAGGACACGAATCTGCCCTTGTAGCCCAAAGGGACCGGTCGGTGAGGTGCTTCCAAGCTGTCCATGTCCGCGAGGCTCCACCATCGATCCTCGTCCGTGTCGGGATCTTTGGCGTAGTAGCGAGCTCGAAAGATGTCCTCCAGGCGCTCCTCGAAGCGTTCCTGCACGAGGCGACCGACCACGCTGTCGTCCGGTATCATCGACTGAGCGATTAGAACTTCGGCCTGGGTCGTCTCGTCCCCGGAGCGAAGCCGCCGAGCGCCGATGTGTTCAATCGTCAAAGCCAAACCGTCGTAGGATTGCTCGCTCGCCGTTGCCACGATGACGTGGAGATCTGCGATCCCACTCAGGAGCAATCCGGCCGCTTCGGATAGGCCAGCTCGGCCATCGATGAGAATCCAGGCCGGGCGAGGGGCCATGTTACGTGTTTTTTCGAGCAACGCTGAAAATCCATACCTCGCGCCAGGTCCCTCGAGCTCCGAGTTGAGCTCCACGCGTGCAATCTTCGGCAGATAATTATCATTGAGCGTGCCCGCAGGAATGACAGATATGGAACCTGTCTCCGTCACCTGAGGTCGAGCACAGCGATGCACGTACTCGTTCAAATCGATGTCGTCGATCCATGGCGCTTCGAGAAGAAAGTCGACGACTCCATACGGAGCTTGTGCTCTAGGAGCGTCGTCCGAAAGCAACCTGCCCACACCTGGGGCATCGAGATCGAGATCTAGGACTGCCACATTTTCACCGCTCCGCGCTCGCTGGATAGCAAACGCTGCAAGTGCCGTCGTTCGCCCAACGCCGCCCTTGAAGGAGAGAAAAGCGATGGTTCGAGTATCCTTGGGTTTCGACTCGATCGGCCGGGGTGGGTCGAACCAATGCAGGCGGCTGAGGGGCTTTTCGAGAACTTTCAAGTTTCTCGATTCTCTGTCGAGGAACACTGCGCTTTCCCACATTCGTTCCCACGCCGAACCTTCGGCCGACGTCACTCTGTATACGGATCCACTCCAGAAGGGTCCCGCAGCCCCCTTCATCTCGTCATCGAGCAGCTTCAGCGCTGCTTTCTTTGGAAAAGGTGACCATAAAGCGATCGAAATCCGCCCCAGGACATCGTCGATCAAAAGCTGCCTGCCGCCCCCCGTGTTCACGCGTTTGGTCCAACCCAGGAACGCATCACGCGCGAGCGCCTGAGCCTCGTCGAAGTGTCTCGGCGTGCTCATCGAAGGAGCCCGTCGGCTCTCATGCCACTCATCACTCGAGATACCATAGAGGCCGCATTATTGAGTTGTCGGCGCGACTTTGAGCGGTCACGCGACCGGGTGCGCGGTATCGGTGTTCGGGATGCCAGTTGAGATGCGCAGTCATGCTAGGCCAGCCCTGAGACAAGTAGCGACGGGTCAGGCCTGAGCAGATCAAAGGCAGCCGAATGACAGTTCCTCGCTTCTGAAGTAGGGCGAGTACTACTTTATTCGTGTCATGGCTGACTTGCTGTCGGAATGCTCGAATGACCGTATTTGCGGAGGAGCCTAGAATACCCGTCGCCGAACCTGATTGGGCAAGCGCTCTGGCCAGATCGGACAACGTCCGAGCAGTGGCCGCGTGGGCGAGCGCTTCCAAAAGCAGAACGCTCTTCAGCGACGCCTCGATAGCATACCCGGACAGGTAGGCGGAGCCGTCATACCGTCGGGCGTCGTGAAGCGCACCGGCATCGGCAAGCATTTTTTCGGCAGCTTCCGGAAATCGTCGTTACCTAGGCTGAGATTCGACACGGCGGCTTTGTAGTCCGATCCGCTAGAAATCGCCAGATCTTGGCGCCGATCGGGACGTCCAAACTGGTGGTTGCCTCTGGTTGTGCCCACGGCCCCGCTAGGACAAGAGCCTGTCTTGCACGAGTTGGTGGGACCCGATTCGAGCGACGTAGCCACGGAGGTCGCGTGCGTAAGACTCAAGCCGAGCTAGGTGTTGTGGTCCCAGGGTCAGAGCGAGCTGCCTGCGGTCCAGGGGGTTCCAGGGAGTAGCTAGGGACCCGAGGCTCACGCCCAGTTGTCGCACTCCCTGAAATCGGGGTGGTCGAGCGGAGGAAGTCCCTTTTTTCTCAGCTCTTTGGCGGTGGCGTCGACGGCGACCTTCGCCAGCGTGGGATCGAGCGGGACCACGCCCGTTCGAGTCTCCTTCGCCGCTTGGAGGGCCGACGCGAGCACCAGCGCGCGGGTGAGTTGCACGTACTCAGGAGGAATGTCCCGGGTCATGTTGACGACGGCGCCGCCTCGTAAGACCAGGTGCTCGGTCTTCTGCTTCTTCCCTCGAACGACCGCCTCGTCGACGAAGACGAGATGTCGGTGCTCTCCGGGGGCTCGAAACTTACCGGTCGCGACGACCCGATCTCCGAACGGCACGACGGACGACCCGTCGGCGCTCAATCCCTCTTGGGCCGTGCGCGCGGCGAGCTCCTCCGTGGCGAGGCCGCTGACTCCGAGCTCGTGCGTTCCCGAGCCTGCGTTTACCAACACCGCGCCGTTGGGCACCATGGATGCGAGCTCACGGGGTTCGATCGAGGTGCGGCCCGTGCATGAGTACACCATGTGGCCGTGGGCGAGCGCTTCCCTTCTGGCGTTGGGTCCCGTGGGAGCGGCGACGCCGTCGGCCTTGGCTTGTTTTCGCGCTTCTGGGCGCGGGTCGAAGGTGAAGACTTCGAAACCTCTCCGTTTCAGGGCGGCCGCGACGGATCGGCCCACCGCGCCGTAGCCGAGCACGGTCGCCTCTCTCTTCGCCGGCGGACTCACGCCGGCGTCGCGAAGCTCCTGCTCCGCGGAGAAGACCACACTCTCTCCGATCATGGGACTCTCGCCGCTCTTTTTCGCGACGGACCGGGCCATGTCGACGACGACGAGCGGGAGCTGGCCGTGCTCGGCTTGCCACGCGTCGAGCCGCTGCATACCTCGCTCGGTGTGCTCCATCGCTGCGCAAAGACGCGCGTACCTCGGAAATTTTTCGAGGAGTGTGCTGACGAGGTTGCCCCCCTCGTCGACCAGCAAGAATCGGGGTTTGGAGCTTGGACTCTCGAGCTCTTCGTTCGTGACGTCGGAGAACATGGCTCCGAGTTGGTCTTCGGCAATTCGTGCCAACGTAGCGGCCGCGTCGGATCCGACCGCGTCGTTGGCCCGCGACCTCGGATCCACCGCGATGCCCCGACCCTCTAGCGCGCCGAACGCCGAGTCGGAGGTCGAGTAACTCTTGCCGATCACCTTGAATCGGTCTTTTTGAAGTCCATTTTCGACGAGCGCGTCGACCATACCCACGGTGGTCGGGAAGAGGTGCTGAAGCACGACGGCCTTCCAGCCGGCGAGCGGGGGACCCGATTTCGCACCCGATTTCGCACCGAGTGTGCGACTCACCTCGGCAGAGATGGCGTCTAGAGCCGGCATGCGTTTTCTCTGGGCGACGTCCTTGGGGCCGCGTCCGATCGCGGCGAGAGTGTCGGGTGCGAGCCTCGTCGGAGCTTTGGGCAGTGCCGTGTCGGGATCGAGCTCTTTGCTCTGGAGCTTGCCGTCGACCGTGAGTGTCATGATCGCGGTGAGTCTGCCCGCCAGCTCGCCCTTCTCGGCATACACTCTCGCGACGTCCAGCCGACCCTTGACGTCGACACACGACGCGAGCTCGTCGAGCAGCGCCGATCCGATGTTCGCGGCGTCGGCGCCGGGGCTCGATCCGCCGAGGAGGTCCAATCGGTCTTTGAGGGACTCGAGAAATCGAACGCCCTGGCCTCTGAGCTTTTGGTCGCGGTCATACAGTCCGAAGCTCTCGAGGTTTCTGTTTCGGACGGCGGTGGCGAGGAGCTCGAGGTAGGGCGGAGCGTCGACGAGCAGAAATCCCGCGAGGGAGGCAAAAGGGATCTTCGGCGCCTCGAGTCGATCGCCGAAGACCACGTTTCGTGCCGCGGAAGGATCGAGTGTGTGAAGGGGCGCGAGCATCGCGCCCACGAGCTCCCCATGAAATGGGTCGAGCGCTCCACGCGCGGGCCCGAGGTCGTCCGCGACCGCGAAGAGAAGATCGGCGGCGGCCGGGCCGAGCGCCTTCGCGGCGGCTCTCGCGTCTATCGAGCCGTCGCGTGAGTACGCTGACATGACCTTTTCGATCGCAGCAGGGAGCATCGATCGTACGTCCCGTCGCAGCGCCGCGGACTTTGGAATCACTTTCTCGAGCGCATCGAGGAGCGCGTCGCCGGGTCTGGTAGGAGCTCGTCTCAGGTGAAAGTTGGCAACTCCTTCGGCACGCCGGGCCACCCGGGCGACCAGGCCTTCTTCGAGGCGAGTCAGGAGCGCGGCCGTTCGTTCGCTCGGGGAAGCGAGCGCTCGCACCAGATTCTGGGCAGGGACCCTCGACCGGTCGGGATCCTCGAGGCGGAGCGTGCGAGCGCGCGCGAGCGCCGCGCGGAGCACGCGGGCAGCGTCGCCTGACAAACTCTCGTCGGTGTGCGCGAGCGAAATCTTTCCGCCCAACTCGGGTGAGGTGGTCTCCAACTCACGCACGAGGCCATCCACGAAGCGAGCGCGAAGCTCTTCGTCGACCTCGGGACCTCCGCTTTGAAGGCGAGTCCAAAGCTCGTCGTCCTTGCCGTTCGCTCGCTCGGTTTCAGAGACGAAGGTCGGGTGGAGCGCCCGCTTGACCAATGGGTCGGCGGTGGATGCGAATGGGTTGGAGCTTCCGGTTCCGACGTCGGCGACCGAAAGCCAGTGCTTCGCGAGCTCCGCGTCGACCAGCGTGTCGAGGGCTCGCCGAAGCTCGTCTCTCGGGATCATTCCGAGGAGGGCGCCGTCGATCGCGCCAAACGGTGGGTCCGTGAGTATGTGAGTGCGCTCCTCGTCCGAGAGCTTCAGGCCACGGGCCATCGCGAAGGCGAAGAGACACGCGACGTCGAACCGCGCAAACTCGGCGAGGTGGCCCATCCCAGCGGCCTTGGCCGATCCGTCGAGCAAATCCCAGCCCGTGAGTTGACGACCGTCTGGAAAATAGACCCCGAAGTATCGCCGTGACGATTCACTCCCGGAGCTCGTGACCTCGGCCTTCTGATCAGGAGCGAGCCCATCGCGCTCTCGTTCGAAGGGCCTGGGTCGCTCGAAGGTGTCTACGGAAGGAGAGGTCGATCTGGACCGAGAGGCGTCTGGGCGTGCCTCGAGAGGGCGAGGCGCTGCGCCTGCTCGTGAAAGCAGGCGCTCGGCTTCGCTCGTCAGCCGCACCGCCGCACCTCACCTCGAGTGGTCGCGGCTGGGCAAGTGGAAGGTGCGGGCTTGCGGGCTTGCCTCTTTCGCTTGGATGAGTCGAGGCGACATCTCGACGACCCGATTTGGCCGCCAGGTGCTGTCTGGGCCCATGGAAGGCGCGGGCTTGCCAGTCATGGTGCTTTGGGGCATACGTTCGCCCCAACCCGAGGGCACGAAGATGACGACGATTTCGATCAAAGGCCGCCAGCTCACGCTGGAGGTCGCCAAAGACATCCTGACTCAGCACCAGATCAAGCCGACCGAGAAGAACATCGCCAAGCTCGTCGACTTCAGCGTCGACAAGAACGACAACGATTTCCTCTCGCGACCCGAGCTCGAAAAAGGGGCTAGCGAGCTCGCGAAACAGCTCGGCCGGTCGGTCACGCACGGCTCTGCGCTCAAGCCCACCAAGCCCCTCGCCACGCAGCTCGGCGACGCGATCCCGCCGTCGATCTCCGGCCTGTATTCCGTGACTCTCTCCGAAGATCGCAAGGAGCTCACGCTCGATCCGGCGATGTTCAAGCCTCGGACTCGCTCGATGCGCGCGGCCAATCACGGCATTCACGTCGAGGACACCGTGCTCGGCGGCAAGCGAATCAGCCTGGAGGGCGGACCGTTCAAGGACGGCAAGTGGGTCACGAAATCGCTGGCCAGCGTCGTGAAGGATCCCGAGCAGCTCCAGAAGCTCACCAACGCCGGCTACGACGTCGACGCCAAGCGATCGCTGCTCGTCGTCAACGGGGACAAGGATCCGCTGCCCACGATCTTCGCGTTCTCCAACGACGCCTCGTCACGCGGAGCGATCGCGGTTTGCAGCGAGGTCACCGTGCTCGATTTCGGTGAGCACGGACCGATCTTCACCGTCCGCAAGCCGGTGATCTACGTCTACCCCCAGGCGGTGCAGGACGTGACGGTCTCCGTGAAGCTCGACGGAGAGCTGATCGCTGAGTATCCGAAGTCGAACGAGGGTACGTGGCGCATGAAGGCCAGCCCCGAAGGGACTCTGTTCGATCCCATGACCGAAAAACGTTATGGGTACCTGTTCTGGGAGGGCTCGTCGAAGAAGGGCTTCGAGATCGATCCGAATCAGGCTCACCTCGTGCGTGGCGAAGAGGCCGAGTCGTTCCTCGACCGAGTCGCGGACGCATACGCGCTCAACGCCAAAGAACGGACCGACTTCGTCTCGTATTGGATCGCGCAGCTCGGACGCAACCCATACAGCCTCGTCCAGCTGATCCCCGAGTCGGAGTACGCGGCCTACGCGAAGATGAGTGTGACTCCGGAGCCGGACACGACGATTCGGCTGTTCATGGTGTTCATGCGAACCGCCGAGCCACGAGCGGTGGGGGCTCCCCAGCTCGCCCAGCTGACTCGACGTGGGTACACCGTCGTGGAGTGGGGCGGTACGAACCTCGACGAGCACACCTGAGCGCGTCGATCGCGACCTGAGCGCGACTCCTTGCAGGGAAAGCTGGTTTGCGCCGGCGCGAGCGGCCTGTTCGTCGCGGCGTGCGCTTCTGCTCCGCCTGAAGCGGCCAAGCGGTGCGACGAGGTCTTCGTGGCCGCGCCTCCGTCTGGCGTCATGAGCGTCGACACGGCTCTCTCCGCGGCGCGGGCGAGGTTCTATCCGGAGTTGGAGGCGGCCCCGATCCGACTGATCGAGAAGGACCTGGGCCCGGCGGTGATGTTCACGGCCAACCTCGATCTCACGACGCTGGAGCGCCCGCCGCTCGAGCGCGACTACGAAATCTGGCTCAATCCGAAGCTCCTCGAAGAGCCTCCCTCCGGTCGCGCGGTAGGTGCGATCCTCACGCACGAGCTCAAGCACATCCTCGACTACAGCAAGAAGGACGCGCAGACGCTGGCGGCGTTTGCGTTGTGGTATGCGATCTCGGACGTGAGTGAGTACGAGCGACAGACCGATGAGTATGCCCTGGACCTCGGCTGCGCTCTAGGTCTCTCCGAGTACCGGAGCTGGCTTTACGAGCAGATTCCGGCGGACGCGGTAGAACAAAAGAAGCGCGAGTACTACACTCCTGCCGAGATCGAGGCGTATGTAGATCAGAGCGGAACGAGGTGAAATTGTCGGCACCCGGTCGGAGTTAGTCCGACCGGGCAGGTTCGCTTCGCTCACCGCAAATGGACAAATCGCCCGTTCAGCGATTCCACAACAGGCTGACTCCGTTGCCCTCGTACAACACGTTCTCCAGCAAGCGTCGCGGGTCGTACTCCGCTTCCGCATCATAGATGCTGATCCCAACTCCGTTTTCCGACACGTGACCGGACTCCAACTCGATGCCGAGCTCCGCTCGCACGCCGAATGGGCCGGCGAGTCGGTCTGCGATCGCCCCAAAGACATTTCCTGTCAGCTCGAATCGAGAGAGCCGCAAGTGGGCTTTGCGAGCAACCACCGCCGCGCCCTCGCAGAGCTCCCCGATCGAGCACTCTGCTGCCGGATGAGCACCCGAGATCCGAACGTCGATCCCTTCGAGCTTGGAGTCTTCGTCTCGCAGCAAGATCCCGTCGGCGGAATCGACGACTTCGGCGCGCGCGAGCTTGATGTTCGAACGGACGAAGTGGAGCGAGCGTTCGAGTTGTCCTCGCAAGCACAGGTCTGAGAGCGCGACCGTGCTGCTGATGACGGTGAGGAAATGTCGACCACCTTCGCCTCGAGCTCTCGAGATCGTGCCGGCTGATCCGTTCAAAGTCAGCGCTGAACCGGTCACAGACACGACGACGTCACTGAGCTCCACCTCGCTCGCGACCAAGTCGACGCCGTAGCTCACCGGATCGGTCGTCGATACTCTCCACCGTGCTGCGACGACGGGCGCCTCTGCGAGTGTAATCGCTCCCCACAGCGGCTGTTTCAAACCCAGGACGACGAGATCATGAATCATCGCTGACCCCCTGGCGAGGTCGATGTATGATCCCGCGCCGCCCACGAACGCCGCGCGGTCGACTCGAAACTCGGTGTCTCGGAGGTACCAGCCAATCCAGGGACTCTCGAGCTGGACGGTGTCTTGGAGCTGGACGGAGCTCCTCTCGACCTCGCCGATCATGTCTCGCAGAGTGGAGCGGGCGATGGCCACGGTCGAATCGCTCACGACGAAACCGCGCGGGTTCTCCGACCCCAGCGCATGGAGCCCGTCGAGCTCGCTGTCCTCCACTTCCAGTCGAGCATTCCTGATTTTGAGTTGGCAGTGAAAACAGGAAATTCGGCTGAGTCGCACGGTGCGCCGTCGAAGATCGAGGAATCCGGTCAGCTCGGAGTCCTCGGCGAGGAGCTCGCCCTTCGACCGCAACCCCCCGGAAATTGCGGACCGCCGAATCGTCGTTTCGCTCCCGTCATGTGTCGCGACCAACCCGCGTGATTCGGATCCCTCGACCTCGAGCGCTCCAAACACACTCAGCGCTTCGGCCACGGTCGAGCCCCCGACGACGACTCCCCGAAGAGTCACGTTGGCCGAGGAAGCGACGGTGCTCGACCGCAAGGTCAGACTCTCCAGCTGACTGAGGCCGTCGATGGTCGCGTCGGAGAGCTCCACCTGCTCCGCGCAGGTCCCGACGAGCGTTCGTGACGCGATGGGTACGGACGCAGAGTACCGGCCGGTCGCGAGCGCGATCACCGACGCCCCGGAGCCGAGACCTTCGTCGAGGGTGGCAAAGGGTCGCTCCGCGGAGCCGTCCCCCATCGTCGCGCTCGCATCGACGTAAGCGACCGAGCCACCGAGGCCGCTCGGGAATCGATCGAGACACTCGCGTCCGACGCGAAAACATCGATCGTCTCCGGGGACTCGAATGAACGGCGACGGACAGGGTTCGAAGACAGCGTGAGCGGCGCACGCCTCGAACTCGCCGGAGTTATCGCGATGCCATCCTGATGGGCATGGGATTCGAGGACGAGCAGGTTCGACCACGTCGCAGTCTGGGGGTACGATCGGAGGAGGGTTCGGGCACCGATGGCAGGCTGAGTCCGTTCGTTGGGAGAAGCAGGATGACTGTTCGGCGCACTCCGTTCCGCTCATGGGAAGGATTCGAACGAGGCGGAAGGCGGACGAATCGTCGGGGTCGATTTCCGACCAATCCCCGGGGTCCAGAGCCTCGAGGGCGAGCAGAGGAATAGGGAGGTGGGCCCCTTCGGACCGAGGCTGGATCGAACCCGCCTCGAGCCCGAGCTCCTCGAGGGTCGACTCGAACGCGAGCAGCACCACGCGTCGATTGTCGGTCTTCGTCAGCGCGAGCTGGCCAAATGGCGCGCCGAACGCCACTGCATCGAAGGCATCGAAGGCATCGGAGGAGGCATCGAAGGTGGGCTCGTTCTCGTAGCTGAGGATGAGTGTCTGTGCGGAGTCTGGAGGCCGAGTGGAGCGCAGCGGGGGTTCGAGGCAGCTCGACAGCCCGCAGCAGAGGGCAAGCAGCGATCGCAAACGAAAGGCCAAGGGAGGTCATGATAGGGAAAGGAGGCGTCGCCGTCGACGTCCGTCGACGAGTGAGTTAACACGGCTGTGTCATCTGGCGGGTTGCTGAGAAGTCGCTCGAATCAGGCATTGTCAGAACCGTTGTCGTTGTCGTTGTCTGTCGCTGTCGCTGTGTCGCCGAGCGATATGTGCGAACGAGCGGTGCCGGACTCGACCGAAAGTGCCTAGAAAACTGCCGTCATGCATGAGTTCGGCGACGGCGACGGCAACGGTTCTTCGGTGAGTATGGGGTCGACAGTCGACGGGCCACGCCCACTGTAAGCTCGCAGGTTTACCTGGCTGCGGAGTTAGTCAGGGCAAACAGATCAGTGTGCACTGACCGGCGAAGCAATCGCCCTCTGCGCACGGGTCGCCTAGACCGGCGAGTGTGTAGCTATCGCATGCTGCCCCGAGCGGGAAACCGAACTGGCAGGTGCCGGCGACGGGCGCGAGGTTTTGCGGGTCGATGGCGTCGCAATACGTACCGTTCGTGCATCGCGCCGAGAGGCCTTCGCCGATTCCGCAGGGATCTCCAAAGCCCGGAAGCCCAAGGCATGTCCGTTCGGCCGAGGTCGGGCCGGTCTGAGTGCAGTACTCACCTGCGGTGGGGTGATTGGGATCGATGCGGCACACGACGGAGCTCTGAAAAACTTCCGATGAGTAGTCTTCGGGAGTCGTTCCGCCGGTGGTCTCGATGGTGCAGGGCTCGCCGTCGCCCGGTCGCATGACGCACACGAGGGTGGCCTGGTCGCAGTCGTAGATGGCATGGCAGGGGGTCACGTCGCAGGCATCGCCAAGTCGCCCTAGGAATCGGCAGGTCCAATCGGAGGTATCGCAGATGGTTCGAGGGAACACGAAGCTGTCTTCTCCAACGCAAGGACGACCGAAGCAGGCCTCGCCGTCGACGGCACGGGTCGCGCACACGGGGTCGGCCTGTCCGAAATCGCAGAAGAGGCCTGGGGCGCAGTGGAAGATCTCGTCGGTCGCGGGGATGTAGCAAGTCTCCCCGAGTTGGGCCAAGGCTTGGCAGCGGTCGTTGCAGTCGGTCCCGCAAACTCCGCCGAGGCAATCTTCGCTTCGAGAGCAGGCCGATCCGATGGGCCTGGAGCCTTCCAGGATCGCGTTGCAGCTCGGCAGATCGACGAACGGATCGGTGGAGCCGCACGGCATGATTTCGATGTCGCAGGCGCACGCGGCGGCGGTGGTCCCGTTGAACGGCAGCGCCGGATCTTGAAGCGCCGAACCGCTCCAGAGGCCGTAGCGGTGGGCCAGGCGCTTCTTTTCGGTGATCGTCAGCTCCGGAACGCAGCGCTCCAGCCAGCTCGCGATGGAGTCTTCGATGCGTTGAGCCGCTTCACCGCGCGTCAGGGCGCTCGAGCAATCGACGGGCGTTGGATCGCCCACGAAGGTCACGCGGACTTCGACTTGCCCGTCGTAGTCTTCGGACCCGGGCCCTACGCCGCGGGGGCTGAAGTCGATGACGAAGTTGTGTTGCTGGAACGTGAACGCGTTGCCCGTCGATGTGATTTGAAACCAACCGAGCGGAGAGCTGTCCGTCATGGGCGTGACGTTCACGAGGTTCGTGTCGAGCCCGACGAACTGGAACGTTTCCATGTGGCGGATCGTGTAGAGCAGCCCGGCGCGTGCGCAGGCGGGGATCGACATCGAGCCGCCTGCGATCGTCAGCTCGATCTCGATCGCTGGGCAACCTCGGCCGCCCAGCGCGGAGTCGTAGCAGCTGTCGGCCCGAAGCAGGGCTAGGCAGAGCACACCAAAGGCGGCCGTCGTGGCTCGAGATGGAGCGCGGTGCATGCTTCCAGTTCGCCGACTCCTCGGACCACAAGCAAGGGAGGTCTTTTCGTACATGAGGCGCGGGAGTGAGCGCACGGAGCGGTTGTGCGACATTCGACATGCATGGGTTGGGTCGAATGCGTCCGCAGACGAAAAGTCGGTGGCCAGGTGGTGGCGGAGAGGCGCAGGCCCGAAAGGCTTAGGCCCGAAAGGCCAAGGCTCAGGGACAGCGTGTCGGCCATTCGTCGGCGGCCGAGGTCGGGGAGCGGTCTGTACGATTGGGCTATGCGACGCAGGCTCGGGGCGCTCCCCGTCATCATGGGGTTGGGCCTGTCCTGCGGCGGCGACCAGACCGTCGATCCTCCCTCCGACGTGCCCACGGGCGCCCTGTCTGTGGCTTGGACCGTCGTCGACCCGACGGGTTCTCTCATCGACTGTCGAGAGGCTGGCTTTGGATCGGTCGAGGTTGCCATCGGCGGGGAGCCTCGGGTGGTTGGATGCGACGAGAGCCCGCAACGCTTCGAGCGCCTACTCCCAGAAAGATATCCCGTCTTCGCTCGACTCCAGATCGAAGGTGTCGAGGTGCTCGAAGAGCGCACGAACGCCACGGTCGAGTCCGGCAAGGAGACCCAGGTGCAGCTTCGATTCGAATTTGCCGGGGTCGCGTCAGGTCTTGGCTCGATCCGCGTTCGCTGGGTGATCGAAGGGGACTCTCCGTCTCGTGGCTGCGATTTGATTGGTGCTCAAACGATGTCGCTCACGAGCGGGCCAGCCTCGCGAGCGAGCTTCGACGCGAGCGCGCCGTGTGTAGACGGTGAGGCCGAAGTCACGGAGCTCCCGCCAGGCGTCTACGAAGTGATCGCGCGTCTATTCGACGATCGCGGATCGGTGGTCGCGACGAACTCGATCCCGACGGTCGTGGTCGAAGCGGAGGCTCGTGCGGAGCCGCCCACGCTCGACTTGTTCTCACCCACGTTCGAAGGCGGATCACTTCTCGCGACGTGGACGGCGAATGGCACCACGGCGGCGGCCGGTTGTGTGGCGCTGGGCGGCCGCTCGGTTCGGGCGAGGGTCGTGCAGCGGCTCGACACGGCGACCTCGACGAGCTGCGCGACGGGGCGGTTGTTGCTCCCGCGGCTGAGGCCTGCGGGTGACTTGTCCGTGTCGCTGCTCGTGCTCGGTCCGGTCGATCCGATCACACTCATCGAGCCGGTGGTGACGAGCACGATCGTCGAGCATTTGCAGATCGAGGTTGGGCGAACGACGACGGTCTCAGTCGATTTTCGAGCGGCAGAGTAGGGGTACAGGTCCCCAGCGGTTCGTGACGATGCTGAGACCACAGCGCGGCCACCGGCCGCGCACTACTACTAGCTCGCAGCCTGCGGGAGATTGAATTTGGATTGTGACAACCAAATCGGAAATATAGCACTACCCGTAGCCCGGCAGAGCCGGAACCACGAAAAAGACTCGCGGTACGAGCTTCGTTGATATCTCGTGGGCGAGCGCGTGCTCGTGCGGGTGAGGCGTGGGGCGTGTTTCTCGCGTAACCAACGTTGCTGATCGACGGATCAGACGTTCGACGAAAATCACAAGTGATCAAAACCACCTGGATTTTGAATTTCCCCGCAGGCTGCTAGTAAACCAAGAGCGGCTTGCCAACGCGCCGTGCTCGGACCCCGGCATTCGCACGAGA